>NZ_JAWOUQ010000001.1:488381-1095478 GCF_033339475.1 Vibrio sp. 2304 | reverse complement strand
TGGCAAAGAGGCTATTTTGTCGATAGTGTTGGAATCAATGAAGAAATAATACGCCGATATGTAAGACATCAAGAGAAGCAAGAGCGAGTAGAGCAGCAGCAATTGGCGCTGGACTAAACAAAGGTCCCCTTTTAGGGGGCTCACACAAAGCCACCTTCTTTAGAAGGTGGTAATTTACTTGGCAAGCTTAAGTAGTAGACGATAGTAGCAAGTAGCAATGAATTAGCCACATCTTGGTGCTTTCGCGTTATACGCAGGCAGCTTATTTATGGTTGCTTGTAAATCTTTAATGCGCGTACTGTGCGATGGGTGGGTTGAGAAGAATTCAGGTGGTTGAGAACCACCTGATGCAGCACTCATATTTTTCCATAAATCGACACTTTGACGTGGGTCGAAACCTGCTTTTGCCATGAATTCCAGCCCGACAATATCAGCCTCGGATTCCTGAGTACGACCGTATGGCAAGATAACACCGTATTGAACACCGACACCAAGTGCCGCCATCGTCATTTGTTGATACTGTTTGTACTCGGAAGCTCCAATGGCAACGTTTGCTAGAGACAACCCGGCATTTGCTAACTGACTTTGTGAGAGACGTTCATTACTGTGGTCAGCGAGGACGTGAGCGACTTCGTGACCAATGACTGTTGCCAACTGATCTTGGTTTTTCGCGACATCTAAAAGCCCGGTATACACGCCGATCTTCCCACCTGGTAGAGCAAACGCATTGACTTGTTCACTATCAAAAACAACGACTTCCCAGTCTTTAAATCCAGATTGAGCGGGAATGGTGTCAGTGATGTGTTTGGCAACGCATTGAACGTAGGCATTCGTTTTGCGATCTTTGCTGATTGGGATATCTTTCTTCATTTGTTCGAAAGATTTAGCGCCAAGCGATGACATTTCCTGATCTGAAAACATCAGGATCTGGTTGCGACCCGTCGGTGATGCGCTACACGCTGTTAAACCCGCGATAGTTAAAAGAGCAGAGGCTTTCATCCATACCTTCATAATAGGCTCCATTTAATTTTTTGTTTTGAAGCAATAGTATATACCCAAATAGTAACATGATGCATGGATCAAGTTATTCATCTGATTGATAAAGAAGGTGAGATGTTACGTCTTGAAGTTATGCCCAGGTAGCGTCTATGCTAGCTTCCCAGTACATCGTTACAACCTAACAAACCAGTTTGTGAAACTAAGAGTAAAACAATGAGTATATGGAAAAAGCCCGTAAGCATAGAGATTCTGAATGCCACGTCAAAAAATACCCTGATCGAGCACCTACAAATTAAATATACAGATTTCACTGACGACTCCCTGACAGCAACCATGCCCGTATGCAGCTTTACTCATCAACCTTTAGGAATGCTTCACGGTGGTGCATCAGTCGTGCTCGCAGAAACATTAGGCTCATTGGCTGCAAACTTCTCTGTCGATGAGGGCAGCTACTGCGTCGGTTTAGATATTAACGCGAACCATGTGCGAGCCATGCGAAGTGGTCATGTGATTGGTACGGCAAAACCGCTTCATCTGGGTATTTCAACGCAAGTGTGGCAAATCGATATCACTGATGAGCGAGGCCGTTTAGTGTGTACCAGTCGCTTGACCATCGCTGTGAAACAACACAAAACAAAGTCGGTATAAACTAAGATGGTGATTGAGTTTTCATTAGGAAAAATCATTGCAACCCAGCGTGAAATAGTGATTAAGCTCTCCGGTAGTGCAATGGTAACCTTGCAAGCGCAAACCGATGCAATTCAGTTGCTGGGTAGAGGAGCGAACGTTGTTTTATCTCATGGAGCAGAGTGCAAATGGTCTATCAAGCTCGACAACGAGGTACAACTGGCTGAACTTTCGCGAGAAATTGGTATCGATATTCAATAATTTATAGTGTGATGTTTGCACTTTTTGGTAAAAATGAGGAAACTTAGCTTATCGACAACAAGATAAGAATTTCCTCTTTATGAGTAGCCCTCGTTTACGTGTTCAGTTCGAAACACTGTTTGAAAAATTTTCCGGTCACGATACGGACGTTCAGCTCGAAGACATCACCGAAGCGTTGTTTTGTACACGTCGTAATGCTCGTATTGTTCTAAATAAACTTGAAGAAGAGGGCTGGATTGAGTGGCATCCGGCAGCGGGTCGAGGAAAACTTTCGAAACTCGTTTTTAAACGTAATCGAAGCGACGTCAGCGAAAACCTCGCCAGGCGTTATCTCGATGAAGGGAAAATCGGTCAGGCTCTAGATGCGCTTGATAACGATGCGGCACGATTGACGCAGGTTATCCAAGGTTATTTAGGGCTTCAGCATCGACAGGGCGAGCAGGTCGTGCGTTTGCCTTATTATCGACCATTGTCGATGTTAAACCCGCAGAAACCGATGCGGCGTTCTGAACAGCACATCGCCAGACAAATTTTTAGCGGACTCACTCGCCTTGATGAAAATGAACAACTTCAACCAGATTTAGCCCACACGTGGGAAGCAATTTCTGATACACATTGGCGTTTTTATCTTCGTCGTGGAGTACGCTTTCATAACGGTGAACCGTTAACAACCAGTTGTGTTCTTGAGAGTGTGCTTGCGTTAAATAGCTTGAACTTGTTTTCTCACATAAAGCGGGTGTCTTCGCCACAAGAGTGGACCGTTGATATTGAGCTCATCCGTCCTGATCGCTACCTGCCTCTGGCTCTGAGTGAGTCGCAAGCAAAAATTTTGCTACCGAGTGCTTTGCGTTCTGAAAGCTTCGATAGACAACCGATAGGGACAGGGCCGTTCCAAGTTAAAATGAATGATGATAAGCGTCTTATTTTGACGGCTTTTGATGGCTACTTTGGTTTTCGCCCTTTACTTGACCAAGTGGAGGTGTGGGTAATCGATGAAGCCTATTCTTCAATGGTTTATCCAAGCCTGTCAAAGCCGAAGATGGATAAACAAGGTTCATCCGATGAAGTCGAGCTGGACCCTGGCTGTACATTCCTATTACTAAACAAAAACACTGGGATTGCAAAAGATCCACGTTGGGCAGAGTTCCTCTCGCAAACCCTCAACAGTCACCAGATTTACGCGCATGTTCCACAAGATAAAGTGATGGAACTGGGAGTATTGCAAGCCTTTGGCCTTAAGCCCGGTTGGATTGATCTCAGGCCAGCGGAAGCGGGCAGCGTACCACAGGCTAATAAGGTAATTTCCGTAGCGTATCAGAAAAAGCATCCGATGTTTCCAGTAGTTGCCAAGGCCATCAAGACACTCTTAAAACCGCACGGTATAGAGGTTGAGTTTATTCGTTATGATTCTCAACCGCCCGCGCCGGAGGAAGTGGATATCTGGGTGAAAGCTATGGGCATTGCAACGAACCGAAATGACGCGTTGGCGGGCTGGCTCCTGGATTACAGTGATATTGAGAAGTTCAGTTCAGGTTACGATTTTAGTGAATGGGCTAAACTTGTCGATCAATGGCGTGCTGGGATGCACACAGACTTTCCTGCGCGTGAGCTAGGACGACAGTTAGTAAAAAGCTGTCAGGTGATTCCTATGTTTCACTGCTGGCTAGGCGTGAATAAAGACCACAGCGGTGCGTTACAAAATGCAAAGTGTAATGCCTTAGGTTGGTTTGATTTTAATAATGTATGGGTCAAACCGGATATAGAAAGTAACCATGGCGAAACCGAATAAAAAACAACCGACGAAAACCGTCGATATCTTTTGCTCTAAATGTAAAACTCAACTATTTAAGTACCGTAAAGGCGGGAAAGGCGCACTGGTTAAATGCTTCAAAGAGCGCATTGTTGACGATTTCACACAAACCCCATGTATTTGCCCCGCTTGCGGACAAGAGTTTGCAAGAGATACCCTAGTAAGAGGAACCCCCGCTTACAAAATGATTGGCGGCAAAGTGACGATGAAATAATAAAGGGCTAGAAAATGAGTATGAAACATGACTATTGCATGGTTTTAAGTACAACCAGTAATGAAAAAAATCGAGATCAGATCATTAAAGGTTTGCTAGATGCCCAATTAGCCGCGTGTATTCAAACAATGCCTATTGAAAGCCACTACGTTTGGAAAGGGGAGGTTTGTACTGACAACGAATGGTTGCTAGTCATCAAAACTCGTCGAGAACTTTATGAATTGGTGGAAGAGAAAATAGAAAACCTGCACGAATACGAGGTCGCTCAAATCGTACAGGTTCCAATTGTTGATGGGTTTAACCCTTATTTAGAATGGTTGAGAGAATCGACGTTGAGCCGACATTAAGAATAACGACAACACTGCACCAACGGTATCGCACAACATATCTTTCTGGGCGTCCCATATGTCACCTTGCGAGCCCAGAAAGGCAATTCCCTCATCGCCACCAGCCAACTCCGCATACCACCATTCGATAATCTCATAGCCAGCAGCAAGTGACATGATAGCAAACAAAGCAAACCAGCAAGAGAACGCTTTGTTGAACCGTTTTTTGTTTATCAAGTATTCAGCGATCGGATATGCGTAAAGGCCAATTGAAAAGTGCGCAACGCGATCAAAATTATTTCGCTCTGAACCAATCATGTCGTTAAACCAGTCAAACGGCACTTCGGAGAACGTATATTTCGCACCGATAGTGTGCAAACAGAGCCAGATGAACATTAAAAAGTAAGCCGTATTACTGAACTGATAGCGAATCGAAATCGCCCAAATAGCAACAAGAATACCAATCGCCGGGATAATCTCCGCAAACCAAACTGCACGTGAGTTAGGTTCCAACGCAGAAAATAAAAACACGATGGCATAAAAAATCGTTAATCCTAAGAGTGTCGAGGTGCTTTTCATAGAGTTATTTGATCCTTCAATTTATCTTACAGTGGGACTCCATAGATTGTGTTAATGATTGCACTTAATTGAACGGTGTGCAATTGATATTTTAATGGGTTTTTTGATCACTGAAAATGTTGATTTATTGGCAAACTGCTCAACATTAAAACGTTTGCGCGTGCACTTTTCATTAAAGTTTGATTTACAACATGCCCATCCATAGAATCCATGATTCAGTCTAATAAAAAAGAAGTAAAGCCATGAAACTGGAAACTGTCGATTATCTTGCTGACGATGCTGCTCAACAGTTCGTTACCTCTCTACGCGAAACGGGGTTCGGTGTGTTGAAAAACCACCCGATTCCACAAGAGCTTGTAGAGTCAATTTACAAAAACTGGCATGAGTTTTTCTGTTCAGAACAAAAGAATGATTTTCACTTTAACGTAGACACCCAAGATGGCTACTTCCCACCTTCTGTGTCTGAAGTGGCGAAAGGGCACAAAGTGAAAGACATCAAAGAGTACTTTCATGTTTACCCTTGGGGTCAGATCCCAGAGCAGCTTAAAGCTGAAATCTTAGAGTACTACGAGCGTGCCAATGCATTTGCTCAAGAGCTATTAGGCTGGGTTGAAGCGTACGCACCTAAGGACGTTCAAGAGAAGTTCTCTATCGCGTTGTCAGAAATGATCAATAACAGTGACAAAACATTACTACGCGTGCTTCACTACCCACCGATGACAGGCGAAGAAGAGCCAGGCGCTATTCGTGCTGCTGCGCATGAAGACATTAACCTGTTAACGGTTTTGCCTGCTGCTAATGAACCTGGACTGCAAGTAAAGAGTAAAGAGGGTGATTGGATCGATGTACCATGTGACTTCGGGAACTTAATCATCAACATTGGTGATATGCTTCAAGAAGCGTCAGGTGGTTATTTCCCTTCAACGACTCACCGTGTAATCAACCCTACGGGTGGCCGTCAAGAAAAGTCACGTATCTCATTACCGTTGTTCCTGCATCCAAAGCCGGAAGTGGTGTTATCTGAGCGCTACACTGCACATAGCTACCTTATGGAACGTTTACGTGAGCTAGGGGTTATTTAACCTTTACGTGATCTCCTTACAAAGGCCGATGGTGAATGACTATCGGCCTTTTTGCATTTATGCTACAAAGTGGAAACTATGTTTTTTGTGCCGTGAATGGGGCCCTAAACTCGTGTCAGAGAGGATGAATGGAAGGACAACGTACTGTCAATAGTATTGAGCCTCATGCAATAGAAAATCCGCTGCTTTGGCCAATGCTAGAAATTCTGAGAAAACAGCCCTCCAATTGGAAAGTGCACACCTTGGCAAGCTCGTTGGGTGAACAAGGTTATATTTCAAAGCTGGACGACTCTCCCGATAAGGATTTATTCAAAAGAAATTTCCTGATCATGAATGCATTATATCAACTGCAAGACACTCTGTATCCGGATAGTTGGCTTCAAGTCGAAGCCATGGATATTCAGCTCATGTCTTCGATGGAAGCTTTGAGGCATAAGATCGATATTCATGATCCTTTGCGTGAGTATTACTTAGATTGGCGCAATTACGAAGCGGACGAAGATGAAGTGCGTCGACTGTTGAATGAATTTTGGACAACTTATCAAAAGTTCATCGGTGGTTCGTCGGTAGCCAGCGTAGATAAGACAAAGGCACTGTCACTCTTTGAACTTAACACTGACGCTACGCCTGCGGAAATTAGAAAACAATGGCGAAAACTCGCGCTTCGTTGGCATCCTGATCGGGAAAATGGCAATGCAGAAAGATTTAGAGTTCTTTGTGAAGCGTGGAATGTACTGAGAAACGAATGATTCGCTAAGAATAAAGATAAAGGAAGGCAGCTAACTATAGCTGCCTTTTGATTGCACTGTCTTTGTCAGCGTATCAAAACTAGCATGATGGCTTAAACTGAGATTTTCGCATGCGGTTGAGGGCAGCCATAACGTCTAGTGTGCGTGGTTTGGCTAAGTCGCCTTGCTTAGGAAGAGCGGCATGCCACTCACCAGACAGCATTTCTTCAATCTCCTTCGCTGGATGATTACACCAACCTGGAAGTTGAGCAATTTGGAACCATAACCAGCCAATTGTGTTGATTTCATCGGCTGACTCTATCTGTTCCAAAGCGCTAAGATCAGTAAACTCTTTACCAAATCGAAGTGACTCTTTGCCTTTCGCATTCACACGGAACTTGCCGTCAGTGAGAATATTCATCAACGCAACGCGGTTCAGTGCTCGAGGTGGGAAGGTCTGTAAACGTTCTTCCGACTCGTTATGACGTTGAGTAGGGTGCTGAGCGATAACTTCTTTCGCTTTTTCAGTCACATCAACGGCTTGGTAGTCGTGCATTTGAATGACGGTATCGGCAACGTCTAAGTAGTCGCCTGACCCACCCATAACGATAATGGTAGAGATATCAAGATCATCTCGTAATTGACCAATGCGGTCGACGAGAGGAGTAATTGGCTCATCACCTTTTGCCACCAATGCCTGCATACGCTCATCTCTAATCATGAAGTTGGTAGCAGAAGTATCTTCATCAATCAATAATGTGCTTGCACCCGCTTCAATAGACTCTTGAAGCCAAGCGGCTTGCGACGTTGAGCCTGATGCGTCTTGAGTAGAAAAGTCCGCCGTATCTTTACCCATCGGTAAATGGTTGATGTAGTTCGAGAGGTTCAAGTGGTGTACGCATCGGCCATCTTCGGCACGAATCTTCATAGCCTTGTTATCGGCAACAATGTATTCGCGACCATCTCCTGGAATATGATCGTAAATTGAACGCTCTATTGCATTTAATAAGGTAGATTTACCGTGGAAGCCGCCACCTACGATCAGTGTGATACCTTTTGGAATTCCTAATCCTGTGACATGGCCCTTGTTTGGCGCATGTAAAGTGACTTGTAGAGATTCAGGGGCTTTAAACTCAACGGCTTCTTTCATTGGAAGGTCGCAATTACCTGCAATTCGAGGAAGAATACTGCCGTTTGCGACAAACGCGACTAAGTTATTGGCCTCCAACTGTTCTCGCAGGGCATCTTGGTCTTCAACAACTTGGCAGTGCTTAATTAAAGCGGCTTTGTCGAGTTCACGCTCTAAAGTTGCTCGACGGATAAACTTAGGCAGGTGGAAAGTCAGTATGTTGTTGGCTTTTTTCCCCAATACTGAACGACCTTCGGCTGGTAAGTTAACTCGAAAACGCAGTTCAATACCTTCTTCAGTAAACAACACCGCGGTGCTATCCAGTACAGTTTGGCCTGTCAGTGAAATTGATACTGAGTTTTCTTGTTTAGCAAACTGTTCAAAACTACGCGCAATAAAATCACGTGCACCTCTTTGAAATGCAGGAGACTCGTCTCTTAGCCACTCAAGACCAGTCAAAGACCATGCGCGAGTCGCACGAAAACGTGACGCCGATGCATAAGGGTCACCCTGTACATGATCGATAAACAAAGTGAAATCAGTGAAGTCGTATTGACCTTTGATTTGCTGATAAGCTCGGTAGTTCTGCTTTTCAATTTTCTTAAGCGTGGCAGTCAACTGATCCATGAAGATATTGGCCTTTTAATAGAAGCGGGCGGCGATTATAGAAACCACCGCCCTCATAGTAAAGAGAATGCTTAGGAAGAGTAGGCGTATTGCCCGCCAGAAAGGCGCTGATTAAACAAACTTTGCTCAAATTCATTACAAGGCATAGGTTTACCATAAAGAAAACCTTGTCCGATATCACAGCCCTCACCAATGAGAAACTGTTCTTGTTGGGGAGATTCAATGCCTTCGATCACGACTTGGAGTTCCAGTTTTTTCGCGATGTGTATGATAGAACAAATTATCGCGCGATCATCGTCCGACTTTTCCATTTGCTGGACGAAGCTTTTATCAATTTTGATGGCATCAAATGGATATTTCTTTAAATAGCTGAACGAGGCATATCCTGTACCAAAATCGTCAAGTGACAATGTCACGCCCAATTTGTGCAGTTTATTTAATGTAGTGCGTGCTACGACCTCATCGGCAATTAAAGCGCTCTCGGTCACCTCGAGCTCGAGAAAGTGTGCTGGCAAATGAAAAGACTCGAGTAGGTGTTGCACTTGTTCTGCAAAATTTACGTTTTGTAATTGAATGGGAGAAACGTTGACGGCCATTTTGAAGTTATCAATTAACTCAGACCATTGTTTTGCTTTGTCTATCGCGGTTCGAAGAACAAAAGAGCCAACTTCAAAGATAAGCCCGTTTTGTTCAGCCATATGTATTAATGCTTCGTTGGATACGTCGCCAAGTATTGGATGCCTCCAGCGTAGTAACGCTTCTGCGCCAATCCACTTGTGGGTTTGAGGGTGCACTTTGGGCTGAAAGTAGAGCATTAGGTCGTCGTTTCTTACCGCTTGCAATAAGTAGCTTTCCAGTTGATTGTGGTTGTTGAGTTCATTTGAATGGCTTTCACAAAAATAACTATACGCTTCGCCAGATTCTTTACACAAAAGCATGGCATAACATGCATTCTGGAGTAGTTGTTTAGCATTACTGGTTCGGTGAGCTTGTACAACACCAATGTAAGAGTTTAGGTGAACCTCCGTGTCTTTTACATTAAAACTTCCCATACCAATATCGGTAATATCATTCAGTAGCTGATGCAATTTTATATCGATTTCTGTGCCCCAAACGAGCAATACGAGATCATTGGAGCTAGGCCTCCCCGTAACAAAATGTCTAGACTCCCGCTTACCAAGACGATACCGAAACTCTTTCAATATTTCGTCGAAAGCTTCAAAGCCATAACGGGTTTGGATACTGCGTGCATTGCTAAAACCAATGTTTATTACGATTAATGATTGCTGACTGTGATCTAACGTTCTGAGTGTGTCACTGACTATATTTTCGAGTGCTGCTCGGTTTAGGAATCCAGTTCCTTGATCGTGTGTTTTTTGGTAGCTCACCTGCTTTTCAGCGGCTCTGCGACGATCAATCTCTTGCGTTAGGGAATAACTTAACTGCGCCAAATCTGTAGTGCGATTCTCAACTCTATTTTTGAGTTCGTTGTTAAGACGCTGAAGTTTGTGTTGCTGATGCACGATGGAAAGCTGCGCTTCGATTGAATCTTTAAAAGTCCCAAGCAATTGCCGGTAAGTGTCGCAGTATTCATTCTCCTTAGAATCAAGCATGCAAATAGTTCCAAACGTCTCTCCATTTGGCCAGAATAGCGGTAAGCCGCAATAAGAGATCATACCTAGTTTGATATCAGGGTTATTTTGCCACTCTTCATCTTCAAGCGCGTTTGGGACAATAAGTTCACTTTTGTGTTTTATGACATGCTCACAATACAAACCGTTGCCAAGCAACTCAGTATCGCCAGTACGATAAGGATTACCTATAGTTTCGCTGGATGTATTTACTTCTATGCGATCTGGATGGATACGCATAATTAATGTGGTGGGTACGTGCGTTATTTGAGCCAGTAAGTTGACGATTTCCTGCCAACTTCTTCGCATAGACTCAGGGATTTCGTAGTCTAATGTTTGCAATCTCCCCATATAGGTCATCCTTTACGTGGTTTCACTTCCTGTGAATTAAAAATGCAGACTGCTCTATTTTGTTCTCGCTTTTTAATTAAGTATAGGGTGGCTAGGGCTCGAAACAAAAAAAAGTCCTGAAAAGTGTTCAGGACTAGGAATAGTTGTCACATATCTCATCCTTGAAACAGATAACAAGCATCAAGGCTTAAGCGACATTAACGATTCAATAGAAATGTCTTGCGAATAGTCGACATATTCAAAGTTAAAGCCATTGATCTTCATAAACTCATCTTTAAAACCTTGGTAATCACCAATCTCTTTAAAGTTATCAGCATTCATTTGTTCTAAAAGAGCGTGGACTTCTTGTTGAACTTGCGGTTCAAGTTCCAAGTCATCTATTCGAATCAAGCGTTCACCGTCAACTGGCACTTTCTCTTGATCGTATAACTTCGTAGTAAACAGTCGCTGCATTTGTTCAATACAGCGTTCGTGAGTACCTTTTTCCTTCATCACTCGATAAAGCGCTAACAGGTAAGGACTTAGAGCAGGTATGAATACACTGGCTTTCGTCACCAACGCCTTACACACGGTTGCGTAAGCACCGCCGTCAAAGTTGGCGAGTTTGAGGTTTAATGAATGACTGGTTTGGTGTAAATCGATTTTCGCTCGACCTAACGTACCATCGAGATAAATTGGGTGCGTAATGTCAGGGCCCATGTAAGAAAAGGCGATGGTTTTGCAGCCGTTTGCGATAGAGTCGTTATTAATGAGTGTGTCAATCCAGCTTTCCCAGTCTTCGCCGCCCATTACTTTAATGGTGGCATTGGCTTCCTCTTCTGTTGCAGGCGTTAAGGTGGTTTCTGTCCACTTATCGTTCTCCAGCATGATAGAAGCGCCAGTGACAGGTTCACCAATAGGTTTAATGACACTGCGCCAAAACTCATCAGATTCAGGTTTAGGTCGAACACCGGTTGCCAAGCTATAGATGACTAAGTCAACTTCACCCTCAAAGTACGTTTCAATGGCTTCAATCACTTGATTGCGCACCGAACCAGAGAATGCATCACCAACAATATTTATTGCGGTACGCCCGGCTTGATTTGCTTCTTGCTTAAAAAAGACGTTGTTATACCAACCCGCACTCCCAACCCCTTTCTCTGAAGGGCCACGCTCAAATGAGACGCCAATGGTATCGGCGTTAGCGCCACCGAACGTTAAGGCGATTCGTGCCGCTAGGCCGAAACCAGAGGAGGCTCCAATAATCAAAACCCGTTTTGGGCCTTTTTTGATCTGTGGGGCGCGTTTTACGTATTCAATTTGCTCTTTAATAGATGCATGACACCCTTTGGGGTGCGCAGAGCGAGCAACAACACCTTGAATTAACGGTTCTATTCGCATGTTGTTATCTATCCTCGATGAGTGGAATTGAAAATAGATTAACGTAAAGTTACGTAAAACTTATTGAGCTAGACCATTAAAATTAGAGATGTTTAATTAATTCTTGAGCAACGAAATCAGCGATCCAAGGTTGTGCATCTGGTTTTGGGTGAAGGCCATCATCCATCATCCACTCTGGTTTGGTGACAACATGCTCTAAGAAGAATGGCATCAAGGCAACTTGTTGATGCTGTGCAAGCTTAGGGTAGATATCGTAAAACATATCGCTATAGCGCTTACCATAATTAGGTGGAACCCGAATTTGCATCATGACAACGTCCGCACCAGAATCTTTTATCATGGTAATCATTTTTGAAAGATTCGACGTAATAAGTTTAGGAGGGAAACCTCTCAGTCCATCGTTGGCACCTAACTCAATAAGTACCATGTCAGGGCTATGCTGAGTTAGCAACTGAGGTAACCGTGCTAAGCCATTGCCGGTTGTATCGCCAGAAATGCTGGCATTAATAACTGTTACATCTTGACCATGTTCTGACAACGCATCAGGGAGTAAGCTAGGCCAACTCTCTTCGATTGGCATCTGATAGCCTGCACTCAAGCTATCACCCAAGACAAGTAGCTTTTCGCTCGCATGTGCAGTAGCGGAAAAACAAAAAAATAGAACTAAGGAAAGTATACGAATCATGCAAACACCTGTACTTAATGCACCTATTGTTCAAGCCAATTTGGTTTCTAAACAAGTCTCTACTAATCAAGAACAATTAACAATCCTCAAAGACGTAAATGTTGACATCCGAAAAGGAGAAAAAATCGCCATCGTCGGAACTTCCGGTGCAGGTAAGTCAACATTGATGACGTTGCTAGCTGGTCTTGATACGCCGACATCAGGCGAAATTACTTTATTAGGTCATGAATTATCAAAACTGGACGATGAAGCACGTGCGAAAATTCGCGCTGACTCTTTAGGTTTCGTTTTCCAAAGTTTCCTGTTAATCCCGAGTTTGAGTGCATTACGTAATGTCACACTTCCTTGTCTTTTACGTGGTGAAGCCGAAGATGAAGCAAGAGCAGCGGAATTATTAGCTGCTGTTGGATTGGAAAAACGTGTCGACCATCTACCAAGCCAGTTATCTGGTGGTGAACAACAGCGAGTTGCACTAGCGCGCGCATTTATGACACAACCTGAACTGTTGTTCGCAGACGAACCTACCGGCAATCTTGACCATCAAACCGCAGACAAAGTGATTGAGCTGCTATTCGATCTTAATGAACAGCACGGGACAACTCTGATTTTAGTAACACACGATGGTCATCTAGCAAGCCGATGTGACCGTATTTATCGTATGGAGGCGGGTGAGCTTAAGGAGGAGATGTAATGTCTGCAGTATCATCAAGTGAAGCAACATCCACAGAGCAAAACAGTACATCACAGCACTCGTCGAATAAAAGTTTGATACGCTGGAGTTTCGGCGAAATAAGGCAGGGGAATCTTTGGCCTATTAGCGTTGCTCTTATTCTCGTGATTGCGAGTATCTTTGCGCTTTCTGCATTAGCAGAACGAATGGAGCAGGTGATCGTCAAGCAGGGGAAGGACGCATTAACGGCAGATGCGGTGTTTGTGTCTGCTAATCCCATTCCGGACACGTTGTTAGCCTCGACTGAAAGTCTTGACCGTTCGACGATGACACGCTTTGCCACTATGGCATTTAGCGATAATGGTATGCAGCTTATTTCTGTAAGGGCGGTGGATGATAATTACCCTTTAATGGGAGAGCTCGTTCTTGAAAATAATCCAGCCGGTCGCGTTAAAGAGAACCAACTCTGGCTTGATGAACGGATTATGACTCAACTAAGCGTAAAGTCAGGTGACAGTGTCACGATAGGCGATGCCGAGTTTACTGTATCAGGCGCAGTATTGATGGAACCTGGCTTGAGCTTTAATCCATTTCAGCAAATGCCTTCTGCATACATTCATCAAAGTGACGTAGATAAAACAGGAGCAATTCAAGTTGGGAGCCGAGTTCAATACCGTCTGTTTTTACAAGCCGATGATAAAACACTAAAGAGCTTACAAGATGATACGCGGCTTTCTCCGAGCGATCGCTGGCGCACGCAAGATACTGCCAGTCGTAGTAATGAGGTTTTTGAACGTACGACGCAGTATCTGTCTTTGACCGTAGCAATTGTCATCATTATGGCGGCGACAACATTGGTTCTTACTTGTCAAAATTACGTGAACAGCCGGACACAAACTATTGCGATGTTGAAAAGTCTTGGTGCGAGCCGCCGATGGATTGAAAAGTGGTTATTTATTCAAGTCACAATCCTTCTCATTAGTGCCAGTGTCGTCGGCCTACTGCTAGGGAGCGGGCTGGAGTATTTATTACGCATTCCACTCAAAGACTTATTACCCGATCCACTCCCTAGTTACGGCGTCACACCATTTTTGGTGGCATTTATCTCAGCAGTCTTGATTACGGTGCCCGCTCTCGGTATACCATTGTTAGGCTTGATTAAAACTCCCGCGTTAGAAGTGCTACAGCAGGGCAAAGCGCAACGTTCTTGGAAGCGAATGTTACTTGTTCTAGTTCCCGTTGTTCCATTGCTTTTACTGTATGCAGACAACACCTTAGTTTGGATCGTGCTCACTGGTATAGCGGTACTGTTTGTGGTACTCGCAGCAGTTAGCGTCATACTCACAAAACTGTTTGCACGTGTTTCAACCCATCCTGCAATGAAGCTTGCGTTGAGTCGTATCAACCGGACGCCAGTAACCAGCGGTCTACAGTTTGGTGCTTTGGCATTATCTTTGATGTTGCTGTCTATCATTTGGCTTGTGCGCAGCGATATTCTCGCTGATTGGGAGAGAACCTTACCTGCAGACGCGCCAAATGTGTTCGCTTTGAACATTGGTGATTATGAGCTCGATAACTACCTAGAAACCCTAGATAAAAACGGAGTTACGCGGTCACAAGCTTATCCAATAATTCGTGGACGACTAACAGAGATCAACGGTCAAAACGTCAAAGAGGTTGAGTACGAAGGAGAAGGTTCTGACGCGATACGTCGAGAGCTAAACCTGACATGGGGAGATAGCCTACCAGAATATAATGATGTGCTTTCGGGTGAATGGACAAACAAAGGGAGTGTATCTGTAGAAGCGGATGTAGCAAATGACTTAGGCATCAAACTCGGTGATACGCTGCGCTTTGTAATAAACAGTCAGAATTACGATGCAGTAGTAGATACCATCCGTTATGTCGAATGGCGTGACATGAAGCCTAACTTTTATTTTATTTTCTCATCTGACGTGATGGCTAATTTACCTGGTTCTTACCTCATCAGTTATAGGATTGAAGAAGGAAATGAAGCGTTGTTGACGTCAATGTCACGTGCTCACCCAACGGTCTCTGTTTTAGATATCCGAACTATGGGCGAGAAAATTCAGGCTTTGATTCAGCAAATCGTATCAGCAATCACCATCCTTGCTCTTTTAGGCGTTGTTGCTGGTCTGCTGCTCATCTTTACTCTACTGAGGTTAAGCTTGTCCCAACGTCAACAAGAGATTCGTTTGTATCGCACATTAGGTTCAAGTAAGAAACGGATCAACACAACCCTGTGGGCCGAGTACGGAATTATGGCGTTGATTGCTAGTGGTGTTGCGGTATTCGCTGCGGAAATTTGTGTGGCCGCAGTCATGACATATGGGTTCGATCTCAATGCACAAATTCACCCCGAATTGTGGATAGCTTTACCGCTTGCAACATTTGTTACGTTGGCACTTGTAGTGATGAGTTTGTTGAAAAGATTGTTAACGCCAGTAAACACTTAATCGCAGCGAGTGTTATCAAATTTGGAACACTCCATGACACTTTTATTTTAGTTATCCACAAAAACAGTGGGACTCTCAGCCCATTAAATCAGTGGCTTACATGATAATGCTTGAATTTGTATACCACTGATATCATCAGCGTATGACAATTTTAATGAGTCTGTCAAATCTTCAAAGTTGGTTTACGTGTAGTTCTAGATATAAAAACCCCACCGATAAGGTGGGGTTTTTATATAATGTTTTAGGTCTTTTATAGAAGTCTATCAATTGCTAGGACTTAGATTTTGATAGAAACCTATGATTTGATTTTCTCTATCATTATCGATCTCAGAACGAATTGTGTTAATAATGTTCCCGTTATGATTCACATCGGATACGATATTGAGGTTAACATCTACTTTTTGATGTTGTGTTTGAATTGAACTAATCTCTTTACCAGCACGACCAAGCAGATCGAAGATATTTGTATTTAAGAATTTGGTGTATTTGTTATCACCAAAGAAATTAGCAGGGTCTAACAAACCACCTGGACGACCTTCGTAAACGGCGAGAGCACCAGCTAGATAAGGGTTAGCTCTTGCACCAATACCTGCTGCTGTTCTTCCAACACTACCACCTAAAGAACCTGCGGCTTTTGTTGCACCACCAAATCCTAATGCACCAGCGGCTCGACCTATTAGTTTAAACAGTCCTTTGAATGCACTTGTTAAGGTATTTACAACACTCAAGCCACCGCTTAATACAGTGAAGATTTTCGAACCGACCCAAATTGAAGCAATTGTTTTACCAATCATGATAATCTCATCACCATGTTTAACAGCTGTGTTAACGAAAGACCTAACAGATTCACCCATTTGTCGGAAAGTAGGCTGTAATTCTTTTAAGTCAATCATAATGGAGTTGATATTACCTCCACCAAACCCAACAAGGAATTCGTCGGCTAGGCGTCCAACCCCTACACCCATCAACGTGATGTTCTGTCTAGCTTTCACTAGGGTATCTAAATCTTGTTGTGAGAGATTCAAACCAAATCTTTCACGTTGTGAAGCAATTTCATCAAGGTTACGGATTGCCTTAAATTGCAAAATAGCATCGTTGCCGAACGACTCTAACAAGAACGTTAACTTGTTCATGTCTGTTCCTCTACGTTTGGCTTCCTTAGCAATAAGATTCATAGCTTCAAGTGGTCGTAACTCTTTTAGCATCTTCTCAGAAATCTTACTATTTTCTTTTAGCCACTCTGCAACATCTTTAAACTCACCGCCTTGCGTTTGTTGGTAGTCTCCGAGTTTGTCTGCGAAGTCTTTGTATTGGTCTGCAACCGAATCCATACTCAATCCAAACTTACTTGACGCTGCCGCAATATCTTGGAATGTCTTAGCATCCAAACCAGATTTCTTGAGAGCAGCATCTAATTCAGTAGCTCGTTGTAGTGATTGTTGGATACCCACTGCTGCTAAACTACCACCAACTAACGCAGCGCTCATGCCTGCATTCTTGAGAGAGTTTGCTGCCGCCATTCTACGCTCATTGTTTTGACGGGTGATGAGTGCTGCTTGTTTGGATAACTCACGAGTCCTGATTTTCTCTTTTCGATTGGTATCACTTACTTGATTCTTGAGCTTCTTCTCAAGGTGTAACAACTCATCGGTAGTTTTTGCTTGCTTGAGCTTATTTAATAGAACCTTCTTTTCTGCCCCATTCATATCTCGAATTGCACTTGTGGATTGTGTAAACCGTTTCAACACTGTCTTTTGTGTAAACTCAAACCTCTCTTGTTCTTTTTGTAATTTTCGATAATGTCTTATGTGAGAATCTTGATCTTGTTGTCGTTGTCGCCTAGCTCTAGGAGAACCACCAACACCAAGAACATTTTCAGGGTTAGCTTTATCGAGTTGTCGAGCCAGCTTTTTACTATCTTTCAACACCTTATTCCAAGACGGACGATCGAGCTTCCATGCAATCGTGTTTGTAAATTTATGGAGTTGTCGAGCCATATGAATTAACCTTCTCTGTTAAAAAATTCTTTAATAATTTGTTCATTCGATTTTTGTTCTAACCCCATGAGATTTACATAACCATCTTTATATAAATCAGGTAGTTTATTCACCTTCCCACTAAAGCCGTTATTTGTGCTGCTAGTTTTGTTTTGACCATCAATGCTTTTTTGTTCATCTGCTGCGGTTAATAAGTAGCCTCGCTCATAAGACACGTTTCGGATATGCTCTAAGAGGAGACGATACTGCATACTATCTGTTGTCCCAACTTGTTTAGGGGTGTATTTAACAATGACGTAATCTTTGAGGTTATAAAACTCATTCACTATCGTTAATTTAGTGCTTCTATTAAACCAATTGAGTAGAATTTCATGCGCATTCAAAGGGCGTTTGTCATCAACACTTAACAAATTACCATTTATATTTTTGAGGGGATTCTTACCAACGAAACAGGTAAGTGATAATGTAGGGTTGCTCTTAACTACATTTGAAGTGATAACGCTCTTATCGCTTACTGGGTATTTGGTAGCATTAGCTTGATAACTGGGTAACACCTCAGTAAACGCATCGGCATAAAGTCTACCTAGGTTGTTATCCATAATATATGTGGGTGTAATCATAAATCTTCCTTATTTTCTCAGCTCTTCATCCACAATCTTCTTTATCTTCTTCAATACTGTTCGATAATCTTCTTTAGGATCTTTCTCTTTTGGTTTACCAAATAGGGTATTGATAATTAGAATAGGGATGAGGATAAGAAGGAGAGGAGGTAATTGTTGTATAAATTCCATAGGCTTTTTATAAACCCCTTCATTAAAAGGGGCTATTACTAGTAATGTTTAAAGAGTGATATCCTTGTAATCGAGAGTTTCAGATTTAGATTCTTTAACCCATAACTTTCTTTGTTTACCATCTGATAAATATTTACGGACAGCAATAAAACCGTTATCAGTCAGTAGTGATTCGACTTTCGTGTTTTGGTCACACTTACTAACTTTCTTAGCTTCTTCAAATGTCACCCAATCACGCTTTAGTAATTTCGTGAGTTCTTCATTTCCACTATTTAAAAGCTTCTGTTTGGCTGTCTGGGCTGCTTTAGCTGCTCTTAGGTGTAATGCTTGCTCTTTCTCTTCTTCCTGTTCAGCAAGCTTTTGGAGGCCGTAGGCTTTAGCTTCTTCCGGTGCTAACAGTTCTTCATTCTCTAATGAGCACTTACGAGTTAGAAGACGTTGAATTTCTTGCTTGAGCTTATCTTTTTCTTCTTCTTGAACACAATCAGGTTTAAAGGCTACGAATCCGATTTGACGACCATTGTTATATTTACTGAAAAGGCGTTGCTGTGAACTTACAGGTGAATAACCTTCACTAAGCTTTTCAGCATATTCTACAAACACATCTTGGTGTTGCTTGTGCGGATGAAGTGTAAACGCTTCAATAGCTCCAATTTTCAGAATATACAGGAGATTGCTAGAGGTTAGAGCATATTTTATTTTATCGAGTTCACCACCTGAAATGTGGTCTGGGCGCATATCACCTGCTACTGTAGTTGGGTAGCGACATAAGCAGTTATCAAATACTTCTTCAACATCCTTTTCAGTAAATGTACTTAATTGAACGTTGTCGTAGTATTCATTGATAAAATCTTCTAGTGTTTTTGTTTCAGTCATATTCATGTTATGTACTCCTATCTTATTATTGTTTTTGTTTGAGTTCAGCGATTAGATTGTCACGTTCGATTAACTTAGCTTTGAGTGATTCGATTAAATCCGCATCAGCTTTTAACCTAGATCGTAAAGCTCGACGTTGTGATTTTGACTTACTAGAGTTTTGAGCAATATTTTCTACACGCTTCCGTAATTGTTCAGGTAGATCGTCGAAAGTGAATAACTCATCATCTGCATAAACTTCTAATAGCTGTTCAATCTTTGCAGCTATTTGCCAACCTTCTATATGTTCATAAAGAGGGATTGAATTTTCTTTCTTGATGCGTTCACAAACATCAATAAATAGTTCTTGAGGTAAATCTATCTTCATAATTTTGTTTTCCTGTAATTGTTTTTATTTTAATATTAGGGTAGGAGGGGAAAGAGAATTACTGTTATAAATAATTTTTATTTATAAATATTCTTGACCGTTATATTTATCTTCAAGTGATTTTAGAAGAGCTTGAGTGTCGCTATCTTCTTCAACAGTAGGTGAATAAGCTTGAACACCTTGAGAGTGATTATGTTCAGGTTCTAGGTATTCTACTCCGTTGAACTTTGATTCAAGGGATTTCTCTAGTGTCTTCACATCATCATTCATTTGTTTATGGGCTTTCTTAATCTCATACTCTTCAAGGATCTCATAAATATTTTCATCGTTTGAAAATTTGTTTAATTCTTGCAGGGTGTTAAGTTGCTTTAATACTTGTTGAATGTTCATAATCTTGTTTTCCTATTATTAATCAATTGCGTAAATTTTGATAAAGCCGTTAATGGAGCCGTTTGTAACTTCGATGATTTCTCGGTTATTTACTAGCCTATACAGTTTGCTTAAGCTAATGTTCAACACATGTTTATTCTTGTTATAAAACCAACGCAAACTTTGAAAGTATGACGTTTTACCCGTTAGGCTATCGTAAACCTTGTAGCTTTTAGCACCTGACTCACGAGCATTAGCGGAGGCTGGTTTTAGTACACAGTTTTTAGGAGAATAATTGCCCTGATCAAAAAGTCTCGAAACATGAGGTTTATTGATTTTGAAATAATCTCTACCTCTCTTTGATTCACTGATAATCCAATCTATAAAATGGGTGATGTCTTTAAAATCGAACGCTACATGTTTATAACTTTTAAAATGTTCATGAGAGGAGTTACATCTAGCTTTGATGTTGTAGTATAAAGTACGTAACTTCAGAATTTGTTCTTTATTATATTGTGGGTATTGCTCACAGAGGTCTTTTAACTTCATAGTTTTGCTTTCCAGTATTGTTTTTATTTTTAGGATGGTTAGAACTTGAGGTTCTTTATCTTCTTAGATGCAAGGTATAACGAAATGGCATCACTAATAATATTATATTGGTCGATGTCATTATATACAGAGATACTTCTGAATTTTAAAAGATAAGCACTGTTAAGTGTTCGAGTTCCTTCAATCAATTCTTTTAATAAACTTTCTGAATCTTCATAGATTAGACGTTTTCTAGGCATTGTTTAGCCTCCATTATTGATAATAGATATTAATGCTTAATATGATAAGCTAAGAGGTTTTAGTTTAATCGGGGGAGTGTTATGTAATATGTTTTATTACAATTCGAGAGTAAAAACAATCACCAAAATAATAGGAGGATTATTAACTAGTGATTGTTTGAAGTAACATAAGTATTGATTCAGCAAGAACATTAACTTATACAACCATTATAACATTACTTTATTTAAAATACAACATTAAATGTAATAAAAATATTTACTTTACCGTTTTATTATGATAGGTGTTTTGTATTTTACTCAGCATCTTTAATTATATTTACAACCTCATTAAGACCTATCTTTGTTGAGTAACAATAATCCCATATCGTAGGTTCGGTGTTACTCTTACCAAACACCTTTAAACTATGGTTACGTACAATTTTATTAACTTTACTCAATGTTTCTAAGTGGTTTGGTTTTATTGCAGCTCCTTTTCTAAACGTTGTTAGCATCTCGTTGAATCTTACATGAAGAGGTTTGTGCTTCGGTTTGTTTCCTATCTTCAACTCTCTATCAATATACCTACTAATCACGTTTTTAAGGTAGAAGTTCCGTTGTTCTTCTTGTTTGTATAAGTAAGATGTTAAAGCGACATCAATCTTTAGTGGCTGCATAAATTGTTCTGATTTTATATAAAAAATGAGGCGCATCTTGGACTTTGCAAGAGAACTACCAAATGGTAACAAGATTGGTTTTTGTATGATGTCTACACCAAGCTCACTAGCTGCACAATCAAGGTTTTGCTTAAACTCATGCAATGCGGATTCAACAAGTTCTAAAAACTTCGATCTCTGTTCTGGTTCAAAATTGTTGAGAGCGCGAGTGTATTTATCTTGAAGATTTTCCATATTCACCTCTTATTTATTTAATAATGAATAGTTGAAACGTTTACGGCTCTTTCTGATCGCTTTAGTTCGGTATTTCTTCACGTTATGATTTCCTTATTGTTATATCTGCCCTATATACGTGCGAGAACGTGCCTACAAGCGATTAAGCACGTATAGAGGGCGATTGTATTAGGTTTTATTTGAGAGGGGTTAGGTTGCCTTATGAGTTTGATAAAACTCGTACAACTCGTAATCTAATCGAGTTGTCACTTCTTCAATGTCTTTATAAAACTCCCTAGCTATTAATTTGCCAATCACACTAGGGTATCTTATCAACAAGGCTAGAAAGTCATCTGAATCCAGTTGGTCATATACAAAAACGTCATTCTGTTTTGATGTTGGAACTTTAAATTCGCTGTCATTCAAATCTAACCACTGATCTTCATATAGCTCGATAATCTCCTTTGTTTCCTTAGTGGAAATAGGTAACTCAGTGATCATTAGTTCTGTTGAACTATTTACAAAAATGTCTTCGATCTTGTGATTTTGGCGAGTAATAAAAATGGTGTCATAACCTTGCTCTGGCTTTAATACCGTGAAAGTGTTCATATCATTGTTTCCTCTTGTTTGGAGTGATACATACAAGAAGCCCTACATTGTGCTTCATTCAAGCATGCATCAGGTTTGTTTTTTTTAGTGTTGTGGGTTAGCCTGTAAAGGCTGTGTAAGGAGTTAGCGTTGCGCTAAAAGTGGGTTAGTTAGAATGGGATTACTGATTCGTGTTCAGGACAATCGCGGTTTAAGCAGTAACCGAGATCATCTAACTTGTCACCGCAAACTTCACAGAGTAGCTTTTTACAGATAGATTCCACTGTTGTTTGATCTGGTGAATAGTCATCCCAGAAATGTGTATGTATCACTGTGAGATATTGCTGCGTCTCTGTTCGGTTGAGTTCGCCCTTCGCCAGTGGTGCTGCAAAGTATCCGATCCCTTTACCGTCAAGGTTAATATCTGAAACATCGACATTTCCGATCAGGCCAACCAGTTTAGACTTATCACCCAAAGGTGCTGTTACCTCTGTTAGTGTTTCAACAATCTTTGTTATTACTTCAGCTTCTTCAGCAGGTGCCATGTGTTTAACTGGCTCGGGTTTTCCATCATACGAGTTAGTGAAAAGATTCGTAATATCTTCTTCTCGCTCTGCTGTGTCTTCATCAATAAACAAGTATTGTTCATAGCTTGCCAGCTCTTGCTCGGACTTAGAGAAAGTAGGGCAACCATCAAGGCTAATATCATTCATGAAACCGTAGTTAGCTTCTGATGAATCACTGTAGTTGTCTGGTGCTGGCGTTAAGTCGAAATCTTCAGAGTTTGGGACTAGAGCTGCGTAATTTTCTGTGCCGTCACAAGGAGTCATATCTTCAAAGTGTTGCTTACGTTCTTCTGTGTCGGCGTAATGCTTTGACCAAGTAGCGTAATCCTGTGCGGTTAATTGAATTCCTTCTTGATCCGCTTTCCATATCCATTGATTGAAAGCTTTTAGCTTGTCACCCTTGAGAATTGCTCTGTATTTCTTCGCTAAGAGGTAGTTATTCGCTTTTTTGTCTTGTAGGTTGTTAATACTGACTTTGTTCTTATTACTACCTGCTACATGAGATTTACTAGGGTAGGTGGCAAGCTCTAAATCAATGTCTTTTACTTCGTATCGGTTACGTGTTCCGTTCCCTTCTTTATGTCTTACCAGTAAGCCAATATCAACCAAGTGATTAATGAATCCGGTTAAGCTACCTTTTGAACCGATACCGAACCTTTTCATTAAAGAATCAAAGCTAGCATATCCGGTGTCGTTCAGTTTCCCATCATGCTGGAGTTTGTGAAAGTAACTGTAGATATTCTTATGGTCTGCGCTGAGCTTCTTACCGTTGTATTTGCAAATGCTCGAAACTTCTAGCGGAATGAGGGTGAAAGTTTTTAGTTTATCCCAATCAATTTTTAACTTGTTGGTCATGGTTGTTAAGCTCCTCTGCTTCTTGTTGTTCTAATAATGTCATGTATGCGTTGAACGCCTCTCGCATTAATTGGTATGGCTTCTTATTTAATCGGCGAACTTGGTGCATCAATCGGTTAGTTTCATTACTGTTTGGTTTAAAGTTCATCTTTAAATCCTCCTACTCATCAATATTACTGTTAAATTCTTCAATCAATCGAAACATATACACAGCCAACCCATAATGTATCGCTTCACTGAATTTACCTTCTTTAGTTCTGACACTCTTTCGTTGACTAACATTAGCTGGTGTTGTCTCTCCATTCATTAACCGCCGAAGTTGTAACTGAGTGATGAGTGGGAGTGTGGCTAGGTTGATTTCATCTGGTAGTGTGTATGTCATATTAAAAATCCTTATATTGCAGATACGAGAAAACCACCAACGTGTGGTTCTGAACAAGTTCAGCACGTAGTGTATAAATTAGATTGTGAGGTGGTAAGGTGATCGGGGACGATCTGGATGCTAGAGTAGTAAACTGAATTACTATTCTTATATAATAACACTAAATGAGAATGATTGTCAACAACTATTTGTGATGAATGTCTCTTTTTAAGTCATTTGAGTTGACTTTTGTTTAGATCTATGATTACCAATCTACCATTTAAAAATAGTTTGTCAAGCGAGGTGTATGTAAGTTACTGTTTTCATTAGAACCACTACCCAGTAGCGATTCACACTAGCTCTGACTGTCCAAATATAAAGACCAACCTTCGATCATGTTTGTATCATATTCATATGAAAGCATTTGGCGGTATTGTTTAACCTTCTTCTCTACATACCTACCTTCACCTTTACCTGAGTCCATCCAGACGAGTGTTGTATTTTCTTCTTCAATCAAAATATTTTTTGACACAAGCTTTTTGAGAATACGGTGTAGGTTTGATCGTTCAAGTGAGACACCATAGTGTTTAGCTCGGTTCAGAATATCGGTGTTACTGTATGGGAGCTGTCCAAATTCTAAAGCAAAGTTCGAGTCATGTTCATAGACAATAAGAGATAGCACCTCTATTTCTTTCTTTGTTGGTTTGTATTCATCATCAGTAATAGAGTAGTAGGTCATTATGTTCTCAACAAAATTCCTTCTAGATACAAGGTATGTCATTAAGTCCTCAATTTCCACACTGTTCCACCATTCTTTTGTAGCACGCAGAGCGCTGAAGTAGTCCTGATAGAAACCAATCTTGTGAATGGAATCCTTAGCAACCGCATCAACCACACAAGCATGAAAGATTCCGTTGTCCTCATCTTCACTGATCTCTACAAACAAACGCAGGTAAGGATGAAATTCTTGTTTCCTTTTGAAATACTTTGCCTGTTCTAACGTGAAATCTAGGTTGATAGAGATTAAATCATTGTGCATATCCATAGTAAGTCCTCTTGAGCGTTGTAATTTTGTAAGTGCAAAAGAGTAATAATAACAACATTTAAAAGTTAAGTCAAATGGGTGTGGGAGTAAGAATAAAGGTGGGAACGAAAGCTACTAACCTTACAACGGATACACCAATACGTATTTCTGCCTGAATTTAGGCAAACTGAAAGATACCAACAGGTAAACCAGTCCGTAGAATGAACCAGTTTCATGGGAAGGTAGGAGTTCGGATTTCAGACCGCTTTTACTTCAATACCAATAAGAACCAGTCCGTAAACTGTACCGCTTTTACTCATATAATCCTAAAAAGCAGTCCGTGAACCGTACCGGAACCAGTCCGTAGTTCTGCCCTTATAATAATAATACGTTCACTTCGTTCTCTGTAATAATGACTAAAGCAATCCTTTCAGTCGCCAGCTCCTTACATTGACTGCTTTATATAGTAATAATACTGTGTCGTCTCTTCACTCCGTTACGCTGACCACACAACAACACTACGTTTATGTGTTCACTAACTCACTACGTTCATAAGTGAATATCGCTACGCTCTAACACAAACAGATTTTTATTCTTTATTAGAATATGTATAAGAAGATAACTAACACCATTCCACTACGTTCCATTGTGTTGTGTTCGCCTTGCTCACTAATAATACAACACTACGTTTATGTGTTTTCTAAGTTCACTGTGTTCACTAAGAAAAGAAACCTTGTGTCGTAATTAAGATATTGGTGTAATGAACAAACTCCGCTTGCGTAGTGTGTGGTCTCTTACACTCCATGTGAAGGTGCATATGTAAGATTCACGATACAGTACATTTGTAGATGTGTTCATCTAATCAAAAAGGCGGTGTGACGTAGAGAATACACCGATAAACGCCTTATAACCAATTAGTTAAATTTAATTAGAATCTAAATAAAACACTCTGGGTGGTCTTTAATATAATTGGATTTCAAATCTTGTAACTTAAGTTCTAGATAGGAATCAATAATTATATCGTAATATTTACAATCTATATAAAGATTAATTATAGTGATAGTGTTACTTTGTGGATTTAATATGTAACTGTATTTTAATTTGTTAATTACTGCTTTTGGTTCTACCGAATTAGGTTCAATTACAAATTCATCAATAATTATCATTAAGTTCTCCTATTTTTATTTTCAGGTACCATAATAATGTAAGATTGTTTAAAATCAGCGTTAACCACTTACTTTAAATTAAAATGTTAATTGATTGTATAGATTGAAATAAAACGGACTAAGAGTCTATGACCCCATGAAAAAATTTTTATCATTAATACTCTGTCTACTCTCAGTTGTTACCCAAGCAGAAACCATCTGTAAAACCGATGCGATAGGAATAACACGTTGTAAGGATTCCAATGGGGTAGAGACAAGGTATCGTACAGACGCACAAGGCACTGTTAGATCATCGGATGGTAGGACGTATAAGGTTGACGCTCATGGAGCTATACGAGGCTCTGACGGCTCAATATATAAGACTGATGCAAACGGAATCATTAGGGATAACGAGGGTAATACATGGCGTGAGGATACGCATGGAAAGTTGAGGGGGTCGGACGGATCGATTTGTAAGAAAGATCCCCACGGTGCCGTAAGATGCACAGATTAAGATAGTTGAATAAGTAAGTTTCTACGTTGATTACCTTGTCACAATCTTGTTGCATATGGTGTGTTACTGTCGAATTATTATAGTAATAAAGAAGGGAATCTTAATGCTAACAGCAGATGACAAGTCAGAGATAATTCTAGAGATCTTACAGCAAACTTTTGGTATTGAGTTTGTTCGAGAGGATGAAACTGGAGTTAAGAGAAACTTAGGGTTTACCAGTGTTGATGATAAGTATCGAATCTTCGTATATGCCAACATGCTGTGCAATAGCAAGGAAGATTACATTCGAAAGGTTCGTGAAGGGTTCGAGTCAAATAAAGACATAATCAAACCTAATACGTTTAAATGCTATGTGATGCGCAACTATACCCAAATAGAGGAAGCCCCATATAGAATATAGAATGGATAGTTCCGTATCATATAAACAGCACGCATCACTACCATAAGATTACAGAGAGGTGCTTAACAAACCTCTCTATCCATTCTTACCCCACAGATTAAAACTTTTCATAAATGGTAATCAACTTACCAAAAACGCAACAATCGATGCTGAATAATAATTCAATAAATTCATATAGCCCATTTGTGCAATATAAATGCAAATACTCTGATATTAAGTCGATTTGTGCATTGGGTGCGTGAGTGTGGGGTAATTGGTGTGCAAATGCTTCTGTGTAGCCAGTAGAAGCGTTTTAGCGGTGAATTAGTATGAATGTATTAATATTGATTAGGACGTTGTGAGAGGCTTTGAGGAGTTATTACAGGGAGGTAGAACAAGTTTTAATAGGCAATAAAAAACCGCCCATGATAGGCGGCTTGATGATAGGACAGGGGATAGATTGAACGGTTAGATAGTCTTTGAAATTCTTATGATAGTTTGACGGCTTACCTCGTATTCTCTTGCAAGTTCTGACTTACTCACACCATCAACAAGCTTTTTCTTAACATCATCAATCTGAGCGTCTGTGAGAGCCTTAGAGCGTCCACCTTTATTACCTGTACGTTCTCTACCTGTCTGCAATCTATCTACTATTATGGAGTGCTCAAGCTCTGCAAATACCCCAAGTAGTTGTGTCATAGCCTTTTGCATTGGATTGTTACTGGTAGTATCTACTTGACCATCAAGCGTACGAACTTGAACACCTTTCTGTTGCAAGGTTTGGATAGTGAACAGAATAGCGTTGAGGCTTCTACCCATACGATCAAGCTTTGTTAATACAACAGTGTCACCTTCTCGAACATAATCTACAAGTGCATCTAGCTGCTTCTGGTTATCGTCTGATTTACCTGATTGTTTACCATGAAATACCTTATCGCATCCTGCGTTATTCAGTGCTTCAAGCTGTGCTGATAAATCTTGGTCATGTGTACTTACTCGTGCATAGCCTACTAATGTCATAAATCCCCCTGTCCAAAACTATGTAGTTACGTACATGACTATAGGGTGGTGTACATTGTTTGTAAAGTTAAGTTTCGTACATGTCCGTAATTGTTATTATACAATCGTACATCACAAGGTTTAAATGAGAGTAATTCTCAAGTATCACCACTATCATTTGTTACTTAAATGATTCTTAAATTGTCCACAGAAAAGGGTAGTGGTTGGTGGGGGGTTGTGATTGCATTTCTGGTATTCACATTTAATGCATGGATATTTGAAAATTAGCCTTTCTGAGAGAATGTGACGGATTTTGCGCGCTTAAATGGTCTCTCGCTCATTTCTAACCTTTCAAACCTTGCCACCATTAACTTATCTATCCATTTAGATATTTTGCCATATCTACACCAGAGCCAATATTTTAAATGCTTATATGTCAAATTTAATTTCATAAATATGCGTATTTTTAAGAATAAATATGTTGTTTATGGTATAATTAGACATATAGAAATATTTCTATCCTTCCCGAACTAGTCCAAATACCCCAATTTTAAGCAGTACACCAAGTGTTTTCATAAGATGCTGAAATATAAGTAAATTATATTAAATATTGGCGTATTTACACAAAAGTAAGCAGCACACCTTTTTACACGATATTTCAGCACATCAAGGTATCCCAATGACAGCAAAACAACGCCTTGCAGAATTAATTCAATCAGATTTAAGAACTCTTACGTTCTCATTGATAGGTGATACACCAAGGATCGCAGAGAGTACGGTAGTCACAGTCTGGTTATTAGGTTTGAATCTAACACCTAAGCAAGTGGTAGAACTTCAGCCAGCCGTACACAACTCATCCCCGACACTAACAACCGTTTATAAGATTTCTAGTCGATTCAAAGACACAGTGAAGTTACTAAAGATCGAATCTCACGAACTCTACGCAAAAGCCAACCTACTATAAAAATAAGGAAGTAACACAATGTCAGCCGTAACAGTGAACATCCCAGTTCAACCAAAAAATACAAGCCAGCGCATTCTTGACAATCAACTAGATCAAATCCTAGACCTGATTACGCAGAAAAATAAAAGCTTAGGCGATCTCACGAAAGCATTCCCAAAGCTCACAAAGGTTATCCTCGACGCTGCCACAGGTAAGAACAAGGATATTTCAGGAGTCCAATTGAAAGCGGTTCAAATGGCCTTATCAATGGTTACAGATTTAGAAAAATCTATCAAAGACAGTGAGCAGATTGTCTTAGCTCTTGAAGCTGTCAAAGAAGCAGAAAAGACAGCACCAAAAGATAGTAAATCTTCTCTTCTCCCTAAACTTTAATCGAGAGGTGTACTATGCAAATTCGACTTATTGGTGAGCACATCTCACTGCTGTACAGATACTTAACACACCTTGGTTACAGTGAAGAAGAGATCCAAGAGAAAGGGGTGTACTGTCCATTAATCAGCCTAACCTCTACCGAAACACACCAAGTTTTGTATGATTTCATTCTGAGTGAACATGGATCACTGTTCGAAATTCTTAAACTAGGCGGGTTCAACCATTTGATTTTTGTACTACAACAATTTGTTGAAAATACAGGCTTACCGTTTGCACCACCAACACAAGAGGATCTCACACAAGCATTTAATGAAGCTGTAAAGCTATACAACAAAGAAAAGGTTGTTGGCTGTGAGATCATAATGGGATTTGGACAAAGTAACTAAGTTAAATCAACCTAGTTCCTCTTTCTTTTGGGATTAGTACATATTTCAGATTCTTGCAAAAAACTCTTATCTAAGGGTTTTTGAACTTTTAAGTACCACATCGTAAAACCATAAATCGCTAACATCAGAGATACAGCACTCCATACCCAAAGAATGTTATTGTATCTGGTGACAGAGTCTAGCAGCTTAGCTACATATTTAGCGGAATGTTTAAGCCTTGCTGTTTCAAGCTTAGATTCTAAACGTTTATCATTGAGTGTCTCACTCAACGCTTTGTACTCTTGAATGCTATAAGTAATGAGCATTTTGCTTGGTTCATCTTTCAACTCTCCTTTTTGTTCTGCGATAGTATTGTCCTGTATTTCTTGTAATGTATTTATTTCATCTATAAGCCATTCTAATTTGATTTCCAGTTCAACGGAAGATAACTGCATTTTGTTAGATTTTTCCTCTAAGTCAGATATTTGAGAGTGCACGAAATATTGACCAAAACAGAATAAGAGTACCCCTGATAATGCTAAAAATTTATATAAATTGTCTGTTGGTAAGTTCGGGATCATAAGAACGCTATTCCTTGTTGAGTATGCCTCTCTTGATATGACATAGAGTCTCATGTAAAGAGAAACGACTTAAAGCATACGTAAAACGAATAATACGAGATACTATCAATATTCATATAAAAATAGCGCAATAAGTCTCAAATAAATTTATTGAAGTGTCACAACCCAGTTACCACCTTTATCTTCAATTTCATATTCATAGTAAAAGTTGTTACACACCACCGTAAACCCTCTAGATACCATCATTTCTCTAATTGCTGAAATTGAGTCGCATTTATATCCCGTGAGTTGAATCATACGCACCATTTGTGGGATTACTTCTGGGTGATCTTCAACTCCTTTTGGTAGGTTAACGTCAGATTCAAGTAGTGGGTGAGTGATGGATTGTTTCTTCGTTGTTTTTGTTGCTTCACTAGCATAGTAGGTAGGAACTTCTATATTGAAGTCCTTGCCGTTCAGTTTAGCTACATTAAACTTTCGGCGGTGTTCAATCGTTGCGGTTTCTTCATCCTTCCATTTACCTTGTTTAGCATTTTCTAAAGTTGACCAGATAACAGAAGTTCCATTGTTAAAGAAATGGCAAGCATAATCACTTTTAGTTCCTTCCGTATTAATGCTTACAATGGAAAACCTAACGTCTTCATTTTTTGTAGTTGTTAAGAGAAGGGGATTTTTGTCTGTAACTTCGCCTATGTAGCTCTTGCAAATATCATCTTTGACTCTGGTGGATAGCTGACCTGTATCGTCAGTTACTTGTTGCTTGTTTTGGCTAAAAATGATTACCACTACCAATGCAATTAAACCCCAAATCAACAACGGTTTACCTTTAGATGCTTGTTTTGCATTACTTTCTGGTTCTTTCTGAACGGTCTGCTCGTTTTTAGGTGTGTCGGAGGTTCGAGATTCTACACTGCTTTGTATGGGCGCACCTTCTTGTTGAGGTGGTGAAACGTTAACTTCCGTTGGGCAACCACAGTTTATACATGCGCTTGCCTTATCGCTGTATTCCTTTCCACACTCTGTACACGTTATCAATGCCATCAACACATCCTAGATCATGCTCATCTAGTTACATATTTTAGTGCCTTAACCTTAAAGTAAGATTGCACTAGTTCAAAAAGTGTAGAAATTGCACTTATGGAAAAATTTCACAGAACTGTGTATTTATACAGTATTGGTATATTCTAGCATTTTGAGCAAGTGAGGATGTCAATATGAAGCTTACAGAGAACCATTTTACCAGACCGTTAAAATCTGCATTGCTCGTAGAGTACCGTTGTGAATGTGGTGAAGGTTTTTATCGTGTATCTCAAGACCACCCGATAACGAGACACAATCAGATCCCACACCTTTGTTCCAGCTGTAATCAATTAGTCTATTTTGCTGCGCCTTATCCCTTTGTAAGAATCAACAATGAACATGACTTTGTACACTGGCAAACGTTGAGAGGTGCAAACTTGAAAGGTAAATAAGGCGGCCACGTTGCCGCCTGTAGTTCTACATGAATTCATAGCTTAAGCAATTGATACTCTCGGCTAATGATGGAACGTGTTCAACACCTCTATCTATATATCGTTGCTTCGTCCCTTGGTGGCTGTGCCCCATTAACCATTCAATGTGAAGCTCTGAAACACCACCAGAAGCCAAACCAGAAGCAAAGTTATGTCTAAAGCTGTAAAAGCTTAGTGGTAAGCCTTTGCTATCTTCTTTAGACATACTGAGAGATTGCATCAAACGATTAAAACGTTGTGTGATGCTTTGAGAGGTGTATATTTCACCACCTGCTTTAATATAATCGACCACACCGAATTCTTTTAACTTAGAGTGAATAGGTATGTAACGTTCAGCATTGACGGTTTTAGTTCCTCTTACATGTATGTAATCAACACCTTGCTCAGTCTTAATATCTTCTGGTTGAATGTTAGAGATTTCACTATTCCTCATCCCACTATACATTTGAAGAAGGATCGCTACTTTGAAACCATCTAAATCATTAGTCGTTGCAAAGGTTTGAAAGTCATTCAACTGAGCTTTTGTAAATGAACCACGTTCACCACCTCCAACAAAGTCATTAAAGCGCATATCTTTCACTGGATTGTTATCTATCACAGCCAAACGCCAAAAGTGGTCAAAAAACAAATTAACAGCCGTTTTAATCCTACCTAGTGTTTTACCTACACGTTCACCTTCTGGAACATCACCTTGTTCTGCTGCTTCTATGCGCTCCTCAAGGGTCATCGACTTCCAAGGGTTGTGTTTGGTTAAAGGGAACTGACTATACAACCTGAAAGCTCTATCAATCTCCTTACCGTTGATGTCGCCGATTGGTTTATCCTTCCACAAGTGCAGAATTAAACCTGATAGATAGTTAATCTTTTCATCTGAGGCTTTCTTACTAACAGGTTTGTTTTTATTAATGTACAAGTTGCTCGATTTATCATGAATATATTGATCTAAGGCTTCTTTGAAAGTCGGTGTGGTTGGGGAATCTACTAACTCAGTTTGTGACGCTGTACCAATCTCAAAACTTTGTTTTAAAGCAGCTAGGTTGTTGTGAGCCGTAACTAGGTCATCATTGGCTAGAGCGTTAGCAATCGATTTTTTATATGTGTCGAGTAGTCCTAACTCTTGGGTAGGCTGTTCATAATGTTCTTCTAAACCACAATCGTTTTCATCTGCTTGAGGTAAATTCGAAGGACGGCGAAGCTTATCAACCTGTGATTCTCTAAAAGTAGGCACATGTTTGTAATGCTGGCTTAGATCTTCGCTTGCCATTCCTTCTGCATCTTCTACCTGCATATTGTGTAAGGTCGCGCCTATAGTCTGCTTGTAGTGAGCTTTGATAGCTGCCTTACCTTGTAAAGAACGAGGGTATAGCACGGCTGTTGCTGCTTCTATGGCTGTATCAATCTGATCATCAACTATCGCTTTTAACAACTCTACAGACATTTTCCCAATTCTCCTTGTTTCGATTAATACATTTTCTACCATCTCTTGAGCAATCGGTAGTATATCGGTTTTAAGTGACTTCCTAAAAATTTTCCCTTCGCAACGGATAGAAATATAAAAAAATCTTCCTCTTTTTATTAGGTAATTTGAACCATTCGTGTATGACAAGACGTATGACATGTGTATATCATCCAGATAATCATGCTAACCTACCGGAAAGCACGTGTTTTACTTATCTGAGAACCCCGAATTGTGGATAGCTTTACCGCTTGCAACATTTGTTACGTTGGCACTTGTAGTGATGAGTTTGTTGAAAAGATTGTTAACGCCAGTAAACACTTAATCGCAGCGAGTGTTATCAAGTTTGGAACACTCCATGACACTTTTATTTTAGTTATCCACAAAAACAGTGGATAACTTTTGGGATAACTAAATTGGGTAAAAAGTGGGGTGTTTCTGCAGGCTTTGCGCCATGGGTCTTACAGTGAAATTCTTATTCACATAGACACAAAAAAGTGTCTTCTTAACCATGTAGTCAAGTACTTTTTCGCAAATTTTTTCTACTTTAATGCACTTTACAGGCGCTGTTGGATATTTCGCAAACCCATGAACTTTTTGTGATTTTAATCAAGTCCAAACACGAGTAGAATCCACCGTTAGTAAAGAATTTTCCTTATAAAATTTTTAGTGAAGCAATGAAGTCTGAGTTTCCAAGTTATAAAGATAAGCATATCGCTGTTGTTGGTGGCGGTGTAGCAGGTGCAACAGCAGCAATTCATTTTGCGGAGCTAGGTTTTAAAGTTTCCGTAATAGAGAAGGGCGTATCACTAGTAAATGGTCCACCCATTTGTCATTTGCATGCTGGTGGTAATTTATATCGAGAGATTTCCGAGCAACAATGCTTAGACTTGTTAGCACAATCTATTGATACTGTTCGCCTGTATCCGCTTTCACTGAATATTCGTCCGACAATCATCGCGGTTCCTCATTCCGATGGTGGAGACCCATCCACACTAATTCCGCGATTAGAGGTTGTGAAAAGTGCTTATCAGACGCTCGTTGATAAAGATCAGAGTAATAAAGTGCTCGGCGAACCAAGCGAATACTACAAACTGTATTCAAAAGCGGAGCTAGAAGCTCTCGCGCAACGTACTCAACCAAGTCATCCTACAAACTTCGATGAGTGGTGTATTCCTTTTGCTCAACATGCTGATCTTGAAGCGCTAAAGTATCCTGTTGTCGCAGTTCAAGAATATGGTTGGAGTGTTTTTCGCCTCGCTGCAATTGCCAACTTAACACTAGATACGCTTCCTAATGCTTCAGTCTTCACACAAGCAACGTTCAAGCAAGCCGATTGGATGGGGGAACACTGGCAACTTGGCTATGAACGTGAAGGTATCGATTACCTTATGACATGCGACTACTTGGTTAACGCGTGTGGCTTTGAAACAGGCTCAATTGACAACACAGTTGGTGCCAAGCGAGACAGGTTGGTGGAGTTTAAAGCCGCTTACGTTACGAGGTGGGCAGACTGTCAACAACAATGGCCAGAAGTTATTTTTCATGGCCCGCGTGGAACCGATAAAGGAATGGCTCAATTGACGCCTTATGGCGATGGTTACTTTCAACTTCATGGTATGACAAAAGGAATCACGCTGTTTGAAGATGGTTTAGTGGAGAGCACGAACTCATCTGCTCAACCTGAACTGCCTATGCCTTTACTCTCGAAGATCCGTAACGGCTGGAGAGAAGAAGTGTTAGAAGAGCGAACGAACAACGCCATCAAACACATGGCACAGTTCATTCCCGACTATCACTCTGCTGTAAAAGGAGGAAAAGCATTATTTGGCGCTCAGCAAATTCCCGGCACAGATCCAGTACTCAGAGCGGCAGATGTGACTTTTGAAGATAACCACTACGCGAGAATAGAGGTGGTAAAAGCGTCATCGACACTACTCGCAGCGCAAAAAATGCTTCAATTCTGGTTTGACATCGATCCTAACCAAAATGTGGAAACACAGCATCCGGTCGCTGTAAAGTGGTCTGAACAAGAGGTCGAGCAGTACGCGATTAAACTCACTCAAGAGCGAGGCTATCCACAAGCTTTAGCAGTGCGTTATGGTATGCCTGCATAATCGGCTGTGTTTGGGCTCAGTGGTTGTATTAATACCCAAAAAACTGAGCCCATTGGCACCATACTTCTTGCAAGCCTAGTCTATCTCCTTTCACAAAATTGACTTTTTGTCCGGGTTTCGCCTGTGCCAGTCTAGGTAAGTCAATACGAGCTACGCAGCCAAATTTAGGATACCCGCCAATAGTCTGGTGATCGTTGAGCAGCACAATAGGGTTACCATCGCTAGGTACTTGAATTGAACCTAATGCAATTCCCTCTGATAGGACGCCTTCGTAAGGTGGACGAATGTTATTGCCCTCAAGACGGTAGCCCATGCGATTCGAATTGGGGGAGATGATGAATGCTTTGTTATAAAATGCTTGGCGAGCCTCTTCATCAAAGTCCTCGTTCTGATAGCCTTCAATCACTCTCAACTTAATAGGTAAGTTGTAATCTGGCTTAAAACGAAACGTCATTTGCCTTGGTTTACGTTTCGGTAAGTTATGAGGGACAAAGGGAAGAATATCGCCAGCTTTCAAAGCGCCACCATTTGAATCATAACCACCTAGAGATTCTCTCGAGACGGTCGATGCGCTTCCTAAGTGCTGAGCAACATTGAATCCACCTTTAACCGCTAGGTAGGAGCGAAGTCCATTTCTTGCGACTCCGAACTGAAGCTTCTGTCCTTTTTTCAACGTAAAGTCGGACCAATTTGAAATAGGTTCACCATCTATTTTTGCATTTAAATCACCGCCACATATAGCAAGGTGGCAGTTATGCAAGGCAATAAAACAAGCGTTACCCAAAGTAATTTCAATCGCAACGCAATTGACTACGTTACCAAGCAAATGGTTGGCCCAGCTGTAAGCATAGTCGTCGACCGGCCCGCCTTGAGTCACACCGACATGCGCTAAGCCAAAACGACCAAAGTCTTGAACTAAAGAGAGCGGTCCTGGCTTTTCCACCAGTAATCCACCGTAACTCATAGTACGCCTCCTAAATCGATAAACTCTTGTTTTGAAATAGCATTAAAGGTGACCTTGTCACCCACTTCAAACGGTATAAAAGGAGGAGAGTCGGAGAAGAGCGCAAGCGGGCTTTTACCAATAATGTTCCATCCGCCAGGGCTATCTGATGGATAGACGGCCGTTTTAGAGTCTGCGATTCCGACACTTCCGGCCGGCACGTGAGTTCTTGGTGTGGCAAGCCTTGCCATGTGCAATTGAGTATCAACGTCAGAGAGAAATGCAAAGCCTGGAGCAAAGCCAATTGCAGAAACCGCGTACTCGGTTTTCGTATGCAAGGTAATAAGATCGTCTAATGACAGACCTCGCTTTTGAAAACGAGATAGATCTAACGCGGTTTCTTCAGAGTAATATACAGGGATAGTAATGTGATTCGGCTGGGAAAGCTTAAGTGATTGAGTATCAAACTGGCTCACGATTTGTTGCAGCTCATTGACTAAGTTCTTTTCGTTGATTCGAAAAGGTAAGTAATCAATGAGAATAGTTTGATAGGAGGGGACAACGTTCATAATAATTGAAGCGAAAGTTTCTCTTATGCTGTGAGCAAGCTCTCCGACTGCATTTTCAGAAATACTCTCATCAAACTTAATGAAAATACTGCACTCGGAGATCAAAGAGATATTAAATTTCTCTTTATGCATTAATTTCCTCCAGCGTATAGGCTTTGGCGGATCTTTTGGATCAGCGCGATCGACTCTTCATTGTCACCATGAACACAAATTGTGTCGGCTTCCAATAATATGTAACCGCCTGAAGCGGTTTTGACACGCCCAGAGTCAGCTAAGGTCCGGACTTGCTCAAGTATCGCGTGCTCGCTTTTTAACACAGCATTGGGCTGTGTTCTAGGAGTCAGTAAGCCGTCATCTTGGTACAAACGATCTGCAAATGCTTCAAATAGCAAGGGAACATCATAATCGTCTGCGATTTCTAAGTATTTTTCGTTTTCCTGTGAAGCTAGGATCATTAACGGTACTTTGAACAGTGCTGCCGCCTTTACTACCGCTCTAAATATCGCATCACTTTTCATCATGTCGTTGTATAAAGCGCCATGAGGCTTTATGTAACTGATGTCTGTGTATTGCGCCCGGCATAATGCTTGTAAAGCACCAACCTGATATATAACCATGTTCGTAATTTCATCACCCGTCATGCTTATGCTTCGTCTGCCAAAGCCTTGTAGGTCGGCGTAACCTGGGTGTGCGCCAATATCAACATCGTTGTCATTCGCTAGGGTGATGGTGTCGTGCATGACATTAGGGTCGGAGGCATGAAAACCACACGCGATGTTCGCCATATCAACATGGGGCATCACGTCTTCATCTGAGCCCATACTCCAAGAGCCAAAGCTCTCGCCCATATCACAGTTCAATGTAAGTTGCTGTTTATTCAATGTCATACGTTTTATTTCTACACAAGCAATGGGTTTACGATGCAGGAAAATGCATCTAGGTTCAGTGACTCACTTCATTCTTCTATCATGAAAACGAAGCTTTTTGAGCAGATAGCTGACAAAAAAGATCACGTTAGTCCATAAAGATGTTGCCGTTATTTGAGTTGATCCGAATTTTAAGGTATTTCGTTTCTTTTCCATCCAATTTTTGAGAATTTAAGGTTATTTTGCATTAGCATCGTGTTAATCTTGTCGCCCTTCATGGGTGATAGATTGCATAATGGTTCTTCTGTCATTTTTGTAGTTGTCTGCGACAGGAATATATATGTCATTACGAGCGAAGCTTATTTGGCCTCTTCTGGTCTTTTTAACGGCTATCTTTGTTATCTCAAAAGGTTACACCTCGTATACTGTATACCAATCGTCTAAGCATGAACTGGTCGAGCAGACAAGAAAGTTGATTAACAACGTTTCTTTCTCAATTAAAGATGCGCTGACGACAAAGGACAAGCAAAAAGCTCAAACTATTCTCGCCAACTTTTTAAACCAGCCAAATGTAACGCGGGTCAAACTTTATGACCAAGATGACCAACCATTCGCTGTTATGGAGATAAGTGGGGCACTGGCACCCGTTCCAAGTCAAACCGAAAGAAGTAGGTTGCACGCTCTAGGCTATGCCTTATCAACCAAATTTCTTTATGTTCTAGAGCCGATTATCCATGATGGCTATGTCATTGGTAGCATGAGAGTTACGCTTTCTCATCGCCCAATTGTAGAAGCCATACAATCTTTACTTCAAGATGGCGCTTTACTTCTTCTGTTTCTGATCGCTGGTGGCACTGTTTTTTACATAAGTATCGAGAGGCTTGTTCTCAAGCCCGTTATGGAGCTTAGCCGCTTAATAGAGAATGTGACACACGGACGAAGCACGGAAAATCAAGCACGCTATTACGCCAACGATGAAATTGGAGAGCTCGCGAGATCTTTCAATCAAATGATGAATAGGTTAACAGTACGTGAGAAGCAGCGGCAACATTCGCTAGACACACTAGAACAAAAGCGCGCATTTTCAGAAGAGGTTATCGAATCTATTCAGCATGCATTAGTTATTACAGACAATTCCGGACGTGTTATTCATTGTAATACGGCGACCCAGCAAATATTTCAAAAAAAATTAGATGAACTTAAATACGCCAATATTCGTGATCTAATTAAAACCAAAACACCGAATGAGCTGAGTCAGATCCTGAGTCGAGGCCTAGAGTGCGATGATATTCACCTCAAAAATGCAGATAACGAACAGCAGTTGAGCCTAACCAGTCGTCGCCTCTCGACACATGAATACTTACTGTTTTCGATTCAAGATATCACCGAAATTGAAGAAGCCATAAACCGGCAACGTGTTGCGGGACGTGTTTTTGAAAGCAGCCAAGATGGTCTCATTGTTCTTAATCATCGCGGTGTCATTACGATGGTAAACCCTGCCGTCACTAAGTTAGTCGGCTTAGAGGTGGATCAGCTTATTGGGAAGTCATTCATCCAAACGCTAAAGTGGCGCAAGTTACAGGAAATGATGCCTAGTATCATCGAGTCGATAGAAAATTATGGCGTTTGGCAAGGTGAAGTTATCGAGAAGAACCATATTGGTCAGTTTGTACCGATGTTTGCTCGAGTCAATCGTATCGTTAAGTGTGAAGACTATGGTTTCTATGATCTGGTTATTGTTCTTACCGACCTTTCCGGCGCAAAAGAGATGGAACGATTAGAGCATTTAGCTCATCACGATGCTTTAACGGGGTTAGCCAATCGATCTAAGTTCCATTTAGAGTTGGAACAACTAGTACAACGCTCTGGATACTTGCGTGACGAATTTGCAGTTTTGTACCTCGATCTGGATGGATTTAAAGAAGTTAACGATACCTACGGTCATGATGCAGGTGATGAAGTTTTGAAAAAAGTTTCCGAACGTCTAACATCTGCGACGAGACATAGTGATTTAATCGCAAGACTTTCTGGTGATGAATTTGTCATGTTGGTTAATCCCGCCAATCAAAAAGTGGTCACCCGAATAGCAGAACAGTTGCTCGAGAGCATATGTGCTCCAATTGAGTACAAAGGTCACTTACTCAAAGTTGGCGTTAGTATCGGCGTAAAATTAGTCGGTGTAAATGAGCGCGATGCTACTCGAGTTTTAAAAAGTGCGGATACGGCAATGTATCAAGCAAAGAAAGCCGGGAAAGGCCAAGCAATATTAATGGGATGCGAATTACAAGAGACAGTTTAAATCGTAACGTCAAAGCTTTAAACTAACTCAATTCGCGTCAGAAGGAATAATAAAATGAAAGTACTCGTTACGGGTGGTATGGGCTATATCGGTAGTCATACGTGTATTCAAATGATCGAAGCTGGCATGACGCCAGTGATTCTAGACAACCTGTACAACAGTAAATCTACGGTATTAGATCGAATTGAAAAGGTATGTGGTGTAAAGCCAACCTTCATTAAAGCCGATATCAGAGATAAATTGGCGATGGTAGAAGCACTAAAGTCGCACAATATTGAAGCTGTTATCCATTTTGCAGGTTTAAAGGCCGTCGGTGAGTCTGTAGCAAAACCTTTAGAGTATTACGACAACAACGTTAATGGCACTTTAGTATTGGTTGATGCAATGCGTGAAGCCGGAGTTAAATCGTTGGTATTTAGTTCATCAGCGACTGTATACGGTGATCCTGCTTCTGTACCCATCACAGAGGACTTTCCAACTAGCGCAACTAACCCATATGGGCGCAGCAAATTAATGGTAGAAGAGTGTTTAACCGACTTCCAAAATGCGAACCCTGACTGGAGCATTACACTTCTTCGTTACTTTAACCCGGTAGGTTCACATCCAACAGGCGAGCTAGGTGAAGATCCTCAAGGTATTCCCAACAACTTAATGCCGTTTGTTTCTCAAGTTGCGGTAGGGCGCAGAGAGTTCCTTTCTGTGTTTGGTAGTGATTATCCGACCAAAGATGGCACAGGCGTACGTGATTATATTCATGTAATGGACTTATCCGATGGTCACGTTGCTGCATTAGAAAAAGTAGGTAGCAAAGCTGGCCTTCATATCTATAACCTCGGTACTGGTAACGGCTACAGTGTACTGGACATGGTGAAAGCATTTGAAGCCGCAAGTGGTAAAGATGTCCCATACCAACTTGTTGAGCGTCGTCCAGGTGATATTGCAGAGTGTTGGGCGGATCCATCAAAAGCGATGAATGAGTTAGGTTGGAAAGCAACTCGCACTCTAGAAGAAATGACTGGCGATACATGGCGCTGGCAGTCTACTAACCCTCAAGGTTATCCAGATGCCTAATCTTTAATTTACATAATAGTAACAAAAAGGCGCATAATTGCGTCTTTTTTGATCCAAATCGGAAAAAATCGTAAATTACTGGTTAAAAGGTAGCAAGTATATATAGAGCTGTTAAACTATGCCCGACTCTTAATTTGGGTTATAAATTTTCTCATAGCTATTGGGGTAGTTCATGGAACTCGGTCTGATCATCACTTTCATCATTGCAGCAGCAGTAATGGTGAAAAAAGAGATGGCAAAACAGTAAACTTTCATTTTTCATACTTTTCTTTACATTTTTGAAATGAAAGCCATAAAAAAAGCCAGCATTACGCTGGCTTTTGTGTTTTTAAGGTTTAGAACTCGTATTTAACACTAATGTTATAATTACGCTCAGCTTGCGTTTTGTCTCGACTTAACTCAGTCTTACCGCGAACATCGTTCCAAAGATGGTATTCTTCATTCGTTAGATTCATAACACCAGCACGAATGGTTATATCTTTCATTGGTTTGTAGTACGCCGTTAAGTCAACGACTGTCGCAGACGGCAAAGCAACTTGGTCTTTGATTCCGCCTTTATCACCATCTGAGTTGATATCACTGTTCGATTTCTTAGCCGTGTAGTTTACTTTTAGGCTTGTCCCCCAAAGTGCATTTGGTGAATCGTAATTTACTGCAGCTACGGCATTCCATGGGTTTACACTGTTCAAAGGATTACCATCACCATCTTCACCTTCTGTGTATGCTGCAACAAAGCGAGTTGTCACGCCTGATGGAAGACCAGCAATGGCATGCCAATCAAGACGGTTAGAGAGCTCAACCCCTTTAATGTTTGCTTCACTAATATTGATATTTGTGAATTCAGTTAAACCACCATTGTTTGATGACGTTTGCTCAATAAAGTCACTGTAATCACTGTAGTAGAACGCTACTTCAGTTGCAGACGCTGCAATGTTATGACGGTAACCAAGTTCATAAGACAAACTCTTTTCAGATCCCAAATTTGGGTTAGGGCGGTTGGTATAGCCATGAGCCGGATTATCGTAGGTGTAGTAAAGCTCGTCGAACGATGGCGCTCGGAACCCTTGGCTCACTTGCGCGAAGATCGTGCCAGGTTGCGATACAGAGTAAGTTGCTCCTAAACGACCAGTTAATGCAGAGTCGCTAAACTTCTCGAATGACTCTTCAGAAGTATTTGAAGGATTAGTAGAGAAGTAATCGTAACGCACACCTGGAGTCAGAATTAGCTTGTCATTAAGAAGCGAAATTTCATCTTGCAAGAATAAACCAAAGCTTTCTTCTTTTGCATCCGGTGTGTAAACGTAAACAGTATCTGGCGTGCCAGGATCGGAATTAAACTCGCGATTGGTATTACTGATGTCACTATGTTTGTACGATATTCCGTAAACAATATAGTGATTTTGAATCTCTTTATCTAACTGAGTTTCGAATTCAAATTTGTCTTCAGTATATTCGTAATCTTTTTTCTGTTGGTTGTCACCACTAGGCGGTACGTAAGGTGGGTAACCAGGGCTGGCTTCGATAAAGCGATTAGAGACGCCGTTTTCTTCTTTACCAATCCATGTAAGCTTGGACGTGATCGTATCCGAGATAGCTGCATCTGCAAACCAAATGTGCTTGAGCCCAATGCGATTTTGCTTGGTTGTGTCTTCAGCGTTGAAGTTTTTGTAACTTTTATGTGCGATCTCTGAGTCAGTCTCGTTGTAAATAACTTCTCCCAAGAACTCCAAGCGATGAGCGTCATTCAATTGAGATTGAAGTTTTACCAATAGATCGTTTTTGTAATAATCTTGGTTGTCCACAGAATAGTTATCGTAAGGCGCCTTAGAGAAATTTTGTAGCTCTGCACCATCACGGCGTGTAAAGGCTATAAGTGCTTCTGTATTACCGAAACGCTTTGCTAAAGCTACATGCTCACTAAAAGAGTTATCTTCCGATGAATAAGAGAGTTTAGCTTGACCACCAAAGTCTTTACCATCTTTGAGGAAATCCTTCGGATCTTTTGTTTCGAATGCGACAACACCGCCAATTGCATCACTACCATGTAGGCTAGAAGCTGCTCCTTTAACAATTTCGACACTCTTTAGCATATCGGGGTCGACAGTAACGGCACTAGAATTGATAAACGAATATGGTCCACCGCTGAATACACCTGGTTGAGATGCACCGTCTACTAAGATTTTAACTCGTTTACCTTCCATCCCGCGAATGTTGATACTTTGGACGCCTTGGCGTTGAGTGCCATTAACAGTAACACCTGGCGTATACTCGAATAGATCATTCAAGTCCTTTACCATGTTTTCTTCGATGTCTTTCTCTGATACAACAGCAACAGAAGCAGCAACAGTGTTTATGGTTTGGTTGGTACGGGTGGCCGACACAACGACTTCTTCAAACTTAGAAGCTTCTTCCGCATAAGCAGTATGGGAAAGGGCAACTAAAATGGAGGCTGACAAAATTGATTTTTTATACATTGGCTTCAATACCTTAGATCCATAATAGGTAACAACACGCGGATATTAATGGATCTAAATGGTAATTACTATCATTACCATTGTCATTTATTGATTTGTATTGAATCTTATTCTTAGGCTATGAGCATTCCTAGTCTTTAGTTATCAATATGTTATATTATTTGTCGTTAGTTCTTGATAAGTTCATCCAAATACAACGAATGTGATGGATATCACATTAAGAGAGGCCATGTGCAGAGTCCAATTACGTTAGAAGCACTCCATATTCTAGATGCTATTGATCGAAGAGGGAGTTTTGCTGCTGCTGCGAATGAGTTAGACAGAGCCCCGTCATCGCTGAGCTATCAAATCCAGAAACTCGAGCAAGACTTAGACATTATTATCTTCGATCGCTCTGGTCACAAAGCCCATTTTACTGAAGCAGGTAAGCTTATTCTTGAAAGAGGAAGAGCCATTTTACAAGCCAGTGAAAAGTTAGTGAACGATGCAACGTTATTGGCGAATGGCTGGGAACTGGATATTACCATTGCCTTCGATGGCATTATTCCTATATCCAACTTTTTCCCGATGGTTGATGCGCTGGCCGAGGTCAGCTCAACTCGAGTCAGGCTGCAAGAGGAGATTCTGGCTGGTAGCTGGGAGTCGTTGAATACGGGGAGAGCTGATTTACTGATTTGCCCATCACTGGATACGCTTCCTCAAGAAGTTAAGTCAGAAAAAATTGGTAAAATGAGTATGTATTGGGTAGCTTCCGCTGATCACTATGTTCACAAGCGTAGTGGTAAGTTTGATGAAGCAGCGCGAGAAAAGTATCGGATTATTGCTATTGCAGATACCGCACGTGAGCAACCAGCGCTCTCAATTAATATCATTCAAAAACAGCCTCGCTTGACCGTCACCAACTTTACGGCAAAAGTAGAAGCGCTCACTGCAGGTTTGGGTATTGGTACATTACCAAGCCAAATTGCACAACCTCTTATTGATAGTGGTGTATTGAAACGAATCGAAGGCACTGAAGAACAGCCGATGGATATTATTTTGGCATGGCGCCGGAACACTATGGGTGAGGCAAAATCCTGGTGTATTCAGTACTTAAAAAAGAATTGGAAACTAAAGTAACAACGTAACTTTTACTTCTTAGATTCCCATTGATTATCGAATGTAAGAAGTAAAAGTCATCGCTAATGCTGCGCTTTTCAATTTAAAGGGAGCACCATATCTGCCGTACCGTCTGCAAACTGGACATCGATCTCAAACCCCAAGTTCTGAGCCAACATCAACATTCCTCTGTTTGTTGGCATGGTCATTCCAGACATTTGCTTTGTGCCTTTAACTTTGCAATAGCTGATTATTTTCTGCATCAGCACTTTGCCTAAACCTTTTCCTTTCAAATCTGAACGAACCAAAATAGCAAACTCAGCGTCACTATTGTCTGGTGTAATCAATGCGCGGGCTACCCCTATGATAGACGGTCCGTCAGTATTAAACGCTACCGCAACAAACGCCATTTCGCGGTCGTAGTCGATTTGAGTAAAGTTTGCCAAAGCCTCATGGTTGAACTCTCCAACTTCAGAAAAGAAACGTTTATAGAGATCTTCTTTCGATACGCTATTAATGAATTGAGCATGCAGCGGCTCATCCTCAGGCAAGATAGGACGAAGCAGGATAGGTTGGCCATCTCGAAGCGTCACCGTTTCGACAAACTCTGCCGGGAAAGGGCGAATCGCTAGCCGTTTTTGGGCGTCTCCTTCGTATTTACACAGTGTGACATCTGCATCAAGGATAGTTAAATCGCTTCCGGATACTAGTACTGGATGAATATCCAGTTTTTGTATTTCTGGTAACTCAACTGCCATTTGGGAGATACGAACCAAGAACTTCGACAACTCAGTAATATCGAGCGCATCTTTGTGTTTCTGCAGGCGAATCTTTCCAGACTTTAGGGCAACAACGACAAGGTAGCGCGCAAGCGTCATGTTCAAAGGAGGAAGTGCAGCGACGGCATCTTGGGCGATATTCCACTCAGAGCCGCCTTGACCAAGCAAGATCACTGGTCCAAAGACTTTATCTACTGCAATACTAATCCGTAGCTCTTCAGCGCTGCCGAGCTTTGCCATCCCTTGTACCAACAGCCCATGTACATTGGCGGAAGGGTAACTGAGCTTTACGGTATCTAAAATGGATAGCGCTGCGTTGGAAACTTCTCGACTGTTTCTTAAATTTAGAGCAACACCGTGAACATCCGATTTATGAGGAATATCTGGAGAACGTAATTTAACCGCAACAGGATATCCAATATTTTCTGCCATATGAACAGCTTCAATGTCGTCAGATGCAATCCACGTAGGCAAAACGTTAAACCCGAACAGCTTAAATAATGGGCTGGTTTGATGCGTATCCAAGGTAACTGTATTTTTATCCAGTAGTCGTTCGTTTACCCACTCTTTTGCTGAACTCACACTTCCAGAATGTAATGGCTCTGCCGTCGTTGGCGTTTCCATTAGTTGTTTCTGGTTTCGTCTGTATTCGACCAAGTGCATGTATGCTACAACCGCACTTTCAGGTGTTCTATAGGTTGGAATGCCTGCTTGAGTAAATGCCAGTCGTGCCTCTCTCGACGTTTGTTCTCCTGACCAGTTGGTCAAGATATTAAAATGCTTATGCCGAGGGTGAGATTTGATGGCATTAATAACGACTTGAGCAGTCTCAAGAGGATCAGAAACAGCAGAAGGACTATGCATAATCAATATCGCATCTGCACAGTCGTTATTCATCAGTGCGTTAATGGTATCAATATAGCGTTTTTGGGTTGCGTCACCAGACAGATCAATTGGATTTCGAGCACGCCAGTTGGATGGAAGTACTGCTTGTAATTGCTCAATGGAAGCGTCATCAAGCGTTGCGAGTTGGCCACCACGTTCAATCAAAGTATCAACGGACATAACAGCAGGGCCGCCGCCATTGGTGATGATCGCTAAACGCTCTCCACGAAGTGGCACAGAATGCGTGAGTGTTTCAACCGCGGCAAAAAGCTCATGCGTATTGCTGACTCGTAACATACCAGTTCTGCGAATAGCAGAATCGTAAATTACGTCAAGTGTATCTCCGTCTTGCTGCTCAAAAGTATTCATCTCTTTAGAGCGGCCCGCTTTTAGCACCAATATACGTCGGTTACGTGAAGCGGCTCGCGCAGCAGACATAAATCGGCGAGCGTCTTGGATATTATCAACATAAAGCAGAATAGCTTCTGTGTTTCCATCCATACTCAAATAGTCGAGCAAATCTGCAAAATCGATATCCTGTCCACGCCCAATTGAAATGAACGAAGAAAAACCAATGTTCTTATCATTTGCCCAGTCTAAAACCGTGGTACAAACCGCCGCGGATTGTGAGATGAAAGCAATTTTTCCGGGTTTAGCTGCGACAGGGGAAAACGTGCAGTTAAAATTGTGCCAAGGAAGAATGATACCTAAGCTGTTTGGGCCTAAAACTCGAATGTTCAATGATGAAATATCTAAAGGCTTAGGGTCATCAGAGATAACAATCGCAAACGGTGTGCCTCTCTCATCTAGCTCTTTAAGTAACTGCTCGTTACGTGAAACGTTCGTACACAAAATTGCAATATCTGGCGTATAGGGCAGGGAAGCTACATCAGGGTAAGCGATCACGCCAGATACGGCTTTATATCGCGGCGTTACTGGCATAATCGCGCCACCAAATCCACTTTGTAGAAGGTTGCGCATCACAACATGTCCTGCTCGCAATGCTTTTTGAGATGCCCCAATAACGGCCACAGAGTTGGGTTTAAAGAGTTTATGTAGTTTATTCATGCTGACTCCTGGCCGTTTGTAAGTCACGTTGGCTTCTCGGTTTCATATCAATCATAAACGAATAATTTACTGATAAAACATCTTCAGACCAGACATTGCAGAAAATGTGTACGATGCTTATGGAGTTTGTGTTATTCATCACATCAAAATCACAGATTATTGTATTTGATGCTTGATAAACGGCCCTGCTATCGGCATGATTTATCGTAATATTTATCCAGAGCATTTGTTACTTCATGAAAAAAATCGCAATCATCGGCTTGTCAGTTCTGCTTTCTGCTTGTGCATCTGAAACTTACATCACGGATGTGACCTCAGAAAGTTACCGAGAGGACTACAAATCAGATCGTATCTCTAAGCCAATTATGGCGTCTGAAAACGCTGTAGTAGAAAAAGACGTACAACCAACTGTTGTGAAAATGACGGCAAAGCCTGAAGAAAAGAAAGTAGTCAAGCTAACGCCAAAAGAGCAGGCGAAGCCAGTTAAGATCGTACCACCAAGTAAAAAGCAAGCTGGCATTCAACGATTCGGCTATACCATTCAAGTCGCAGCTGTGGGTAGCCAAGCTAAAGTCGATCAGTTTGCAAATAAGCTGCCACAGAACGGTCAGCCAATTTGGGAAAACTACAAAGTTGTAAACGGTACTAAGTGGTTCTCAGTTTTATACGGAGACTACGCAACAAGCGCAGAAGCCAAGCAAGCGATTTCGACTTTGCCAGCTCAATTTCAGCAGTTAAGGCCATTTGTTAAAAGCATTGATGCAATCAAAAACTCAGCTTACCCAACGCTTAACAAATTAAATTAACACATCAAATAAGGGAGCGAATAGCTCCCTTATTTATTTGCTCAAATCCTATTCGAACAAAATTCCTCACACTAAAATTACTGTACGTCACACTTCAAAGGTTTATCATAATAAATAGTATCTTTTGTAGGTCACGGAAAGATGGATTCATGATTAAAAATATTCTTTTACTATGCGGCGGTGGCTCTTCTGAGCACGAGATTTCATTATTGTCTGCAAACTTTGTCGAACAACAACTAAATCTTATTGAAGACGTTCACGTTACACGCGTAGAAATAAAAAACGAAGGTTGGATGACCAACCAAGGTGAGTTGGTTTACTTGGATCTCAATACCAAGCAGTTGTGCTCAAGTGAATCTAATCAAACCATTGATTTCATCGTGCCTTGTATACATGGTTTTCCTGGCGAAACAGGCGACATTCAATCTCTGTTTGAAATCGCAGGTATTCCTTATCTTGGCTGCGGGCCAGAAGCGAGTAGCAATAGTTTCAATAAAATCACATCTAAGCTTTGGTACGACGCTATTGGCATACCCAATACGCCATACTTATTCTTAACGCGAAACGATGAAGAAGCTTACGTTCAAGCTCATAAAGCCTTTGAAAAGTGGGGAAAAGTTTTTGTTAAAGCCGCTCGCCAAGGTTCTTCCGTTGGCTGTTACAGTGTCACAGAAAAAGACAAGCTTTCTAATGCAGTAAATGATGCTTTTGGGTTTTCTGACCAAGTGTTGGTTGAGAAAGCAGTAAAACCTCGAGAACTTGAAGTTGCTGCATATGAGATGAATGGCCAACTACATATCACTAAGCCAGGCGAGGTCATCGCGCCTGATGGTGCTTTTTACTCGTACGATGAAAAGTACAGCAGTTCAAGTCACTCGCTCACAGAAGTTGAGGCGAAGAATCTAACTCAAATACAATTAGATTCCATCCAACACGCGTCAGAGACGGTATTTAAACAAATGAATCTTCGTCATTTATCTCGTATCGACTTTTTCCTAACGGAAGATGATGAGATTTACTTAAACGAAGTAAACACATTTCCTGGAATGACTCCGATCTCAATGTTCCCTAAAATGCTTCAAAACAACGGGCACAAATTTCATGAGTTCTTGGAAGATTGTATAAACAGTGCAAAGTGATTAACGTTATCGAGACGCGTTTTATGATACAAGTTGTTTTCTAGAGCAAGGATTATTCAAGCCGTATTTGAATATTGCTCAGTAGCAATTATGATTATATCAACGCATTAAACAGATGACTCAGTGGTATGGCGATTTCAAATTATAGAGGTTTTAACCTGCAGTCAGTCGGATCAGATGGCAGTGTTTGGAAGGTTAAAATCAAGAACCACGTTTTACAGGGCAGTTTGACGGCGGTAAAGAAAAGCATTGATTGGTGGTGTGACACCGCATCGATTATTGATCCCAAAGAGTTTGCTTCACTCGGACAAAGAGTGCAGCAAACTGGTGTTGCAAAATCAGAGGTCTTTAACGGCTATACTATTCAAAACGATACAGGCCAACCTAACTCTTGGTACTGTATGTTTAATGGTAAACTGATTAAGGGCAGTAAAGCCGCTATTCAACGCCATATCGAAGCTTATTTGGTTGCAAAGCAAAAAGCGATGCAAGCTCAACAACAAAAGAAACAATAGAATGACTCTGGTATATTCAACAGAAACCGGTCGAATTAAACCGGAAGAAGAAAAAGTATCTCGCCCTAAAGGCGATGGTGTTGTTCGGATTCAGCGCCAAACGAAAGGCCGTAAAGGTAAAGGCGTATGCATTGTTACAGGTTTAGACTTGGATGATGCACCTTTAAAGTTATTAGCGGCAGAACTCAAAAAAGTCTGTGGCTGTGGTGGCTCTGTAAAAGATGGCAATATCGAGATTCAAGGTGATGCTAGAGACAAGATCAAGGCACATCTTGAAAAGAAAGGCATGACAGTCAAATTAGCCGGTGGCTAATTTAATATTTCCAGTAAACAAAAATGGCGTCTAAAGAAATAGACGCCATTTTTTATAAGTTGCTAATTGAAGAGCAAGCAATCGTAGATTGATAGATCGATATTAGCTATTTTATGGTAAATAACCATTATGTTTAATGCTCACAGTAAGGCCCTTAAATTTAAAATCTGCAGGGGAATAGGAGCATACTCAGACAACATTTAGCGTACGGCGATATAAAATTTAACATAATATACATAATACGAACTTAAGAGTTAGAAGATTAGCATTGGTGAAGTCAGTTTAGTTACACCGTATTTGCCTGTAGCTGCTTTGCAAGCCTCATCAGCTGTCTTGTATGGACCGTGAACTTCGATTTCACCACAGCGACAACTTGATAATAACCAGTCATCAACTTTAACACCGTGTGGCTGATTAAGTTCCTTCATTGTATCTTGGGTTACGTTCAACACTGTACACGTTGGTTCTGCATCTTGCTCATTCAACATGAGTCAACATGGACACGCATTTGCTTAACCCAAACGTGTAAGTACTACATTAGTTTTATAGGAACAAGGAATCTAACAGATGTAAACTCTCTACTTTTCAATCTATACCTAGATCTTTCTTCATATGTTCACTCAACTCGTTAGTGGTTCTTACATTAATCTTATGTTTGCAATGATGGATTCTCAGCTCTTCACCAAATAATTTTACTAGTGATTTGGTATACAAAGTACTAATATTATTTATTATTCTATACAATGTATCTTTCTGATAAACAGATCTTTTCGAATTTTGTATTGCAGTCTTCATATTTTAATATCCTTACACGTTTAACTTTATAATTTAAAAAATCAATTTCAACTTTTATTATTACTTTTTCCGATATGTAATGAGTCATTATCAATGATGCACAATCAACAATTAAATCACCCGAACCCAACTTAGTAATTTCACGAGACAAATTCTTTATTTTTAAATCTTTATTTTCTATATTTAATCCGATTGAGTTAATTTCTTCAGGATATCGGTTTAACTTAATATCCAATATAGTTTTATTAAGATAGTAGTCTGCCATTATTTCATGGCGGCTTTTAAATATCATTGTCCCCCTCCGATGATGCAAGTTATACTTTCCCACCAGTTAAAAGACAACGTGACTCAGAGTTGCAAAAAGGTAACAATCATGGAATTGATGAACAATGAGCTGATCTGCTTTGCAGCCATTTGTAAACACCTCTCTCTTACAGAGGCATCAAAAGAACTTGGAAAGTCTAAAGCTCAAGTCAGCAGGCAGCTAGCAGCATTAGAAAAACAACTTGGCGTAACACTCGTCCACAGAACAACAAGGAAACTCGTTTTAACTGATCATGGCGAAAGCATTAGAGAGCTTGCTATCAAGACGTTAGAGAGTTTGCACGAGTTAAATTACAGAGCTAGCTCGTTGAGTGAATGCATTGATGGAAAGTTTAAAATCACAATGCCCAACTCTATAGCCTCTTCTATTTTTGGTTCTGTTCTTAAAGACTTAAAAGAACGATATCCAAAAGTTGATTTTGAAATATCGTCAAGTAACAATGTAGAAAATTTATTAGAAAGCAATGTAGATTTAGCGATTAGGCTTAATAATGTTATTGATGACACTCTTATTGCACATAAAATTGGTGATTATAGTGATGTTTTGATATCTAGGGTAAGTAATGCCAACAACAAAACACTATTAATCTACAAACATCATTCGAATAAGGAATCAATTAAAAATCAATATACTGATATTATCGAAGTTGATAACACCTCTATTTTAATAAACTTTGTTTCTGAGGGAGTTGGGGTTGGTGTCATTCCAAACTATCTTATTAAAAGTAACTATATAGACAAAAACATCCGAATATCGCAAACTTTTGATATAGAACGTTCCATGTGTATTGCCTACCCTTATCAAAACCCTTTGCCAAGAAAGCTAGCTGAGATATCTACTTTTATTAGGTCTGAGTTATCACAAGTATTGAAGAGTGAGTCATTTTAGGGCGGTTGTTCAGATTTAGAATTTTGCGTTGTCTACTCAACTAGGCCTAACGCTAATCTTTGTAACATATTGTTTCGGCGGTATTTCTTAACACCCCCATCTTTATGCTTGCTATCACAATGTGAGATGCTCTGCCGTCTTGTTATCAAGGTTTTGCGTGGAATAAATCACGTGGGGTAAACGATAGATTGACTTACATTAAAATTTTCATCAAAAGCAACTTTATATAAAATTGATTTCATACCAATCTATGTGTATCTTCTACCCATATCCCCACAATAACCAAGGAGAATGCCATGGATAAGCTACTCGCGTCTGCATTAGAAATTAAGCAGCGAACTATGGTGACTGGCTTTTTTGCTAGAAATGGATTCAAAATCGCTATGACCGATTTTGATGATGTCACTTTTGAGCGAGAAGGCGTGCAAGTTAACGTACATTTTGATCTGCAGTCAAACGCGGAGTCTGCATCTGTTTTATCTCATGAGGCATCAATCATTCCTGGCTAAAAACTTTTATTATCACCGATACACCAAGCCGAACATAAAAGTTCGGCTTTTTAGTGACAAAAAATGATGAGTGCGAACAAGAGTTGTCGATCACTCGTCTAAATAGACGATTAATAAATCAGCTTCAACTTCGTTCACAACCTTTGATATCGATGAAAAAAAGCGACTCAATAAGTAGTGATGATGACCACAGACAACTAAATCTATCCCCTCTTTTTTGACGATTCCCGATAGTTTTATATGAAGATCGCCGATTACTACCATGGTCTCGTTTACTGGGTATAAGCATTTATCAGCGAGCTCTTGCAGCCTTCTTTCCAATTCTTGCTCTTCCTTCGCTTCCATGACTATGCGATCAACATCTACGTAAACAAATGAGAGTTTGCTGCTTGAGTTATCTGCTTGCATTATTGCTTTTTCGATAACGGCTTGGCTAGATTTAGATAAGTCGACAGCAACCAAAACGTGCTTGTAACCCATCATTCCTCCCTTGGTTAGTTTTTGTTCTCATATTAAGTCTAGTCCACATAGAGCGAACACAACATCAAAACTACTGCTACATGATAGTTAAAGGAGTTTAGTGTAAAACAGGCAAATAGTTTTCATTGCAACCTTGTTGCTTCCTCTCATCCAAAGATCAACGATGTTTTTCCAATTTCTTCTCTAATTATCGGACTATTTAACAGGAAGTATGCTAAGAAACATTACGTTGTAACGCGAGTCACTGCTCTTTATTTCTACTACTCCTGAGGTTTCATATTACCCACTTCAACGTCGCCTAGTTTAGTAAAACTACTTTAGGTCAAGCGTTTTCAATATGTAACGCTCCGCTCAAATCCAGGAGACGTATTTCGGCTAAAAAAGCAGCTAAATAAGATGAACTTCCGATTCATCTATTACATATGTCTGCGAGTGCTTACTGTTCTTATATCGCTTATTTAATAACTCTAGTTTAATTACCGCTATAAGTTACGGTGTATCTTTTTTATTTTTTCAGCATAATCCTCTGCCTGAGAACGAAGTCCTTTCGCGCTTTGTAATTAAATTACAAGATCAATCAAGACCAATATAGTTGACAGATTAAAAGTCCGAGGTAAATAATTGATAATATGGAGTTTAATTTATGAGTTCATTAAGAAATGCCTAATTGCCTGTGCTGCGCAAACTAAGGTTAACACAATTGGGTAAAATTTTACTAACTCGCTATTTAGTCTTAAAGGCAATTGAACAAGATTAAAATCATATAGGTATAGTAAATTTGAGTTACAGCGTAACCAGGGTGGTGTTTGGGAATGTAAAGGAATAGAAAATAGAAAGGCAAAAAAAAACAGGGCGTATGCCCTGTCCATGAATTGATTAGTTTTGTTGCTGTTGTTTTTCTGCGTACTCAGATCGAATCCGTTCGGCAACAATTTTGATAGCTTCTGCAGTACTTGTGCCCTTCGCCATCAATTCTTGAATTCTCTCTACAGCTTGTTGTTGCTCTTGGTGAGATAGAGGGGGTAAATCGTCAAACATAAAAAGCTCCTCATTTTGAGGAGCTGACTATAACGATTCAATCAATAGGTAGCAAGGAAATTAATGGATGCCCCCATAGCGTTCTCGTTTGTGTACTGAGCTGCAATATCCAATTCGAACAACTTAAGTGGAGACAACCCGATACCAGCAGTAATGGTTCCTTCGTCATTATTTCGAGCTAAGTTCTTCATATACCCTGCTCGTAATGCCATTTGACGCAAAATATCAAATTCAATACCAGCTCGAATCATTTGCGTATTATCATCAAAGGATGAAAAACGTTTTTCTTCGTTAAGATCGTAGTCAACACTCATCGTAAAGTAATCGGCAACAATCCCTGCCCCAACGGTGTATACAGGACGCATGCTATATTCGTATGATTTTATCGTATCACTGCCATATTGAAATGATTTTGTTTTAACGTCTCTTCCGATCAAATTTTTTGCTGAAATACCGAGACGATATGGGCCAAAGAACCAAAGTGCGCCTGCGTCTAAGTTAAACATCGTTTCCGCGGTCTCATTTTCACGTAAGTCTTTAGTATCAAAATTCTGAAAACTCGTGGCGTATGAGTACGTGTATATACGCTGAAGTTTAGGAGTAACACCAAAAGAAAGGTGTTGGTTCATGAAATTAGTGTATTTAGCAAGTGAAATACCAGCTTCAGCCACGCCAATAGAAACACCTTGTACATAGCTATCATCTAATGGATTAGTACCTGAGGTATCAACATTTGGTTGTACGAATGATTCAGTGTATAGCTTACCGTATGCAGTTGCAGATAAGAATTTGTTGGGGATACCAATGGCAACGACACCACCAAGATCAAAGTCTGTCTTTTTCCCATCGATAGCATCCATCGATTTTTTGATTTCATCGACGTCTGTTAATTTGCTGATGCGTTCGATCTCATCAACTAGATCATATTGATCATCGTAGCTGCCACCAAAACTTGGCACGATCATGCCTGCATCGTCATTTCGACGATAAATCGCAGTAAGAGCGGGGTTGAAAAAAGGCGCAGTTAGATAAGTTGCTGATACGGTACCAACGCCACCCATTGCATCACTACGAGCCTCTATCGCATAAGTAGCAGCAGAAGCAGCATTAGCGAAAAGAATAGTAGCAACAGAAGTGGCAAGAATTTTATATTTGTTTTTCATACTACACTTGTGATTTTAGTTCGTCCTGAACCTTTATCGGCACAAGTAGTATTTCTTTAACTATTCTTCCTGGGAAAGATCATAGGTTCGGCTAATAGTTTGAGCCTGCTCAACAATTATATCGCCCTGCCAACGGCGACTATTGATACTTACCGCCAATACGTATCTATCGTTTGGGACACCCGCTAGCTCCAATGAATTTGGATAGTTAGACTCATAAGTCTTTTTCCACATTTGCTCGTACTGGCCATCAATGTAGTCATACAAACCAACTTCAAGTTGCGGTAATGGACAATGGGGATTACGAAGTGCGCTCTTTTCTACTTTCCAATTCTCTTTAGATGTCCAACGAACATATTGAGAAGAGTTTGAATCTCCAAGTATTACCCAAGTTCGATACTCTTGTTTATCAGTAGAAACAACGGTTAAGTGATATAAACCAGCTTCAAGTTTACCTGTTAAGTTATAGCGTTTCGAGTAACTACGCTCGTTGGCAAGTTCTGTCCCGTTCGGCTGTTGTTCATAGCTGAATGAACTGTCCGCGGATATAGAATCATCCACCCATCGATTAAATGAAATATTTTCGATGTCAGTTGTAGCTCTTAGCTTGATCACCAATCTAAATGTATCTCGCCCAGGGCTTTGAATAGTCTGACGAATAACGTTCACACCACTTATCCAATCAGGCAGCGTTACACCAGTGAGAGCCTTGCCACAGTTTTTAGATAGTGACTGACCAAGAAGATCATTAAGGTGAGGAGTCAAATCTTTACTTGGTTCCGTTTGCCAGAGTTCAACAAGAGAGTTGAACATACCCGCAAGATCATCTTCAAGTAAGTGTTGATGTGCCTGTGTTAAAGGCGTGTTAGTTTGAAACCAGTCCATCGCATGGACTGGTTTCACTAACGCTAATGAGACAACTACAGGGAGTAGTATTTTCATTACGACTTATGCTTTCATCTTGTAGCCAACACCACGAAGTGTTTCAATTTCCAGTCCTGGCAGTTTTTGACGAAGCTGTAATACATGTGTATCAACCGTACGTGTTGTCGGGAAGTGATTGTAACCCCAAACGTGGTCAAGTAGCTCATCACGAGTAAACACGCGACCTAAGTTTGACGCCAAAAATAGCAGCAAATCAAACTCTGTTCGAGTAAGCGTAATTAGCTCGTCTTTATAAGTCACTTCACGAGTCGAGCGGTCAATCTCTAAGTCTTTTGTAATCACTTTATCAGCGTTGCTTTGTTCTGCTGAATCCGGTGCTCGTAGCTGTGCACGGATTCTCGCAAAAAGCTCCGCTTCAGCAAAAGGCTTTGTTAAGTAGTCGTTCGCGCCGGAATCAAGGCCTGCAACTTTATCTTTTACGGTAACAAGTGCCGTTAACAAGATAACTGGTACGTCTTTAATCTGTTTCCATTCTGGGAGACATTGTACAGAGTCACCATCTGGGAGTTGGCGATCGAGAATTACCAAGTCAGCCTTTTTCCATTGTGGCTCTACGTCTGCAATACGCTCCACATGTAAACACTCATATCCTGCTTGTTCCAGGCTTACTAACAGGCCGTCAGCCAAGTTTTTATCGTCCTCAACGAGAAGCAGTGTCTGTTTCACAAGGTATCTCCAATATAAAAGTTGTAGGTGGTCCCATTAAGGACATTTTTCCGCCCATGCGGCCTACCATAGATTCAACGATTGTTAATCCAAGTCCTAACCCGCTCTTACTTACGAACGGTTTCTTCAAATTTGCCCAATCTTTAGCCGTTAGGCCTCCTGCATCTCGGACTTGGAATACTATTTTTTCTTCACTAGTTGAGACATCCAATTCAACCGGTGCGACACCGTACTTAAGCGCATTACGAAGCAAGTTATCGATACAAGTTCCTAACCAGTACACATTAACTTTAGCAGCCACATCTTCATTGATGTTAAAAAGCACGGCACTATCAAATTCTTCTTCGATCTTAAATTCTAACCAATCTGCAACGGATGGTACCCAGTCTGTTGCAAGCATTTGGTTATCAGATTGCAAATAATCTTTACTCGCTTCTGCCAATTGACGCAGGCGGCGCGTATCTTCACACAATCTGCGGAATTCGTCATACACACTTTCAGGCAAATGCTCGAACTCTCGACGAAAGCCCTCAACCGTTAGTGATAGAGATGCAATCGGTGTTCTGAGCTCATGCGTTAAAATTTGCAACACGAGCATTCTACTACGTAGTTCTTCTCGCTTGCTATTCCAACGGTATACCGCCCAACCAATCACCAAAAGAATATTGGCGATTACCAGTATGATCATACTGATCCGCAAAACTTGCGAGTGATCTTCTACATCCCAACAAATATTGCCTCGTTTAACAAAGCAACTTTTGCTTTGAGAGGCTAGAGCGTATGACAGACCCGCATTCGCTACGTTCTCTTGCCAGATATCTTTCTCGAAAACAAAGTAACGGTCACCACGTCTTAGCCAAAGTTCATTACCTTCAATAAACATGCTCGCGCCTGCAATCAAAGCATTAATGGCGTCGTCATCCATGTTTTTCAAGCTTTCTAGCAACTCATCCCCTTCCTCGTTATCACGCTCTTTTATATGCATGTACTGAGATAGTTTGGGTTTGAGTTCTGGATACTTATCCACATAACGCGCCGCGTACGTCCCACCACCAGGGTGAATGAGACCACTACGCGAGAACCAACGAGGTGTCAGCTGCGTCCCTTTACAAATCGCTCTTGTAAATACTAAAGGCTCAGTAATTAAAGGACTTAATGGTAATTTGCCACGACAAGTATTCGCCAAGCTGTAAAGCTGTTGGATATCTTTTAACGGATAGTCAGACGTTTGCGGCAGAAGCGAATCTGGCGCAAGTAACTTGGTAGGATAATTTGATTGCAGAATACGAATATCGTACGACTTAAGAGCTACTTCATAGTTAAATAGCTCTGTAAACGTATCTATTCTTTCTGGTAGTGAATCGGAAAATGCAGGTGCCGAAAAAAGCGGCAATACAGTTGCAAAACCGAGCAAAAACTTTTTAATCAAACTGTTACCGTCACTTGTTACATTAGCCAAAACTATACATCAATCTACAAGCAATTGACATCAGCTAACAGAAGGATTTGCATTACTATAACATTGAAACGGAACAAAAAAGGGCCAGCGATTGCTGACCCTGTATAGTTTTAAATCAAGAATGGTTAAAGTGCTTTAAAAATAGACTCAACACTTTCTTTCGCATCACCAAATAGCATTGATGTATTTTCTTTGAAGAACAGTGGGTTCTGTACCCCTGCGTAACCCGTATTCATTGAGCGCTTGAATACCACTACGTTTTTCGCATTCCATACCTCCAATACGGGCATACCAGCGATTGGGCTGTTCGGATCTTCCAGTGCGGCTGGGTTGACCGTATCGTTAGCACCGATAACCAATACGGTATCGGTTTCAGCAAAGTCATCATTGATTTCATCCATTTCAAGAACGATATCATACGGTACTTTTGCTTCAGCGAGTAACACATTCATATGCCCCGGTAGACGACCCGCTACTGGGTGAATCCCAAAGCGAACTTCAATACCTTGTGAACGAAGTACATCAGTAATTTCATGAACAGGGTATTGTGCCTGAGCTACTGCCATGCCATATCCTGGAGTGATGATTACTGATTTTGAGTTCTTCAACATCTCTGCAACTTCTTCAGCCGTTGTTTCACGATATTCGCCCTGCTCTTCGTCACCTGAAATCACTATCTCTTGACCAAAACCACCGGCAATAACACTGATAAACGAACGGTTCATTGCTTTACACATGATGTAAGAAAGAATCGCACCTGATGAACCTACCAAAGCACCTGTTACAATCAATAGATCATTTGCTAGCATGAAACCTGCTGCCGCTGCTGCCCAACCTGAGTATGAGTTCAACATAGAGACAACAACTGGCATATCAGCACCACCGATTGAAGCGACTAAATGGTAGCCGAATGCGAACGCGATCAAAGTCATCACAATAAGAGCGAACATGCTGCCATCTGCTTTTACGAAGTAGATCATAAGAAGCGTAGAAATAACAACCGCTGCGAGGTTCATTTTGTGCTTATGAGGCAGGTTAAGTGGCGACGAAGAAATCACACCACGCAGCTTACCAAATGCGACAATTGAACCGGTGAAAGTTACGGCACCGATGAACACACCCAAGAATACTTCTACAAGGTGGATAACATGCTCAGCATGTGTTGCTGCTTCTGGCGCATCTAGGTAGCTGTTGTAGCCAACTAAAACCGCAGCTAAACCTACAAAGCTGTGTAGAATCGCAACCAGTTCTGGCATCTCGGTCATTTCTACTTTCTTCGCATAGAAAATACCGATCGCACCACCTATCGCCATCGCGATAATGATCCAACCAAAACCTTGCGCATCTGGGCTAAAGATCGTCGCTATCAGCGCGATCGTCATACCAGCGATACCGTAGTAGTTACCATTACGAGCAGACTCTTGCTTTGAAAGCCCCGCCAAACTCATGATGAAAAATAATGCAGCAACAATGTAAGCTGCTTGTACTAATCCTGCAGACATTGTGACTCCTATTTATCTTTGCGGAACATTTCAAGCATACGCTTGGTGACGGTGAAACCACCGAAGATATTGATACTCGCGATCAATACGGCAATAAAAGATAGGAATGAAACGACGCCATTACCTTGTCCAATTTGCAGTAATGCACCAACGACAATAATGCCAGAGATAGCATTCGTTACTGACATTAGTGGAGTATGAAGTGCATGGGTAACATTCCATACTACGTAGTATCCGACAACACACGCTAGAACAAATACAGTAAAGTGAGAGAGAAACGCCGCTGGAGCAACCGATGCTACCCATGCAAAGGCTCCAACAGCCGCTGCCACACCAATAATTTTCTTCGTTGGAGACGTAGGTTCTTCTACTTTAGGCTCTGGCTTCACAGGCTGTTCTTGTTTCACTTGCGGCTGAGCTGAAACCTGAATTGGTGGCGCTGGCCAAGTAACTTCACCTTCTTTCACCACGGTAACGCCACGGATAACAACATCTTCAAAATCAATATTGATGTTGCCATCTTTCTCTTTACACAGCAGTTTTAGAAGGTTAACAAGGTTTGTCGCGTAAAGCTGAGAAGATTGTGTTGGCAAACGACCAACCATGTCAGTGTAACCAACAATTTTTACGCCGTTATCCGTCATGATAACTTGGTCTTTCACTGTATATTCACAGTTACCGCCATTAGCAGCTGCCAAGTCGACAATTACACTGCCCGCTTTCATGCTGTCGACCATTTCTTTGGTGATCAACTTCGGCGCAGGTTTACCAGGGATGAGCGCGGTCGTAATAATGATATCAACATCTTTAGCTTGCTCTGCGTATAACTCTGCCGCTTTTTTGTTGAAGTCATCAGACATTTCTTTTGCGTAGCCATCCCCAGAGCCTGACTCTTCTTGAAAGTCAACGGTCAGGAACTCAGCGCCCATCGATTCAACTTGCTCTTTTACTTCTGGGCGAACGTCAAACGCACGGACAATAGCACCTAAGCTACCTGCAGCACCGATAGCCGCCAAGCCAGCGACGCCAGCACCCGCAACCAATACTTTCGCTGGAGGTACTTTACCGGCAGCCGTAATTTGACCTGTAAAGAAACGACCAAACTCATGAGCTGCCTCAACCACTGCACGATAACCAGCGATATTAGCCATCGAAGATAGCGCGTCTAAGGCTTGTGCACGTGAGATACGAGGAACGGAATCCATGGCAAGAACGTTAATGTTCTTACTTGAAAGTTGTTCCATCAACTCAGCATTTTGAGCCGGCCAAATAAAGCTAACCAGTGTTGCTCCATCTTGCAGTAACGCAATTTCGTCAATGCCTTGCTCATCATCCACAATTGGCGCATTAACTTTTAAAATAAGGCCAGATGCCCAAACTTCTTCACTAGAAACGATTTTCGCACCAGCTGCTTCATAAGCGGCATCATCGAAACTCGCTAGCACCCCCGCTTGGGATTCAATCGCGACATCGAATCCCAATTTTATTAACTGCTCAACCGACTTCGGCGATGCAGCCACTCGCGATTCACCCGCGAGTATCTCTTTAGGTACACCGATTTGCAAAACGCATACTCCTTGTATACATATCAATAAATTAGTCCCAAAACAGAGCGTCGCTCTACTCTAATTCTTTTTTATTTCTATCTGTTTACCACGCAAGACAATTGCAAACGAAAGATGATGTTTGGGGACACCCATTTGCACAATAACACCTTGACTAACAGCCCTGTTATTATTCTGTTTGTATCGAACGCGTCTCATTACTTCAAGTGTTTTGTAATTTAAATACTAAATTTCATTACATATAACGCTAAGTAATGAATGATTGTCGCTCTGTGCACGAAAAATAACAACGCAACACCGTACTAGACTGAGGTCTAACCAGGTAACGATTAAATACTGACTTAACAGAGATTTAAGCGTTAAAAAGAAAGAGCCACTAGCATATACACTAATGGCTCTTTTTAAGATGACTGGAATCAAATTGCAGTAAATTGCTAGTCGAAGATTTTATCGCCCATTTGATCAATAAACATTTGAGATTTCTTCAACATAAGGTCATTGGCATCTTGCTCTGAGCCAAGCAAATCGGAGCGAATAAACCGATGTGTTTTCACTTCATCATTGTCATGCTTTTCTATTCGACCAGCGATGCGATATTGTCCGCCCTCTGAAAGGCTCTCTGGGTAAATAAGGAAACCTTTATATTCAACTGGTTCGATATTTTTGGCTTCAACCGTTTTCTCACTACCACCAAACAAACGCGAAAAAAATCCCACGATTCCTCCTTGGGTCAGCTCACTAGTCAACTGAGCGACTCTTACTTAATATTAACGTTAAGGATCGGTTTTTCATACCAATCCAACTCTTTGTCATCATCATAACTAGTATGGGAAAAAATTACAGGCACATCATAATCTCGGTTCTTACGCCTGTCTTCTTTCACCATTTCTGCGGCGTTTTTCACCGCTATATCCGCGCTTTGCTTAAACTGGCTTAATTTTTGTTCAGGAAGTGAAGACAAAAAATCAATATCATGACGGATATAGACAGGCTTGAGCTGGATAAGCGCAAGGCAAGCAATATCGGCTAACTGTTCGTTGTCATACTGTTCTAAAAATTCAGGCAAACTGAGAACCTGGCCTACTAATGTTTCCATGTAGTTGTGCACATCTGAGCTTATCTGCATCTGTAAATCTCCTTTTTCCTATGAAATGAGTATAGCAACGACTTGTTTATAACAACTTATTGATTGCTCTTAATTTAATCAATCTCTCTCTTTTTGCGGTAATGTCTTCCAAAATACTTGGGAAAAGGAACAAATAGACGTATTCTTGCTAGTTCTCAAAGTTCGAAATTCAATAACGGATAAATATCCATATTGATAAAACGATTTACCTAACCAATTATATAGTCAACTATTTTCAGGCAGTTTGTAATAGATGTCCTCATCGTCAATGACTTCATCAGGCTTCAGATTCTTATTCCCTTTTTTGCTACTGGGCATAGTGAGTTCGGGCATGGACAGCATTATTCAGATGACTCAGGCAAACTGGGGCATTGCCGCAAACTTGCCGTACATACTATTAGGTTGTGCGCTACTCCTTTGTTATTCATTTAAGCAAGGCAGAGAGTCCATGGTGTGCTTGGCAATGTTGCTAGCCTACTTCGTGATACAGCACCGCCTACAAGTCCCGCTTCAAAGTGGTACCGCTTTACTTGAGCTAACCATTTTAGCCACGTTACTTCCTGTCTCGTTTCTTACGGTATTTTTGTTTAGTAAAGAAGGTTTTGACTCCAGAGCCATGTTGACTTACATCTTGATGTTAGCAATGTTCGTTCTTTGGTCTTATCTAACGCTAGCATATTACGTTGAAGGAGGGTTTGAACAATGGACAAGCGGTATTTTATTTATTGTACCGACGGTCTCTAAACTGCCTTTCATTCTTGTTTTATATTGCGTGGGTATTGTCTGTTTTCTTGGAATTCTTGTTTTAAAGAAGAATGAAATTATCCATGCGATGACCTACTCTGCCATGGTATTGGCGTCTGCGACGTTCATTTTCTTTGATGTGCAGTACATATCAAGCACCATGTTTACGCTAACAGGGCTGCTTATCATTATTTATGCCGCTTCCGCTAGCCATCAACTGGCTTTCACCGATAGCCTAACGCTGATTCCGAGCAGACGTGCACTTGATCTCGATCTAAAACACATGGGTAAGAAGTTCACGATCGCAATGCTTGATGTTGACCATTTTAAAAAGTTTAACGACACCTACGGTCACGATACTGGTGATGACGTTCTAAAAATGGTCGCTTCGCGCCTCACTAAAACCCCAGGCGGCGCAAAAGTTTATCGATTTGGCGGAGAAGAATTTACCATCGTTTTTAAAGGCAAATACGCTGACGAATGTAAGAACTTTTTGGAAGAAGCTCGCAAATCGATTGCAGAATACGAGATGATATTACGCGATGAAGAATCTCGCCCTGAGAACCATAAACAAGGACAAAAACGTCGTGGTAGCAACAGTTCGAAAAGAAAGTCGGTTTTTGTTACCGCAAGTTTCGGAGTTGCTGATAGCCGGAATGGGCAAGCTCCTCTGGACGTCATTAAATCAGCGGACGAAGCACTTTACAAAGCGAAAAAGGCCGGACGTAACTGCATAAAGCTTCGTTAGACCCTCACCAATCGTGAAAGTTAACAAGCTTGTCTGGGTTTACAACTAAACCGAACTTCCCTGCACTCATCGTTGCCACTATCCCGATGTTATCTATCTAATCAAAGGTATAAGGTATACGCCCGATTGCGACATCCGTTCGTACTGTTTGCCTATCTTACTTGAGTTAACTTTAAAAGAATCACCAAAACGTGACAACGCAACAAAAAAATGGCATTCATAAGATTTTGTTTAAAAAGAATTAACTACAGTATGTGTGTTTCTTCCCAAAGATTTTGATGTATATAGTGCTTTATCAACGGTTGCATACAAGTCTGATTGCACTTCTTTCCCTGTCGGTTGAAAAACAAAAACACCCTGTGACACTGTCACTCTATTTGACACACTAGAATACTCATGTGGGTAATCGAGAAAATACATAGCCTCTTGTATACGCTCGGCTTCTCTTTCTGCTGTTTGAGTGTCGGTACACCCTAGCAACACGACAAACTCTTCTCCACCATATCGACCTACATATTCCCCAGAGCGACAAAAAGTAGCCTTGAGTTGATTCGCAATCGCTTGCAAGCAACGGTCGCCCTCAATATGACCGTAATTATCATTAAACGGTTTAAAAAAATCGACGTCCAATAGAATCAAAGCCATTGGCATATTGTGACGACCATGCCATGCAACCATCGATTCCAACTTATGGTCGATATAACGGCGGTTATAGAGTTTGGTTAGGCCATCTTCATTCGCTTGCTGAGTCAAAAGTTGATTAACCTGCTCCAATTGAGCTGTCGCTTGCTTAAGCTCTCGTCTCATATGAGCAATACGCTGCATTGCGATAAGTTTAGAGTTCAGTACCAGTTTATCTACCGGCTTAATTAAATAGTCATCACCGCCCGCATCTATGGCTTTAGCAATCATTTCTGGCTCTTCGTGACTACTCAAGAAAATAATTGGGATCCAATCCGGAAACGTTTCTCTTATATGAAGAGAGACTTCAAAACCGTTCATATCTGGCATTGATATATCGAGTAACACCAGTTCCGGATCAAAACTCTCGTAGGTATTTAACGCCTCTAGTCCACTACCTACGGCTTTTACAATATGTCCAAGTTGCTTTAGACGAATAGCCAACTGCATCCTGTCTAGCTGAACATCGTCAACCAGAAGGATTCGCATCGATGTCCCTGTCGGTTGCATAACGCGTTCCATTTTTAATTATGTCTTTATTAAACATATACCATACTCATAGAGTTGTTGCATTTGACTCATAATTAAGTGCTATATTTTTGTTTGAATATCACGGAATCCATTGCATAAAGCAGTTAGACTGGACGTTACCCTATCTAATCATGGCCTGTGAGCAGAAGTTCAACAAACTCATTCACTTTGGTCATCTTGCGGACTAATGGGTATAGCTATTTGATGCATTTGGTATTAATATTCCCGCCTTTTTGTAATGAGAGACACACCATGTCAGAAGCAACTAACAGCGAAAGCAAAAAAATCGATCTAGCCAGCATTTCTCCAGAGCTACGTAAAGTTATCGAATTTGACGAAGTTCCAGAGCAAATGTTCGAAATGGTTACCTCTATCCATGAAGTGTCTGAAGAAGCGGTACGTGAATCATGGGACGAAATGCCAGCAAGTGCACAGAACATTCTAGACAACTTTGAACAGTTTCATGCTCTAGTTTCTGTAGGCCAAGCATTCGCTGGTATTAATGTGATGGAAGAGTTTCCGACTCTTAATCTGCCAGAAAACATGACAGATGAAGATAAAGAAGAATACCGTGCTCAACTACTTGATAATGTGCTTCACAACTGTGTGAAAGACATGGTTAAGCAACTTAAGAAAGCACGCCGTGACCCACTTCTTAAGCGTGAATTCAAAGAAGTATTCGCGAAGTAATTCCGACATTCTTCTAGTAACAAAGGCCGCACTTTGCGGTCTTTTTTGATCATGAAGCGTAAATCAGTCTAAACGGTTAATGAGGCGCTAGTGCCATATCTTTTTGTGTCACACTGACACCTTTAATTTGTGCAAAAACACGGCTACCAACTTTTAGGTTGAGATCATCAAGGGCCCACGGTGTGATCGTTGCCCACAAATAACATTTCTCGTCTAGCTTGAGTGATACATTAATACTCTGCTTGTCATCGGCTGCGTTAAACGCCTCGATGGAATCGACAATAGCAGGCAAAATATTTCGAATCGACGTCGCCTTGGGTTGCTCGAGCGTGATAGAAACGTCGTTGGCACGCACTTGCAAGCGTATTGGCGTGTCTGGTGTTCCGTCAATCTTTTGCACCCACAGGAATACATTAGGTGCAAGGCTGATACAAGTCAGTGCATAACGTTCATGATGTTCAGCAATCCGGCCTTCAAATAAGCTGCTTTGATCTGAGAAAGATTGCCATGGACGCATAGCATGAGAAGCCCACACTTCCTCAAGCTTACCTGAACTCGAAATTTTACCTTGGTCAATAATTGCAAGGTGCTGAGCAAGCCTTAAAATTTCCTGGAGACTGTGTGTGACATAGATAATAGGGATATTTACCTTCTCCGACAACTCCTCAAGAAAAGGCATTACCTCACGCTTTCTTGGCATATCGAGTGAGGCAAGTGGCTCATCCATCAAAAGCAAATTGGGTTTAGATAGCAATGCGCGCGCAATCGCAACACGTTGCTTTTCACCACCAGAAAGTGATACCGGAAAGCGCTTTAGTAACGGTTTGATAGACAAGAGTTCGGTGACTGCATCAAAATACTCGTCATCTTTTTCTTTAACGCCATATAACAAATTGCCTTGAACCGAATAGTGAGGAAACAAACGTGAATCCTGAAACACATAACCAATACCACGCTTGTGCGTTGGTAGGTTGATTCCCTGTTCACTGTCAAACAAAACATGCTCACCAACCGCAACATACCCTTGCCTTGGAGTGACCAATCCGCTGATGATGTTAATCAACGTCGTTTTACCTGCACCAGAACGTCCAAACAAGGCACTAATTCCGTTACAGGGTAACTTAAGTTTGATGTCGAAGTCAGTCTCACCAAGCATTTGTTTAAATTGGACTTTAATCGTCATTGCTTCGCACCCAATCTGCTTGCCGCTTTACGATTTAGCCATTCAGAGATCATTAATGTAGACAAGGCTAACGCGATAGAAATGATACACAGACGAGCCGCCTGCATTTCTGCACCTGGCGTTTCAATAAAGTTGTACATTGCCAGCGGAATCGTTTGGGTCTCACCCGGAATGTTAGAGACGAAACTGATCGTCGCCCCGAATTCGCCAAGACTACGAGCAAATGACAGCATCGTGCCCGTAATAATTCCGGGAATGATCAGTGGTAACGTGATGGTGAGAAACACTTTTAAAGGAGAAGCGCCTAACGTAGAGGCTGCGTGCTCCAATTTAGGGTCGACGCTATCTAAGCTTAAGCGTACTGAACGAACCATCAAAGGCAAAGCCACGACAATACAAGCGACTACTGCCCCTTTCCAATTAAAGCTAAATACTACCCCTAAGTTTTCATAGAGCCACTTTCCAAGGAACCCTTGTCGTCCTAAAGAAATCAACAATAAATAGCCGATTACCACTGGCGGCAATACCAGTGGTAAATGAATTAAGCTATCGAGAATCGATTTACCAAAGAACTTTTTTCGAGAAAGTAGCCAAGCAAGAAAAACGCCGAGAGGAATCAGCCAAAGTACTGCGTACGCGCCTACTTTGAGGCTTAACATTAAGGCTTGGTATTCCAGTTCTGTCACGCTTCGTTCCTATAATTGAAGGCCGGTCTATTGCTGAAAGCCATATTGAGCAAAAACGCGTGCGGCTTCGTCCGATTTTAGGTACTGGAAGAACTGCTCCGACTCAGTAGAATCATTCACAATTGCAGCCGGGTAAACAATAGCCGCATGCGTATCACTCGCAAATTCGCCGAGAATTTTGACTTTATCAGTTAACTGAGCATCGGTTTTGTAGACCACACCTAAAGGCGCTTCTCCACGTTCAACCAACGCCAAAGCTAAGCGCACATTCTTTGCTGGTGCGACGTGAGTTTGAACCGCTTTCCATACACCCAGTGTAGTCAATGACTCTTTCGCGTACATACCAGCAGGTACTGACGTCGGATTGCCTAAAGCAAGACGATTTCCATGCAATGCCTTCTCCCATGCCTTTGCATCAGAAAAGTTAAATGAGGTTAATTCTGAAGACTGAGGAGCAATCAACACTAAGCTATTGCGCACTAGATTTGTGACATTGTCACGATAAATGACGTCTTTATCGACCAAATAATCCATCCATTTCGTGTTCGCAGAAATGAATACATCCGCTGGTGCGCCATTGATAATTTGTCGAGCGATAGAAGAAGAACCACCATAAACGGGAGTGATAGAAACGTCATACTTTTCTTCAAAGTTTTGCGCGATCTCGTTAATCGCATTCGTCATAGAAGAGGCTGCATACACTTTTAGGTTCGTTGCTGCGTTTGCTGAAAATGAAATGCTTAATACTGCCGCAAGGCAAGCATGCTGTTTCCATGCTTTCATAGAGATACTCCAATACAAGGCAAGCGAAAGAACAGGTTATTTGAATATAAAGTTCAATCAGTTAATGTGCTATTTAAACAAAAAATCAAGGCGCATATGTTGTTCTATCGCATCTGCGATGCGATTAATGCCTTGCTCCTTTAACTCTTTAAAGTCTTGTTGTTTGATTTGGGTGCCGTTTACCCATTCTGATACCAGGCTTAAGACATCTGCCTCATCAAAGAACCCGTGAAGGTAGGTTCCCATGATTTGGCCACACTCGCTGATCGCCCCTTCCGCTTCACCGGAACTGAATGTAAGAGGTTGCAGGCCCCGTACTTCACTTCGCCCTACGTGGATTTCATAACCCTTTACATTGGCTGTTTTGCCGTTAAGAGAAAGCTGTGCTTGTGTGTTTGTAAGCTGTTTGCTGTTAGTTAGCGTCGTAGTGATATCAAGCAAGCCAAGTCCTTCGCTTTGACCTGGTTGGCCTTCGACGCCGTTTGGATCATCAATCAAGTTTCCAAGCATCTGGTAGCCACCACAGATACCAATCACTTTTCCACCAAGACGAATATGACGCAAGATATCTTTATCCCACCCTTGGCTTCTTAGATACTCTAAGTCGTCTCTCACTGATTTGGTCCCAGGCAAAATAACAAGGTCGGCTTTATCTATTTTTTCGCCTTTACCTACATAACGTAGATTGATATCTGGATTCAATCGCAGCACATCAAAATCAGTATGATTACTAATCCGGGTTAAAACAGGCACAACAACATTCAGTTTTACCTCAGAGTGCAACTCTTGCTGCGCAGTGATCGCGTCTTCTGCTTCTAAATTCAAACCATGAAGAAAAGGAAGTACACCAAGTACAGGTTTACCTGTTTTTTCTTCTAGCCAATCGAGGCCCGATTGCAATAAGCGAATATCACCTCGAAAACGGTTGATAACAAATCCTTTTACTCGCGCTTGTTCAGATTCAGAAAGTAACGCAAGTGTTCCGTACAAATGTGCAAACACTCCACCACGATCAATATCAGCAACAATGATCACTGGTACATCAGCGGCCTCAGCAAAACCCATGTTTGCAATATCGCCTTCTCGTAAATTGATTTCAGCAGGACTCCCCGCGCCCTCGATAATGATCGAATCAAATTCTTGAGTCAGACGAGAGAAGGAATCTAACACCGTGTCCATCGCCACTTTCTTGTAATCATGAAAGCCAGCCGCATCCATATTGGAAATCGCCTTACCCTGCAAAATGATCTGAGCACCTGTATCACTGTTAGGTTTAATCAAAACCGGATTCATATGTACGGTTGGCTCAATATTACACGCCTGTGCCTGAACGGCCTGTGCTCGACCTATTTCACCGCCATCTTTGGTTACCGCACTATTTAGTGCCATGTTTTGTGGCTTAAATGGGGCAACATTTATCCCTTTTCTTGCTAATACACGGCATAAACCTGCCACAAGGACACTTTTTCCGGCATCCGAAGTGGTGCCTTGAACCATTAAAGATGGGATCGCTGATTTCATGAACATTTGTAAGGAATAGAGGAAGATGAACAATCATAACGTCATCGTCCCCACTTACTCAAGCAAATGAATAGAATATGAATGTTGAAATCATCATTGGTTCAAACAAGCCCTGTTTTAATGACCCCATCAAAACAAACCGATGAGGATGTAACATGAAAAAGAATACAATTATCGCAACAATCGCCGCCTTAGCTATTGCTCCTTCTATCGCGTTCGCGAAAGATAACGCTCAAAACCAATCAAACTTGCAGTTTAACGGTCCTGTCACTGTGGAAAAATTGGATGCCTTGCTAAACGACTCCAATATGTTTACTGAAAAAGATGTGGTCGTTGAAGGTAACTTATTGCGTCAAGTTCGCGCGGATAAGTTTGTCTTTAGCGATGGTTCCGGTGAAGTGATGGTCGAACTCGATGACGATATTCAGCTAAATACTCCGATTGATCACACGACTAAAGTCCGTCTGTTTGGCGAATTTGAAGGCGGGAACAAACCAGAGATTGAAGTCGAACAACTCGTGGTCATGTGAAACAAACCCCGATTGCTGTGCATATCAACATGATGTAGTGACGATTACAGCTAAATAGTGACGGCAAGCACTTAAAATGATAGCTTTATCAATCTTGGTCTGCTTTTTGCAGACCATTTTTTTGTTCATTTTATTCATCTTGCCCGGAGACACCATGCTAGGTAAAGCTCTAAAGGTTGCAGCCTTTGGTTTGTGTGCTATTTTGCCACTTTCCGCACATGCAAATAATTTCAACTACAACACGATGGAATTTCGCATGGGCACTAGCCCTGGTACATTTGGTGGCGAGTTCAATACCTACTTTACAGAGAATACCCATTTCATTGCTCGCGCAGACAGTGAATTCAGCGGAGACTGGGACATTGCTGGTGGTATAGGCTTTAATGGGCCAGCAGGCCAATTTGCAGATATTTATGGCCAAATGTTGGTACACAACATTAAAGAGAACGGCAGTGATAAAGTCGGCGACGAGTGGCGCACGGAAGTGAATATTGGCACTCGTATTTGGTTTATGCAAAATGTTGAGCTACATGGCCGTATCGGCCAAATCATAGATAATGACGATTCGAATACCATTTACAATCTAGGCGCACGATTCCACTCAACTCAGCAACTATCGCTTGGTGCAGATTTTAAAAATAATGGTGTCTATGGCCAGCAAATTGTAATGTCTGCTCGTTTTGCATTTTAGTGGACATGACTACCAGGCATCACAAGCAAGCATATGATTCAATAAAAATAGCCTCCGATTTTGGAGGCCATTTTTTGCTAATCAGGAATTATTAGCTTGTAGCAGAAACTAGCTTTAATACATCAGTTTTTAGCGGTTTTTTTAGGTTTATCTTGCACATATTTTTTCGATACATCTACAACGGCGATATCTCTAAAAAAGCTTCGACCAAGCAAAATTGCAAACGTCATATGTCCGCGATCCGCTAACGTAAACTCTGTCTTTTCTTTGTGATCCCCAACGGTAATGTAGGCTTTTACCACCGCTCGTTTATCCACCTCTTCTGACGAAGACTGCTTAACTTTAGCCCAGCGCTCAACGGGTACTTTAAATTCTTTGGTGTCTTTGTCACCTAAATCTATCTTAAATTTAACCCAGTCTTTACCATCACGCTCAAACGGAACAATGTCAGTCGCACTAATTGATGATGTTGTCGCACCTGTATCGACTCTAGCCTTGAAAGTCTGGTCAATTTCAGGAACATAAACCCATTCTTCAGAACCAAGAATTAACATGCCATCGGGTGTTTTTGTGACCTTGACTGGCTTTTTAGGCTTTGGTTCCGGCTTTTTCTCAGGTTTCGCTTCTGGTTTGGGCTCCACCTCTGGCTTTGGATCTACCTCAGGTTTCACTTCTGGCTCGACTTTAACGGGCTCTTCGACCTTTGGCGACTCTGGCTCAACAGGTTCCTGCGTCGTTTGAGTTGACGTACAAGCAATTAAACTGCCGCTCATCATAAGCGGCAGAATCAGTTTCCAGTTTTTCATCCACACTCCAATTAAGCTTGAGATACTTTCTTAATTGCGTCCGCTACGTATGGAATATGAGTTTCGGTAAGTCCGGCAATGTTAATTCGACCATCGCCAACACCATAAATGCCATAATCTTCACGCAGTTGCGCCATTTGGTTTCCACTAAAGCCTAGCACAGTAAACATGCCTTTGTGACCCTCAATGAAATCAAATTGATCTGTATTATGGTTGTTTCTCAACTCGTTACACAAACTTTGACGAAGGCTAACCAAACGATGTTGCATTTCACTCAATTCTTGCTTCCAAACGGAAGTGAGATTGTCATCTTGCAGAATGGTCTTAACTAAAGCTGCACCATGGTCGGGTGGCATCGTGTAAGTCGAGCGAGCTAGAGTGAGGAGTTTACCTTTTGCATTGGTTACATCATGCATGTTCTTACCAACCACAATCGCTGCACCAGTTCGTTCACGGTACAGACCAAAGTTCTTCGAACATGAAGTAGTAATCAACATCTCTTCAACGTTATCTGCCATAAAACGAAGACCTTTTGCGTCTTCTTCTAGGCCATCACCGAAGCCTTGGTAGGCAATGTCCACAAATGGGATGAAACCGTTCTTCTGCGACAATTCTGTAATGGCTTGCCAAGCAGAGAAGTCAATATCCGCACCAGTTGGATTGTGGCAACAACCATGAAGAAGTACCACATCTGAAGGCCCAGCTTTCGCAAGATCATCCATCATTTTTGCGGTGTCTACTTGTTTCGTTTCCGAAGAGAAATAGTGGTAGAACTTAACTTTAAGGCCTGCTGCTTCCATTACTGGCTTGTGGTTTACGTAACTTGGGTTGGAAATCCAAACCGTCGTATCTGGCTGTGCGATCTTCATCAGATCACCGAGCATACGCAGCGCACCACTTGCACCTGGCGTTTGAATTGCTGCAACACGATCCATTGCAGACGTTCCCGTCAGCAGCAAATCGATCATGCTTTTATTAAATTCTTCGCAACCCGCAAGACCAACGTAAGACTTGGTTTTTTGAGTTTCAACAACGACATCCTGCGCCATTTGAATGGCTTTCATAATCGGCGTTTCGCCTGCGCTGTTTTTGTATACGCCAATGCCAAGGTCAACCTTGTTTGGACGTTCATCGTTACGGTATGCAACGGATAGAGATAAAATAGGATCTAATACGGGAGTTGGGAGATTAGAAAACATGAAAGTCATAACCCTTTGAAATTCAAGTACCGAACCTCACGTTAACACCATCGCAAAAAATGACGAAATGATTTTTCACTTATTTCATCAATTATAGAACAAAATTCTGGCTTACGGTGAGTTTTGTGCGCTCTATCGTTCAGAAAAAGAACGATTCACTCCTTGTCGTACCAATCCACTCTACCGTTTTTTCTAAACTCTCTTGGTGTCATGGTCGACCACGCTTTAAAACGTGTACTAAAGTTAGCGCTTGTCGGATATCCGACTATTTCTCCAATATGCTGAATTGGCCATTCTGTTGAACGAAGTAACCTAGCAGCATATTCCATGCGCATACGCGTTAAATGTGCCATTGGGCTTCGACCAAACTGCTTTTGAGTCAGTCGATGCAAATGAGGCTCCGAACATGGATATAGAGCCGCCACCTGCTCAACGCTCCAATCCTTATGGAGCTGACGTTGGACAAGGTCAAATACACGCCGAAGCCTCAATTGGCTGCGTGATATCGACTCTGAGGGCGGCATGTTTAACATCAGCTCTAACTGAGCCACACTATGCTCACCTACCGCACCACCATAATCGATTGGAAGGTGAATGCTGCGTAGTAGTGTTTGGATACATGCATACATCACTTCAGGTGTAGATGAAAGCTGGTAGCGAACATCGCATTCTAATATCGGCCACTCTCTATCAGGAGCAAGAAAAAGCCACGCGATCTGCCAAGGTTCTTCTTCTATACCAAAACCGTTTTCAACACCTGCGGGTACTGTAATCAACGAGCCCGGTTCCAAATCGTATCGATAAGTCCCACTCTCTAGCCACCCTTTACCACGCACCGTATAGAGCAGCATGTGTTTCTTTTGGTTTTTACGATAAACAGAGAAGAAGTCACGACAAGTGGCAATGCCGCACTGCACAATGCCTCTCTCCTCAAGTGCTAATACTCGACTGTGATCAATAAACTCTTGATAAGTTTTTTCTGAAATCGCGTAGCGTTCTTGTTTATCTTCCATGATTTATTGGCTCACATGTGCGTTAGTAGAGAGTTTTACAAAGGTTTTGGATTCCTTTGAAAAATACACCGCCAAATCATGAGGATAAACTACTCGCATTAATCTTTAAGGAGAAATGCGATGCTCTTAACACGCGAATACATCGATAAAGCATTTTGGCAAAAGCTGATTACGATTGGCCTACCTGTTTCACTTCAGTCCATGCTTTTTGCTTTGCTCGGCGTCGTGGATATTTTCATGGTAAGCCTACTCGGAGAATCTGCAACGGCAGCAGTTGGAGTTGGAAATCGTATCTTTTTCTTCAACCTAGCGGTTGTCTTTGGCCTGTGCGGTGCAGTTACCGTACTTGCTTCTCAATACTACGGCTCAGGAAACCTAGCCGGAATTCGCAGAACGTTGGCGCAATCTTGGTTTATTTCCATTTTGGTGACGCTGCCGTTTATCGTTCTTTATGCGATTTTTGATGAAGAGATCGTCTCTTTTATGTCAGACGATCCTGAATACGTCACTTATGCACGTGATTATCTTGTGGTTACGGGCTTTAGCCTCATTGCTACGGCGATAGTAGTACCGATTGAAGCGGTATTGCGCTCCGTGGGCCAAACCAAATTGGCAACCAACGTTAGTATCTCCGCCATTGTCGTTAACGTCGCGCTTAATTATGTTTTGATTTTTGGTTTATTTGGTTTCCCTCAATGGGGCGTATTTGGTGCAGCCGTAGGTAGTTTTGTTTCTCGATTTTTCCAAACCGCCGTCTTGATTTATTTTTTCTACAAACGATATGCTTACCTAATTCCGACTAAGTTCGATTGGGTACAAGGCCGCTTAAAACAGTATCGAAAAAAGTACTTTAAGGTTTCTTTACCCATGTTGGTCCACGATGCGCTTTGGACTGGTGGATTGATCGTTTACAGCATCATCTATGGTCAATTGGGCGTTTCAGAACTGGCGATCATCTCATTCTTATCACCGATTGAAGGGGTACTGATTTCAACCTTTATGGGATTTGCGGTCGCTGCATCCGTTCTTCTTGGGAATGATATTGGTGCAAAACATTATGACCGAGTCGAGAAAACGGCGTGGTGGTATGTGTTAACCAGCGCAATCTTAGCCACCTTGCTGTTTTTCCTAGTGTGGTTGAGCTCGCCCATGATTCATCACCTATTGGTACTGAGCCCGTTAACCGATGCAGACATGGCACTTAACGTATGTTTAGTCATGGCGCTAGGTATGATTTTGAGGGTGTTTAACATGGTTGGGATTGGCGGCGTACTAAAGAGTGGCGCTGATATTCGCTATAGCATTTTCATCGACACGTTCGGTCAGTGGGCTATTGGCATCCCCCTTACTTATTACACAGGCATGGTGTTAGGGCTGCCTTTGCATTTTGTCTTGATGTCTCTGCTCGCGGAAGAGTTAGTGAAAGGCGTACTGACGACTTACCGTATTCAATCTAAACGTTGGATAAATAATATGGTTGAAGATGACCAATCGGTGACAGCGTAACCAAAAAGACATTAACGAACTCACACCAAAAGGGCTCACCCGTTCTGCACGCGTGAGCTCTTTTTATGTGCGGAGAATGCTTGATTAGATGTCCGTAAAGCGATGAATGATTTGGTTTGAACTGCCACGCCATTCGAGATTGAGGTCTTTCTTGTCTTGTTCAAACTTACCATCAATCAAAACATCGATGTATTGCACCACTTCCCTTTGCGCGTCATTCAGTTCCGTCAGCGTGTAGCCAGTCCAAACCCAAATGTCTTTACCTGGGCACTCCTCTCTCACCCTTTTCACTATCTTCAAAATATTAGGCACATTAGCAGGGTGAAGCGGATCTCCACCCGACAACGACAAGCCACGGCGTTTGATACGCGTGTCGTTTAAGTCAGCGATGATTTTGTCTTCCGCTTCTTGCGTGAAAAGTACACCAGAATCTAAACGTTGCGTCGACTGGTTATAACAGCCACGGCACTGATGCACACAACCCGACACAAACAGCGTGCAGCGCGTACCCGGTCCGTTAACAACGTCAATTGGATAGTATTGGTGGTAATTCATAATGCGTCTCTGTGTTATCGAGAAAAAGAAAATCAACCTGTTTAAAGTTGATTTTCAAAGTGTAAAACGAGTGGTAGTTAACCTTACAGGTGTTTAACTCGGCGCTTCACTTCTTCTTGCTTACCGAAGTTAAACGGGCGTGCATCTGGGCTGCCTAGGTAGCCACAAACTCGACGTGTTACTGATACTTTAGTTGAGTCATGGTTACCACAGCTTGGGCAAGTGAAGCCTTTACTTGTACAGTCAAACTCGCCGTTGTAGCCACACTCGTAGCACTCATCAATTGGCGTGTTTGTACCGTAGTAAGGCACTCGGGTGTAACTGTAGTCCCATACGTTTTCTAGTGCTTCAACGTTGCGTTGCATGTTCGGGAACTCGCCGTAACAGATAAAGCCGCCACTTGAGATTTCTGGGTAAGGCATCTCAAAGTCGATCTTGTCGTACGGGTTCACCTTCTTCTCAACATCTAGGTGGAAGCTGTTGGTGTAGTAACCTTTGTCTGTTACGCCTTCAATTACACCGAACTCTTTCGCATCGATTCGGCAGAAACGGCTACATAGGTTTTCACTTGGCGTTGCATATAAGCTGAAGCCATAACCTGTTTCGTCAGCCCATTGATTCACAGCATCTTTTAGATGCTTGATGATCGCGACGGCTTTTTCACGCAAAACAGCGTCATCATAAACGTGCGCTTCTGTACCGAATAGCGCGTTAATTGTCTCGTGTACACCGATGTAACCAAGAGAAATAGACGCACGACCGTTCTTGAAGATATCTGCGATTGAGTCGTCTGCTTTCAAGCGAACACCACATGCGCCTTCCATGTATAGGATTGGGGCCACACGTGCTTTCACGTTTTCAAGGCGAGAGATACGTGTCTCTAGTGCTTTACGAGCAAGACGTAGGCGGTCATTTAGAAGCTCGTAGAATTTCTCTTCGCTTCCGTTTGCACAGATAGCGATACGAGGAAGGTTCAAGCTCACGACGCCAAGGTTGTTACGACCTTCGTGAATCAGCTCACCGTTTTCTTCGTAAGTACCAAGGAAGCTACGGCAACCCATTGGCGTTTTGAATGAACCGGTTACTTCCACTACTTTGTCGTAGTTAAGAATGTCTGGGTACATACGCTTAGACGCACACTCAAGCGCAAGTTGCTTGATGTCGTAGTTTGGATCTTCTGATTTGTGGTTCAAACCATCTTTGATGCCGAATACAAGTTTAGGGAATACCGCTGTTTTACGGTTCTTGCCTAGACCTGCAATACGATTCTTCAGAATCGATTTCTGGATCAGGCGGGATGCCCAGCTTGTACCAAGACCAAAACCGAACGTAACGAATGGGGTTTGACCGTTCGCTGTATGCAGCGTGTTTACTTCGTATTCTAGAGATTGAAATGCGTCGTAACACTCTTTCTCAGTGCGCGCTTTTGCGAACTCTTCTGGCTCAGCAATGTTCCACTCTTTTGCAATCTCTAGGTGTTTCTCGTAGCTTGTGATTACGTACGGTTCTAGAACCTCATCAATACGGTTGATGGTTGTACCGCCGTAAATGTGGCTCGCGACTTGAGCAATGATTTGTGCTGTTACCGCTGTTGCAGTCGAAATTGATTTTGGCGTATCAATCTCAGCGTTACCCATTTTAAAACCATGCGTCAGCATGCCTTTAAGATCGATAAGCATACAGTTAAACATTGGGAAGAACGGTGCGTAGTCTAAATCGTGGTAGTGAATGTCACCCACTTCGTGCGCTTGAACCACATCGCGAGGAAGAATGTGCGTCTTCGCGTAGTGTTTCGCTACGATACCAGCCAACAAGTCACGTTGAGTCGGAATTACTTTGCCGTCTTTGTTCGCGTTCTCGTTGATTAGATCCAGATTACTTTCTTCAATCAAACCTTCGATTTCGCGAGTTAGTGCACTTTGCTTCTCACGAGCGATGTCGCGATCGTGGCGATATTCAATGTAAGAACGCGCTAGGGCTTTGTAAGGACCTTGCATGAGTTCATTTTCGACTAAGTCTTGAATCTCATGGATGTGAACTTCATCGTGTTCTCTTAACTGTAACTCGACAGCAAGAGCCACATTAAGAGCATAAATAGCGACATCTTTATCTTTGTTTTCCGCTGCTGCTTCAACTGCTGCTTGGATACGATCCCTGTTGAACGGAGCTCTTGATCCGTCGCGTTTGATTACGATTGGTTTCACCTTGTTCTCCTTACCCGAGCATACTCACAGAGTTATCCACAAACACACTATATGGGGTTATTTTTTATTCTAGCAACACAATATATTGTGGCGTATTTAACGAGAAGCACCACTCGAAAACATTGATTTTGATCAATAAAGATTGGCTAGCGAACAAGAAGAAATCGATCTTATTGGCGTTGATCTCAGTTGCGAAGAAAACCATGAAAATTGCAAAATTGGTACTAAATCTACTTGCTATTTTTGGAGGTCTTGTAGGATAAAGGATGGAAAGGAATACGCTAAAAGATAGGAGTGCAACAGGCCAAAATGCGATCACTTTTTGTTACGTTAATATTACTTTTTAGTTCTCTTTCATTTGCTCAAAACTCCATCAATCTAACCAGTTGGAACATAGAATGGTTATCTATAGATGGTGGAAAAGTGTCGAGAACACCACAAGATTTTGAAAAACTGACCCACTATGTGGATAAAACACAAGCCGACATTCTTGCTTTTCAAGAAGTCGAAAGCGTCGCTGCAATGCAAAAAGCTGTTGGCAATGACTTCACTATCTATCTTTCCGATCGTTCAAACGCCTCCAACCGACACCTTCAGTTTAACGACACCAACCAATACACAGGCTTTGCCGTGCGCAATGGCGTAAGCATATTAGACAAGCCAGACTTCTCTATCACTCGAGGCAACAGCAAGCTGCGCTTCGCGAGCTACCTTGTTTTAAATCCAAACCAAGAAAACGAGACTCATCTACTCTCTGTACATTTGAAAGCGGGTTGCAGTGGCGCGTATCGTAATAACCGCGATTGTAAGATAGTGAAACAACAAGGACAGGCACTAGCTAAGTGGATAAAGGCGCGCGAGGACAACAAACAACATTATGTCGTGCTTGGCGACTTTAACCACAACTTGGGTTATCAAGGAGATTGGTTATGGGACGTGATATCGGACAATACTAGTGCAAAGCTAGTGACTAAAGACACTAAAGCGGAATGTAAAGTGCGTTCTAATCGTAATCCGAATAAAACCCACCAATTCCGCTCGGTGATAGACCACATTATTGTGAGTGGTGATTTAAAGGCGTCGTCTGGTGTTCAAACCGTTTTCAAAACACAAGATGTACTCGACTATAAACTGAGTGACCATTGCCCGGTTTCTACGACACTCACTTTTTAGCGTTCAAGTTCTCTGTTAACGTTGAGATACTCTTTTTGCGTTGAAGAACTCTTTAGCCACGAACCACTCTTTTAGCGGTGAATGACCCAACCAACATTGCCGCTATAAAGAGCAGAACTTGTACGTTGCCAGTAAAAAGGCTGGCAACCGCAGGACCAGGACACACACCCAGTAAGCCCCAACCAATACCAAACAGTGCTGCACCACCGACTAACTTTTTGTCTATCGTTTTAGAAGTCGGACAGACAACCTCATCACCAAACACAGATTCGCTTCTTGGCTTTATTAATAAAAGATAAGCAGGAACGAACACAACAAGTGCTCCGCCCATAACGAAGGCTAAGCTTGGGTCCCATGAACCGGTAATATCAAGAAAGCCGATCACTTTTGCCGGATCAGCCATACCAGAGACCACCATACCAATACCAAAGAGCACACCAGAAAATGCAACAACGGACATTTGCTTAATACTTTTCATTACGTGAGTTTTCATAACGACACTATTCCTCACGATACTAGCAAGACGGTTAACATGGCTGTGGCCATAAAAGTACACGTCGCGACCACAGAACGGATTGAGAAACGCCCTATTCCACAAATGCCATGGCCACTAGTACAACCATTGCTGATACGCGTACCAACACCGACTAACAAGCCAGCAACGATAACTAAAATAAGAGAACCGCTGTACTGATCTGGTACATGCCCGCCAAGAACATAAACAGCAAACAAGCCACCTAATACCATCGCAATTAAAAAAACAATTCGCCAAACGCGGTCTGCGCTCTCAACGGCACCGTTTAAGATCCCACTGATCCCAGCAGTCTTGCCAGTAAATAGCATCAGTGTTATCGCTGATACGCCAACTATTATGCCGCCCAAAAGCGACATCCAAGGAACTTCAAACATAGCATCCGCCAAACTAATTACTTACAGAAAACTTGCTTAAACGCTTCAACCAGCGGACCAACTCTTTCATCAGAAATTGAATAAAATACCTGCTGAGAAACCTTCCTAGCTTTAATGATGTCGTGCTTTCTCAATACGGTGAGATGTTGTGAAAAAGCAGATTGGCTTAATGATGAACCTTCAAACAGTTCACCGACCCCTTTCTCGCCTTCAATCAGCTTACACATCACGATTAGGCGCTCTGGATGAGCCATAATTTTAAGCAGCTCACTCGCTTCGGTCGCACTTTGTAGCATACTGTCGCCCATTCTTATGCCTCTTCATTACTACATTACATTTCATTAGATATTACTAATTAATATTATTAAGTCAATGCTAATGTAGATTAAATAACATTAGACTCAGCTAATTTATTTAAGTAAGGTGTAGGCGTTTTCGATCATTCAGCAGGAGAAATCCATGAGCAAAATCGTGATTATTGGTGGGGTTGCTGGCGGTGCATCTGCAGCAGCTCGCGCTCGTCGTCTTAGTGAAGACGCAGAAATCATTATGTTTGAACGCGGTCCATTTGTGTCATTTGCAAACTGTGGCTTACCCTATCACATTGGTGGCGATATCCAAGAGCGCAGCAAACTGCTTCTTCAAACGCCTGAGAGCTTTCTAGCGCGTTTCAATGTTGATGTCCGTGTGATGAACGAAGTGGTTTCTATTAACCGTCAAGACAAAACGGTTACGGTTAAGAATTTGCTTGATGGCTCGGAATACCAAGAGAGCTACGACTTTCTTCTACTCAGCCCTGGCGCAGGTCCAGTTGTGCCGCCTATTCCGGGTATTGATAACCCGTTAACGCACTCGCTGCGCAATATTCCAGATATGGATCGCATCATTAAAACGATCGAAACCAACAAAGTTGAACACGCTACGGTCGTTGGTGGTGGTTTTATCGGTTTGGAAATGATGGAAGCCTTCCACCAGCTAGGCATAAAAACCACATTAGTTGAAATGGCGGATCAAGTGATGACGCCCGTTGACCGTGAAATGGCTGGCTTCGCACATGCTGAAATTCGTGAGAAAGGCATCGACCTTAAACTTGGCGTCGCACTTGAGTCGGTGAAATTCGTACCTAACGAGCACGTGGCAAGTTTCGACTCTGGTGAGAGCGAAAAACACCAACATCTAGAAGGTGAATTGGAATTAACACTAAACAACGGTGAAAGACTCACCACCGATATTTTGATTATGGCAATTGGTGTTCGCCCCGAGACCAAATTAGCGAAAGAAGCTGGCTTAGAAATCGGCGCTCTTGGTGGTATTTATACCAATGAATACATGCAAACCAGCGATCCTTCGATCTACGCTGTCGGCGACGCGGTAGAAGAGAAAGACTTTGTGACTGGCGAGCAAACTCTAGTGCCACTTGCGGGCCCGGCAAACCGTCAAGGCCGAATTGCAGCAGACAACATGCTTGGCCGCCAAGAAACTTACCAAGGTACGCAAGGCACGGCGATCTGTAAGATTTTTGATTTAGCCGTCGCTTCTACTGGTAAAAACGAGAAACAGCTGAAACGTGAAAACATCGCTTATGAAAAAGTGTATGTGCATACAGCAAGTCACGCGAGTTACTACCCAGGTGCAGAAACCGTGTCATTCAAAATGCTGTTTGATCCAGTAACAGGTAAAATATTAGGTGCGCAAGCAGTAGGTAAAGACGGTGTTGATAAACGTATCGACGTAATGGCAGTTGCTCAGCGTGCTGGTATGACGGTAGAGCAACTGCAACACCTCGAGCTAACTTACGCGCCACCTTATGGCTCTGCTAAAGATGTAATTAACCAAGCGGCGTTTGTGGCAAATAACATCATCAAAGGCGATGCGACCGCGATTCATTATGATGAAATGGATTCACTGACAGAAGACCAACTGTTACTTGATGTTCGTAATCCTGGTGAATTGGAGTCCGTTGGTTATCTTGAAGGTGCAATTAATATTCCTGTCGATCAACTACGTCGTCGCATGCACGAACTTCCTAAAGACAAAGAGATCGTGATTTACTGTCAGGTTGGGTTACGCGGTAACGTAGCATACCGTCAGCTGGTCAACAATGGTTACAAAGCCCGCAACTTGATTGGTGGATACAGAACTCTCAAATTTGCTCGCTTATAACTTGATAATAAAAAAGAGAAAACCACGTGCTTGGTTTTCTCTTTTTTTGCAGGAAAGAAAGCGTAGATCATTCACCTTCAATTGCCAAACGGACTGCTGCTTGAGCATGGATAGAAGTGGTATCGAGTAGTGTAACATCGGTGTGACTTTGGTTTACAAGTAAGGCAATTTCAGTACACCCGAGAATCACAGCTTCAGCTCCGTGCTCTTTTAGTTTTTCAATAATTTGCAAGTATATCGTCCTTGACTCCTCTTTGATTTCACCTTGGCATAACTCTTTATAAATAATGTTATGTACTTTAGAGCGGTCGTCTTGATCGGGAATGACGACATCAAGCCCATAACGGTCGGAAAGCCTTCCTTTATAAAAGTCTTGCTCCATTGTGAATTGAGTACCAAGGAGTCCGACCTTTTGAACCCCTTTCTCACGAAGTAACTCAGCAGTCGCGTCTGCGATATGTAGTATGGGGATATTAATACTGGCTTCAATTTGAGGCGCAACTTTGTGCATTGTGTTAGTACAAATAAGAATGAAGTCAGCGCCCCCTTTTTCTATTAAAGATGCAGCATCAGATAGAATGCTTGCCGTTTCTTCCCATTTACCTTGATGTTGAAGTTTCTCTATCTCCGAAAAATTCACGCTATACATACAAATTTTTGCGGAATTTAGGCCGCCTAACGCCTCTTTGACTCCTTCGTTGATCAATTTGTAATAACTAAGCGTCGACTCCCAGCTCATACCACCTAGAAGACCGATAGTTTTCATATAACTCTCCAATCGTTATACACCACCGTGCCAGGGGTGTTTTTACAAAAAAAATCAGCCACTTAAATAAGCAGCATTCAAGCGTCTTCACTATTGAGCATTGGGTAACACGAAAATAAAATCATTCCCACAAGGACCGCTACGCGATTCTCATATATCCTCGCAATATCGTTACTGCATTTCCAGAAAGCTTAACGTGCTCAGTGCTTAACAACTCTGTATGGACGACCCCACTTCTCTTGGAGGCTTGGAAGCCTTTCAGTTGCTTTTTGTTGAGCTCTTTAGCCCAGTAAACACATAAAGCGCAATGTGCAGAGCCTGTAACTGGGTCCTCATTAACACCTACCCAAGGCGCGAAGTATCGAGAGACAAAATCGGCGTCAGTGCTTGATTGAGCAGTGATGACGACGCCACGGCCTTTTTGTTTAAGCAGCGCACCAAAATCAGGGTCGAGCTGTTCAAGCACAAATTCATCATTAATGACGACCAACTGCTTATTATCAAACTGACCGTAGGCGACTACATTGGCGGCATCTAGCCCCAAACCATGAAGTAAGTCTTTGTTAATACTAGCTCGCATATCTAAAGTTGGAGCAGGAAACACCAAATGAATTTCTTCATGATCGAGTTGTGCAGTTAAAACCCCAGATAGCGTAACGAACTCAATCGTATCTCCAGTATTATATAACCCCTGCTCTTTCAGAACGTGCGCCGTTGCAAGTGTGCCGTGTCCACACAAAGCAACTTCCGTCCTCGGTGTAAACCAACGAAGTTGCATTGTACTGAGTGACAGAAATGCCGTTTCAGATAACGACATCTCGGCCGCGATGGCCAACATCGTTTCCTCATCAAGGCTTGACTCTGTGATACAAACACCCGCGGGATTACCTTTGAAAACCTCTGATGTAAACGAGTCAACCTGAAAAATTTTAACTTCCACGAAATATCCTTAAGTTCTATCAAACACGTAATTCTGTATCACGTGATTTTTAATATCTGTTGTTTGAGCGAAAAAACCTATGAAATTTTCTACCAACCTTATAGGTCTTGTTGGAAGCGCTAACAAACAGGAGAATGTAGTTAATTATGCAAAACGTAAAAAGCCATCATCAATGTGACTCAATTGGATATCTTATCGGAGTTTTCGGCGTTTCTTTAGTTCTAATATGGATTGGTATTTATAAATTCACACCTACAGAGGCCAAGCTTATACAACCGCTCGTTGAAAATCATTTTCTGATGAGTTGGTTGTATGATGTGATGTCAGTTCAAGCCGTATCAAACATCATTGGCGCAACAGAAATCATTGTCGCTATTGGATTAATCGTTGGCCTTAAAAACACACGAGTCGCTTATTTTTCTGGCATAGCCGCCGCAATTATTTTTCTTGCGACACTCAGCTTTCTAATTACGACACCGAATACATGGAAAGTGTCTGATGGGGTTTTGGTGACAAACTTCTTTTTAGTAAAAGATATTCTATTTTTAGCTATTGCGATTAGCGTCATCGAACGAAACAAGCCAAACAGAGAATAACTCTAAATAGTTCGAAATCTTGTTTTTCTAGAACGTAGCCTGAAAGGTGCAAACGACTTACAAGTCGAATGGTTCTGTCAATAACTCTAAACAAAGGCTCTTAAATTTAGAGTGTTTAAGAGTCTTTGCCTCTTAATTATGCGAAACAACATCCTAGCGTAAAGTGAAAAGAAAAGCCTTTCACTCTACTGCTAAGGTTTATTGATACTTTGCCGAAGTAATGAACTCACCGAATGTCTCGCACCATACAACAACCGTATTGTATTCAGAAATTGAAGTGCTTTGAGGAACCTCAACAACGAAGTTATCGAACGTTTTGACATCACCAATTAAGCTCATCTCAGATTTAAGGTCATTAAACTCTTGTTCCGTTTCGACAAACTTAGGAGATAGATAGAGTTTATAGTCTGGTCCGGGAGCGAGTTTTCCTACCAACGTAATGACTTCAGAACTCAAATGAATTTCTCCCTCTCCCCAATGAAAAGCGTCGCTACCTTTGAGTTCCCTCTTAAACACTGCGCTGTATTCTGCACCTTGCTTGCTCTTAGCAACTTGTTCATCGGTCGGCGCAGGTGGTGCAATAAGGATCGGTAAAGTATAGATACCTATCGCAATGCCAATAGAAACTGCCACTAAGTGACTGATTGTTAATTTAATTATATTTTTCAAGGTCATAAGCATCTTCTTATTAGTTTTACTACTTGAAATTAGATTCAAATCGGCCTTATCTGTCTATTATCGAGCAGCATAATGTCATTAACATTATACACAAGCTATGCGCACTAAATGCAGACTGAGCGCAATTAAAAACGGCTGATAATTAATATCAGCCGTTTGCTTATCGGAAATGTCGTTGTGCCGGTTTGCTCACTATTCCGCTTCCACCAAAGCGATCTTATCGGATGTCGATTTTTCCAATTTTATCGCAATAAACTTAGAGGTTGGCGTAAACGTTCTATCCCCATAACTGTCCAAAGGAACTAATGGGTTTGTTTCTGGATAGTAAGCCGCCGCCTGACCTGCTGGTACATCATAGGCAACAAGCGTAAATCCGCTCACACGGCGCTCAACGCCATCTTCCCACAATGACACCATGTCCACTTTGTCGCCCGGTTCAAAACCGAGTTTACGAATATCCGCTTCATTGATAAACAGCACTTCGCGCATACCAAATACTCCACGATAACGGTCATTCAAGCCGTAAAGTGTCGTATTGTATTGGTCGTGTGAGCGCATGGTTTGCAAGATCAAATCTGGCTTTTGGCCTTTTTCGAGTATCGCTTCGCTGATCAACTGCTTCGGCAACTCGCTAGAGCTGAACTGTGCTTTGCCGCTTGGTGTATTCCATCGACGCTCGGCAGCTGGGTTTACCAAGTGGAATCCACCCGGGTGTTTAAGCTTATGGTTAAAGTCGGTAAAGCCCGGAATGGTGTCGGCAATCAAATCGCGAATACGGTCGTAATCTTCAATCGCCCACAACCAATCAATTGGTTTTGCCCCGAGTGTCGCATTGGCAATACCGGCAATAATCGCTGGTTCTGAACGCAAATGCTCCGAACGCGGTTTTAGCTGACCAAATGAGATATGCACCATGCTGAAAGTATCTTCAACCGTCACGCCTTGTGGGCCAGTTGCTTGCTGATCAATCTCGGTACGGCCTAAGCACGGAAGAATAAGCGCATCTTTACCTGTGACAAGGTGAGAACGATTTAACTTCGTCGAAATGTGTACGGTTAAATTACAGTTTCGCATCGCGTTGTGCGTACGTTCTGTGTCTGGCGTTGCTTGTGCAAAGTTACCGCCCAAACCGATAAATACTTTCGCTTGCCCTTCTTCCATCGCTTTAATGGCTTGCACAGTGTTGTGGCCTTCACCGCGCGGGACGGCAAAGTTAAATCGACTTTCAATGCGAGCCAACAACAGATCTGAAGGTTTTTCATCAATGCCCATCGTACGGTCGCCCTGAACGTTACTGTGACCACGCACTGGTGAAAGACCCGCGCCCGGCTTACCAACGTTACCTCGTAACATTTGCACGTTTGCGACTTCTTTAATGGTTGGTACAGAGTGACGATGCTGAGTCAACCCCATCGCCCAACACATGATCACACGTTCTGCACGTCGATACATGCTCGCCACCATCTCTATTTCACTTAAATCAAGACCCGATTGTTCCGCGATGTGTTCCCAAGAGGTTGCGTCCACTTCAGCCAAATACTCATCAATACCTATCGTGTGTTGCTTGATGAATTCACGGTCAAATACCGCTTTGCCACCGTTTCGCAATGCCTCGCGTTCCCATTGCAACAAGAATTTCGCGATGCCACGAAACACTGCCATGTCTCCGCCTAAAGCAGGACGTAGGTACGCCGTGTTGGTAGGTTCTGAGCCGTTACTCAACATCTCAATCGGCATTTGTGGGTTTTGGAAACGCTCTAACCCACGCTCTTTCAGCGGGTTTAGACAGATAACCTGAGCACCACGTTTTACCGCTTCGCGCAGAGGTTCAAGCATTCGTGGGTGATTCGTGCCCGGGTTTTGACCAATCACAAAAATCGCGTCGGCTTCTTCAAAATCATCAAAGATCACTGTGCCTTTACCAACGCCAATGGTGTCTTTCATCCCTATTGCACTGGCTTCGTGACACATGTTGGAACAATCTGGAAAGTTATTGGTACCGAATGCGCGCACAAATAGCTGATACAAAAACGCCGCTTCGTTGCTTGCACGACCAGAGGTATAAAACTCAGCTTGGTGTGGTGAATCCAATTGATTGAGATGTTTCGCGACAAGTGCAAAAGCCTCATCCCAAGAGACTGGCACGTAGTGATCGGATTCAGCATCGTATCGCATTGGGTGCGTGATACGGCCTTGGTATTCCAACCAGTAATCGGTTTGCGTTGAGAGAGAAGAAACGCTGTGATTGGCAAAAAACTCAGGATCAACCAGACGATTGGTCGCCTCCCAGTTTACTGCTTTCGCGCCATTCTCACAGAAATTGACTTTACCGCTATCTGGCGACTCACCCCATGCACATCCCGGACAGTCGAAACCGCCATTTTGGTTGGTTTTGAGCATAGTGCGAATGTTTTTAACTGCATTTTCACTGCCCCACCAACTTCTGGTTACGGCTTTCAGTGCACCCCAACCACCAGCTGGACCTTTGTATGCTTTTATTTGTTCTTTTTGGCTCACGACTTTACTCCTCGCAGATATACCAGCAAGCAGGGTGCCCGTGAAAACAAGCGCGTTATTTATTGAGATAATGCGGAAGTATTGAAGGGCTTAGTTTCTAATCCATGTATTTTTTAATCCAAATAAGTAACCACTCAACACGCTCTCGCTTGTCCGAGCGTTTACTTATCTAGATTCTTGATATCGGATACCCGCCTACTGTTTCTAAGACTGGTAGATTCAATTCGCATTGCTGCGTCTTGATCTAAATCAAAGATTAAGTCGATATTCAATATGCGTCCAATTGATAATCCTGACCGAGTGATAAACAAAATCTATGACGAATTTTTCCACTGACGGTCATCACATTTTTAATCAATACAATTTATGAGGTTAATCATTTTCCCATTCGATTCCACCTAGTTCGCTTAACGAACTCAATAAAATCGGCACCCTTGATAATAGATAATATCTATCACACTATAGATACTTTAAATTTGACCCTAATTAATATCAGGAATAGCTTTGATTCAGATCAATTTTGAGTGTGGTTTTATTCTTGACTTGGTTTTGGTTTTCCATTCCCCAGTTAAAACGCTCCAGCGCTTAAAAAGTACGGTAGTGCTGTGCCCTTTTTAGGGAGTTCCCCCCGTACATGTGACTCACAACGCAAGGTTAACAAGCCATTATGGATATCAAACAACTTAAATATCTCATCGCACTTGAACAGACCAAACACTTTGGTCAAGCCGCCGCATTGTGCCACATTACGCAGCCTACCTTGTCCATGAGAATCCGAAGCTTAGAGGAAGAACTCGATCTCGAATTAATCCAAAGAAGTCAACGATTTGAAGGATTTACTGAAGCCGGAGAACGCATTTTGGCTTGGGCAAAAACCGTCTTAGCAGCTCATGATGGATTGCAAGCCGAGGCTGCTAACTGCCGTGGTCAGTTGGTCGGCTCTCTTCGGCTTGGAATGGTGCCACTCGCCAGCCAAAACCCGATGGAATTGCTCAAACCATTAGCTCACCAGTTCCCTGAGTTACGCTTTCAAATACTCTCCATGACGACCGAACAGATCATAGACCAACTCAATCGCAATCAACTAGATTTGGGGATGTGTTATGTCGATCAAGTCAACACCGCTTACTTCGATGTTATCGAGCTCGACTCGACCAAACTTGGCGTTTTATTCGATGAGCGTCATTTCGATTTTGCCGAATCTGAAGTGTTGTGGGAGTCACTCAATAACATTCCGCTAGGGCTGCTTTCGAAGGGCATGCACTATCGCCACTCAATTGATCTTAGCTTTGTGAGTAAAGGGCTGGTTCCGCAAACCGTCATTGAAAGTAACTCCACCTTTCACTTGATCCAAGCAGTAACCAGTGGCCTTTGTTGCGCCATTATGCCTCTGAATTGTGGATTGGAAGAGTTGAACGATACGCTTCGCATTATCCCTATCGAAGAAGCCGCTGTTCACGCCCCACTAGGTTTGTTAAAGCGAAAACAAGAACCCTTCTCCGCGCTAACCGATCAGTGCTTCGCAGAAGCAAAAAACATATTCAATCGATAACAACAACCCACACGTCAATTTTTGGCATACATAACGGCTTATGAGGTGATTTCATGAGATGTACTACTCAATCTTATTTTGAACTGTCCGATTTCAATCAAGCACCACCTCAACCAAGTGCGTTCAATTACCGAGAATTGATTGATGGCCGCCCAGTGCAACAAATGTCGCTGGCGAGTGAATCCGCCTTAGCTATCAGCTACAACGGCATTAGCCAAGCGGTCATGATGGTGACGCCAGGCCATCTGGAAGACTTCGTAAAAGGATTTAGCCTAAGCACAGGCATCGTCCACCATTTCAAAGAGATCAAAGACATTGAAATTGGCGGCGATCACGAATCTCACTATGCGGAAGTGGAAATCAGCAACCGCGCTTTCTGGGCGTTAAAAACACAACGCCGAAATCTTGCTGGCACAACCGGATGCGGCATTTGTGGCGTCGAGGCTCTGGAACAAGCTTTGCCTGATTTGGCGCCGCTGACACCGTCTCTTCCTCCGCGCTCCGGTGTATTCGAAGGGCTGCGAGACAAAGTCGCACTGCATCAAGAAGCCGCACGTGAATCTGGCGCGTTACACGCCGCCTTATTTGCAGATTTACAAGGCAACATCAAGTTGTGCCGAGAGGACATCGGCCGCCACAACGCGCTAGATAAGTTGATTGGCGCATTGGCCAACAATCACATCGAGCCTCAAAGTGGCTTCGCAATCATGACAAGCCGTTGCAGCTTAGAGTTGATCCACAAAGCCGTTCGCGCGCGTATCCCCACTCTGGTTTGCTTATCTGCACCTACAGCGTTAACTGTCGAATGGGCAAGAAGAAACCATTTGAACCTAATTCACTTGCCAAAACACGGCTCGCCGCGTCTATACAGCCCCGCGCCTTAACACGTCAACCTAGCCGAATTCCTAATATTTCTAACAGAGACCTCTGGGTCTCTGTTGTTTGCTTCTCGTTCCCAATTGATACTTAGCGACAAGACACTATTCTCTCCAACCAAACGTGCTCACCCCTTGTCAGCACTAAGCTGCGTATATTAACCTGCTTGCATTTTAACGCTTTCCAATCCGATAAGAACCCTGTCAAAAACCCATAAATTAGTAAGGATTTTGTGTGACTCTTTTCACGCTTTTCCGCCTTCCTAGGCATTTCTAGGAATTTTTCCTAGCCGATCTAGGCAACCATCTCATGTGCCTCACAAAACCACTCTCTAGAATTCCGCTCAGTCAAAGGTAACAAGAGCGCATAACGGTCTCCGTTGTGTTTCTAAAACAATTACAAGAGAGTTCATCATGTTAAAATTCCTCGAACAGGTGCGGAAGCCGACCCTCGATCTTCCTGTCGAAGTTAGAAGAAAGATGTGGTTTAAACCGTTCATCCAATCTTACTTGGTCGTATTTATCGGCTACCTAACCATGTACTTGATTCGTAAGAACTTCAATGTCGCGCAAAACGACATGATCTCAACTTACGGTTTGAGCATGACAGACCTAGGTCTTATTGGCCTTGGCTTCTCCATCACATACGGCATCGGTAAAACCGTTGTCTCTTACTACGCTGACGGTAAGAACACCAAGCAATTCCTCCCTTTTATGCTGATCCTTTCTGGTCTTGCAATGCTTGGTTTCAGCTTCAGCATGGGCGGCGGTAGTGCAAGCCTGTTCTTGATGGTGGCTTTCTACGCTCTGAGTGGTTTCTTCCAAAGTACTGGTGGCCCTTCTAGTTACTCAACCATTACAAAATGGACACCTCGTAACAAACGCGGCTCTTACCTAGGCTTGTGGAACATGTCGCACAACGTTGGTGGTGCGGGCGCAGCGGGTGTTGCTCTTTTCGGTGCCAACTACCTATTCGACGGCCACGTAATCGGCATGTTCGTGTTCCCTTCTATCATCGCGATCATCGTTGGTTTTATCGGTATGCGCTTTGGTAGCGACTCTCCAGAAGCTTACGGTCTAGGTAAAGTAGAAGAACTTTTCGATGAAGCAGTGAGTGAAGAAGACACCGCCGCTGAAGAAAACCAGATGACCAAAAAAGAAATCTTTGTTGAATACGTTCTTAAAAACAAAGTTATCTGGCTACTTTGCTTTGCCAACATCTTCCTTTACATCGTTCGTATCGGTATCGACCAATGGTCAACGGTATACGCGTACCAAGAACTTGGTCTGTCAAAAGAAACGGCAATCTCTGGCTTTACTCTATTCGAAGTCGGTGCGCTTGTGGGTACTTTGATGTGGGGTTACTTATCTGACTTAGCAAACGGTCGCCGCGCATTGGTTGCTTGTGTGTCTCTTGGTTTGATCATCGTATCGCTTGAGTTCTACCAACACGCCACTAGCGAGTTCATGTACTTAGCCTCTCTATTTGTATTGGGCTTCTTGGTGTTTGGTCCGCAACTTCTTATCGGTGTTGCCGCGGTTGGTTTTGTCCCTAAAAAAGCAATCAGTGTGGCTGACGGCGTAAAAGGTACATTCGCTTACCTAATCGGTGACAGCTTCGCGAAACTTGGTCTCGGTATGATTGCAGACGGTACACCTATCTTCGGCTTAACAGGTTGGAAAGGTACCTTCGCAGCTCTAGATACCTCCGCCATGATTTGTATTGTTTTGCTTGCTTTCGTCGCTATCGCGGAAGAGAAGAAGATTCGACACGCGAAGAAGCTTCAACTTGCACAAAACCAAGCCTAACTTCTCTGCGCGCTTTACTTCGGTAAAGCGCGCAAGATCATTAAAATGAGTTGATCAATTCAGTATCATTAAAGGTTTTTCTATTGGCTCCTGTTGGAGCTTATTGTTGTTAGTCGTCTGCTCTATTTGGTTGTAATAATGATTCATGTTGCTCTAGTTGATGATCACGTCATCGTGCGTTCAGGTTTCGCACAATTATTAAATTTAGAAAGTGATATTACCGTTGTCGGTGAATTCGGCTCTGTCGCCGAAGCGCGCAAAGGCTTGCCTGCGGTACACCCTCATGTCGTCATCCTAGATATCTCCATGCCAGATGAAAGCGGCTTAAACTTTCTTAGCGAAATACCAACTGGCATTGCCTGCGTGATGCTTAGCGTGCATGACTCCCCTGCGATGGTGGAAAAATCACTAAAGCTAGGTGCAAAAGGCTATCTTAGTAAACGCTGTAGCCCAGACGAACTTATTCAAGCCGTGAGAACCAGTGCTTCTGGCGGCTGTTACCTCACATCAGATATTGCACTTAAACTTGCAACGCCTAGCGACAACACCACCTCTCTATGCCAACTGACAAAACGTGAAAACGAGGTATGTCAGCTACTTGCGACCGGGTTGGATGTAAAGTCTGTCGCGGCAGAGCTTGGCTTGAGCCACAAGACCGTGCATGTGCATCGTGCAAATGCCATCGACAAACTCGGCGTGAAAAACAACGTTGAGCTCGCCAAACTATTTTCTCAAGAGTCCTTTTAATGCGAGCTTACGCTGTTACCACCATTTGCGGACTATTTGTTATGGCTTGCGCCTGGTTCTGCTTATGGGTGATTGCCTATTACTTTGTCAATGATCCCGAACTGGCGATCTTATTGTTTCCTTTCGCTTTAAGATTAGGTGTCGCCCTACACACTCGCACCGCTTATTGGCCGACGATTTACCTTTCGGAGTGGGGACTTTCCATCGCACTTGCAATGTTACTGGGTCAACCGCAGTGGCTTACCGTGCTGATTGCGAGCATTGCCAGTATCCCGGTCACTCTGATTGCGAAAAAATACTACTACGGAGACCAAAACCGCCATTTAGCCGTGATGAGCGCAGTCATTATCATTAGCGCGTTTATTAATGTGATGGCCGTTGGTTTTCACGTTCCTTCGGTTTACATGGTATGGCTGGCTAGCATTTCTGGAGGCTTGCTCGTGGTGCCTATGTGCTACTTGTTATGGAGTTATTTGTTCCAAAGTCGTTGGTCTCCGCTTAGCTCTCTCCTACTAAGTAATGCCGTTGTATTTCAGGTGCGTCATATCGTGCTTTATGCGCTACTTTTGATCGGCAGTATTTTGGTGCAAACCAGTTTGCCTGAAGAGCTAAAACGATTTGCGCCATTTTGTATGGCGATTCCAATCATCGTGCTTGCTCTGCGTTACGGCTGGCAAGGAGCCCTGCTCGCCACCATGCTCAACAGCATTGCGCTGATTGCGGCTCGCAGCGGCGTATCAAATCTAGAAATCACCGATTTGTTATTATCTCTCTCGGCGCAAACCATCACCGGCATTATGCTCGGCTTAGGGGTTCAGAAACAAAAAGACCTCAATCACAAACTGCGCGGCGAACTTGCACGCAATCAGAATTTGTCTCGCCAGCTTATCAAAGCGGAAGAATCGGTAAGACGCGATATTGCGCGCGAGCTACATGACGAAATCGGCCAGAACATCACGGCAATCCGCACACAAGCCAACATCATTAAGCGGGTAAATAACGCAGAAACACGCGTTGGTTGCGCCGACATGATTGAAGGGCTTTCCCTCAACGTGTACGACACTACTAAGCGACTGTTAAGCAAGCTAAGACCCAAAATGCTGGATGATTTGGACTTGAAAGAATCCGTCGAGCAACTGACGCGAGAGATGGAATTCGCCAATCACGGAACGACTGTTCAACTGAACTGGCAAGGCGATTACACAAGCCTGAGTGACACACTCAAAGTAACCCTATTCCGTTTATGCCAAGAGTCATTAAATAACGCTGCCAAGTACGCAGAAGCGCAGTTGATCAATATTGAACTGACAATTGGAGAAACGGCGGTGTCATTGATGATTCACGATGATGGTGTCGGTTTCAAAGTTCAGGACAGTATGAAAGGCATGGGCGTTCGCGGCATGCAAGAGCGTGTGCACGCGTTAGGTGGAAAAATGGTTATCTACTCCACCAGCGATCAAGTGATCGGCACACAAATCAGCATTACTTTACCTAAGGTGTAACTCAAGATGTTTGGATTTTTACGTTCACCTAAATTTACCCAACCGAGTCTAAGCAACGAGCAAATCGACCAGCGTTACCGCCATTGGCGTTTGCACATTATGTTGGGGATGTACATCGGCTACGCAGGTTTCTACTTTACCCGTAAGACCTTTAACTACGCCGCACCAGCGATGATTACCGATCTTGGCTTAGATAAAGGCGATTTGGGTCTTATCGGTACGCTTTTCTACATCACCTACGGCTGCTCGAAGTTTATTTCTGGCACGATTTCGGATCGCTCTAATCCTCGTTATTTCATGGGACTAGGATTGATTGCGACAGGTCTGGTCAACATCGCGTTCGGCTTTTCTAGCTCACTCGCGGCTTTCATTACTCTGTGGATCTTAAACGCGTGGTTCCAAGGCTGGGGCTGGCCTTCATGCTCGAAGCTGTTAACCACTTGGTATTCACGTTCCGAGCGTGGCTTCTTATGGGCGATTTGGAACACCGCACACAACGTTGGTGGCGCGCTGATCCCTATTTTGGTGGGCTATATAACGTTGCACTACAGCTGGCGTGAAGGTTTTATTCTACCCGGCATCATCGGGGTATTACTCGGTCTATTCGTTTGTTGGCGATTGCGCGACAAACCCACAACAATGGGTTTACCAAGTGTCGGCCAATGGCGCAACGACGCACTAGAACTTGCGCAAGAAAATTACGGACGTGGCCTCACCTACCGAGAAATTCTGAAATCGTACGTATTTAACAACAAATACATCTGGCTACTCGCGTTCAGTTATGTGTTGGTTTACATCGTCCGAACCGCAATCAACGACTGGGGAAACCTGTATTTAACCGAGCAGCATCACTATAGCCTGATTAACGCCAACGCTGCTCTGTCGATGTTTGAAATCGGCGGTTTTGTTGGTTCATTAGTTGCGGGTTGGGGTTCAGACAAACTCTTTGGCGGTAACCGCGGACCAATGAACTTGCTGTTCGCGATTGGGATTTTTTTATCTGTCTCTGCGCTTTGGCTGATGCCCCTGACCAACTTTGCGTTCCAAGCCGCGGGATTGTTCTCCATCGGCTTCTTTGTCTTTGGACCACAAATGCTGATCGGTATGGCGGCGGCGGAGTGCTCTCACAAAGATTCTGCCGGCGCGGCAACAGGATTCGTGGGCTTGTTCGCCTACATGGGCGCAGCATTGTCTGGTTATCCACTGGCGTTAATTCTTGAAGAATATCATTGGACGGGTTTCTTCATCACCATTTCAGTTTGTGCAGCCGTCATTGGCCTTTTGTTACTGCCATTTTTGCAAGCGCAACCATCACGAAAACCACTCGAACCAAAACCTCGGTTGTAAATCGACTTATCGCCCTTCGGGCAAATTGGCGAGTGACCTAACCGCGCTCGCCCACCTTATTTAACGTATCTCTGCTCAATTTTTCTTCCGATTCAGTTCGGAGGGTTAACTATGGGAAAAATTCATGAATTTGAACACTATTTCATCGCATAGCTTCTTTCAAATGAACAACAAAATCCAAAACTACGCTTGGGGAAGCACCTCTTCTATTCACGATTTGTTTGGCTTTTCTAACGAAACGAATGAGCCTCAAGCAGAAGTATGGATGGGTACTCACCCAAACGGCTGCTCTGAAGTTCAGATTGAGCAAAACACGCTGCCTTTGTCTGAACTGATCAAACAAAACCAACCCGCTTACTTATCAGCAGAAACCGCAGCGAAATTTGGCGACCTGCCCTTTCTGTTTAAGATCTTAGCGGCCGAACATGCACTGTCGATTCAAGTTCACCCAAGCAAACAAGATGCCGAAATAGGCTTCGAAAAAGAACAAAGTGCCGGGATCCCACTAAACGCAAGCCATCGTAACTACAAGGATCCAAACCACAAACCTGAGTTGGTGTACGCGCTGACAAGTTACCAAGCCATGAACGGTTTTCGCTCGTATGCCGAGATTATTGAGGCATTTAGCCTTTGCGATATCGATGAGCTACGCGCGCCTCTTGACACATTCAAACGCGAAATCAACTCACAAGGTTTACGCGATTTCTTTGTGCACATTCTTACCATGGAAGGAGAAACAAAAGAGCGAGCACTGAAACAGCTTCTTGCCCACGCTTCACGTCAATCGGAGCAAGGCACTGACAGCGACGTTTTCCAGCTCATCTTGGATCTATCCACTCAATACCCTGGCGATGTCGGCTTGTTTGCGCCATTACTGTTGAATGTCATCACGCTGCAACCTGGCGAAGCGATGTTCCTGAGCGCAAGAACGCCACACGCTTACATTAAAGGTACGGGATTAGAGATCATGGCGAACTCAGATAACGTTTTGCGTGCAGGACTCACGCCGAAACACATGGATGTTGAAGAACTGGTTAAATGCACAGACTTTGTGCCTAAGCCGTTTAACAGCCTTGTTCTAGAACCCAATGCCGATGGTTGCCAAAGCCTTTATCCGGTCCCAGTGGCAGACTTTAGTTTCAGCATTCTTAACCAACCGAACAATGAAGTGGTTGATGCCAATAGCGCAGAGATTTTGATGGCGATTGATGCCGACCTGACACTCATCAGTGATAACGGTGAGACGTTAACCGCCGCGAAGGGACAATCTGTATTTGTTCCTGCTTACGTTGGCCATTACCGTATTCAAAGTGCGGGACGTGTGGCTCGCGCCTTCAACTAGTTTTTGAACAACCGATTCAAACTAACGTCTGACCCAAGGGACTGGGTTAGACAATTTATTCCTTTCATAGATTGAACCATTCCGCTCTTAAGGCACTCATGCTTACACCTTGTCGAATCCAAACACCTACAGGCCAGTTTCTCTAAGAGGCATAACCTCCCGGATCTGCCATTTACTGCAACATTCATTGTCAAAACCCATTTATGTCCGGTAAATTCGTCGCTCCAATATCAAATCACTTGGATAATAAAGGCGCTTGCACAGTGGTATTTGTTGCAAAACGTATAATCAACGTTGTAATCAAAGCCTCAATCACTACAATCTCTGGTTCGATTTTTCAGTTAACGTTTGTATGCCGAAGTTAAACCAAGATAACCCTGTTCAAAGCTCCGCCCTTTCCGATATCGAAACCAGCAGTAAGATTCAATCGGCATTAGAACCGAAGTTTCACAAGCCAGAGAAACGTCTCTGCTTAAGCCCTGGCCTGTCGGATAAGCATTTGGCGCGCCGTTGGCAAGTATTGGAACACGTGACCAATAAAGATCATCTCCTTGATCCTTTCACGCAGTCACATTGCGATGCTTACTCCAACAACATCGAGCACTTCATTGGTACTGTTAATGTGCCGGTCGGCATTGCAGGCCCTTTGCGCGTCAACGGCTTGTATGCGAACGATGACTTTTTGGTTCCGCTCGCAACGACAGAAGCCGCGTTAGTCGCTTCCTACAACCGTGGCGCAAATCTTATTACCGCCGCTGGTGGCGCGAGTGCATTGTTGCTGAGTGAAGGGGTGAGCCGAACGCCAGTGTTCGCCTTTAATAACCTTGCCGACGCTGGCCAGTTCGTCAGTTGGGTTGTGACCCAGTTTGACGCATTTCGTCAAATTGCGGACTCCACCACCTCACATGGCAAACTCAAAGACATCAATGTAAATATCGAAGGAAACCATGTTTATTTGGTCTTTGAATACGTGACTGGTGACGCTTCCGGACAAAACATGGTGACCATCGCAACAAACGAAGTGTTCCATCATATTTTGGCGACCAGCCCAATCAAACCAACTCAAGCATTCTTGGATGGCAACTTATCAGGCGACAAAAAACCAAACGCGCACACACTGCGCTCGGTACGCGGTAAGAAAGTATCCGCCGAAGTGACCATTCCTGCTGAGTTGGTGGAAAAATATCTGCATACGACGCCGGAGTCTATGGTTCAATTTGGCAAAATGACTACAGTGGGCGGTTTACTCAGCGGGACAATTGGCGTCAACGCGCATTACGCAAACGCGCTTGCCGCGCTGTACATTGCTTGTGGTCAAGATGCCGCTTGCGTTGCAGAGTCTGCCATTGGAATCACTCGTATGGATGTGGACGCTCAAGGCAACTTGTACGCGTGCGTGACCTTGCCAAACATCATGGTGGGGACGGTTGGTGGTGGTACTGGCCTTCCAACACAAAAAGCATGTTTGGATATTTTGGGTTTGCACGGCAACGGCAATGCGAAAGCGTTAGCCGAAGTCGCAGCTGCGCTTTGTCTGGCTGGCGAACTCTCGATCGTGGGCGCATTTTGTGCCGATCACTTTTCTCGTGCTCACCATAAGCTTGCCCGAAAATAACCTTTGTTGCTTTGTACAAGAGAACATCCGTGTGGTTTTCTCTTGTGCAAACCAATGGACTTTATTTATTGGCTCAATAATTTCTTGAAACTAACTTAAGCCTTAACAAACATACCAATCTCTTGTTAACAGTACTTTAGCTGTCCCCCTTCTATATCCATTGCGATATCTCTGCTTGTTACTCTTCATTGGCCATATTTAATATCAGTATCTTAGAAAAAATAGCATCAAAAACTTCTAGCACTATAGTACCAAATTCATCGTTTGAGTTTTTTGTTCACCACTTATAGCTACTATACTCGCCTATGCAGCTGCTTGATTTTCATAAATTTACTAAACAGCTCAAAAGAGCTTAATAACTCCCGTTAAATGGACTTAAATCGTTACTTCGGGTAAGCGAGTTAACTATGAGACGTCAGAAGCTAAATAAAATCTCTGCTTGGGTACTAGGATTGGCTATCTTATTGCTGAGCCATGTGCCTAATGTATCAGCACAAATACAGCAATCCCCATCCGATCAAACCGTTGCGCGTTTTCTCTATCAAACCTCTTTTGGACCAACTCCTGCGTTAATTAATGAGGTTAGGAAAAACGGGTTAGAGGACTGGATACAGAAACAAATCAACCTGCCAGCAACCTACCATCAACCACTTTATCAAACGCCTTTTTCTAAAGGCCTACAGTCAAACCGAGAAAATGCTTGGTATCAGATTGTTGTTACTGCTGAAGATCAGCTCAGACAGCGAACGGCTTATGCATTGAGTCAGATCGTAGTCGTTTCTCGTTATGGCGGCGTTCTTTCCAGCAAACCTACAGGGTTAGTGAATTACTACGATCTGTTGGTTGAGCATGCGTTTGGCAACTACCGAGACCTGTTGTATGACGTTTCCATCCATCCAGTCATGGGGAGCTATTTGTCTATGCTCGGTAGTGCAAAAGAAAATAGTGCGACAGGAACGCTTCCCGATGAGAACTTTGCTCGAGAGTTAATGCAGTTATTCACTATCGGTTTGTATGAACTCAATTTAGATGGCAGTAAAAAGCTAAACCACGCAACAGGCAAACCTATCCCCACGTACAATCAAACTGATATTCAAGAGCTCGCGCGAGCATTAACTGGATGGAAAAATTCCGACATCGCATTCGTGAAACCGATGCGAGTTATCAGTCAAAGACACGACACCGGCGAGAAGCGATTTCTAGGGAACGTGATCCCATCGGGTCTAACCGCACAAGAAGAGCTTTCAAAAGTGATTGATATGTTGATGTCTCACCCAAATGTTGCTCCATTTGTTTCAAAGTTACTTATCCAACGTTTGGTCAGTTCAAATCCAAGCCCAGAGTACGTCGCGCGTGTTGCTACGATATTTAACAACAATGGGGAAGGAGAAAAAGGCGATCTAACCGCCGTTGTTCGAGCCATATTGCTCGACCCTGAAGCATTAGGGATGACGGATACCCCGCCTATAAAAGTGAAAGAACCGATACTGGTCCTGACTAATTTTCATCGAGCATCAGGTTTTACGATTAAAGGATCACGTTACGAAGACGCAACAACGATGATGAACATCGCTAATCAAGGGCCGCTTCGTTCTCCTTCCGTGTTTAATTTTTACTCTCCAGACTATCAGCCGTCTAACGAGTTTACGGAGTCTGGTATTAACTCTCCAGAGTATGAACTTCTCAATTGGTCTGTTTATACCGATTTGGTCAACTATATGTTAACCAGCACTCGTAGAGGAGGTGGTGATTCCTACCACTTCGATCTTAACGAGTTTTATCTTCTTCTGGACGATCACCGTGCCTTAGTCGAATTGGTTAACGAGCGTTTCTTTGCTGGAACGGCTTCTGCTGAATTGAAAGAGCTCATGCTCACCGCCCTGAATGATTATCGTGGGGACTATGTGCCAACAACAAAACTCGCTCTAGTGATATTTACCGCCATTTCTGGCGACGAATTCTATATTCAGGATTAGGAGTGAATTATGGATATTTCACGACGACATTTTATACAAAGCACGCTATCGATGGGCGCACTAGCCTCTCTTAGTCTGCCAGGTTACTCTCTCGCAGCGCCATCCAATGACTTTCGAGCATTAATATGTGTGTATTTAGCAGGCGGAAACGATGCATTCAACACCGTACTACCATTATCGGAGACGCACTATCATCAATATTCCAAAGTCAGAGGGCCACTCTCTGTCGCCAAAGAAGACATACTCCCTATCAATTTGAGTGCTGTCGATAGCTCAAATCACCCAGTGAAGCTCGGCTTACACCCCAAGTTAAATGCGTTAACTTCCGTTTTCGAACAAGGCGATGCCAGCATCGTGCTCAATAGTGGCATTCTCAACCATCCCATCACCAAACAAGCTATTGAGCAAGGTGAAGCATCACTACCCGAGCAACTGTTTTCTCATAATTCTCAAACAGACGCTTGGTTACTTGGTGGAATGAGTGAGTCTAAAAATCTTGGTTGGGCTGGCAGAATGTTGGATGTATTAAACTCTGAATCAGAAATAACACCGCTATACAGTGTGCATGGCAACTCGCTTTGGTTACGGGCAATGGAACACCGCCAAACCGTCCTGAAAAAAGATCGCGCAGTTCAGCTTACCGCGATTGATAACCCGCTATACAAGGGGATCTATGATCGCCTTCTCTCTCATCAAACTGACAATCCATTTAATGGTCATTTTAATTTGATGGTTGATGAGTCGATGGTAATGAGCAGTGTACTGAGCGAGCAACTCAACCACATTGCTGACGAGCCGCTGTTTACGTCATCGACGCTCGGCAAGCAGATGCAAACCGTGTACAAATTGATAGCAAGCCAAGATGTCCTGAAGCAGCAACGACAAGTCTTTTTCGTTAAACACTCTGGGTATGACCTACACGATTCGCAACTGGCACGTCATCCAGTGTTACTTGAGGATCTCGCGACAAACCTTTTGGCAATGTATCGTGCGGTCGAACGGTTAGGGCTAAACAAGCAAGTCACCTCTTTCACTATGTCTGACTTCGGTCGACGGATGATGAGCAACGGAAATGGTACTGATCATGGCTGGGGTGGCCATCAACTATTAATTGGAGGCGCGGTAAATGGGAAACAACCTATCGGTACATGGCCGGAACTAATACTGGGCGGAAACGATGATTACTCTCAAGGCCGACTCATACCCAAAATTGCCGCTGATCAAGTTGGTTCAACACTAGCACAGTGGATGGGCGTGAGTGATAACGCTGCACTGGAATACGTCTTCCCGAACATCCGTAATTTTACTCATTCAAACCTGGGTTTTATGGCTTAAGATATTTTACAGGTTAGCTGTAGAACGCATCATCAAATAAGGGAGCCTCGCGCTCCCTTACTCATCTTATGTTTGTAGAGTGTCCGTTACACCTCATCGCGACGGCGTTCATTACACAGCTTAATGGCACGCTCAAGTAATTCTAACGCGGATTGCTCACATTCAGGCAGAACCGCATCACTTTCAGAAACTGGCGTTACGCGGTCACCCCATTTCAATACTGCCGCACCCCATGTCAAACCTGCACCAAACGCAGCAAGAAGCATATTATCACCTGGGTTAACTCGACCTTGCTCTACCGCTTCACACAATGCAATTGGCACGGTCGCAGCTGAAGTATTGCCATAGTTTTGAATGTTAACAAACGCTTTGTCGTGTGGAATTCCAGACAGGTCACACAAGGTTTGAATAATACGAATATTCGCTTGATGCGGAATCACAACATCGATTTGTTCCGTCGTTAACTGTGATGTTTTCAGTACGGTTTTCGCAGCTAGCCCCATGCCTTTTACTGCACGTTTGAAAATTTCTTGTCCTACAAAGTTGAAATCCCAGTAACCGTTGTCTTCCGCAAAGCGATCCATACAAGTACCAAACTTTGGTACGGACAGAATATCGCGGCCTTTTGCGTCACAACCGATTTGAGACTGTAGTAAACCCGTTTCTTTTTCCGTTCTTGATAACACAACGGCGCCCGCACCATCACCAAATAGAACAGCGGTATCTCGCATTGCCCAATCGATGTAGAAAGACAATCTTTCCGCACCAATAATGATCGCGTTACGATAGTTACCTGATTGAATCAAACGTGTGCCCGTTTCTAGGCCATAGACAAATCCCGTACATGCGGCATTTAAGTCAAAGGCAGCGGCTGCACGAATACCTAGGTTCTGCTGTACCTTAGACGCGATATTTGGAATCAATGAATCTGGTGAACAAGTCGCCACAATGATTAAATCCACGTCTGTTGCATCGACGCCTGCTCGAGCTAATGCATGTTTAGCAGCAACGGTCGCCATGTCTGACGTGTTTACATGACTAATACGGCGGTTTTCGATACCAGTGCGGGTACGAATCCACTCATCGGAAGTATCGAGGAAAGTGCTAAGATCATCGTTAGAGAGCACGGCTGGCGGAACACATTTCCCCCAACCTGTAATTTCAGCGTAGTAATTTGTCATCGCAGACCTATTTATTGTTGTATTTTAATAAAATTTCTTAGAACCTTAGGCTCAAATACAAACCTGCGCTGCGTTATTTCGGCAGGTTAAAAAATAAGTATACAAATAATGAGGCTGACTGGTAAGTCATGTTTTCATCAATACGTAATAAAGGAAGAAGTCATGTCATCGTTTAAAACTCGCTGCCCTTCGTGCGGCGGTCTAAATCGTATCCCTAATGAGCGCGTTGCCGAATCTGCAACTTGCGGTAAATGTAAAAGTGCACTTTTAGACGGCTCGCCTATCGAAGGTACACAAGATAACTTTTCTGCTCTATTACAAAGTGATATGCCTGTTGTAGTAGATTTTTGGGCCCCATGGTGCAACCCGTGCGTTGGTTTTGCTCCTGTTTTCTCTGATGTTGCTCATGAGCAAGCCGGAACGGCTCGTTTTGTTAAGATTGATACCGAAGCTCAACAACAACTTGCGACGCAATTTGGTATTCGCAGTATTCCTACCATTATGGTTTTCAAGAATGGTCAACGCGTTGATATGATCAATGGTGCGTTACCTAAAACTCAATTCGATCAATGGTTAAATCAAGCACTTACTAAATAATCTTCCACGCCAACCTTGTTTGTAGGTTGGCGTTTTTATGCAACTTATCAACCTATCTAGTTAACAAATATTATTTATCGAAACGACTTAAATTTATCATTTTACTTGCCTAACTATTAGCCTCATATTCGCGCCGAATAACCCTTAGATTTCATTTAACTTATAGGCGCAAAACAGTGGAAAACACAGTCGTTCCTGCAGCATCACCACGAGTTATAGTTCCAGTCGTCGCACTGTCTCTTTATGCGGTGGCTTCGGGCTATTTAATGAGCTTGATCCCTCTCATGCTCGGTGAATACAACATCTCAGCAGATTACGCGAGTTGGTTGGCGAGTGTGTTTTATGGCGGCTTATTAACTGGCGCGATTTTTATTGAACGTATCGTACGTCAAGTTGGTCACCGTAACGCGTTTATTGGTTGCTTGGCCGTATTTTCGCTAACTATCGTCACACTACCCGTGTTTGCTAACGGATTGATGTGGCTTGCCGCTCGCTTTATTGCGGGTATCGCGGTTGCTGGTGTTTTTGTCATTGTTGAGTCTTGGCTAATGTCTGGAGACGAAGCATCGCGTGCGAAACGTTTGAGCTTGTACATGCTATCGCTTTATGGTGGTTCAGCATTAGGCCAGTTTGGTATTGGCGTGCTTGGCGTAAGTGGCGGCGTTCCGTTTATTGCGATCACGACGTTGATCTTAATGGCGATGCTGGTGCTAATGTTCATTGAGTGTGAGCAGCCAAACAGCCATGAATCAACCGCTTTATCATTTAAGCAAATTGCCAAACTAAACCATGCAGCAATTATTGGTTGTGTTGTTTCAGGTTTGACCTTAGGCGCGATCTACGGATTAATGCCAGTTGAGTTAACTAACCGTAAAATTAGCCATCAAGACATTGGTACATTGATGGCGCTAGTGATTCTAGGTGGCATGCTAGTTCAACCAATGGTGACCGCGCTAAACAAATACATGAGCCGCACAGTGCTAATGGCGTTTTTCTGTATTTTGGGTATTTTTTCGATCGGTATGACCTTTATTTCCTCGTCAGCCGTGGTATTGGCTGCTGCATTATTCTTTTTAGGTGCAGCTACTTTTGCCTTGTACCCGATAGCCATCAACTTAGGTTGCGAAGGACTTGATGAACGCTTTATTGTCTCTGCGACACAAGTCATGCTGTTTAGCTACAGCATCGGCTCTGTTGCTGGCCCAGTTGTCGCTGATAAATTCATGGGCCAAGAACACGGCTTACTAGGCTACTTGTTTGCCGCTTTGGTTGCGACTGGCGTATACATGCTACTTGCTGCGAGCAAAACCAAGCAGCGTATGGCCGCTGGCCTCTAATCACGCCGCTTCTACTCAACGAACTCAACGAAAACGAGGGCATGCCGCCCTCGTTTTTTTATTCTTCGCATTTTTGTTTAGATAAACGCTTGTGACGGTTTGACGCGTTCGCTGCAGGCTTTTCCGGTACCATGCGCTTTTCATGAAGCAAATGACGAACCGCCAAGATGGGATGTTTCAGTAACATTCTGGGGCCAGAGTAACGCATGACCAAACGCATTTGTTCTTTCGGCTCTGGTTTGTAGCAGTGAATCGGACATTTATTACACGTCGGTTTATTCTCTCCATAAGGACAGCGGTCGAGGCGCACTTCTGCGTATTCAAGCAGCTCACGACATTCTGAGCATAAGTCACGTTTTGTTCCATGATGGTCATGACAGTAAACCTCTACCATGGCTTTTACTGTCTTAAATTCAGTGGCGAGTTTGCCAAGTAAAATATCGCTCATGCGCTATCCAAAAATCACAACATCATTGTGTAAAGTTCTAACGTGCGGCCATTATCATATTGCTGCTCAACTCGTTCAAACTCAAAGCCCAGTTTTTTGAGCAAACTTATACTACGAATATTGTCATTGTTGGTGATGGCAACCAAATTATCTAGTTTCATTTCCTCTCTAGCGTATTCCAGCACTGCGGTTGCAGACTCCGTTCCGTAGCCGAAGCCATAAGCGGAAGGTAAAAATCCATATCCGAGGTCATAGTGTTGTAATGTGTCACGTTTAACCAACCCACAAATCCCGATGGGTTGTCCATCTTCTTTCTTCTCTACAACGAGTAAACTCACGCCTCTAATTTTTTGCATGCGTAGCATGTTTTCTTTTATGTAACGCGCCGCTTCATATTCGGTACGAATTTGTTTGTCTCCGACAAAACGGTAGAAGTCTGGGTGGTTATAAAGTTCTAGTATAAATGGTGCATCATTTACACTCACAAGACGCAGTATCAAACGTTCGGTGTACAGTGTTTTCATTTGGGCTCCATTAAAACGCGATAGATGATTGGACATAGGAACGTACTTGAATTTTGCGACCGATACCGGCGCTTATTTAGTTGTAACTTGATAAAAAAGTAACTATCCTGCCTCGCTAAATTAAAGGACCACCACCATGAACCGCAAGAAGAAAATCAATCAGATCTTGAAAGCGAAGCAGAAGAAGCATAACGCTAAGCTACATAAGAGCAATAAGCCGCGTTATATCTCCAAAGCTGAACGCGCGAAAATGGAAGCTGAAGAACAAAACCAAGCTTCAGAACACACGGAAAACGTTGTAGACACAGCGCAGACAGATCAAGCCTAAAAGAAAAGCCGCTTCAAGCGGCTTTTTTGATATTCGGAGATAGTTAGCTTTAGTATTCGACACTGTAGTTCAGTGTGAATGTGCGACCTCTTCCTTTGTAGTCGTACGCTGCTGCATCGTAGTGTGCTGCATAAAGAATCTGCGCACGTTGTCCCCAAGCGGTTGTGTAGTCTTCGTCAAATAGGTTTTGAATACCAAAACCTAACTGCCCGATAGGTAGTGTTACGTTACCAAGAAGATCAAACGTAGTGTATCCATCTAGTTTATTGTTTGCGTCATCTTCGTAATCAAACATCGTCTGGCTTTGTAGACGTAGTGAATAGCCATCCTGATAGTAAGCCGCCCACGCGTTCGCTTTTGATGTACTTGCTTTACCCGCGCTTAGATCTTCCCACTTACCGTTGGTTTTCAGCTCAGAAACCACATAGTGACCTGATGCACCTAACAAAATATCACGGTTTACCCAGTAGTTAATGTTTGCTTCGGCACCGTATACACGTTGCTCGTCATCAACATTGGTGATTAGGAGCGTCTTCTTGTCATACTTGATTGAGTTATCCGACACCGAGTAGTAACCCGCCGCTTGCAGTGCGACAGTATCCGTATCTAATCGGTAACCAATTTCATAGCTGTCCGTTTTGATGCCCGACATTTTTGAGTCAGATACATTAATGCTATTGTTCAACGCGTAGTGACCATTTGCATCCGCGGCATCGTAGCTACCTTGGCCGTAGTACTTTGCAGGATCAGCGAGTTCGAAACCTTGAGAGAAGTTCGCCCAAAGCTGAGATTCATCGTTAAGCTGATAAATAGTGCCCAAATTAAATAAGCTCACAGAGTAGTCAGTGCTGCCACCTGGTACCGCATCCGCTGATACACCATTACCCGATGCGATCTTCTTTTGTATACTATAGGCAACAAAATCATCAATCTTATTGTCCATGTATTGGTAGCGGTAGCCTGCTTGTACTGACCAATCTTGATTGATTTGGTAATCCCCTTGGACAAACATTGCGTAAGACGCCACATCAACATCTGGGTAACGCCCCACTTCGGCATAGGTTCGATTAATTAAGTTCCCAGAGCTGTTCGCAATGGTTGGATCGAACAGAGCCTGGTTACTTTCAAAACGGTCTAAGTACGCATCGACACCATAAACAAGTTTGAATGACTCCCAGCTTTTAGCTAACGCTAAGCGCCCAGCAAAAACTTCTGTTTTTTGTTGAGAGGCACTTTGGTAATAAGGAGTAAAGGTTTGGTCTTCACTACGGTAAGATAACTCGCCTATCAGTTGATGACCGAATACGCTGTCGTGAGCGTAGTTCGCACTTAAGAGAACTCGCTCTGTACCATGTTCACGGTCGGAATCGAACCCCTCTCGTACATCAACAAATTTATTGTTAACAATGTACAAACCGTATGGCGAATCTTGCTGGCTGTCATAGTATTGTGCGACAAGGTTTAACTTGCTGGCATCGGAGATTTGAATCTCGGTCGATCCCATAACATCGAGCGTTGAATTATACTGCAAAGAGCCCTGTGAAATGTCTGGGGTGACAATGTCGCCATTTGCGTCAAATGCACCTTGTGTCTCGGTGTACACAACCGAACCTCTAGCGGTAATTCGCTCATTACCACCCGAGATAGACTGAGCGAGTTTGTAATCAAAGTCATCGCTGCTATTAAAACCTGTAGTGCCACTCACGTAGGATTCAAACGACAAGTCATCCGAGTACGCTTTCTTGGTGATAATGTTAATAACACCACCAGTAGCGCCTGCCCCATAAATGGAGGTTGCACCAGATAGTACTTCAATTCGCTCGATGTTGAATGGGTCTATTGCGTCTAACTGACGACTAATCGGGCGAGAAGACTGTAACGAGACACCATCAATCATTACCAACATTGCTCTACCGCGAAGGTTCTGACCATAGTTAGTTCGACCACCGGTGCCGACGTCTAAAGAAGGGATGGTTGCAGAAAGAATATCACCCAGTGTCTTCCCCGCACGATATTGCTGAGCAATCTCTTCTTGGCCAACAAACCAAACCGTTCCTGGAATATCGGAGATCGATTTCGGCATCACACTGCCTACAACAACCAATTGCTCATCGCTCGGAGTCGATGTTTGTTGAAGATTTTCTGCTGCTATTGAGCTAACTGCGTATCCACTGCTCATCGCAAGTACGATGAGATTGAAAGAAAACGTCCTTTTCATCATTGTATTTATCTTTTTGTTGTCAACAAGAGCATGCAATGATACTTATTCTCACTCTCAAATCGAGCACTGTTACACAAGTTAAATAAATGTTAATTAAGAACCTTCTTGCTCATAAGCTGTCGATTTTCCTCTAAACGAGGACAATCTGCACAAAGCTTTCTGCCTTCACACTTATAGACTAAACAACAACTTTTTCTTACTAACTTTAGCGGCTGATCAGATTCCGTCTCATGAAGTGAGCGGCTATTATCAACATCCAAACCCATTGCGCTTAGCCACAAGACCGCATGCTCCTGAAGTGTCGAGTTAGTCATTTGCGGAAAGCGCTGTTGGAGACGAATTAAACAAGCCATGATTCCGTCCGACATCAATTGATGGGTGAAGCCAGGACGAATGCGTGTCCATTGACTCATCTCCTTTTGATAGAAGTCGAACAGTTCTCGGATTTGACGCCCCGCCTCTTTTATCAACGCCTCTGGCTCGCCATGTATATGCGCTTCGTCGGCGAATCGGTACCCAGAAACAAAACAAGGTTTGAGGTGCTGCGCTATCTCGCGAATGTTTGGCAACGTGTGGTAACCGTAAATAGAGATGAATGCGACATAAACTGGCTGCCAACAAAGTAAATCCCACGTTCTTGTCAACCAATATGCTTTTCCCGCTTCCGGATGAGCCTCCGAGATTTGCTGGTAAAGGCCTTGGATGATCGGGTTGATATCATTTTCGATATGGATAGCTTCTTGCCCTATCTCGCCGATATCACCGTGTAGGTAAGGTGTAATCTCACTCGAAGTTTGAAACAGTTGCGGGAAAAATTGCTCAGACATGATGGCTTATTGTTGGTGTAGTCATTCTGACACCTTTATACCCAAGCACCAATCGCAATGCAAACTATTATCCTTTGCGTTTTCATAACAAAGAAGCACTCTTAGGGTTAGTTATGAATGTATTTCCGAGTTCTGTGAAGCTGTAAGGTCTGGTTACGTATGCGATGAATAGCAACAAACTCTTAAACCTCTTCGCATTTAACGCTCACATGATCGCAAAAATACACAGCATAAAAACACCCTGATAAAACTGTGTTAACAGTTTCCCTGTGTAGCGTGAGTTATTGCCAATAATTGAATATTGCTGTTTCTTATCCAGCGGATTGTGAACAACATGAAGTATTTTCTTTCTGAATATCGAGACAATACAAAGAGGTAATTTGGCTATGTAGCCCTCTGTTTTGAATAAGGAAATCCACATGTTGTATCTTGAGTTTCTATTTTTGCTCGTGATGCTGTATATCGGCTCACGTTATGGTGGTATAGGCCTTGGGGTCGTATCCGGAATTGGCTTGGTGATTGAAGTATTCATCTTTAAGATGCCGCCAACCTCTCCTCCTGTCACCGTCATGTTGATCATTTTAGCGGTGGTAACATGTGCTTCCATTCTTGAAGCCGCTGGCGGTTTGAAATACATGCTGCAAGTTGCCGAGCGTGTGCTTCGTAAGAACCCAAAACGCGTCACCCTTATTGCTCCGTTCGTGACTTACTTTATGACCTTCCTACTTGGTACAGGTCACGCGGTTTACTCTATCATGCCAATCATTGGCGACGTTGCGCTTAAAAACGGCATTCGTCCAGAGCGTCCTATGGCTGCCGCTTCTGTCGCCTCTCAAATCGCAATCACAGCCTCGCCAATTTCAGCAGCAGTGGTTTACTACTTGGCGCAACTCTCCGACATTCAACACGAGATCACTCTGCTCTCAATTCTGCTCGTTACCGTACCTGCAACGCTATTCGGTACGTTGTTGATGTCACTTTACAGCCTAAAGCGTGGTAAAGAGCTAGACGACGATGAAGAATACCAAGAGCGTTTGAAAGATCCTGTGTGGAGAGAAAAAATCCTCAACACAACTGCAACGTCTCTTGATGAAGTACTACCAACAAGTGCTCGTAACTCTGTATTGCTGTTCATTGCTTCTATCTTGGTTATCGTCGTTATCGCGATGTGGCCAGACATTCGTACCATCGTAGATGGCTCGAAGCCAATCAGCATGGCAGTTGTGATTCAAATGATGATGCTCTGCTTCGGCGGTATCATTTTGCTTGCGACCAAAACTGACCCGCGTGACGTACCAAATGGGGTGGTATTTAAATCTGGTATGGTGGCGGCGATTGCTATCTTCGGTATTGCATGGATGTCAGATACCTACTTCCAGTACGCTATGCCTCAATTTAAATCTGGCATCGTAGAGATGGTAACCAACTATCCTTGGACATTCGCGCTTGCGTTATTCATTGTGTCGGTTGTGGTGAACTCTCAAGCTGCAACGGCTCGCATGATGCTGCCTGTTGGTCTCGGCTTAGGTTTGGAACCTGCGCTGCTTATCGGCTTGATGCCAGCGGTATACGGCTACTTCTTTATTCCCAACTACCCTTCAGATATCGCGACTGTGAACTTCGATACATCGGGCACAACTAAGATTGGTAAGTGGTACTTCAACCATTCATTCATGTCTGTGGGCTTAATCGGCGTGATTGGTGCGTGTTGCTTGGGTTACTTGCTAGGGCAAATGATCATTCCTTCGTAACTAGCCAAATCAACGATAAATTAGAGGCGAGTCATTGTACGTTTTCGTACAGCCTGAGTGACTCGCCTTTCTTTATTGCACTATTAACTACAGCAAGAAATCGTCATCAATCGCGACAAAATTGTCGGCACAATCAATCAGAGTTTGAGATGTAAGTTTAGGTACACCATAAACGGTCACCGTTTTATTGAAGCGCTGCTGAATTCTCTCTACTAGCAGACTAAAGTCTCCATCTCCCGAAACTAGAATCACTTCCTCAACTTCGGGAGCAATTTCAATTGCATCGAGAGTAATACCCACATCCCAATCGCCTTTCGAGCTACCATCACGACGCTGGATGTAGGGTTTAAGCATCACCTCAAAGCCAACACCACGAAGAATATGGTGGAACTGACGTTGCTTGGGATCATTGCTCGCAATAGCATAAGCACGAGCACTTACCACCTCTTTCCCTTGTGTGGCAACATACCAAAACTGGTTGTAATCAAAATTGCTTCGATACGCTTCGCGACAGGTGTAATACACATTCTGTACATCAACCAAAATAGCGATTTTTTGTTTGCTTTCCGAACTCATCTATTTCTACGCTCAATTTATTTGCTGCCTACCCTATGCCAGTTTTGGAAAAAGCACAATGAGCCAATTCCACTAAACTTAACGTATAAAAAGTTATTTGGGTTTCTAGGGGAACTGTCATGGGCGGAAAGTTACTAGTGATACTACTTTCTTGTATCTTGTCATCGACAGCATTTGGTTATCCAGCGCACTCCAAATACTGGCCACATAGAAGTGTGCTCTACTTTGCGCCGGAAAATGATGAATACGTCAAACAATTCTTGCTAGAAACACTTATGAATGAGTGTGAGTTGGAAGACAGAGATGTCGTCACACTGGTCATTACAGAGCAAGGGTATACCTTTCCTGCTTGGCTTAAAGAAGAGTTCGACTTAAAAATGCTAGCTCGTCTTTATGAGGTCGAAAAAGGATCTCACACCGCTATTTTGCTTGGTAAAGATGGTCTAGAAAAGCACCGCTGGGGCGCAGAAACAGACTGGCCGTTTATCAACAACCTCATTGATCAAATGCCTATGCGTAAGCAAGAAATGCAGAGGCAGCAAAGCCCCTGTAAAATATAGTCACTTCTGGGCAATGTTACTTTGCGAACCAATCCAACTTGTTGTGAAGTTGAGTCACGCTACCAACCACAATCAATGCTGGGCTCACGGCTTGCTCTGCCATGATCGATAGCTCGTTCAACTTTCCTTGGAACACGCGCTGCTCTGGGCGCGTACCGTTTTCAATAATGGCGCATGACATCTCAGGATCTAACCCATGAGTGATCAGCTTATCCATAATATGGCCGCTTTGCTTCAAACCCATGTAGAATACAAGCGTGTTATTAGACTGAGCTAGTGAATGCCACTCAATTTCACGACCATCTTTTTGTACATGACCAGTGATAAATTGAACGCTTTGTGCATGGTCGCGGTGTGTTAATGGAATACCAGCATAAGCCGTTGCACCCGCTGCTGCTGTGATACCCGGAACCACTTCGTATTTGATGCCAAATTCGGCTAGCTCTTCTAGCTCTTCACCACCACGGCCAAAGATAAATGAGTCCCCACCTTTTAGGCGCACAACGCGCTTACCTTCTTGCGCTTTTTGCACCAAGATTTGGTTGATTTGATCTTGAGGCACACAGTGAAAATCGAGTTTTTTCCCAACATAAATCATCTCTGCTGATGCATGAGCCAACTCAAGAATCTCTTTTGATACCAATCGGTCGTACACAACAACTTCAGCCGCTTGAATGGCTTTTAAGCCTTTTACTGTGAGCAAATCAGGATCACCAGGACCTGCACCAACAAGAGAAACAAAGCCGCTGTTTAAAGATGAGTTAACAGTTGTCATATCAACGCCTATCGAAAAATTTAGATATAAAGAGTAACACTCGCGTTATGCACTTAGGGCTAAAACCACTCTAAGGAGTTATTACTTTTTATAGCTAAATCAATACAATACTTATCGAAAGTTAAATGAGTTGAACAGCCCTACCTACCATAGGTAGGGCCAGATAAAAGCGGTTTATTTTGCGATTGCAGGCTCTGCTTTTACTTCTTCTTCAACTACGTTGATAGAAGGCGCTGTTTTCGCGTGAGTTAGGTACAGTGGAATACAAGTCATTACGAGACCACCAACAATATTACCTAGAATGGTTGGAATAAGGTTGAAGTTCAACCAAGTAGCGATACCAAAATCCGCACCTAGAATCATACCTAGTGGGAATAGGAACATGTTTACTACGGTGTGTTCAAATACTAGCGCAAAGAAGATGAAGATTGGGAGCCACATCATTGCTACGCGACCAGACACAGAACGTGCCGTCATGTTGCCGATAACGCCTAGACACACCATTAGGTTACAGAAGATGCCGCGTACGAAACATGTGATCCATCCGTCCATACCCATGTTTTCAAAACCAAGGCTACGCGCGGTAGAAACAGCCACAAATTTCTTCGCTACTGCATTCAGTTCTAGAGAGAAGTTACCTGTTAGAGAGATAGCCACTAGGTAAGCAACGATCAGAGAACCGATAAGGTTACCCAAGCCTACAAGACCCCAACAACGGAAGATACGACCCCAAGTGATGCCCGGACGGTTAGCAAACTTAGCCAGAGGCGCTAGACCAAAAACACCGGTTACTAGGTCATACCCCATCACACTTAGAATTACGAAACCAACGGGGAAAACAAGTGCTCCTACAAGACCGATACCCGTTTGTACAATCGCGGTAATAGCAACCACCACCGCAAGCGAAAGAATAACGCCAGCCATCGTACCGCGAAGCAGAAGGTCTCGCGTGCTTGTATTGGTTTTCGCTTCACCAACATTGATCATGGTTTGCACGAATTCTGCAGGCTTAAAATCAGTAGACATGAATGTGTCCTTATCCAAAATTGAAAGTTAAAAAGTTAAAGATTGAATAGAGAAAGGCTTCCCGTTGACACCTGAACGCTGTCTACAACACCTCGCTTCCCTGTTCCCCTGAGTTGATGCTTGGAAAGCCTTTGTCTATTAAATCTAGGTTTCAGTTCATTCCCTCCCCCTAAGAGGAGGGAATGAAAACCAAGCTTACGCAGAGATTTCTACTTCGCCGTTGGTTACACGCGTTTTGTACGCTTTCACGCTAAAACGTTCGTCTTCCATGCACGCACCTGTTGTCAGGTTAAAGCGCTGCTTCTTAAGTGGGCTAGCCACCCAAAGCTCGCCTTGGTGCTCACAGATCAAACCGCGAGAAAGCACGTTTGATTGGAAGAACGGGTCTGTGTTGCTGATCGCCAGCACTTCTTCTGCTTGTGTTGGGCGAAATACCGCAACTTGCTGACCATCAACCAAAGCACAAACACCTGTGCCCGGTACGATGTCGCTGATTTGGCAAATCTTTTCAAATGACATAATCAACCTTCCCTTATGCTTCAGTGATCGCTACGTGTAGGATGTCGCCTTTCGCTTCAGGGTGTTTTTCCGTGAAGGTTGCTGGGCGGTGCTGTTCACGCTCTTGTACAAACACGACGTTTTCATCGCGCTTGTCAGAGTTGATGAAGTGCGCGAAACGAGTCAGTTGTGATTCGTCGTTGATGGTCGCAGTCCACTCACACTCGTACTCGTCTACAAGCTTCGCTACGTCTGCTTCTAGTTGAGCGTTGATGCCAAGTTTGTCGTTAACAATCACTTCGCGTAGGTAGTCAACGCCACCTTCCATGTTTTCCATCCAAACTGATGTGCGTTGTAGTGGCGCAGCAGTACGGATGTAGAACATCATGAAGCGGTCGATGTACTTGATTAGCGTTTCTTTATCTAGGTCACTTGCAAGTAGGTCTGCGTGACGAGGTTTCATACCACCGTTACCACATACGTACATGTTCCAACCTGCGTCAGTCGCGATAATACCAAGGTCTTTACCTTGTGCTTCCGCACACTCACGAGTACAGCCAGAAACACCGAACTTCATCTTATGAGGGGTACGAATGCCTTTGTAACGGTTCTCGATGTAAGAACCCAGACCAACAGAGTCTTGAACGCCGTAACGACACCAAGTTGAGCCCACACATGTCTTCGCCATACGAAGTGCTTTGGCGTACGCTTGACCTGTTTCAAAACCAGCGTCGATAAGCTTGCGCCAGATCTCTGGAAGATCGTCTTTTTGAGCACCAAACAGACCAATACGTTGAGCACCGGTTACTTTGGTGTATAGGTTGTATTCTGCTGCAACGTTCGCTAACGCACCCAGTGCTTGAGGTGTTACTTCACCACCCGCCATACGTGGGATAACAGAGTAAGTACCGTCTTTTTGGATGTTACCTAGGAAGTTGTCGTTCGTGTCGTGCAGCTTAACCAGTTGTGGCTTAAGAATGTGCTCACCCCAGCAAGAAGCCAAGATAGAACCAGCCAGTGGTTTACAAACTTCACAGCCGTAACCTTTACCGTATTTCTCTAGCAGCTCATCAAACGTTTTGATCTCTTCTATGCGGATTAGGTGGAACAGCTCTTGGCGTGAGTATGCAAAGTGCTCACACACGTCGTTCTTCACTTCTATACCAGATTTAGCAAGCTCTGCGTTTAGGACAGAGGTTACTAGAGGAATACAACCACCACAGCCTGTACCTGCGCCAGTCACTGCTTTGATGTCGCCCAATGTGTGGTGACCATCAGCAACCGCTTGAGCGATCTTGCCTTTGGTTACGTCGAAACAAGAACAGATCACTGCGCTTTCTGGTAGAGCATCTGCACCTAGTGCTGGTTTCTCAGCGCCTGCGTGTGCAGGAAGGATCAACGCATCTGGGTGTTCTGGTAGGTCGATTTCGTTCAGCATAAGTTGAAGCAGGTCGCCGTAGTCAGAGGTGTCACCAACCATAACCGCGCCAAGTAGTTTCTTGTTGTCTTTAGAAACGATAAGACGTTTGTAAACTTCTTGTTCTTCGTTCTGGTAAACGTAACTCTTACAGCCTTCAGTACGACCGTTCGCGTCACCGATTGAACCTACTTTTACACCTAGAAGTTTCAGCTTCGCAGACATGTCAGCGCCTTCGAATTTGCTTTCTGTGTTACCTAGTAGGTGGTCAACAGCAACTGTCGCCATCTTGTAGCCAGGAGCAACAAGGCCGTAGAACATTTCGTTCCAAGACGCACACTCACCAATCGCGTAGATGTTCTCATCAGAAGTCTGACAATGATCGTTGATAGCAACACCGCCACGAGGTGCCACTTCTAGCTCCATTTGGCGTGCTAGTTTGTCTTGTGGACGAATACCTGCAGAGAATACGATGAAGTCTGTTTCTAGCTCTGAGCCGTCAGCAAAACGCATAACGTTGCGTGCGTTTGTGCCTTCTGGCGCAATCTCAAGCGTGTTTTTGCTAGTGTGAACGTTCACGCCCATACGCTCGATCTTTTGTCGAAGTTGGTTACCACCAGCAAGGTCAAGTTGCTCAGCCATTAGCTTCGGTGCGAACTCAACAACATGCGTTTCTACACCCAGTGCTTTCAATGCGCCTGCTGCTTCAAGACCTAGCAGACCACCACCGACAACAACGCCTGATTTGCTCTTCTTCGCACACGCTTCGATCGCTTTAAGATCTTCGATAGTACGGTAAACAAAACAGTCTTTGCTTTCGTGACCTTTGATAGGTGGAACAAATGGGAATGAGCCAGTAGCAAGAATCAGCTTGTCGTATTGAACTTCGCGACCAGTGCTTGAGTAAACAATGCGGTTTTCACGGTTGATGTTGATCGCGCGTTCGCCGATCAGCATGTTAATACCGTGTTTCTCGTAGAAGCCTTCTTTTACTAAAGAAAGTTCATCTGCAGTATGGTGAGAAAAGTAAGAGGAAAGGTGCACACGGTCGTATGCGACACGAGGTTCTTCACAGAAAACCGTAATGTCCATATTAGACATATCAGCTTTCTCGACTAAGTCTTCAATATAACGGTGCCCTACCATACCGTTACCGATGACTACTAGCTTCAACTTGCTCATTATAATTCCTAAGGGTTAGGTTCTTATCACTGAGCTCATTGTTAATTGTGAAAGAAAATTAATACATGATGTAAATCAATTACAATTTCAAACTACCCTAAAGGGGTAGATGAACGTATTTATCTGACTATTGCGAAATAAAAAGTAATTTATTAACGGATATTGGTAGTTTTAACAAACTGAGATAACCGAAGCCATGCTAGCAACGGACTATACCGTTTTGCTTTTATGAAGTTAGGCTGACCATCGAAACCGAGCACACCTACGATAAATCCTGCTTTGCTTCTAAACGACGCACTCACTTGACTTCACCGTTTCAAGGTGATCAGAGAACAATATCTGAAGTGATTGAAAGATTTAGAAAAATCAAGCTTCACAACAAAAATTTTTTACTAGCTAAGTCGCACTATAAAGACTAAAATCAGGTTTAGTTCATATGGAATAGCGTCCATATGATTGATACCGTAATTGACATATAGAGTGCCGTCCCATTTTTGTGAGGCGGCCTTTTATTTGGGAGTCATAAAATGTCAGAAAACAATTCTATCTACATCTCAAGCTTAGATATGAACCGAATCACGGCTTTGTTGGATAAAATGCCAAACATCGCAGCGGAGCTTGTGGAATTAGAAGCAGAGCTCGACCGAGCAACAGTTCTTGAGCCAGAACAAATGCCAGATAACGTGGTCACGATGAACTCGACTGTAGAGTTTAAATTTTCAGGTGAAGATAGAACCATGACAAAGACACTGGTTTACCCTTCTGAACTGAAAAGCAGTGATGATATCTCTATTTTTGCACCCGTAGGCAGCGCACTGATCGGTTTGTCTGTCGGCCAAAAACTTGACTGGCCAATGCCAAATAATCAAGTGAAGACAATTGAAATTGTCGATATCACATACCAACCTGAGCGTTGTGGTGCACTAAACCGCTAACCCTCAGTAGTCCCGGTGCAAAGGCCTCCATTTAAGACTTTGCACCAGGAGAGCCCCTCGCTTACCCCCTATTTCCTTCTTTGTTTTCCAAGCATTTACTTTACTGCTCTTAAGTAACATCACCGATTCTTTATTATTTACCGCATATTCAATATTTATATCTCCAAGCTCAATCATAGAAATTGCAAAGTATTTTTCGTATATTGTCGCTCCGAAAACGACGTAAATTATGCGCAAAATGGAAGAATATCTAACTCGAATTGCCTGCTTAGAAAAAGAAAATGAAGAGCTGAAGCGGAAGAATGCGCGACTACAAGAAAAGTTGAATGCTGCACTCGACAGTAATGGACTGTGTTTGTGGGAGCAGCATATTCCTTCAGGTACTTTGACGATATTCAATATGCAGTGGGGAAAAATGCTAGGTTATCAGCCCCATGAGTTAACCGCGACGGTTGAAACGTGGAAAAACAATCTCCACCCTGAAGATTATGATCTTGCGGTGGGTGCATTTGAAGATCACCTAGCTGGCAAAACCGACCTTTATGAGGTAGTTCATCGCATGATTCATAAAGACGGCAGTGATAGTTGGGTCTACGATCGAGGGCGCATCGTCGAGTATGGTTCTGATGGCGAACCACTGCGCATGATGGGCACTCATATCGATATTACAAAAGAAAAGCGATATGAGCAGCAACTGGCTAAGTTAGCTTCGAGTGATCCATTGACCGGACTGTTAAATAGAAAAGCAATTGAGGAAAACTTTAATCATCAACCTCAAACCAAGCCGTCTCAGCAGTCTGCCTTAGTGTTTGTTGATATAGATAATTTTAAAGCAGTTAACGACCAGCTAGGTCATCATACTGGTGACACCCTCCTCATCAATATCGCCAATAGCTTAACAGAGCTTGCGTCAAGCAAGTCTCAAGTTGGACGCATAGGAGGCGATGAATTTGTGATCTTAAACTGGCATTCAAGTCGAGAGGAAATATCCCAACTTTGCAATCAACTCTTAGATTCAATCATTCCAGCGATAAATCAAGACTTACATAAAGTAACGATAGGAATGAGTATCGGTGTTTGTCTCTTTAACAAAGGAAAGCAACCGTTTAATGAAGTGTATCAAAAAGCCGATCACGCAATGTATGAGATAAAGAAAAATGGCAAAAATGGCGTTGCCTATATCCAGATATAATAAATCTCTTGTTTTTTGAAATTAATATTTCTTTAATTTGACAATTTTCTCTATGGAATTGATAGCATCTTATTTTTAATAAGTAATTTATATATAAAACAAAAGAAATAACAAACAATTAAGAGTGTTGCATACTACACGGTGTAATATTACTACTGTCTTTGTAACTACTTTTGTTGCATACAATATTGTCTCTTATTATTTTTATAAAAACCACCAGTAAAAATTAGTTAAACATTATAATTCATGAACTTATAAAAACCGAAATACATGGTTGAATTTTAACCACCCCTTCTGCTAATATCTCGCCTCGTGTTTAAAAGTAATAAACACACACAAATATAAAACAAACTTTATAAAACATAATGCACACTTGATAATTACTGGTTCTATTTGGGTAGAGCTCGTTATTTATTTTATTTAAAACATTATGAATTTGTAATTTCATTTAATATCAAAATATTAAGTAGGTATATAAATTGAAGAAGGTCATCCTCCCTCAATTGGGCTTTGTTGCGTCAAATTTACGCTTGCTAGCTCTTGGCTTTGTAACCCTCGTGCCAGCATATTCTTTTTCATCAGAGGCTTATGTTGAGCAAGTGGCTAGTGGTGAACAAAAAACATTAGTTGTACTCGTCAATTTCCAAGAAAACCCTCAAGAGATCCCGATCTCTAAAGAAGACGCCCATCATGTTGTTTTTAATACCGTTAGCGACTTCTATTCGCAAATGTCCCAGGGGCAACTTTGGCTAACTGGTGATGTTGCTGGAACATTCACCTTGCCGATATCAAACCAAATTTGCGATGATGATGCTGTAGCTGCGGAAGCCAACAAAATGGCTGAAACTGCGGGATATCAACTATCAAACTATGACCGTTTTATCTACTTAACAACCAAAACTGGATGTGCATCAGAAGGCTCTGGTAGTCAAGGATTAACTCCCTCTAGAGCGTCAATAAATGCGGTTTTCGAGCCTCGAGTTATCGCCCATGAATTAGGACATAATTTTGGATTGCATCACGCTTCCGCACTCGACTGTAAAGACGGTACGTTGGCTGGTGATTGCCGTGTCATAGAGTACGGTGATAGCTACGATACGATGGGTAACTACGATATGGGTTACTTTAGCGCCTTCCAACTGGAAAACTTAGGGTGGCAGACCTCCCCTGCTCAAATCATTTCTAGTGATGGTGTTTACTCTATTGATGCCTATGAAGACTTTGAAAGTACTTCATCAAAAGTTTTAAAAATCCCAAGAGGTACCGATCCAATTACAGGCCAGCGCCAATGGTTTTACGTTGAATATCGACAAGCTCTTGGCTACGACAGCTTTTTACGTGACCGTTCGTACATCGTATACCGCCAAGATGTGACAGAAGGTGTGGTTGTGCGCCTAGCGACAGACGGTGATCTTAAAAGTAGCCGCTTGCTACACATGAAGCCTGACTCCACTTTCAGACAATTATTTGGGAGTAATGACTGGGAAGACCCCGCTCTTCCAATCGGTGGAACATTCACCGATCCAAAAACAGGCGTGTCGATTACTTTGGAAAGTGCTAATGGTCAAAACGCACAGGTCAGTGTCATATTTGGTGGTGAATCAGGGCAATGCGTTGCGACATCGCCTCTACTCTCTCTAACCCCACTTTCAGGTTCTGATGCTAATGCCGGAGAAACATTAGCGTATAATCTAAAAGTGACGAACCAGAACAATACAGAATGTGCAGACGCGACCTATACAACAGCTTTAAGCGTTCCTGACGGATGGAATTATGACGCAAGTGCCTTGACGGTTCCTTCCGGCATGAGTGCAGAAACGACGGTCATGGTTACGTCAAACAGCGATGCTCAACCGAACTCTTACAGCATAGCCGTTGACGTTATAGATGCTGAAAATGAACAATCAGCCAAAACCGAGCTACCTTACACAGTGTTATCTGAGTCAACGTCACCACTTGAAGCGGTGAATGATAGCGTAACGATCAGTGATAAATCCGTCGTTCGCATCCAACAGTTAAATAATGACTCATTTGAACAATCGACTTCTCTTGCAATTACGGTCGCTAAGCCAAACAAAGGCAGCGCCCGTGTACTGAGCGATGGCTCCATTGAATACATACCTTCGAAGAAGTTTAAGAATAATGATTCATTTACTTATACGATCAGTGACGGTCAATCTTCTTCAACCGCGACGATTAGCATCACCTTACAATCGAGTTCTGGTGGGAATGGTGGTGGAAACGGTAAAGGGAAACCGAACTAAATCACGCAATTCAATATGAAAAAGCCTGGAGAATACTCCAGGCTTTTTATTCACAAGACGTCAATTAGTTGCTTGGTGCAGGACAAATGTCACAGTCTGCAGAAGCTGTATTCGTCGCTTGAGTATTATCGATTTTCAAGAAACCAACCGCTGTCACAGTATCACGGAAAGATTGTGTTTCTGCATTGCTAAATGCCGTTGGGATATAGCTACCAGTATAAGACTGACATTGTTCCGAAGCGAGTTCGATATTATCTACCACTTTCACGTCATCAGAAGTATCCTCAGGCGTACCTGAGTCATCCACAACAGAAACATTCACTAAAGTAAGTCCAGGCGTTGTGTTACATACCATTCCCGAGAAGCTCACTTCTGCAATGATACCGTTTTCAGTAAGTTTGAAGCCGCTTTCACATGATTTCGTTACACTAATCATTGGAGACAAGCTCAATGACTCACATGGATCACTTGCTGTATCAGTAATGGTCGCTTGACCACCCGGAGTCGCAGCTGCTGTGACTCTTACTGTATTAGTTAGACCGTTATTTGTACTTTCAAAACTGCCGCTGTATGAAGCACTGTCACCTGAAGCAATGGCACCTAAGCTATGTGTAGTACCTGCTTCTAAATCCTCTACAACAACATCGTATAGCGTACCAACACCATCATTAATCACGTCGCCGCTGTATGAGTAAACGTAACCATCTTCTGTATCATTCACGACCGCTTGATTACATGTTTTGGTGATATCAACACTACACAACTCAAAGTCACCAACCACGAAGTCTTTCAACTGAGCGGTAATACTGCTTGATGCTCTTGTTTCGGCTGCAAATGAGCTAAAACAGGTGTCTGTTTGTAGAAGTTCAGTAAGGTTTACACCACCTTCAAAGAAGGTTTCTGGAGGGAAGACATTTTCGACACCACTTTTTGGCGTATACGCCCATGGTGCAGGTGAGTCAGTTGTATTGGTTGAAGCACACACATCTTGCGCGCCCGGTGAACACAGTGCATTTGTCTTAACTTTCAAACGTAAGTTTGTCGCAGCACACTGACCATCTTGTGGATTATTGTTATCAGCTTTCGCACAAGTTGTGTCCCATTCAAGAACCAAAATTTCTGGCCCCTCATTTGCCCCTTGCAAATAATTCACCTGAATCAAAAGGTCGCCAGCAATATGTTGACCAGTGAATGTACCGTCTGGGTTTGTACTGACTGAGTCTTGATAAAACCAAAAACCTAAGAAGGCATCACCGCTGTTACCAAAGCGGTCTGCACCAAAGGTGAGTACTAGGTCATTATTAATGTTGTATGCCGCTGCATACGCATGAAGAATATCCCCTTTATCAAGTACCGTCCCAGTCTTCCAACCGAGTTCTGGTATGTCTTTGATGTCTTTATTACCACCAGTAAAGATTGTATCCGGTGTTGCCGTGTCATTCTCAAAGCTAAATACTAATGCTCCACCACTGTTTGGCGGCGTTGACCAGTCATCTGGAGCTCCCACTCCAGAGTCATCTATCGCATTAGCATTTGCTTCTAACTCAAATACGCCATCTGTTGGTGTTGCAAATGCAGAGCTACCTATTAGCAAACTTGTAAATATTGCATAAAGAAAGCTCTTCATCGTATGCCAGATACCTGACTTACAAGAATTCATAACCTACTCCTTAGAACGCTTCTAAAGCTAGACGAAGGTCCCTATGTCATTAATTGCCTTTTAAGAAAGAGTGAAAGCGAGATACAACTTTCGTTTCGGCTTGTATAACGCATAGAGCATGCCACTACTTAAGGTTATGATTTTATTAAACTAAATATTTTCAACAGCGAAGAGAATGAACAGAGTGTTCAATTTTAAAGAAAGAGAAAGAAAACAAAAGAGACAAAAAAACCTACGATAACAAAGATATATACGTGTTCTAGGATAATGTTACAGATTGACACTTTATTGTTTACACCTGTGACAGGTGCACAAAAACGACGGTATTGAAACTGTCCACTATGAATATGAAATAGACGCTTACTCACCTGTTCCAACTAATGTGAAGGTGATGTGTAACACCTGTTTGCATAGTGTTACATCCTTTACACATCTAATTGAATACTCATTTAACTAAAACATATTCAGTAGTTTAGCGAATAAGTTTTAGCTCAACCATTTATGAAAATATAAACAAACTGTTCACCCCTCTGTACAAAAATAAAAAATAACCAACAAATACAAAAGGTTAAATATGGAACACTCTATGCTAGTCAACCGACGCAGTTTAACTCTGTGAGAAAACTATCACGTATGTGGGCTCAAGGACGTAGCGAGCCCACTTACACAAGGAGGTTTTATGAAAACCATATTTAACTCTTGGTGGGGCAATAAGAGTTACCGTTGTTCCACTTTATGTAGCCAGAATATACTTACAGCGATCAATATCAGCAGCATGTTTAAGCTGTTTACTTGGGTCATAGCGGTTAGCTTAGTGCTGAGCTCTCAAATTGTTTACGCATCCGCTGGCGACCCTTCAAGCCGAGGCGTGCAACCAATATTTGTTGAAGGGAATAACACCTGTCAACAATTACTTCCAGGGATCGATGGTTTGATAGAATACAAGCTTGAGCCAGTTACAGACGGCACTTTCGGTGATGGCATGCTTGAAGTGGTTATTGATCAACAACCTGGGGCAAAAACCTTCAGTTGGGATCAAGGTGATAGCCCTGTGATTATGCAAGCTATCTTCGTAAAAGGTGGTCCTGACGGAAACCTATATAACTACTTCACAGATGGATTATTGTATCAAGATGATGCCTTGCTGCATTCACCTGTAGGGAAAAATGGTAGATACTATGGCTTAAGTCATATTTCATTCTGTTACACACCAGGCGTACCAGACATTAAAATCACTAAAACTTGTACATTTGGTGATGTTGTCAATGGTAACACTTTGAAATACAACTATAAACTCACTGTAGAAAACACCGGTGACTTTGCATTGTATGATGTTGTGGCAACAGACACTACAGCCGTTGACAACGATATGGCTGCTGGTGACCATGTGTTCAATTTAGCGATGCTCGCCGTTGGACAAACGCAAGAGTTTAATGGTTCGTTTATTATTGACCAAAACGGTATCACTAACTATGCAGAAGTAAGCGCAGCACTTGAAACTGGTGGTGGTGTTGCGGTTTCTGACAACGCAGATTGGGAATGCCCAAGCCAAAACATCCCTGGTTCATTGTCTCTAGAGAAAGACTGTAGTGTCGTCGTCGTGAATCGATTTGAGGATACTGGTATTAATGAATACGGTCTTCAAGTCAATTACAGTGGTAGTGTATGTAATACCTCCGATGTCACCATTGACGGCATTGTCGTAATCGACAACAAAGACTCGAATCCAATCCAGGTTGGTATGCTTGCGCCTGCTGAGTGTTACGACTTTACTGGTAACTACGAGCCAATCCCAGGAGATGGTGAAGGCCTTCCATTACCGGGTGAAGAAGTCAGAGCGTTTACAGATACTGTGGATGCGAGTGGTGAAACTATCTTCGGTAATGTTGTCGTAGAAGCGATAACAGCGTCTGCAGAATGTACGCTATGTCCAACTTGTCCAGAGCCTGTTAACTGCCCTGAATAAGGTCTACTTACAACTTAATAAAACAACGCCTGACGTTAACTCGTCAGGCGTTTTCTTTCGAACTATATCGTTCTATTTATTCTTACCTTTCCCATTGTTACCAGAGTTGCCAGAATCGCCACCAGCTGAGGACTCTAACTTCACTGAGACCTGAGCGGTCGAGCTGCTTTGACCATCACCTATGGTATAGGTAAAGCTGTCATTATTTTTGAATTTCTTCTCAGGTGTGTAACGCAGGGTGCCATCTGATAACAGCTCTAGTCGCCCCTTACTTGGTCTAGTAAAAGAAACCACGCTTGCAGAGTTTTGCTCTCCAACAACATCGTTTGCCATCACATCGATAATCACCGACTGTTTCGAAGACATAGTCACCTGATCATCAACAGCAACGAGCTCTGGTGATGGCGAGATTTCATTGGTTACAGAGTAATTCACGGATGCTGCGGTTTGCAGACTTGAGTCTTCTCCGTGCGTCACGATCATCTTCAAAGCATAGTCTTTATCACTAGCGTCAACCGAAGATACGACTGATATCATTACTTGTCCGGTTCCACCTGCTGCTAGCGTGATTGCATTGCTGCTTGCTTTCCAACCAGTTGGCACTGACGCGTTCACAGAAAAACTGCTCGCTGAACAATCTGCACTATCTTTGTTAGTAATAGTGGCCTGATATTGAACCTCATCGCCGGCTGCAACCGAGTGGCTTGTTGCAGCTTTCGCAGTCACTGATGGAGCATTAACAGTACAAGTCCCGATATTACCGTTGTCAGAGTCGTCAAAGACAACGCTTACTTCGGCGATGCCGTTCGCTGCACTCACCAAACTCAATGTTACACCTGAGTCTGGGTCAGTATAGCTACCACCGACCGGCATAGATGGGTCAAACCAGTCATTTCGGCCAAAAACCGCACGATATTCAGAATCAGTTTTAAAGTGAAGCAGATTACTGCTGCGCCCATCGCCTTCTACAGCGCTTCGAATGATGATGCCATCCGTAACGTCCCCACGATAGAACGAGTAAGAACGAGCATCTAAAAAGTCGTCAAACCCAATAGACTGGCGGTATTCAATGTAAAACCATTTTTTTGCACCTGTAGAAGGATCAGTACCACGAGGTACTTTTATCGTAACTGGCTGAGCACTAGTCGTCTCGTAATTCGCGATGGAGTATGTACCATTTTGAGTAACTTCCAGTGTCTTTGAAGCGTGCTCTCCCTCTAGCCATCCTAGTCGCTCGCGCTGGAAAGTATTCAAATAGCCGATGTCTGGACCACCCATTACATCATAGGTATCACCGTATTCACGCAACGTACAGTTGTCTGAAAGCGTATGCTCGCCACAATCAAGAGCACGAGAGTGATGCAAACCAAAGTTATGTCCAAGCTCATGAGCGATATTCATCGGAGAAAAATCACCATTGATGTGCGCGCGTGAAGGCATGCCATCAATAGTTGCGGATCCAGCGACACCACATGCCGTTTTTGTCATCAAGTAAACAATACGATCGTACTCTTCAAGCTTCACTCCCGCTGCGATGGCTTCTTGATCCGCTGCATCTTGAACAGCGGTAAAGTCACAAACCTGATTAGACAACGGTAGATTAAACCAACCCACGACTTTCCCAGACAGCCACATTTGATCAAAAGAGCTTTCACGGTAGAAGTCATTGACTGTACCAAAGATTAGATTATTTGCTTCTGACAAAGTTAATGGCTGCTCATTTGGGTTTTCTTTGAAGTTCAGCAGGATAACCAATGTATTTTGCTGTCCCGTCGTACTTCCTGCTGCACTGGCGTAATGGATGCTCTGTAAACAAGCGAATATTACTAATAAAAATGACAACCCTTTATTTAGGATTGTTCTATTTATTTTAATATTTTTTATCACTGCTTCACCTAATTTTAATTTAATAACGAGTTCACCTTCCCGCCAATATAAGCAGAAATGGTAGGGTAAAATAATATAAATTTTAGGAAATAAAATGCCCTAGCCTATAAAGCCAAATATGTTCCTATATACATCAACATGGTTATAAAAGGATAACCACCAAAAATATAAGAGCCGGAATCATAGCAAAGCAACCGGTCAAAATTCAACCAGAGTGATAAGTAATTTAGGTTAAGTTTGTGTAATAATAAATTTATCCATTTTTGTCAGTTACTTAAAATAATCTTATGATTGTTTTATATGAACAGCCTTTGTATTCAACAATGACTTTAATAAATCACTTGCACTACAGCCAATTTAAATCATTAAAAATCAAACAATTATAAATTTAACTAAAACAATCTCAATTTCATCGCATAAAGTTATAACCTTTAAATTCATTAACTTAATAGCGAGTCATTCTAATAATATACCTCAACAACTCATGAGTAATATTATCCATCTTTAATTGTTAAATTTATGTTAAATTAAATTGGTGAAAGTTTTTTGCTCACCTAGTTTTATACTCGATTAAAAGACAGACTGAGCGATACAGTGCAATATCAACTAGAGACATATAGAGAAACAAGCAGGATATATGCACAACTTTATTTTCAATATTGAACTAAAATCACATTGATAATATAACGCTATAGATAGCAATTCAGGAAAACCTGTTAAAGAGTGATTAACTGATAATTGAGGTTGGTATTTGTACAAAAATTAATTATTCAATAATAAATGTGTATTAGAATAGTTTGACAATACCAGATAGTAAAAAACCGGCACAAGGCCGGTTTTTAGAAATAGTGGAGGCGCCTCCCGGAGTCGAACCGAGGTCCACGGATTTGCAATCCGCTGCATAGCCACTCTGCCAAGGCGCCTTTCTGATTTTGTATCTCTGTCACCAAAGATTTTGATGGTGCCCCGGGCCGGACTTGAACCGGCACAGCGCGAACGCCGAGGGATTTTAAATCCCTTGTGTCTACCAATTCCACCACCAGGGCAACGCAATCATGCGATGGGTTAGACACCATCTGTCTCAGCGGCCTTTGCCGTGAGAACGAGGCGTACTTTAACGGATTAATTTATCTGGTCAACAAAAAATTAGTCTTTTTTATTCAAATGGTTAAAAAGCCAACTCAAACGAACAAAGGGCGATCATTTTGCTCACAAGAACATCAGCATGCTTTGCTCTCGTTTACTTTGCTTCATCACTTCATGTCAATGAGGAATCGACAAGTCGCACAAATTGGCAGTATGGGTATAAACTTAACTCGTACTGCAGGGGACAAATAAGCGCTCATCATGTTTCGAAAGTCATCATTTCAATTACCGCTACATACTGATTCCGAACTCGACTTCGTAGTGCCCTACTTCTTCCTTAGTGAATTTGATTATGCACGCTCTCTGGAGCTGGGAATCATCGAAGACTTGGATCCTGAATATACACACCAGTATCGCGTCACACTAAGGCGCATACGCTCACTATGCGTACTACTTCGCGAACTGATACCTCCTTTTGAACTGAGTATTTTGAAACCTCATTTAAAAATAATGATGAAGAAAACAAATAAGCTGCGTGATTTGGACGTATTTATCTTGGGCAAAAAACAATACATTGAAATGCTCCCAAACCACAAATCGTCTCTTGAGCAGCTTTTTGGCTTTATCGAAGCCGAACGTGCTTACGAACAGGCAAAAGTTACGCGTTGGCTAGCTACAGAAGAATACACAACGCACTGCACTTTGGTCAGGAATAGTCTGCTGCGAAGTACGCAACACGAACGAGTGGATAGCAACGTACCTGCGTTACTCTTCGCAAGCCAAAAAATCTCCGATCAATTTAAAAAAGTTGATAAAGCACGACGCAAGATCTCGGACAAAAGTCGTGACAGTGTGATTCATTCGATGCGGATAAAGTGCAAAGCGCTGCGTTATTTGTTAGAAGGATTTTCCACGCTCTATCCTTCCCAACAGCACAAAAACAACGTGAAACAACTAAAACTATTGCAAGACAAGCTCGGTGACTTTAACGACACTTCAAGTCAAATTGAATTTTTCGCACAACTCAAAGAGACAGCAAATCTCAATAAACAAGATCGTAAGGCTTTGAAAAAGCTAATTAACGTACTTAGCGAACATCATGAACTCTCTCGCCAAACCATCTTGACGCATTTAAGCCAGTTTGAGTCTTTCATTCGCGATACCAATACACAGAATCTCTACCGACCCTAAATCAAGGTTCACGTATTTTTAATATTCATTAATTACAGTCAACCGTTAGGCTCCACTAAGAAAGTTAACGTGAAACCATTAAAACGATACCAATACGAGCGCTATGCGGTGCTTTGTAATCTCGCCTACCCTCGCGTCTTCAGGCAAACTCAATACGGGTTCGATCCTAATGGGCAACGAGTCATTAGAAATGAACACGGTAAGATTATGATTCGCGTGCTCTGGAGTAAAAAACAGAGTGAAGTGGTCGTAGTGATTAAAGGCTCACACAGTATCAGTGATTGGTTGTTGAACTTCGCGATGTGGACGAGAAGCTGTCGAAGGTTGGGACTAAACTATCGCATTCACGCGGGTTTCTATCATCTGTTATTCCAAGAAAGTTTACCGAGCCGGAATGAAGATCGGTTAGGGTTGACCGTGATCGAACGCCTCGAAGGTATCGTTGTACCGCTCATTCTTAGGGGAAAAAGAATCACTATTACTGGCCACTCTTCAGGTGGCGCGATTGGCAGTGTTTTTGCTGACTATATTGAGAAAAAATACCCAAAAAGCATTAAACGCGTGGTCACTTTCGGACAGCCCGCTGTCGGGGATTGGACGTTTAAGAAACGCTACCGTTTGGGGCACAAAACATACAGGATTTGTTGCGACATCGACATCGTGACCTTTATGCCGCCCGTACCTTTTTTGTATTGGCATGTAGGCAAAATGCTATGGTTATATAACGGGAGAATATACGAGAACACCCCAACGCTCATACGGCTTGGGCGCTCCTTATTTAGTTGGTTAATGCGACCGTTCTCTTATCACTTTATGAGTAAATACATTCGCGACAAAGACTTTTTTGATGAACGCTGAGTTAAACATCCGAAAGGTCTGACGTACAGACACGAAAAAGCCGGACTTCGCCGGCTTTACGATTAAGTGGTGATCTACAGAGAGGCAATTTCTTTTTCAAGTTGATATTTGTTATCTGTGACAATTCGCTCTAACACTTCAACACGTCGCTTCAAGTCACCAATTTGCTTGTTAAGGTTATCTTGTTCTTCTCGGCTCATCGTATTACGTTCAGATATCTCCAATGCTCTTACTTCTTTACGATGGTTCAAGATTAACTTTATTATCCCGCCCCCAAATATGGCACCGAACACAATAGCCACAACCAATACATCAGCAATAGATTCCATTCTTTATCTTCCTCTAGATTATGCTCAAATATAAGTTACTCATTTGTCGAATGAATATCAAATAACACATTGATTCATTGAAAAGTTTTATTAAGAATTGCCTACTCTGTATCAAAATCACAGGAATGGATTATTCAACGCCAACCCAAACCGAGACAGATCCGCCGTTTACTGGGAACTCAGCCCAACCATTCGCATCAGTCCAAACTTCTTCAGTTCGGATACCCAACTTGTCTACGTAGCGAGCACTTGGTTTACCCGTATACATCCACTTCGAGCCGCCAGGTCCATCACTCATGATCACGGCCATTGAATGTGGATGCTTTGCATCACCTTCTCGAGTCCAACCAATTACATCCCAGTGGTCGAGATAAGAATGTTGTTTGCCATACGCATAATCTTTACGCAGTGTTACTAGCTCTTCAATGTAAGGCACTTTGACCATATTGATGTCATGCCCTTTATCACTGTACTGCGCGCCGTAGTAATCTGCATAAAACACGGATGGATAACCTTCTTCACGCAATAAGATAAACGCGTAAGCGAGCGGCTTGAACCACCAATCAACGGTTGATTCCAACGCCTGCAAAGGCTGAGTGTCATGGTTTTCTACTAAGGTAACCGCTTTGACTGGATTGTCCTTCATCAGCGTACCATCCATGATTTGACGCATATCGTAGCTACCACCCGATTTAGACGCATTATAAAAGTTCATATGTAACGGTGCATCAAACAAAGACATGCTGCCAGAGGTTTTGGTGATAAAGTTATGCAGCTGATTCACATCGTAGTTCCAGTACTCTCCGACCGTGAATAGTTCTTTCCCTGTTTTCCAACGTAGGTGATCAATCCATTCTTGCAGGTATTGATATTTGATGTGCTTCACCGCGTCCATTCTAAACCCATCAACACCAGTCATGTTGATATACCACTCACCCCAGTCTTTAAGTTCTTTCTTAACTTCAGGGTGATCCATGTCTAGATCAGCGTACATAAGGTAATCGTAGTTGCCTTTTTCCGAGCTCACTTCCCAATCCCATGCCTTACCCTCACCTTTGAATTTGAAGATAGCTTTTTCTTCGCCAGCATCGTCCCAGTCCACGCCATCAAAGTGGTACCACGTCCAATGAAAGTTTGAGTACTTATCGTTGCGCCCAGGGAAATCAAACTCTACCCACGCTTCAATCCATTTATCACCAAGTTCAATATTTCGGTTGTTCCAATCTACTCGCTTGGTATCAACCCAAGACTTTCCATCCGCACCACCGCGATGGTTGAACACCACATCGCCATAAATCTGGATATTGTTTTTATGGGCAGCATTGATGGCGCTTAGGTACTGATCTTTGGTGCCATACTTGGTGCGCACCGAACCTTTTTGATCAAACTCTCCCAAATCGTACATATCATAAACGCCATAACCGACGTCGTTGCTACCACCAGCACCTTTATAGGCGGGTGGTAACCATAACGCAGTAAAGCCGTTATCAGATAGTGCCGACGCGTTGTTTTCAACTTGTGTCCAGAGTGCACCGTCATTTGGCACATACCAATGGAAATACTGCATCATGGTGCCATTTTGTGCCGCCATTGCAGGCGAACTGAGCAGCAAAGTTAAGGGTAAAAGTGTAGGTTTAAGGTTGAATGTTTTCATTATTTTTCTCTCACGTTATGGACTAGAATCCTCCTTTCTGCATATACGCACCAAGCGATACTAACTATGACGCTAGCTAGGTTGCTGCCTGTAATACAAAAAGTTCGGATTACAATCGAAGAGAAACTATCACCAATCACACTATACAATTATTGAGTTGTCTAACATTTACAAAATCAATGATTAGCGCGTTAAAAATATTGAATGGTGATCAAAACATGGGAGACTTTAGGAAAGCGCGAAGGGTTACGAAAAGGCGGACTACAAACGAAAAAAGCCAGTCATTTAAGACTAGCTTTCGAAATAGTGGAGGCGCCTCCCGGAGTCGAACCGAGGTCCACGGATTTGCAATCCGCTGCATAGCCACTCTGCCAAGGCGCCTTTCTGATTTTGTATCTCTGTCACCAAAGATTTTGATGGTGCCCCGGGCCGGACTTGAACCGGCACAGCGCGAACGCCGAGGGATTTTAAATCCCTTGTGTCTACCAATTCCACCACCAGGGCAACGCAATCATGCGATGGGTTAGACACCATCTGTCTCAGCGACCTTTGCCGTGAGAACGAGGCGTACTTTAACGGATTAATTTATCTGGTCAACAATAAATTTTATCTTTTTGATTTAAGTGCTTAAAAAGCGATCTGACTAGTACATTTGGCATTCAATTAGACCAATAAGCACCCGTTCCCTTTCATTGTCTATTAAGTCATACGCATACTAGTGCCCGTAACTGCTTCGAGGTAAACACGCGACTATCACGTTATGAACGCTGATCTTTTCACCGCTGTAACATCTGTAACAATTTGATTCCCTACTCTTGGCACGACTGCGTACAGAACATCATATTTTGTTACCGATAACTTTATATCGAATGTGGTCGTACCTTTATAAAATCATTGACTTTTTTTATTTTCAAACAAAGCTCAATTCATTATCGAAAATATCAATAAATAATGGTACGTTACACGAGTTGCAGTAATTTAATGGACATATATCACATATAAGGATGTGGTTTACTTTGGCGACACAACATAAGAAAAACAAGGTATATCACTAATGTCTATCAAGAATCTTTCTATAGCGAAAAAGATATCGCTATCGTTTTTACTCATTGCCATCGTCAACATTGCATTTGGCGTGTTTTTATCTACAGAGCTCAAAAGCATCAAATCTGAGCTTTTAAACTATACCGATGATACGCTTCCTGCAATGGAAAGGGTCGATTCGATTCGAGACCACTTGTCTCGCTGGCGCCGAGCTCAATTTGCTGCGTACACTTATGAAGACGCAGACCAAGTCAAAACTAAAATTTCTAACAATATTAGAGAACGCGAAAAGATCACTAGAGAGCTCAACGCTTACGGTGAAACTATCTGGCCTGGCGAAGAGCAGCAAACTTACCAGCGTCTTATGCGTCAGTGGAAAAAGTACTTGGTTACTATGGACCAGTACAATGAAGCGATGCTAGCTAACGACAAAAGCAAGGCCCACCCTATTTTGGCGAACTCTTTGTCTGCTTTCGAAGCGGTTGACTCAGAGTTAGGCGAACTAATCCGTCTCCTTAAAGAAGCTATGGATAGCAACAAAACTCATATCCTGTCCTCTGTAAATGGATTGAGTAATTCTTCAATTGCAAGTAACGTGATTATTCTACTGATCATGGTAGGCATGACATACGTGCTGACTCGCCTAATTTGTGGCCCACTTAAACTTGTTGTTGAGCAAGCAAATGCCATCGCGACAGGTGATCTATCAAGTGACATTGACCGTAAAGCAATCGGCAATGACGAGCTTGGTGAACTGGCAGACGCGACCACTAAGATGCAAGACGACTTACGCCAAGTTATCGATAACGTGATTGCTGCAGTTACTCAGTTAAGCAGCGCTGTCGAAGAAATGAATCAAATCTCCGATATTTCTGCGTCTGGTATGAAAGATCAACAGCTGCAAATTACGCACATCGCAACAGCAATGACAGAAATGAAAGCGGCCGTAGCCGATGTTGCTCGTAACACTGAAGACTCAGCGAACCAAGCTAACGAAGCAAACCGCCGCACACAACACGGTGTTCGTGAAACCCAAGGTATGGTTGACGCGATTCAAGAAGTTTCAAACGTAATTGGCGCTGCAGGCGATACCGTAGCAGAGCTTGAACAGCAATCGAATAAAATTAACGTGATCGTGGATGTTATCCGCGACATTGCCGATCAAACCAACCTACTTGCACTTAATGCAGCCATTGAAGCGGCGCGTGCTGGTGAGTCTGGTCGTGGCTTTGCCGTCGTTGCAGACGAAGTTCGAACTCTTGCCGGCCGTACGCAAGATTCAACGAGTGAAATCACTTCGATCATTGAGCAGCTACAATCACTTGCAAAAGACGCAAAATCAGCCACTGAACTTTCTAGAACCAGTATTTCAGAATGTGCAGAACAAGGTATTCAATCAAAACAGCTGATGAGCGACATTGAGCATTCGATTTCGGACATCTCAGACATGGGTACCCAAATCGCCACGGCTTGTAACCAGCAAGACTCTGTTGCGGAAGAGCTTAACCGCAGCATTGAAAACATACATTTGGCATCTCAAGAGGTCTCGCAAGGTTCGGAGCAAACCGCACAGGCGTGCCGCGAACTAAGCCAGCTATCCATTTCTCTTAAAGATGTAATGAGCCGCTTCAAACTGAGTTAAACTCAGTGGATACCTTAGTAGATACCAAATCAATCCCGATTTGCTTAAATAGAATGTCATCACTGAGGTATATTTAGGTATATATTCAATCACTATCTTAACAAACGCTCCAAAGCACCACTTGGAGCGTTTTACTTCGTCAGGTACTTTCCCCAAGTACTCAATAACATAACCGATACAAAAAACGCGTACGGAGACTTTATGCGCTTAAATAAAACCTTACTATCACTGACTATCGCTGCTGCAATCGCGGTTCCTGTAATGCAAGCTACTGCTGCTCCTCTTCAAATTAGCAATACAGCAGCAAAAGCAGAGCAAGTTCAAGGTGCTAACGCTTGGCTAGAAATAAACTTAGGTCAGTTCCGCGATAATATTGAGCAGTTTAAATCGCACATGGATGGCAAAACGAAAATTTGTGCCGTGATGAAAGCCGACGCATACGGCAATGGTATCGCAGGCCTGATGCCGACTATTATCGAGCAACAAATTCCTTGCGTTGCCGTTGCAAGTAACGCCGAAGCACAAACTGTTCGCGACAGTGGCTTTAAAGGCCAACTTATGCGTGTACGCTCAGCGGATATTGGCGAGATTGAAGCCGCAATCGACCTAAATGTCGAAGAGTTGATAGGCACAGCAGAGCAAGCTAAAGCACTGTCTAAACTAGCCGAGAAAGCTGGTAAAGAAATCAAAGTTCACCTTGCTCTGAACGACGGTGGTATGGGACGTAATGGTGTTGATATGACGACAGAAGCGGGCAAGAAAGAAGCGCTAGAAATCGCTCAACAAGCTGGCGTTAATATTGTTGGTATCATGACTCATTTCCCTAACTACAATGCAGACGACGTGCGCCAAAAGTTAGCTTCATTCAAAGACAGTTCTGCATTGCTGATTAAAGAAGCGAATCTAAAACGCGACAACATTTTACTGCACGTAGCAAACTCTTACACCGCGCTTAATGTTCCTGAAGCGCAGCTTGATATGGTTCGCCCTGGTGGCGTTTTATACGGAGACCTACCGACTAACCCTGAGTACCCTTCTATCGTGTCTTTCAAAACACGCGTGGCATCCGTTCACCACCTGCCAAAAAATAGCACAGTCGGTTACGACAGCAGCTACACAACAAGCAAAGAAAGCTTAATGGCGAACATTCCTGTTGGTTACTCTGATGGTTATCCACGAAAAATGGGGAATACGGCAGAAGTTCTGATCAATGGCCAACGTGCAAAAGTTGCGGGCGTTGCTTCAATGAACACCACAATGGTAGATGTTACAGGTATCAAAGATGTTGAGCCTGGTTCTGAAGTTGTTTTGTTTGGCTCCCAACAAGGCAAAACGATTTCAGCTGCTGAGATGGAAAAACACGCAGAAGTCATCTTCCCTGAACTATACACGGTTTGGGGAAGCGCGAACCCTCGTGTCTACGTAAAATAAACCTATTCAGTTATTCGTAACAGAGCGAAAAAGCGAGCCTCGTGCTCGCTTTCTTTCTTATTTACTAATCTGTACTAGCTCGTGATGTTATCAATTAAACAGAGCTTACTATTTCTGTTGTTTTAATCTCCTTTAGCACTACCAAGTGCGACTCTCTACACTCTGTTTCTTAAAGCCGCTTGGATGGCTCATTTTTATATAGCACTTAGTGTTTGAAAGCCTCTCTAATTGATGTTAAACATGAAGTTTACAAAAGAATAACAAACACACTCGTATGGCACTGCCCCTTTGCCTGCTAGCTAGGTATCTCTATGACAGAAAATACTCAACATCTTCAACGCTCCTCCGCTGAGTTGCACGAATTTAATCGGCTTGACGTCTGGAACGGATTCACCCAACTTTTACCCCTCTCTATGTTCGTGGTCATATTTGGCCTCGCTTTCGGTGTTGCTGCCGTACAGACTGGACTAGATGTATTTCCCACTATGTTGATGAGCACACTGGTCTTCGCCGGTGCTTCACAATTTGCCACGTTAGAAATGTGGGGAGCAGAAGTCCCTCTCATTCCAGTTCTTATTACTGTATTTGCTATTAATGCTCGTCACCTCTTGATGGGAGCCACACTTTATCCATGGTTACGACAACTCCCACCAACAAAACGTTACGGTGTAATGCTGGTTGCATCAGACGCTAACTGGGCAATGGCACTCAATGCATTTGGTAGAAAAGAACCAGGCTTTGGCTTGCTTGTTGGTGGCGGCTTAGCGATGTGGTCTTTTTGGATTGTGGGCACCTGGATCGGCATTTATTTTGGTAGCGCAATCAAAGATCCGGTGGGCCTCGGGCTCGATATGGTTATGGGATGCTTCCTGCTGTCTATGGTGGTGGCCGGGCCGAAAGACTTAAGAATCTTTTCTATTTGGGCCATAGCAGCAGCCTCTTCTATGTTGGCGTATTGGTATTTGCCAGAGAATAGCCACGTAGTGGTTGGCGCCATTACTGGCGGAGTATTGGGTGCTTGTTGGAAGGAGAAGAAAGCATGAACATCGAAACAACCATAGGTGGCACACTGCTTATCATCATCGCTATGGCGTTAGTCACGCTCATAACCCGCTGGGGCGGAGTGTATGTTATGTCATTCATTCCAATTAGCGAACGGGTTCAACGTTTCATTACTGCGATGTCAGGCTCCGTACTGGTTGCCCTTTTAGCTCCGCTAGCAGTAGAGGGTGATAATGGTGCTAGAGCAGCACTGTTTTCTACTGCTGTTGTCATGTTCATCGTGAAAAAGCCTCTACCCGCAATTGCAGCAGGCATCATCGCCGCCGCCGCAGTACGTGCTCTTTAGTCGTTGTTTCAAAGCCGATACCAGTCATCAATAAAAGACCCAAAACACAAAGCCCTGATGTCACGAGTGTCATCAGGGCTTATCTTATGCTCATCATTTTAACGATGAACAACGATTATTAATCATGGTGAGACAGCACATCACGCACAGCAGTTACAATTGCGCTTATATTTGTCCATTTTACCAATACCAGGGTTAAAGGTATTGGTTGGGTCTAATTCGTGGTAAAACTTCTGCAACGAGTTTTCGGCTTCATACAAGTGACCCACGTTATGTTCTGCTGGGTATTTGGCACCACGGCTATTGAGGTGCTCTAGCATCAGCTTTTTCATCAACTTCGTGTCAGTCCCTTTTTTGAAAATGTAATCTTGATGGAAGACGTAACACATAAAGTGACCATAATAGAGCGCTTGAACAAGGTTCTTACTTACCTCTTCAGGCAAAGTTTCTAGCCACTCTTCATCATTACGTCGCAAAGCGATATCAAGTGCAACGATGTCTTCTACGTCTTTTCGGTGAATCGTCTCGTAACGAATTGCTGCACCTGCTGCTGCAAAGCGATGTAAATAAGCTTTTTTACCCTCTTCCGGCGTACACTCGAAGAAATCACAGTCGTCTTCAACAGCCCAAACTTCTTTGAGGTATTTTTGTGCTTCAGCAATACCACCATCACTCATTTTCAATACCAGGTGATGCTCATACTTGTCACGGAAATCCAGCATTCGCTCTGGTAAGTGTTGTGGGAACAACTTGCTCGCGTAGTACAAAATGGTGTCTGGCAGATATTTACTGACAAACGGGATGCGCTCTAAGAAGTTTTCTACCTTAGCTTTAAGTGCGAACATTTTTGGCAGCTTATCTGTGCCTAACAAGTCGATGGATAAGAACACATCCTTGCCGTACTTCTCTGCCATGTTGAAGATATCTCGATGCAAGTATTCTCCCATCTCAGGCAAGTTATCAAACGTAGATAAGAAGTCTTTTCGCAACTTCGTTAGTTTCGCAGGGTCATTGGTGCCAAGGTAAAAAACCTGCTCTTTTTCGGGTACTGGGTAGCTGTCAACCCGAACGGCAAAAACACCCAACTTGCCAGCGCAGCCACTAGCTTCAAATAATCGGCGTTCATCGGCATTAAAGCGAGAAGGAATGTCAGAAGTCACGTCTCGAACACGTTCATCGTATTCTTTGTCTGACGCCATTCGCTCATCATGAATGATCTTCGCTGGGTCAAAGTTCCCTTCTTGCAGGTTTGTTAGAATTTCTTCTGGCGTTTCACCTAATCCTTCAATACCAAGGTGGTTCACCAAATGTAACTGGCCTTGCTTATCCACCTGCGCATAGATCGCCAGTTCCGTATAAGCAGGACCACGCTTAACTAGCGCACCGCCTGAGTTATTGGCGATACCACCGACCACAGTGGCACCTAGCGATGAAGAGCCGATGATAGAATGCGGTGCTCGGTTCACTGCCTTCAACTCTTTCTCCAAAGAGTGTAAGCTCGCACCAGGCAAGCAAACCGCCTGCTTACCACCATCTAATAAGTGAATCTTCTTGATTTTGGTAATATTGACCACAACCACATCGCGATCATAATCATTACCACTCGGAGCCGAGCCCTCTGTTAAACCTGTTTTAGCCGCCTGCATGATAATGATGCAGTTTGCTTCAACACACTGTTTAATAATCTTCCATTGTTCTAGAAGAGTGTTAGGAAACACGATAGCAAGCGCATTACCACTACCCGAACGAAACCCCGAGCGGTAATATTTCGTTTTAACCTCGTCGGTTAGAACATTTTCTTCCCCAACGATGGTTTTAAATTCTTCAATCAGCTGCTTTTGTTTCATATCCGTATCTCTAGTTATTGTACTTCGCTCACAACACCGCTTAGCGGCAGGCATAGCGTTTGAGCCACTATAAGCAGTCCATTTCTCTGCGTCTATGTCAGACGGGCGAGCAATACGTAATCAATAAACAACAAACAAAATAATTCTTTATTTTTCTGTCACTTATCTTTCACATTTGAGAAATTTAACGTAAGAAACAGACCGTTTCTTAAAAGAAACAATAGCAAAACCATTTGTTAACAGTTGTGCGGGGTATCTTGTTATCAATATTAGTGAAGAAAACGAGGAGAAGCGTAAGCCCCTAAATTTAAGAGGATTCTTAGAAATGAAGATGGAAACATAAGCTCAACACCAATATAACGATCGGTGTTGAGTTATTGGCTTAAAATCGATGGTTTTGACTTTGAAAGCTTGAGTATAGATGATCGATAAAGATCTTAATTTTTTCTGGTTGCTGACGAGTGTAGGGATACACCGCATAAATACCCAAACATTTGGCTGTTTCGTCTTTAAATAACTGAATCAGACTGCCTTGTTTTAAGTCTTCATAAACCAATACACGCGGTACATAGATGATTCCCTGCCCTAACAGCGCTACATTTCTCAATACAGAAGAATTGTTGGTACAGAGGTTACCGTCGACGGTGATTTGATATACCTCGTCTCCATCTTTAAACGCCCACTCATGCGCTCCGGTTTCTTGGTAGGAATAGACTAAACAATTGTGTTTAGCCAAGGCTTGAGGTTGTTTAGGTATGCCATGTTTAGCTAGGTATTGGGGTGACGCGCAAATGATCCAATTCGCATCCACCAGCTTTCTTGCAATCAGACTAGAATCTGGCAACACACCCGTTCTAATTGCCAAATCAAAACGTTCATTCACGATATCGACGAAACGATTATCTAGATCCATATCGATATTGATGTCTGGGTATTTCTGATTAAATTCATTAATCACTTGAGGAAGAATTAATTCACCAGAGATAGTAGGCACCGAAATTTTAATGTGTCCAGATAAGTTTTTACCTAAACCCACAATGGATTCTTCCGCAGTTGCCACCGCTTGATAAACCGCTTTTGCATGAGTAAAAAACGCTCGTCCTGCTTCAGTCAACGTTAGCGTTCGCGTTGTTCGGTAGAGAAGCTGTACACCAAGCTCTTGTTCAAGCTTGGCAATGCGTTTACTGACGACCGATTTGGTCAGTGACATATGTCTCGCGGCAGCACTGAATGAACCTTGCTCGATCAAGTGATAAAAAATGATGTAATCGTCGGTATTTCTCATGCGTCTTCGTCAAATCCTTTGGAAGCCCGTATTGTAAACTGAAATTGGCTGAGGTGCGAAACATCGGGTCACACTTAATATCAGAAACTCGTGACAGAGATGGGGTTGCTAAGCTCACAGGTAATGAAAAAGAGATGGTATGAATTTATCAGTCTTCAGATACAAAAAAACCAGCTTTCGCTGGTTTTAAGTTGATGCACTTGGCATCGAGATACCGCCATGGCCATATCTGAATAATTTGGAGCGACACACGAGGTTCGAACTCGTGACCTCAACCTTGGCAAGGTTGCGCTCTACCAACTGAGCTAGTGTCGCATTTATTCTCGAAAGCCATTCACTCTCAAAAGAATAATGGAGGCGCCTCCCGGAGTCGAACCGAGGTCCACGGATTTGCAATCCGCTGCATAGCCACTCTGCCAAGGCGCCTTTTTATTACGCTTCAGGGCTCTACCCCGTTGCGTTGGTGGCTACTTTACGGATTGAGAGAAGATAGTCAAACAAAAACATTTCATTTTCTGTTCGTTTGATTTCTTTTAAGTCAATTCGACCAAAGTTCGATCTTATTGGCTTAAAACGAAGCAATATAAATCTCGCTTTCAGTTCGTTTTGTCCCATGAAACATTAAGGCGTTTAATAGTTGCTGACCCTTTTTAGCAATCTTCCCACAACATTAGGGTGATAAGACCAAGTGTGATCAAACATCGACATTAATGCAGGATTTCCGTATTTCGATAAGCTAATCGCGTGAAAACGGTTTTTCTTCGCTTTGAGCGCATCCACTTTGGCCAGTAACTCGTCTTGTTGTTTTGGCGCGATAAAGTCGGAAATGACTACCATGTCTGCGTTTTTATATCTATCACCGCTCATCAAGTCGATAGATTTAATCAAAGTTGGCTCTAAGTCTGTACCACCATGGAAGCTATAAGTTAGAAAGTCCGCCGCCTCGCGCAGACCATCTTGTTTGGTTAGTTCGTAGGTAATGTGTTCCGTAGAAAAAATAATGACATAGCAATCACGTTGCTCCGCTAGTGCGATTTGCATCAGAGCATAAGCCATGGCTTTGGCGCATTGCTCAGGAAAGCCACTCATGGAACCGGACGCGTCCACACAAACAATGAAGGGGCCTTTTTCGATATCTACCGCTTTATGGTCAGGTCGGTGAGCTTTAACTTTACGTAACGTGCGCGATTTGCCTTGTGTACGATAGTTCATGAGCCGTTTATCAACTAAGTGTTTATAGAACACAACTTCAAGTTCAGGATACGCCAAAAACATCGTTTCGTTGGGAAGTAGCTTATTTAGATCATCGCTTTCGTGAATACCGACAATATCATCCGTCGCCTCATCACTTTTCTCTTCGACCAATTGAAGTTCTTCAGTGGGCGCACGATTTAGTTCAGGATCATTTACTTGCCCCGCCATACGACCGAGTTGCTCCGCAATTTCTTGCAAGCCTTGGTGCTTCTTCAGAAACTCAGCATGGCGCTTCATCACCGTTAAGTCTGTTTTACTCAACTTGGCAGATGCCATATCCCACAGGCGCCCTACACTTTCAGCGTCACCCGACTCCGTGACTTTATCCATATTACGCATGGTTTCCATACGTTGATACAGGTCATTCAGCACCTTTTCTTTATTGGCTTCAAGCTCGCTTACTTGCGCTTGTTTTATAGCATCGGTGAGGCTTTTGTACCATTGATCACAAAAGTAATGAGGGAACATAGGGTTATTCATCCCTTTGTTCTTCTCCATCATTCGGCGAGCTTGCATGTAAAACGCAGAGTGCCATTCCAGCTTTTTAATCACATCTTCGATGTTTTCAAAAAACGCCTCTTCATCCCAGTGAATGACCTCTTGATATAAAGACAGCTCTTGTTGGAAACGCTCTGTCTCACATACCTTGGTGATCCGTTTTTTAACGCTGCCTCGCCACTTTAACAAGTGACCTTTGACCGAAGATTTAACGCCTCGGTTTTCTGCCATCATCATGACTTGTGAACGCGCCATCAAATCATTAACTGCGCTATCGATGATGCCGGAGTCGGCCACCATCAGCGCGAGGTTAAGTCCGTCTGCACCTAGCATGTCGTCTCCTTATGAGAAAAACTGATTTAAGTTTTTAAAGCGTTGGATAACTTTTTCACTTTCTGCTTGGATTGATTCAAGTCTCTGACTGACCTGTTGCAGACTCGACTCCATTAGGCGGGGTAGTTCAGGATCAACAAAGCTATGCGGAAGCGCATCATGAAAGTTCGCTTTCACCTTGCGTATATGGTGTTCTGCCTCACTAAGCTGATTTACGGCTTTTTCGCTCTGCGTTAACCACTTTTGGTAAAGCTCTACATCCAAGCCCTCTTGAGTCACTAGGCTAACCAAAATGCCTCGGTTCGCGATATCACGGATAACTAGGTTATTCGCCGCGTCAACATCAAATCGTAAACGGCACATGTTGGTGTTTTGATTGACGTAACCATACACATCACCGCTTCCCTCTTTAATGACTCGATCTAACTCATCTTTGGGTACATAAACCCAGCGGCTATCACCTTTTTCTGATTCTGAAACCGACATGTTGCTTTGCAAGACAACCAATTTAACTAAGTTAACGGCTGCGCCAACTTTGTACATCTTGGCTTTAGAGGTATCAAAGCGCATGGTTTCTTTACGCAAAATACCCGTTGCCGCTTCAGACGTTAACGTCATGCGGTAGGCATCTTCTAGTTCATGTTGGACATCAACCAAAGACTCACGGCAGTACTCAATTTCCTGCTCCGCGTCTTGTTGATCAAATGCATGTTTTAAGGCGAACTCTTGAACCACTTCACGTACCACATCTCGCGATTCAGGACTGTTCCATAAACAATCTTGCAACAGTAGAAGGTCAAGCGGATTGATTTCATCGCGACCATTAAAAAACGCGCTCGCTTTTAACAACTTCACGGCTTTCTTCCAGCGGCGGTCAGAGACATACATATCGGTATTGACCACATCACCAAACTGAGCTTCAACTTTGCTTTCTAACATCGTTTTAAGCTGGAAAAGCTTTTCGAATGCATTGTCGGTTAACGTCAATTTGTCGAGCTGTTGTTGCCATTGATGATATTCTTCATCAGTTATCGCTAGGCCTTCTGGTACTTGTGCCTCTTGCGATGTGCCCACAGTCAACATCGACTTAAAGTTTTGTTTATTCTGAATTCGATTCACAAACACACGCACCAACATGCGGTCGTAGAGCGCATCCAATCCACTATCTTCATCGGGTAATTCATTGGAAGCCGATACCAACAAGCGCATTGGCACACGCTCGATATCGCTGCCATTTTTGAATGTTTTCTCATTAACCACTGTCAGCAATGTATTAAGAATTGCAGGGCCCGCCTTCCAGATTTCATCCAAAAATACGACTTGTGCAGTTGGCAAATACCCTTTAGTTAAGCGAACATAACGGCCGTTGTCTTTTAGCTCTTGGATACTCAGTGGCCCAAACACCTCTTCAGGGGTTGAGAAGCGCGTCATCAGGTATTCGAAGTAACTGCTGTTATCGAACGCTTGGATGAGTCGTTTGGCAATTAAGCTTTTTGCAATACCAGGGGGACCTAAAAGAAAAACACTTTCACCAGCAAGTGCAGCAAGAAGGCAGAGCTTGATCGTATGTTCACGCTCATAAACGCCATCCGTTAACGCTTTCGCCAATTTATTGATGCGTTCTGAGAGAAGCGCTTTTTCGGCATTTGAGGCAAATAAGGTTTGTGTCATACGTTCTCCGGCTACTGAAGTGGTATTGCGTTAACATTTTTATACACTTGTTATAACTTTGTTACAAATGTATTTTGTCGAATTCCCCTTATAGCAGATGCTTTTCCGCTTCTTGACGAAGCAATCAAAGTTTCCATTTATGAGACATTGCTCACTTAAAGTGCAAACGCTTTCGTCGTGTTGCAGTATTTTTTGCTTTTGTTTCCCACCATTTGTGGTTAATGTCGAAAAACGTCAAAAATGCGGTAACAGCTAGGGTTCATAACTGCATGAGCAAGATAATTTATAAATGGAAGCAAATTTCTCTGATTGAAGAAGACGTTATGCTTCCTACAGGACAGGCAATTACGCACACCACAATCCATCATCCGGGTGCTGCGGTGATTCTCCCTATTACAGCGGAGGGTGAGATTGTCCTTGTCCACCAATTTCGGCCTTCACTTAATAAATGGCTATTGGAACTTCCTGCTGGTACCAAAGAAGGCAACGAAGAGCCTCTCTGCTGCGCCAAAAGAGAGTTAGAGGAAGAAACTGGGTTTAGTGCAGAGAAATTCACGTCTCTCGGCCAAGTCACCCCTCTTGCCGGATTTTGTGATGAGATACAGTATCTATTTGTTGCCGAAAAGCTCAACAAAACAAACCGTTACGAGTGCGATGAAGACGAAGTAATTGAGGTCGTCACCTTGTCAATCAAGCAACTCGAAGAAAAGATAGTCGATGGCACGATCACCGATGCCAAAACGATCGCTTGCTTAAGCAAAGCGCGCCTTTGCGGATATATTTAGGACTTTGACCAAGGAGACATTCATGGATTTTCGATCAGATACCGTTACACAGCCCACCCAAGCCATGCGAGAAGCCCTGTTTAAGGCCCCCGTTGGGGATGATGTTTATGGTGATGACCCTACGGTCAATGAGCTTGAAAAATTTGCTGCGCAGCTTGCTGGTTTCGAAGCAGCTTTGTTTACCACTTCAGGCACTCAAGCCAATCTGCTCGGTTTAATGGCGCATTGCGAGCGGGGAGATGAATATCTATGTGGGCAACAAGCACATAACTACAAATACGAAGCTGGTGGCGCGGCGGTTTTGGGATCAATTCAACCTCAACCAGTCGAAAATAACCCAGATGGCACGCTACCATTTGATAAACTGGCTGCTGCGATTAAACCAGATGATTGTCACTTTGCTCGCACTAAGCTTCTCAGCTTAGAAAACACAATTAATGGTAAAGTACTACCTCTGTCTTACTTAGCAGAAGCACGTGACTTCGTGAATAAACATAACTTGCAGATGCATCTAGATGGCGCTCGCGTTTTTAACGCAGCCGTTGCACTTGATGTTCCGGTAAAAGAGATCGGTCAGTACTTTGATTCAATGACGATCTGTCTGTCGAAAGGTCTGGCTGCCCCTGTTGGCTCGCTACTGCTTGGTAGCAAAGACTACATCGCAAAAGCACGTCGCTTAAGAAAGATGGTCGGCGGTGGTATGCGTCAAGCGGGTATTCTTGCCGCAGCAGGCAAACTTGCCCTTACCGAACAAGTGGAACAGCTAAAACAAGATCACATCAACGCAAAAACCTTAGCGGAAGGTTTAGCAGAACTGCCTGGTTTTTCAGTCAACCCTGAATTTGTTCAAACGAACATCGTGTTCGCGAAGCTTGATCCTCAAGTGGACATAGTAAGTATCGCTGCGAAACTAAAGGAACAAAACATCACGATAACCCCTGGAAATCCAATTCGTTTTGTAACTCATAAAGATATTTCAGCGAAAGACATCGACACTTTCTTATCAAGTATAAAATCTCTACTTTAATTTGATTTTGATCATTGAGCTTCCCCTAAGGGGAAGCTTTATTGTATCGGCATGATTTTTAGCGAATAGATAACCTCCATGCTCAGATTTGTACTTTTAATCTCTTTTATTTTCTCTTCCGCTATCTATGCCGAACCGTTTGGTGATGCTGATAAAGGTAAAATCAAATCACCTAGCTGTGTCTATTGCCACGGTGTTACAGGCATCGCAACGAACAACACCTATCCAAGCCTTGCTGGTCAAAATGCTCAGTACCTTTACAATGCAATGAAATCTTACCAAGCCGGTGAGCGTAAAGGGCCACTTGCAGAAATGATGGCAGCACAGTTAAAAATGTTAAATGATGGAGACCTTCGTGATGTCGCTGCTTTTTATGCAGAACAGACAGAAATCAAGTAATTAGATCACCTGTAGATGACTATGAAAGCTCGTGAATCATCCAAACTCAACGCATATTGAAACATTAACCCAACATTTGACCACAAAACAATCAAATTAACTTCACTTCAAATATTTGATGAATTTATAGTTCAACATAAGCATTAATATTGACTTTTTATTCTATTTTATCGATATTTCATGCTTTATTGAATTTGACGTGAAGTAAGTTATGTCTCACACACATGCGCAACCAGCAGACTCGGTTGCTACCCCTAAGTCGTGGCAGATGCCAGATACCCTCATTTTGATCTTCATTGTTGGTATTCTTGCTGCGATTCTTACCTACTTAATTCCTGCTGGTCATTTTGATAGCCAACAGGTGACCTACATGGTCGACGGTGCAGAAAAAACTCGCACAGTTATCGATCCTTCTTCTTTCTCTTATGCAACCGACGAAAACGGTGAATTGGTTTACAACAAGGTTGGCCTGTTTGCTTCTGGTGGTGGCATTGGTCTGATGAACTTCCCTTTCGAAGGGCTAGTTTCTGGCTCTAAATGGGGCAGCGCAATCGGCGTGATTATGTTCATGTTGGTTATCGGCGGTGCTTTCGGCGTTGTAATGCGCACAGGCACAATCGATAACGGTATCCTGCGCCTTATCGATAAGACCAAAGGTAACGAAGCGCTATTCATTCCAGTGCTATTTTTGCTGTTCTCGCTAGGCGGTGCGGTATTTGGTATGGGTGAAGAAGCCGTAGCATTTGCGATTATTATCGCGCCGCTTATGGTTCGCCTTGGTTATGATGGTATCACTACGGTAATGGTTACCTATGTTGCGACTCAAATTGGCTTTGCTACTTCTTGGATGAACCCTTTCTCCGTCGCTATTGCGCAAGGCATTGCGGGTGTACCTGTTTTATCCGGCATGACAGTGCGCATGGGGTTATGGGCTGGCTTTACGTTAATCGGTATCGCTTTCACAATGATCTACGCCGCTCGTGTGAAGTCAAATCCTAAACTTTCTTACAGCCACCGCACAGACCAGTATTTCCGTCAGCAAGAGCTTGGCAATCAAGATTCTCGTTGGAACCTAGGTGACACACTCGTTATCCTTACGGTTATTGCGACCACGGTGTGGGTCGTTTGGGGCGTAGTCGCTAACGCATGGTACATCCCAGAAATCGCTTCTCAATTTTTCACTATGGGCTTTGTTGTCGCGATCATCGGTACGATTTTCCGCCTGAACGGTATGACGCTAAACTGCGCAGCTGATGCATTTAAAGAAGGTGCAGCTATTATGCTTGCACCTGCCCTATTAGTGGGTTGTGCAAAAGGTGTATTGTTGATCCTTGGTGGTGGTACAACTGATGAAGCGAGTGTACTGAACTCAATTCTAAACAGTGCTGGCGGCGTGATTAGCGGGCTTCCTGACGTGGCTGCGGCATGGTTAATGTATGTATTCCAATCTATCTTCAACTTCTTCGTCACTTCGGGCTCTGGACAAGCGGCACTAACGATGCCTCTACTGGCCCCTCTGGCAGACATTGCAGGCGTTACACGCCAAGTGGCAGTTTTGTCATTCCAACTTGGCGATGGCTTTACTAACGTTATCGTCCCTACTTCGGCATCTCTCATGGCAACGCTTGGTGTCTGCCGTATCGACTGGGGTGACTGGGCAAAATTCTGCTGGCGATTTATTCTATTACTCTTTACCCTATCAAGTATCGTCGTTATCGCAGCTCATATTATGGGTTTTGCGTAAAACGAAACCAATTGGTAATTAAGGCGAGACATGTTCTCGCCTTATTAATATTCATGGTATGACGACGCTAAGGTTTTAGATTAGCTTATGGTTTTGGAGTGGTAACTTTAATGGCAACACAATTTCTCGATGACGTGATTCAAGGTCATCAAGTGATTCAATCTCTCAATGTAGCAGGCCTAAATTCGGGCGAGCATAAGTTTTGGTTTCGCATCGCAACGAATGCTCTCTCTCAGTGGCAACACCTACCTGTGCTAGTGTTCAAAGGTGAAAAACCTGGCAAGAAGATCATGATTACCGCAGGGGTTCATGGTGATGAGTACAATGGTGTGTTAGCAGCGCAGAAAACTGCTCGAGAGCTCATCGGCACTGAAGTCGCTGGTACTGTCACTATTGTTCCAACCATTAACATGCCAGGTATGCTAAACCACAGCCGCGATTTCTATTCCGCAGACCCTGATGCGTCTCCTGCAAACTTAAACCGCTTTTTTCCTGGTGACCAAAACGGCAATGAGGCCCAACGTTACTTATATGCATTGTGGAATGATTTGCTCAAGCCAAATGCTGATTTAGCCATTGACCTTCACACTCAAACCAGTGGTGCGGCCTATCCACTTTACGTGTTTGCAGATTTCCGAATCGAGCAATCATTAGAAATGGCTCGCCTCATTAATCCTGATGCGATTTTAAATGATCCTGGAGATGCTGGCGTCCTTGAAACGGTCTGGAATAACCATGGTGTCCCAAGTATTACTGTTGAAGTAGGTATGGGGCGATATACCGAGCAAGAGCTCATCAGTCGAACTGTAACAGGCATTTTTAATGTGCTGAAAAAGCATAACATTGTTGAAGGTGATATGGACCCTATTACGTCATGCTTGGAAGGAAACGAAATCGTCAGTGTGAAAGCGACACACGGCGGCTTTGTACTGCCTCATGTTAGTTTGATGGATTTTGTCGAGCAAGGTCAACTTCTTGCGATTCAATACGACAGCTTTGGCGCTGAGATTAAACGCTACACCGCCCCAACAGGCGGCACAGTACTTAGCCACAATGTTGAATCTATTCGAGCACCAGGTTCCCTGATCGTTCGTTTGATTAAGTAAACCATAACCGTTTGTTGATAGAGCAACCTTTCGACGCTCACTCAAATTTATATAAGCCCCATCACGAGTAATCACAAATGATGGGGCTATATCCATTTTGACCACATTAAGTTACGCCGTAACAAATTACTGTTAAGCGAAATGACAAACTGAGCTCTTAATTAGGAAGCTTCCCCTCTGTCCGCTTTTTCAGCCACGCTGATGAACTTAAAGCTGCCGTTGTTTCTCTTGTTCAACAAAAATGAGCTCGTCGATAGCGAAACCTTTCTCTTTAGCTACGTACTTAAAGCGCTCCACTACTTTCTCATCAACATTAGGAGTTCTAGACAATAGCCACAAGTAGTCGTGGTTGTAACCGGAAACAAACGCATAGTCATAGTTTTCACCTAGCTCAAACACAATGTAAGAAGAATATATTGGCCCAAAAAAGGAAACCTTTAAGTGTCCCACCGTTTCATCTTCAACAAAATAAGCTTTGCCTTCAGCTTCTGACCACTGTCGCTCTTCTTCGGAATATCCACGGTTTATCACCTTGACCCCACCATCCTCACGAACCTGATACTCAGCGGTAACGTTGGATAAGCCTCGCTCAAATGAATGGTCTAGGCGTGCAATCTCATACCACTTACCTAGATATGGCTCTAAATCGAAATTATTCACGGGTTCCACCCCATCCGGCTTCGAGGTACAACCAAATAAAGTTGCAAGTGACAAAAGTAAAAATATTTTTATCGATTTCATACAACACCTAAATTTTAATTAGTGATTGATTTTACTCTAGAAGATAACAAATCGATCACTAAGCCGCACCATCGCCCTCATAGGTACACATCACAATTCTTCATCATCAATAGCGCGCTTAACACCGAAACCTCGTCATCTCTGCAAATCGATAACAAGATTGCTCTATTTTTGACTTACAAGCTGACCATGCTTGTACATTTTGTCAGCATTTAACCCTATGCATATAGAAACTTTGCACAACATAGACATTCGTAGGCATATCACCCTCCTATAATACGTTGCGTTATAGACAGAGGTTATTGTTATGAAATTAAAAACAGTGTCAGTTTGTGCACTTTTGGTGTTACTTGCAGGTTGTCAGCAGGAAAAGCCGAGCGAAACGACACAATTAACGACCTCGGCAGATGTATGTAATGCACAAGGAAACATGCCAGGTGGGTGGAATGAGTTTAACGCGACCCCTGATGCACAAAAGGCAATGGCCTTTGTTTTAAAGAAAATGGACACAATAGCGTCGTTTAAACGAATACTGAATGTTCACGCGCAAATCGTTAGCGGCGTCAACTATGCTATTGAGTTTGAATTGGATGATGGCTCTGTTTGGAACACGATTGTTTATCGCAACCTTGATGGCGAATATGCGATTACCCAATCACCAAAAGAAGGCCACTTTTGCGAACAGTAGCGACTTAGTCAGAAAGCCCCTAACAATAGGGGCTTTTTGATCTAACAGTAGTCACTGAATTAGACAGCGAAGCGACATTGAGATTTAATCGACACCGTTGAACCAAGTCTTGATGGTTCAACATCAATCCTCTGCGCCATTTGCTCTTTCAGCTCAGAAACGTGAGAAATAACACCGATCATGCGCCCAGTCTGTTGCAGGTCCACTAGCGTTTGAATAGCAAGATCTAAAGACTCTGGGTCTAAACTACCGAAGCCCTCATCAATAAATAAAGTGTCTAAACGGATACCGCCACTATAGGATTGCACAACATCCGACAAACCAAGTGCCAGAGCAAGCGCTGCCATAAATGATTCACCGCCGGAAAGTGTCGCAACATCACGCGTTTTTCCTGTGTAGCCATCTTCAACCATTAAATCTAAGCCGCGACCCGCAGCGCCTTTGAAGCCCTCTGTTTTTCGAGCAAGAATATAGCGCCCTTTACTCATAAGGCTTAAGCGTTGAGAGGCCTGAATCAGCACATCATCCAACAGTACACCAAGAACAAAGCGATGTAGGCTAACCCTGCTGCCTGTTTTACCGCTAGCAACGTCGTACAACGTACCAAAGATTTTGTATTCTTCTTCTAACTTACTATTTTTCTCATGCAACACGGCAATATCTTTACGAACCTTTTCAAGGCGTTCAAATATTGAGCGTGTGGTATCAAGTTGATTCCTTACTTCAATATATTGCGCCTGCAGAGTGGTTAACCTGTCGTTAAACGACTCTAAATTAGGCCTTTCAAGATCTTTCAATGCATGATTTAAATCATGTAGTGTTTGCTCAAGCTTGGTTTGTGCCTGTTTGAAGCTGTCTATTTCTTGCTGCCAGGCTTGAAGTTCATCATCTCCCACTCGACTACTTAGATAATGGCTTTCATCCTCAAATTTACTCGCCTGTAGTGCCTCATTCCACGCTAATTCTGCTTGGCTAAGTTTTTGCTCTGACTCAGATAACCACTGCTTGTTCGTCGCTAAGTGACTTTCCGCATTTGATTTCTCCAATATCGCTTGCTGCAAAGCGTTTTGCGCCTTTTCTAAGCCTGTGTTCAAACTCAGAATTTGCTCTTTTGTCAGCAAAATTTCACGTTCAAGCAAGTCAGCGGAACTGTATTTTGGGTCAATAAAAGCTTGTAATTGAGCCAATTGTTCTTGGTTCGCTTTAACGGTTGATTCATTTGCCGCCATTTGATTCTGCAGCTCATGAATTTTATTTTCACCCACGACGCAGCGTTGATTAAGCTGTTCAACGTTCCTTTCTAGTTTTTCAATATCAATAGCTTGTAGACGTAGGAGTTGAGCATTAAGCGCTTGCAAATCATTTTGAACCGTCGAGATCTCAGATGTAGCATACTCACCCAACTCCTCTTTCAACTGGTTACACTGATTCTGATACTGACTAATGACAACGTTATGGTGTTCTAGCTGATTGCTTAGTTGGTTCAACAAGATTTGAGCTTCTCGCTCTTTCGCTCTAGCCGCCTGAACTTGCTCTTTTGTAACGGCTTCTTCAACAAACGTTGCGGGGTTAGGATGCGTTTCGCTACCACACACCGGGCATGCTTCACCTGCTTTTAGTCGCTGCGCTAATACTGCCGCTTGAGCGTTGTGCCACTTAAGCTCTATCGTATCAGCGGCTTGTTGACGCTGCATATAGCGCTGACTGGCTTCGTGTAGTGACTGCTGCTTGCCTACAGTTAGCGCATTGAGTTTAGAGAGCTCTAAAGTAAGATCATGCAGCTTTTGTAGATCCTGTAACAGCCGTTGTTTTTGTTTTATTTCCGCATCGATGCTGCCAATAAGCGCAACATCAACTCGTGCTTTCTCTAGCTCCTTCTGTCCCTGCTGGGCCTGTAACGTTAACTTATCTTTTAGTTCTATGTACTGTTTTAACGTTGCTTCAAATTGTTGTTTTTGTTGATAACCCGCCGTTATTTTACTTTCCAAATTGTCTTTCTCGACCAACTTGTTTTTCATACTTTCAAGCTGATACTGCAGTTGCGTTAACTGCGGGACCTTTGCCGCGGCCTCTTTTGCACTTTGCTGCAAGTTTTCTTGTTCTCTCGCAACGACATGAGCTTTTTCGAGACTCTCTTTCAAAGCTACGATTTTTTGCCTAAGCTCTTGCGTTTGAGCTTTTGCATTTTGTAATGAGATGTAGGGCAACTCTATCTTATTGGCATTTTTAGCGTTTTCTAATTGCTGTTGACGAGCTTTTATCGAATCTGAGTGTTCTAGATGCAGCTTGAGTGCGCTTTCTGCTTGCTCTCGTTTCGAAAACTCTCCATTCAAGGTTTCCGCTTTTTGCAACTCAGATTTAGCAGTATTGAGCTTATCTAACGCTGCTTGCTCATTCTTTTTATCAGAGTCTAATTGCTTAGTTACTTGTTCCAGTTGTTGTAATAGTTCTTGTTCAGAACTCGCTTCTGCAACTTGTAAAGCACCTCGAATTTGATTATCAAATTCGCCTTTCGCTTTACTAATTGCACTCGCTTTATCTTTGAGCGCGTACTCAATTTTTTTATATATGTCAGTTTGAAAGAGCTGGCCAAAAATTTCTTCACGCTCTTTAGAGCTAGCAAGCAACAGTTCTCGGAATTTTCCTTGAGGCAACACCATAACTTGACGAAATTGAGTTTCATTCAAGCCAATAATATTGCTAACTTCAGTTTTAACCTGAGTCGTCTTGCTGGTGATAAGCGTTTCAGTTTCACCGAGTTCATAAAGAGCCGCAGTGTGCTTTTTAATCGTCATCCCTTCACCACGGGCCTTGGGCGCTTCCTGCTCAGGGGATCGAACAACTCGGTATTGTTTGCCGTGTAACGAAAATTCGAGAACTACTTCGGTTGGTAAATCTTGCGCGGATAAGTCACACCGCATCTGAATACCTTGTCGCTCATTACCTGTGGTTTCACCATAAAGGGCGAAGCAAATGGCATCTAAGATCGACGTTTTACCGGAACCTGTAGGACCATTAATCAAAAATAGAGGGTTACTGCCAAGCTTCTCAAAATGAATGATTTCAGTTTTTGCAAACGGACCAAAGGCTTGCATGGTTAGTTTAATTGGTTTCATCTTTGGTCCCTATTGCTGTGATAATTGCTTAATAATGTCAGTAACAGCTTGCTCTTGCTCTTTAGACAACTGGCTATCTTGCGCCTCAATAAAAAAATCTCGGAACATATCAATTTCGCTTCGCGCCAACTTTGCTTGCGCCATTTCCTGCTCTACCCCAATTAACATGCCAGGTTTCTCAAGGTGTAAAACGTTTGGATACACTGAACGAAGTTTTTCCATTGGGTTTAAAATCGCATGTTTATCCATCAAACGAACTAACAAATAATCTTCATTCTTGGGGTCTGTTTTCCCTTGCTCAATAACTTTATCCAGCTCGCCCTCTACAATACGCATTTCATGAGGAGCCGTAAGATCAATATGCTTTGCAGAAACGAATCCTTTCTTGTCCAGTTCAACTAACGTGAAACCTTTTCTCTGGTTCTGTTCACCAAAGCTATACTTCATGAGAGAGCCAGAGTAACGGATATGCTCTGCGCCTTTCTTTTGAGGCTGATGCAAATGACCAAGTGCGACGTAGTCAAAATCTAAGAAGTGTTCATGACTCACGCGTTCAGAACCACCAATAGATAATGGTCGTTCAGAGTCTGACTCGATGGCCCCATCAACAAAACAGTGACTCACGAGCACGCGCTTTTGCTTAGAGATAAAGCGCTCTTTAATTTGCTCAACAAGCAATTGATGAGCCTCATCATGAGTGGATACCGAGGCTTTGTAGGCAAACCTGACCTGTTCAGGGTCGTTATAAGGCATACCATAAAACGCGACCTCGTCCGCAGAGTCCGTTTTTATGATGATGGGAGTGAGCATATCTTCAAAGTTGCTAACAATATGGAGACCTGCATTTTTCATTTGCTCTGAGCCGAAACCTAGCCTTTCTGCACCATCATGGTTGCCAGATATCAATATCATTGGTGTTTCTAACTCGGTACAAATGCGTTTCACGACTCGATCTAACAGTTCTATTGCAACCGTTGGTGGCACCGAACGGTCATAGATATCTCCCGCCACAACAACTGCATCGACGGGGTTGTGTTCAATATAGTTAATCAGTTGTTCGAGTACTGCTTGTTGATCTTCGAGTAGTGACACGTTGTGGAATTGTCGACCAAGATGCCAATCTGAGGTGTGGATAAACTTCATTCGAATTCACTTTCCGCCAATTCTATGAGCAGGCTTGCTTCTGTCAGAGTTCATGTACCGTTTATAAACAGGAATGCGTCACGGGTGGGATCTCGAACAAGCCAAAAACTCAAGTTATTTTATATCGGTAAGGATATCTTGAGTCGAACAGCTTTTCATGTGGTTTGTGTTCTATGGCTGGCTATTTAATCAGAAAGCGAGAAGAACACTGTAAAAACGCGGTGAGCAAAGCTATTTTGAAAAGCAAGCTGCGCCTAGTCATTGTCCAAACATCATTAAAGGGCCAATTTCGAGTCAATCCCCCATAACATTTGCATCACTAAAACCTCAGCTACTAGAAGGAAAAGCAATAGCCAGACCTATTCACTACGCCAATTGTATATTACTCCTACCGCATAGCCATCTGGCTCGATGTCGGCTTGCAACACGTGAAAGTCTGGGCAGGGGCTGCTTCTTTGAAGCTCATCAATCACTAACGCTTTTAAAACGCCGCCACATGCACCCAATCCGCCAAGTTTGATATCAACAAATTGATACTGAGTTTGATCGGTCACCCACGGAGACAAGAATTGCATTGAGTTTAACCATTGCGGTTCTTTCTTATTAACGGATAAATACAATTGACTGAGTGGATGTTCACAACTTACTCCTAATTGCTTAAACACCTTGTCCACGGCGATGCGTTGTTGTTTGGCATCTAAATCAATTCGAACAACATCAGGCACAAGACCTGAATGTCGAAAAAAACACTTGGTTAAAATGATTGAGCTTTGAGGTTTGACATGCCCTTCTACATCACTCGTAACCTCTATAGCCAGTATCCAAGTCGCTTGCGTTTCATTAACTTCACGATTTATCCGATTTAGTGCCATCAAAAATGAAGCTTGGCCATAAGGATAAAAGTAAATTTCAGTATTGACAGTTTGGTCAACGAAAATAGAAAGCTCGCTTATCAATGCTTTAAGCAAGCTTTTGTCTACCGAAGATGGTAAAAAAACACAGAGATTCCCTTTGATATCAGCTTGCTCAAGACTCTCGCGCTCAGAGCGCACGAGGCTTAATATATGCTCATCTATTGATTGAGCAAAGTCAGGGGGTCGGATTTCCTCGGACAATCTAAAAGAATCATCAGCTATCTCGCGAACGGTGTGTGAACGGCCATTAAAGGATAGAAGATGCGTTTGAAATGCGAGTGGCATCTAGCCTCCGATTAAAACCGTAGGCATACCAGATAGAATTTTGCCACCATGAGACGTTGAATCGCCGACTCTCGCGGCTGGTTTACCGTTGATTGTTACGCTAGAAGAACCTGCTGAGATACTATCCGGAGGACCGATACAAATAAGCTTGTCGCCTTGTCTTGCCGCAGGTATCCCGCCAATCGTTACGTTTGGTGAACCAACAACGACGGGACCACCGACATGCGGTATCTTTCCTGTTTTTTTAGGGCAAAGATGAAAGCTGCCCAAAATTGCGGCTGGTTTACCCACTTTAAATCACCTTAGTTCAATGAAATTTTCCCAGCTTTAAGAGCAATAGCTGAGCCGTTAATGGATATTTTATTACCTTTGATATTGATTTCTCCAGAGCTAGACATCTGAATAGAAGCACCACCTACTTTGATCTCGACGCTCTTTCCTGCATTAAAAGACAGTACTTCACCCGTTTCATTCGAAAAGTTTTTACCTACTTTCAAGCTCGCGTTCTGACCAACCTCTTGATTAACATCATTGGTCACTTTTTCGGTTTTACTGTTTTCAACGGCGATATCAACACAGTCTTCAACTAGCATTTGGAACAGTTTTTCAGCATGAAGATAAATGTGCTCTTCACCAGGCTTATCATCGAAGCGCAACTCATTAAAATTGGATGTACCTTTTTGTACAGAGCGTGATTTATAACCACTCTGAGAACTTTGCTCTGGTAAAGCGTAAGGAGGGAGTTGACTACCGTTATATAGTGACCCCGTAACGATTGGTTGATCAGGGTCTCCGTTAACAAACTCGACGATGACCTCTTGTCCGACTCTAGGGTGAAACACCGACCCCCATCCGTTACCTGCGATATTTTGCGCAACACGAATCCAACATGAACTATTTACATCGTATTTACCAACACGGTCCCAGTGAAACTGAACTTTGATACGGCCATGTTTGTCTATGTAAATTTCACCATCTTTGTTCCCCGTAACTATTGCAGTTTGCAAACCTTTCATCTGAGGTTTCGGATAGTTAACTGAAGGACGAAGGATTGTCTTTGAGTCAACACAACTAAACGAGACTTTAACACCTTGCGCACCGGTGCCACCTTGACCAGTCTGGTTATAAACAGCAGCTGACAAAAAAACAGAAGACAGTACATATTCCTTGCCGACTCGAGATTTATCTTCATGCTTTTTAAACTTGAAGCACTTACCTACGCTGAATGTTCTGCACGTAGCCTCGCCACGACACAAATATGCATTTTGCTGTAGTGCTTCTATTGCATGCGTGTTTCTCAGTGCGTATTGATCATTGCTCTCCATTTCACCCATGTATTCAAAATACTCGCTTCCAGGTACTGTAAAAAAATCACTTTCACCCTTTGCAGTATTTTTAGGATTCGAAGAAGGCTTGAGCATGTTATAGCCTGACTTTTGACTCGCTTTAGTAGTCAGAATTTGCGTTTCATGCCAAGAAGAAATGTGGCTAGATTTCGCCGTACCTGTATCAAAATCGACTAAAAACTCAGTACCCGGCTTATAAAAACTGATGTCATCAAAAATATTGAGCGTATGGGCAGACTTAGTATGTGTAAAACAAAATGATAGCCCCTCCTCCGATAACAGACGTCGAACAAATTCAAGATCTGATTCTTCATATTGTACTTTGTATGTGTATTTAGGATAGGACTTGGTTAACTCAAAACTAAAGGCAACACTATGCTCCGATAGTACTTCAGAGATAATTTCCTTTATATCTTTATGCTGAAATATTCTACAATTTTTTCGATATTCAGCGAAACGTAATTTAGGCTCTATTAATAATTCTATGTTTTTATAATTTTCGCCTTTATGTGTATTAGAAACCCTTTTCCCTTCTAATCTTGCAGCAGAAACATAACCATGCATATAACGAGGATTTGAAGAAACATCCTCATTATTTTCAAGGGTAATGGTAACTTCCTTACCAATAATTTCGTTTAACTCACTTCGTTGATCATTAAAGTAAGCTTTAGCACGCAATGAAAAAAGTTCTGAGATCTCTTCTCTATACTCAAACGAGTTTAGTATGATGGCATCTTTACCGAATGGGGAACAAATTCGGATGAAATTGTTATCTTGAGTTGCTCTTTTCATTAAATACTTCTTTCAAAAAAATGCGGAGGAATACTCCCCCGCATGAAAATTACATTTGTTGACCTTTAACACCGCTGTAGCCGTATACCAATGGAGCAGAAGTGTTGTTCTTATCGTCAGTAGGAGTCACTGTCATCATCATTTCTGTGTAAGAAATTGTGATAGTTTCAACTGGACGATCGTCTTGGATAGAAACTGAGTAGTTAGAAATCATCGCATCAGTCAGTTCGATCTTCATGATCTCTTCAACCTTCTCACCCTGCTTAGTAATATGGAAAACCGCTGGTTTACCTTTACCAATCGTCGCTTCTTTAAATAAGTCAGGAGAAGAACGGTCTTGAAGTTTAGTGATAGTCAAATCATATAGACGAGTAGCGCTCGCTTCACGGTCCATCGCTGTACCAGTGTATGATGAGATCTCACGACCTACACTCCAATCTACAGATAGTAGTGTAATCAAATCTTTGTATTGCTCGGCTGTTGCCTCACCCTTAATATCTGCGTATTTAAGATACGTATTAGACTGCATGCTAATCTCCTATAGCATTATTAATTGACATATATCGTAATAATTTAATTATCTGACGTTTGGTGATAATTAGTGATTAATGTATCAAAAACTTCATTTTAAATACGCCCTGTTATATCTTTAAATAAGATTTAATTTAAGCGTTTTTTATAAAAAATAATAGTTAATATGAACCAACTCCCAATTATTATTGAGAGTGTAAAGGATGTTAAACTATTGAGACATCAAGTCCACTAGTTGTACCTTTAACAATAATTTCATCAAACGTCTTATCATTAAGAATTGCATGCAATATTTCATGAGAAATCTTCGGAAGCAATGTATTTTCTATGGTTGTTTGTACCACACGCGCACCACTCCCAGACTCATTGCTATTGTCTACAATATCATTAATTAGTTCCTCATCAAAAAACAGGTCAGCGTTATAGTGCTTACGAATACGAGTCGTAATTTTATCCAACTTTAATTTTGTTATTTCTATCAATACTTTTCTTGATAGAGGCAAATAAGGTAATACATTCACACGCCCTAAAAATGCTGGTTTAAAGTCAACCAACAAATCATCGCGTAAAGCATCTTTTAGTGCTGACGGCTCAGGCGCTAAATCAGGATCAGAATACAAAGACATCGTCGTTTCGGTCCCTGTGTTCGCGGTCATAATAATAATAGTGTTTTTAAAGTCTATATCTCGACCTTCACCGTCTTTAATTGAGCCTTTATCAAATACCTGATAAAAAATATCTTGAACACCAGGGTGCGCTTTTTCCATTTCATCGAGGAGAATTACACTATAAGGTTTACGTCTAACAGCTTCAGTCAGTACACCTCCTTCTCCATAACCGACATAACCAGGAGGAGAACCTAATAGCAATGAGACTTTATGCTCTTCCTTAAATTCCGACATATTGATAGTCGTGACATTTTCTTCACTACCATACACTTTCTCTGCAATCGCCAAAGCCGATTCGGTTTTACCCACTCCGCTTGGTCCGGTTAGGAGAAATACACCATTTGGTCGTGTCTCATCCGTGAGCTGCGCACTCGCGGTTTTTATCACTTCAGACATGAGCTCTAAAGCGTGATCCTGCCCGACAACTCGCTTGCACAAACTTTCTTTCAAACCCAATACTGCTTGGATTTCATCATCCTGAAGTTTACCCAGCGGTATACCGGTCCAATCCGAAATAACTTCTGCGATTAGCGCTTCATTTACATGCGAAAAAACTAAGGGCTGTGAGTTAGCGGAGAGGTTATTTTCAAGCTCTTGTAACTTGTCTCTCGCAGTCTCAGAACCCTCCTGGATTATTTGGGTTCTAAGTGACTTAGCTTCACTTACCCATTCTTTTTCTTTTTCCCAAAGTCCTTCTAATTCAATAATGTCATTAGATAGCGCATCAATCTCTTTTCGGACACTTTGCAGCTGCACATCAAGAGATGCTCCTAGCCGATTCTCTTGGCTAAGATGCTCATACTCAGCTTGCTTTGCTTTAAGTTTATTTCTTTTCGCATCTAGGCCTCCCGGTGTAGATGACTGACTTAACGCAACTCGTGAGCAGGCCGTATCCAAAACAGAAACCGCTTTATCTGGCAGTTGACGACCATTAATGTATCGAGCTGAGAGTTGGACCGCTGCATTGAGAGCTTGGTTAGTGATATGAACATCGTGGTGTTGTGCCATTACATCAAGTAAGCCTCGTAACATTTCGATCGCGAGTTCAGGGGCAGGCTCATCAACCTTTACGACTTGAAAACGCCTAGTTAAAGCTGCATCTTTTTCAAAATACTTTTTATACTCTGCCCACGTTGTTGCTGCGATCGTTCTGAGTTCACCTCTCGCTAATGCTGGCTTCAGAATATTCGCCGCATCACCTTGGCCCGCTTGCCCACCACCGCCAATTAGGCCATGAGCTTCATCAATGAACAATATAATAGGCTGTGGAGCGTCGTTTACTTCCTTAACAAGGTTCTTAAGCCTGTTTTCAAACTCACCTTTCATGCCTGCGCCGGCTTGCAGTAACGCCAAATCCAGAGACTTAATTGCCACATTTTGCAGAGCGGGAGGTACATCGCCATCAATGATCTTTTGCGCCAAACCTTCAACAACGGCTGTTTTTCCAACACCAGCTTCTCCCGTAAGAATCGGGTTGTTTTGTCGGCGTCTTAATAAAATATCGATCATTAGGCGAATTTCATTATCTCTACCTATCACCGGATCTATTTTACCTTCCCTAGCTTGCTCAGTAAGGTCTGTTGTAAATTGATTTAAGGCGGAATTCGCGTTTGACTGCGCTAAGTCATTCGATCTTGATTGAGGCGCATTACTTTCTTTAAAGTTCAATAAGCGAGATGGTTCTATCTTGTTTAGTTCAGGACTAATCGAACCAGCCATGTTGACTAACGTATCATCAGACAAGTAGGCAAATAAAAGATGGATGCACCCCAACTGTTCTTGATTGAATTCAATGGTTGCAGACAACAAGGCATTTTGCATAACAGTCACCGTATGAGCTGATAGCCCAGGCACCGACTGGCATCCTGTTTTGTATTTTTCTAATGCCTTTTGAATATCGGTTTCAACCTTGATTTTATCGACATCAAATTCGTCAAAAACTTCAGAGTAAATATCGTCAGGATGGCGGATAATCATCATTAACCAGTGAGACATTTCAATACTGTGATGAGTTCGGGAGCTTGCCATCGCAGCTGCCTGTTCAAGTGTTTCCTTAGCCTGAGGAGACAATCTTTCGACCAACGCTGAAAGTGAGAGTGAAGCCATTACATTTCCTTTAAATAGTAATTGTTATAGTTCGATCTTTTGTACGTTCGTGTTTTTTAAGCACAGAACCAATACCTAACTGCCCCTGCTGTTTCGATAAACAAGCTTGTGGTAGCAAACTATGTTTGGTGGTGAGCTGCCACTTCAGTTGTTTATGTTTTCCAATCAACTCATAAGCAGCGTTCTTAATGATTGCTATATTGGGTTGGTTAGGAAGCAATTTACTAACTAGCTGTTTATCTTTTGGCAGAAATTCTATTGTTGTCCCCGCGTTGATGTTCCATGCTTTCGAACCCAAAGACGCTCCTAAACCAAGTTGAGCAAACTGCCCTTCAGGCATAGTTCGGGATGCAAGGCGTGTTTGCTCTTCTTTCGTAAGGTGTAACCATTGTCCTTGAAATTCATGAACTTTTACTTGGCATCCAGATAAACATTCAAGAATACTTTTTAGTCCACCTTTACTTCTCACTGGTGAAGCAAACACACCACCATAGTGCCGGGACAGTGAACTCCCTTTCCCAGTTAATGCCGATTTACAGCTTTCTAACGGCGAACGCGCGCCCTGCGCATGCGCACGAGACTGAACAGTCAGCTGACTCAGTTGCCAACATCGATAATAAAGAGATAATAAGCGATGATTGAAAATATCGTAGAAGTCCACCATAGCCGTATCGCCTTCTTTTTGGCGATGTAAAGCTAATTCACTATAGTGCTGGGGAAGCACACCTTGCTCACCCGTTAGGCCTATTAAATTGGTCTCAATCTCTAACTTGCTGTCATCTATATTTTTCAGTTCACAAAGCTGAGCATTTTCAAAACCTAATGATGGATTAACCTTTAAGTTTAGCTTTTCATGCTTCGGTAACGCATCTGTTCCTATTTGCGCCTCTGCTTGCAGAACTTCGTGTTCAATAAGATGAATCGCTTCAAACAATGGATGTTGCTTTAATTCTCGATAAAATTGTTCCGCGTTCATAGCAACACCTTATCGCCAGTTAATGCGGGCCATAAGTGGAAAGACTTTCCCGTGGACTTAAGTCTTATTTCTAACTGCGTAAAAATGTTAATTTCAGCATATTGCGAGAAGTAAACAGATAAAACACTACCTAAGAGAAAGATCTGCTCTTTAGGTAAAATTTGATCAGAAACCGTCAAAATAATTTTTATACCGTGCGCAAATCCAACTTTGCCTTTCTGACTAATTCTTCCTGTAGTCGGCTCAAACTCTAACTTAGTTAAAGCATCGATTACCGCTTTCGTTTCTGCTGTCCCAGAAAATGCATAGAGATTAAGGGTCTGCTTCAAAGTTGCTAAACCATCTTCCTCGGTAAAATGGTTTAAAGTTAAAAGCTTAGTTAACTGCCATCGTGTGCTTTCATCCATTTCTGGCCGAATAGTTTCTGATAAAGAAACTAAACAACGAACAGATTCGAAATTGTCATTTACCTCCGGTAAAGATACTTGCGGCAGCCCACCTCCAAATGGAAGTTTCTGCGCTAAGTTGCGGTTACAGCACTCAGCTTCCACGTACATTAACCAGTTTTCCCGGCTATCCGGGCTGAACAATTGATGTTTTTTATCAACAAAAGAAATGTAAGTTTCTCTACCGGGCTCATCATACCCACCAGCCCAGTTCTTATCCTCACGTCTCATCAACCAATAAATCTCACTAGTGTTCGTATAATGCGTGTGCTCACCAGCGTGATAACATGGCAAATTGTGGTACGTTTTGTTCCAATTTCTCAACGTTACGTCAGAAATTGAGACAACCTCATTACTTTCAGCTTCTTGGTATTGTGGAGACAAGTGGTAATCGTATTCAGTTGGTAGAATACGCTTAGGCTCCATAATACTTTTAAATAAGTTGATCACAGGCACACAGCCTACCATTAAGCTTTCTTCGTCCACTTGCTTTGGAAGCCAGTCATCGTTGGTATCAAAGTAAAAATACAGTTCGACTTGCTCTCTAAGATCTAGCTCTGATAATCCAAGTTCGGTGATATCAAAGAACATAAACTTCTCAGGAAAGTGTAAATACTCAACAAGTAATCTTGCTCCTGAAAAGCTTCTTTTACTGTATGGCACAACTTTCTCGCCTTCTGAAAATCCCACTTCAGAAAGATGTCTTTTGGTTAAAGGACGAACTTCTTTGCCATCCACAACAACAGATAAACCAATTAGGTTTTGAAACAGCATTTGGTAGAGCTTAAAAGTCAATTGAGATTGACCGTTTAAATAGAAGCGCAGCCGTTCTACCCCCATTTCACCAAGAGGAGTCTCTTCATCTTGAGCCGTGAGCTGTACTTTCAAAACTGAATGAGCATTGCTTTCCCATCGTGAGCCAACTGGCTTGAAAGGCGCATTTTTAAAAACGCCAGAGGTCACATCAACAGGATACATTCTGACCGGATAACAAGTTCTAAACTCGCACTCATGATATCCAGGAGCACCGATAACAACTCGCTCGCCTTCTTCTACATCAAAATAAGAGGAAGTGGAGTTAGAACAGCTCATTTTAATGACTGACATTGACGGGATTGGGGCGTGAAAATCCGGATATAACTGTCCCATCAAAGACTCTGTAAACTGAGGGTAACTATTGTCTAAGCTTTGTCTAATCCTTGCTGTTAGGAATGCGCAGCCTTCTAACAATCTTTCTACGTGTGGATCGTCAACCTGTTCCTCACTAATACGAAGTCTCGCGGCAATCTTGGGATACTGCTCACCAAACTCTTGCCCTTTGTGACGCAAATAAGCTAACTCGCGATTATAGTACTTGAGAAACTCTTCACTCATTTTGCTCTACTCAGTTTCATACCTAAATTTACCGGCTCTACTTCAGAATTGAATCGCACTTCATGAATACTGTTATCAATTAAGCAAGTGGCATTTATCTGTAACCTCAATACCCTATCAATAGCGTTTTTCTCGTCCGAAATCTGGACATGAGGGTTCCTTAACCTCGGCTCAAACTCTTTAATTGCATCATGAACAATGTCGCAAAGCTGATTCTGCCCTTCTTGGCTGCTATAGGGCATTGAGGAAAAATCTGGCAGCCCATAATTCAATATTGAATAACGAACCTCTAGAAGATCATCAGGAATGTTTTTCCATCCAATACGACTATTCAGCATCGACTCTAGATCTCTAAGTAAGCTGCTCAACATCTGTTGCTGGCTTGCAGGGAAGTCTTTCTCATCTCGAGTGAGAGGATCACTATCTATCAATTTGTCGAGCAGAGAAACGGTTAACGACATGATATTTCTACGCTATTTGTTTCTGTTCTAATAATGTAGTCAAATCACAGATTGGAAGCGCTGAGTCACCGACTAACCAACATTTTTGACCCAAGCCAACAAAAGATTCTTGCTCACCAATCTGCTTCCAATCCGTTTCTCGACCTAACTTTTGCGCATCGGTCTCTGAGTCAACATATGTCAACGGCATATGGCCTTCGCCTTCACCAAGCCCATCGATATCAAACTCGACAGGTCGCCAAATACTCTCTAACAAAGAAGCAGGTGCTTTAACTTCTAGCGTATGGATGCTCGATATGGGTACAAGAAAATAGTTACCTGCTGTAGAAAACAGTTCAATGTAACCACCTAAACGATCATCAATATCTCTAGCATCTTCGTAGTTTGTGCCGTTTACGTTAAACCCTTTAATAGTACGATGCTCTTCAATGCGATGCGATAGACGTGACGCTTCTTCGTACTCTTGATTTCCGAGAGCAAGATTAAATCGAACAAGCTCTTTAGTTAATTCCTCATCACCTATTACTTTGGCACTAGCCGCACCATTGATAAAATCCTTTCTAGCTTGAGCTGCTTTCACTAAATGTCGTAGCTGACTTGCACCAGGCAGATACTCAGGAAACAATTTAATCGATTGCATGAGCTGAGCGTCCGCACGCTCGAAGTCCCCATCAATGCAAAGAAGCTCAATGAAGGAACTTCTCAAGCTCGCATCTTTAGGGGTTGCTTTAATTTCATCAATTAATTGCTCTAGAGCGTGTTGCAATAGGCCTTGGGACAAAGCATTTTTCCATTGAGTCATTGTTATTTCCTTACACCATGTGCTCTGGTGATAATTCGGTAATTAATTTAATGCTAGATACCATTTGATCGAGTTGAAAATGCGGTCGCAAATGGATAACTGAGTAATAATGTCCAGGAGTTTCTCTTTTCTCTCGAACTGTAATTTTCGCTTCATTTAGGGGGTATTTAGCTCGAAGCTCATCAGACGCTTCATCTGATGCGGTAGTGTACTGATGTAACCAGCGTTGAAAGTCACGCTCTAGGCTTTTTGCGTCTTGATACCCACCAATTTTGTCACGCCCCATAACCTTGAGATAATGTGCGACTCGCGATACACACAATGTGTATTGCAACATCGATGTCAGTTTTGCATTCGTTGAAATATGCTTTTCTGCGTATTGTTTGGGCTTGTAGAGAGATACATTCGAGGTCATCCCCACCATATCGGTCTCAGGTATTGGAGAAATAGAAATAAAACCGCACTCAGACAATTCTTGTTCTTTTCTCTCAGAGATTTTCAAGTTTAACGGACATCTTTCACGATCATTCTTGCCATTAACACGCATCTTGCTCCTTGTAGGAGCGACGATAATACCCTGACTGTAATCGCCTTGTTTAATCCCTCGCATATGCGTGAACCAACCATGTTCCTGAAATGCTCTAATTGATACGGCAGCAAAACAGTACGCACTACTCCCCCATAGCAAATCTCGGTTGGAGTCGTAGATGTGTTCTTGAAAATTGAATTTATCATTCCGCGAGCCATCACTTTTGTATGGCTGACGGAACAAGACGTTAGGTGCAGTCAAACCAATAAATTTAGCATCATCGTTATCTCTCAAACTACGCCACTTTGCATAATCTTCCTGTTCAAATTGGGCCGCTATATCTCTTATCGCAGAGAGTTGAGCGAAACTATCAACACCAAACATCTCTGGCGATGCAGACATGATAAATGGGCTGAATGCTGCAGCTGCAGACTGAGAGATCTTACTCAGCACAGACAGATCTCTATCAAAATAATTTTTACTAGGGTCACAGCGAAGCTGATAATCTCCAACCACCACACCAAAGGGTTCTCCCCCTGCCATGCCATATTCATTTTGATAGAGCAACTTAAATAGTGCTGATTGGTCAAACTCGATGGCTTTTAAAGCATCTTTACTGATTTCATTCCATGTCGCCGTTAAAACCTTAACTTTTACAGAATCCGATGAATGAGAATCAACCTGTTCACATAAATACCTAACTCCAACCCACCCCCTTTCGAGCTGTTGAAACTCAGGATGATGTAATATTTCGTTTAGTTGAGATTCTAATAGCTCATCAATGCGGTTAATTGTGTTCATCACACTATGACGAAAGCTGTCCAAATCTCTTGAACGTGTACCTTCTAGCCAAATTCGCGCTGACGCTACAAGATCAGAAGATTCATTGAATCGAGTCAACCACGGGCTATCAAGTTCAGCGTAGCCTCCGGTACTGAACTCATGTTTTAGCTTGCTAGGGTCGCGAAAGTTAAGTGACACTGCTAATTCCATCTAGAACATAAAGATTGGTCATGGCTGGCCTTTCGACCAGCCAATTCGTTTCTTATCCACCTGACTGAGGGATCTTGGCCACAAGTCGCAAAGATGTCGTCAGTTCTTCCATTTGCAACCAAGGTTTCAGCCATGCTACGGCATTGTAAGAACCAGGTGCGCCAGGAATTTCCTTAACCTGAACACGAGCGTCTGCTAGAGGGTATTTCGCTCTGATCTCTTGACCACCGCCTTCAGAAGCATTGACGTAACCTAGGATCCAGCGGTTCAGCCAAGACTCAACGTCTTCTGCTTCCATAAAGCTACCAATTTTATCTCGAGCCATTACTTTCAAATAATGCGCAAAACGAGATGTTGCCATCATGTAAGGTAGGCGGGCAGAAATGGCCGCATTGGCCGTTGCTTCAGGGGATTCATGGTTCGCTGGTTTTTGACAGGTTTGCGCACCAAAGAACACTGCATAGTTGGTGTTTTTGTAGTGACAAAGCGGTAAGAAACCAAGCTTACCAAGCTCCGCCTCACGTCTGTCGGTAATACCAATCTCTGTTGGGCACTTCATATCAGGGTCGCCATCATCACTCATGAAGAAATGCGTTGGCAAGTTATCCACTCGACCGCCGCCTTCTGCACCACGGATGGCAGTACAAAATCCATATTTTGAAAATGCGTCGGTTAACTTAACACCAAGAACATACGAAGAGTTCATCCAACAGTAGTCGTTATGTTCAGCGTTAACAGCAATACCTGAAACAGGATCTACTTCGAACTCTTCAAACCCAAACTCTTCGACTGGAGCGGTAGCTTGTCCGTATGGCAAACGAGCAAGGACTTTTGGCATCGTCAGACTAACGAAGCGCGAATCGGCACTCTCGCGGAACGAACGCCATTGGGCGTATTCTAGTGATTCAAATACCTTATCTAGGTCGCGTGGTTTTGACAGCTCAGTCCACTCATCAAAGCCGAATAGTGCTGGTGAAGCCGCGGACAAGAATGGAGAGAAGCCAGAAGCCGCTACATTTGACATTAGACGTAACGACTCAATATCTTCTGGGTGGTTGGTAAACTCATAGTCTCCAATCAATGCACCATACGGTTCACCACCAGCACTACCAAACTCAGACTCGTAAACCTTTTTAAAGATCTGGCTTTGATCAAACTCAACAGCTTTGCTCAAGTCTTTATGTAGCTCTTTCTTGGTCATACTCATCATGCGAACTTTCAGAGTAGAGCTGGTCTCTGAATTCATCACTAGATAATTTAAGCCGCGCCAAGAACCTTCGAGTTTCTGTAATTCTGGGTGATGCATTACTTCAGACAACTGATCAGAAATCTGCCTATCGAGCAAATTAATCGCTTCACGAAAAGTTACAGTTAGGTTTTTGTTCCAAGTAACTGTCCCTTTCATTGCTTCTTCAGCGAGCGTTTTAATCAGCTCCTCAGCACGAGAAGCTTCGGTCTGCTTAGTCGCACCAATAGCTTGATCTAAGAATGAAGTTGTCTGTTCATTAACTGTTGGATCTAACTGTTTTTCAGCTTCAGTCGTCATTATTCCGCTCCTTCAGTACTGTCTGACTTCGCTTTCTTGTCAAGATCTAACTCGCCTGCAAGTCTTGCCAGATTGTCCGTATTGTTCAAAACATCCTCTAGGATATTTTCAAGCTCTTCTGAGCGGTCAACTTTTGTCATCAAATCACGCAGTTTATTACGCGTTTCCATCAATTGGCGTAGTGGATCAACTTGATTTACGATCGCAGCAGGCTCAAAGTCTTGCATTGATTTAAAGTTTAAATCGACCTCAAACTGTGAATCGTCATTCGCAAGCTTATTCGCAACTTTAAACTTCACCGATGGATTCATTTTTTTGAGTACATCGTCAAAGTTATCTCGATCGATCTGAATAAAACGGCGGTCTTTTAATGGCTTCAACGCTTCTGTGTTTTGACCAGCGAAATCACCCATTACACCTACAACAAAAGGCAGTTCTTTCTTAAGAGTTGTACCTTCAGTTTCAACATCATAGGTAATGTGGACACGAGGCTTCCGTACTCGTGATAGTTTCGAGTGGATACTCGTCATACCATTCTCCCTTTATTAATTTTCATTTTGTTCTGCTATGCCAACCAAACGGAAGTAGCTTTTCTTTGCATCCCCGTCAGAGATAAGTTCCGCCAGTAACTCCGGCAGAGGCATCCCACACCAACGAATGATCTGTTCGATGGAGTAAGAAACTGGTGAGTGAGGTTCACTCTCTCGGAAGAAATCAGCTACTTGCTGCAATTGTCTAATTGCCTGCTCTCGTGATTTCATGTTTGTCGCTAATAATGCATCACAACTTTGTGAACTTAACGGTTGTTCAGAAGAAGATTCATCAAGATCCTCTAGCTCTTCAAACACCGCTTGTGGTTGATTAAAACGATCTCCAAGAAGGTGCTTTAATGCCGAGTGTATTGATTCAAGTCTTTTTGATATATAAGAACTAGGAGTCACATCACCGACCGCTTCATCTAATCGCTGACTGAATTCATTAAATGATTCCTTAGCGAACTCCAAATCCGTGATTAATTCTCGATAAAACGTATCAGAAGTCGACTTAACCGTAGTTGTAATTTCAGATAGCTCAACAGCCCCAAGCTCGACTCGATTTCGGCGCTTATCTTCGTCTAAGCGCTCAAGCTCTATAGCTTGCTGATATTCCCAATAGGCATAAGCTTGCTCCACGCCTAAGTCAGTCAATGGTATACAAGCAATTGGAAAAATAAGTGTTCCTTCACTATCGATACCATTGAGGCCAATAATCGCCGATATTCTTGTCTCAATACCATCTTCATCAGGCATTGGGTACAGATCATCCCAAAAGTTCTCAATTAAACTGGTTGCGAGTTTGTAGCCAACGCCCATACCACGAAAACCATACAATCGAGTTAGGGCTTCTATAAGCCAGGCAACAAACTCCAAATCTTTAGACTGATTCGTGAGTATTTCTGGGACATCTTCAATAAATACTCGCCATAAATTACTGTGGGTATAGATACTTTCTTCTTCTATAAGAGCATTACGTTCAGCGTTGCGGGCGGCCATACGCTGATCTTTCAACCGATAGTATGCAGACTGTGGTGATACATCCTCTCTAGGATCAACACCTGTAGGATTTTCTTGAGATATAGGGGCCAACGCTTGTTCATACCAATCAAACATTTCATTACTCATAAGCTCTCCCTCTTAGAAAGACAGGTATTGTCGCGTCTTCTCTAGTTACTGTTTCGCACTCCGTTTGCGCTTGGCGAACTTTGATCAAAGCACAAGTTACGTTATCACTTGCGCCCCGAACCAAAGCCGAATGCATGAGCGCTAATCCAGCTTGGTTGACTGAGTCTGCATACAATGTCCGATGAATTTCCTCACTCGTAAGTTCCTTAGAGAGTCCATCGCTACAGAGTAGAAACTGATCGCCGTCAGCCAACTGCCCTGAAACTTGATCAATAGTGACACTTTCGTCGACCCCAACAGCTCTGGTAATAACATTTGCAAGAGGGTGAGATTCGGCATCTTCAAATGCCAATAAGCCCTGATCCACTAAGTCCATGACTTGACTATGATCACGTGTTTTTTGGACAAAATTACCACTTCTAAGCTGGTAAATTCGGCTATCACCCACCCAAAGACAGTGGTAATACCCATCCTGAATAAACAACAAAACAAGTGTTGTTCCCATCGTTTTACCGTCTAAGTGATTTTGTGCGTATTGGTAAATTTCTAAGTTCGCTTCTTGAACCACTCTTCGGATATCATCGATACTAGTATTGGAGACATCCTGCATGTGGCGCGCGACTCTATCCACTAGCATCTGGCTTGCTATATCGCCAGCACTGTGTCCACCCATTCCATCGGCAACCACCCAAATATGCTGTTCTGTCATATCCAACAGAGCATCCTCGTTATAAGGGCGTACTTTTCCTGCGTGCGATTTAGCAAAGGTAAAATAGTTCCAATTCATTCTTCTATCCTACCAATTCCACTTTTTCCAGCCGCCATCAAGCATGGCTGAAAACTGACCAATTGAAGGAAATCCACTAGTAATGAACATGCATGGTTCAACCTTCGTTGAACCTTCAGTCCACCAAAAACATGGTTTACTCAATTTTTCTTTAATGAGGTAATTCAAAAGCGTATTTTGATCAGTATTGCCGTGATCATGAAAAACTGTAGATATTTGGCTTTGATAAAGAAACTCTAGAGGCCTCACTTCACTTGTTACATTCGCAACGAGGTCATTTTTTTCTTGAGTACTCTTATGCCAAACATCAAAGACAAAGTCGTCCTCAAGTACTGAAAGAGCAAGAGCGGCACTGTCCTCTGTCCAAGCTCTGTCACCCCAATATTGCGCAGCTTCACCTTTTACGGCACGAGCTATAGTAAAGAAAAAGTATCTACCGCATGCATCAACACTAGGAATCATGCTACCAATGTAGGTTGAGTCTTCTAAATAGCTAATATCCAAAGCAAAGTGCCACACAGGAGCCGTTAAAAAGTGCTCATTCCAGCTTTCACCCAGTTGTTCCCTGCTGACTGCAATAACCGCCTGTTGCCAATCATGCCAACGCTCCGAGAAATCTTGTGATAAACCATCTTTCACAAAGTCCCCTTTTGCAGGCATTTTGCCGATATATCCCCAGCCTGATGTTATAAGGTTCGTGGACATCTGAACCTCTCCATTTCATTTGACCAAAACGGATTAATAGCACTAGAAGGAATAAGCTCTAGTTGCACCTTGTTTCCCTTTAAATCAATCATAACTATATTGTCTTTACGCGATTCTGGCCTTGCTTTAAGTGATTGATCCAAAAGCTTGAATATGCCCCACTCACCTTCATAGGTATGCGCAATTTCGCGTTTAGATTCAGGTGGTGTGAACACAATTCGAGTCTGATCTTGACCGGCAGGCCAACTCAACGATTTAGCTCTTGCTGGTCCATGCTTATAAACCAAATCTTGTCCACCCAACTCTAAGACAAATCGAGTAATGTGCTGGTCTAGATAAACAGGCTTCATCCCAAACTCTACGCGTAATGAATTATCAGATTCAAAGAAAGACTGCCTGATACGTTGCGCTCTTTGAAAGACCATTAGTGTTTCTGGACGAACTCCAATTTCCTTTTCTAATCGCCAACGACTTTTCGAAGTATCCACAAACGGTTCGAGGTATTCTTGGAAGAATGCGTCAAGCGTACCTCCATAACCAAAGAATCGCTTAAAGTCTTTCAATCTAACTTCTCTGCTCGCGTTGGGCTCGAATGGATATCTGCCAGCAATAGTCCGCTGATAAGGGCGGACCACCTGTGTTACCCAAAGTTGATTTAGATGATCCTTCGAACCGCTCTCCGCAAACTTAACCGACTCTTGAGAAAGCTCACCTAGCCATTGATTAAATGGTCTCGGCAAAAGTTCTTTAGCACGAGCGAAGGAAGCTGCGACATCTTGTGTAACGGTTCCATCTAAAATACTTTTGTAGGCAATTTTCTGATTGTTACCAGAGCTTGATAAGTCACTTAAATACGAACGCAAGTTAACCATTGCTTGTTGAATATCATCAAAGTCTTGCTCACCAAGGCGTAAGATCTCTGAAAAATGCGATTCGACTTCTTTACCTGGCAGAGCAACATTGAAGCCGTTTTCTTCAGGTAAATACATGTCTAGTCTATCTGCCGTATTTGAAAACTTAACTTTGGCAACTTTACCAGCAACTTCAGAAGCGGCTTTTTGATTTTCTGACAATGATACTTTTGATAGAGCAACCTCTTTTTGGATTGCTCTCAACAAAGATTCGATTGGTCTTTCAACTCCAGATAAAACCCTCGCTTGCTCTGTCGCAAGTTCTAGGCTCGGAGCCTGCTTCAATTGAATATCTTCGATCAACGTTTTCCATTCATTAACATAATCTTGATAGTATCGAGACTGAACGCCTTGGATGGCACTATCTTGATCAATTTCATGAGCCTTAAGATCGTCACCATAAACCCAGTTCTCTTCCATTAGGCTTTTTACTGTACGGTTGATCTGAATCTGAAAAATGCTATGAAAACCATTGTACGTGTAGAAACCCGAAATGCCTTGTGATAGCGGTTTTCCACTAGCTCGCTCGAACTGCTCAAGCCCTTTAGGTCCCAATACATCAGTCAAGCGAAATGAAGGTACATGACTCTTAGAAAATTGTATTTTCATTCGCTGATAAGCACGTTCAGGTAGAGACATTTGAGTCAACACTTCTCGAGCACTCGTAACGGCAGCAGTGTTGTAAGTAAAGCCTTGTCCATCGTTGCCTAATAAATATTGAGTGTGCTGTAGCAAACGTCTTCTTAAGTCTGCGTTTAGCTCACCCGGATATTGACGTTCGAAATAAAAGTTAAACCAAGCCAACACTTCATCTTGTTGATATTTGTCTGGATTGAATAACATCAAATACGTTTTTAACGTTTCGTACAAATACTCACGATGCTGTTGATTGCTCTCCATTTCTGACACCAAGCTATCAAGAAGCAAAGGGGCGAAATATTGGGTCAAAGCATCAGAATATGCATTGTTTGCCGCCTGAGATACTTTGTCTCCTTGATAGAGACCAAACCTCTTTACAGAGTCGGCATCACCGTAGTTGCTTTGCTTTCCGAGAGGAAGCGTCATCAACCTATCTAATGTTTCTACAGCTGAAACAATATCCGCTTCAAAATCTAAACTTTGAGCGCCAATCAGTGCATCAATATGGCTAGCTTGTTCATTGGTATCGACAATTAACTGTGAGTTCCACTTATAACTCATAAACCAAAGCGCAGAAGCTCCTAGCAGTAGCGTTGTACATCCAATGTAAACACCTCGACGCATCCAACCTGACTGCTTTTGATAGTGACGATTAACTGTTCCTAACAGTTGCTCTTTGAAAATAACCTTGTCAAAAAGATTCTTTACGAAATAACTATGAGAACCAGTCTGACTCTTTGCTAGAGCTAAACGATTTAACCCAAGTCCATTGGTTGATTCATTCATCAGCTTATCGACTGGTAAGCCTTCTTGAACCGAACTCAACATAAACACACCACGAATCAAGGCAGGCTCTTCAAAACTGTTTTGTGCAAAAATTTCAGCTAAAAACTCGTCAAGATTAGCTTGTAGCACTCTTAATTGCTTTGGAAATTCAAAGATAAGCGCGCGTTTATCTAAATCGTCCTCAGTTTCAAGTATTCTAAGCATACGGGCATCAAGGCGCTCCAACATGCCATGAAACTCTTTGTTGAATAGAGAAATAACGCCTCTTTCATCATCCACTTCACGAGGGAACATGAAACCAAATAAATCATCTCGTTCTTCCTTACTTAAATCGGCAAAGAATTCATTGAAACCGGCAACTAAATCCATTTTGGTGAGCAATACGTAAATCGGAAACTGCATGCCTAACTGGTTTTTCAGTTCTTGAAGTCTCGACTTAATTGCTCGAGCATGAAGACTTCGCTCGGTTCGAGTCTGAGACATCACGCTGGCTAAGCTTATCGTAACAATCGCACCATTAATTGGTCTTTGCGTTCTATACTTTTTCAACAATCCTAAGAAACCATGCCACGCTTTAGAGTCGACCTTTTCTTGACTGTCTTGTGTCGTATACCGGCCAGCCGTATCTATAAGAACTGCTTTATTTGCAAACCACCAATCACAGTGACGAGTGCCACCTACACCGGCAATAGAGTCAGAGCCAAGGCTGTCTCCTAATGGAAACTCTAACCCCGACTGCTTTAATACGGTTGTTTTCCCCGTTCCAGGAGGGCCAATCAATACATACCACGGTAAGTCATACAAGCTTCTCTTGCCTTTGTGTGTTTTCGTCACTACTTTGACAGCTTGCTCAATACGCTCGCGCATTAAGTCAATTTCACTTGCCGCTTCTTTATCTGATTGGCTATCAACCTCAAGCAACGTTTGAATACTTTCGTCTTCTTTCACCTTTTGCTTATGCTGCTTGGTAACGTTAAATATCGCCCAAAGCAACACCAACACTAGAATAGTGACTAGCCGTTGAAAGTCACTCTTTAGGGGCTCATATCCCGCTATCGTAATAAGTGGACCAACAACCCAAATGAAAATAGAACAAGCAGCGACACCGATAAGACCGAGAAACCATCTTTGAGTAAATATTCTGCCAATTTCTTTAATACGCATCTCTATCTACCTATTATTAATTCGCGACAAGAAGGTCGATTTCAATCCGGCGGTTAATAGCTCGGTTTTCATCACTACTGTTTTCAACTAATGGTCTTGCATCCCCCAATCCCTCGGGTATCACTCGCCCTTCTAATGCACTATTCGAGATCAGTTGTTCAGACATAGCAGTGGCTCGAGCTAATGATAGGTGCCAGTTCGAGGGATATTTACTCGTGAAAATAGGCCTATCGTCGGTGTGACCAGTAACAATGATCTTGCCTTGGGTCGACTCCAATGTTCTCGCAAGCTTAGAAATAACGGGTTGGATGTAAGCGACAACATCAGCACTACCTGATTCAAATAGATCTTGAGACTTTAACGAAATTCTTACCCTGTCTTGCAGCGGCTCAACATTGATTAGCCCCTTACCGATCTCAGTTGCTAGATACATTGAAATCTTTTCTGCAATTGGCGCTGATTTTGATTCTGACGTTGCATCTTGGTTAAGTTGTTGCGGTTGAATCAAATTGACTAATTGAGAAAAGGTGCGATTGGATGCCTTATTTAGCTCATAGCTAAAATACATATATATGCAGACCAATAATGCCGCCGTTACAGAACATACAACCCAAAGAGGGGCTCTATCAGAAGCTTTTGAGCCATTCAAAATGTGTTGGTCGATACTATTACTTAGCTCCTGAGGGACTCCTCTCCCATAAGACTTAAGACTAGCAATAACCTGTCTTCTCAATTTCCGGTGCGATTCCAGTCCATTTTTTTCTAAACGGTATTGACCCAGAAACCCGAGAGATAAGCACACATACATTAGTTCAAGCAAATCTAAGTTCGCATCTGGTTTCGCCATGCACTTATCAAGATGCTTAAAGAACGCTTCCCCACCTTGACTGCTAGCATAGAAGGAGCTAAGTAATGAATCGTGACTCCAGAATGAATGCCCACCCCAATTGGTGTTAAGGACAACTTCATCTAGTGAACAGCATAAACAATAACGAGCTGTATCAATGGTATCCAAATCAACGTCATGCTGACGTAATCGGTTCTCATAATCTCTAAGCTTTTGTGCCAATGTCTCTTTTAGAAACAACGGATCGGAATGAGTCGCTGTCGACCGAATTTGACCGATAATAGATAACAGGCCATTCGCCTCTGCTAGTAGAGAGTTATTCCCATAAGCGACCACTGAATCATTGTTCACCAATTCAGGGCTTTTTGAGATAACTACGGTATTATCCAGTGACTTTTCTGATTGTGGTTTCGATGCGGGTGCTCTTCCACCCGGTGTTGGTTTTACGATCGTTTGTTCCATACTGAGCGCGCCTATTGATTAATACTCCAAAGCTCAAGTTCAGCATTCGGAAAATGCCCTGATAGGTGAAGCGCAATACCGCCACTATCTTTTAGCCTCATCCAAAATGGCCCTTTCTTGACAACTTCGAAATAGACATAGCCCGTTTGGTAAGGAATCTGTCTCGGGACGACACTCAACGGCACTACGTTTATACCGTTGATTTGATTATTAATTAGATCGCGAATCTGTTCTGCCGGGCCAAACTTGAGTTGCGCTGGGACCAGGCGTCTTATTTCATCTGTTGTGGTATCTGCTTTAATTGCTAGCACAAATTGGCATGACTCAAGCAAGCGTTTATCTGGAAGTGGCGTCACTTGAATACCGTACTGGCGAGGCTCCAACGGAAGTTTGGTCGCAGTTTGGTCAAGAACAACACTGAGGTACTGACTGAGTATCTGATTCAACTCGCTATAAACACTTGATACATCTAAGTGATCATACGCAAGCAAACTTGGGACTCTTTTAGTTTTATTAGAAAAAGTGGCTAACTCACCAATGTAACCTTTAAGTGTCGTCGCTAATTCCAGTGGATGTAACCTATCTAACTCACTGAAATGCTTTAACTTCGCCTCATATCGGTTCAGCATTTGGAGCATGATGAAATCAACAGCAGATGCCGATGCAGATTTACCCTTAATCAAGCGCTGCGCAATAACGTCAGCACGCATCTTTGTCATCGCGATAACGTTACGTAGATAGGCTGACATAACTTTGTCGCTAAGGAGATTGATAAGCGGAGGAACGTACTCATCGTCTAGTATAACTTCCCCTTCAGGAGTTACCTCTTTGATCCTTAAGATAGGTAACTCCACATAACCCGCTAATTTGTCATTACTCGCTTTCAACTCTAGGTTAAGGGCTGCAACTTGGATGGTTTCCTCATCTTGTCCTGTAAGGTTATCTATCACGTCGATATCTTGAAGTACATAACGAGAGACGATCGATTCGCTTACATCTGAAACGTTTTTACCTGTAACACTTGAAAGAGGGAGAGTTATTTTTACTAACGTATTTTCAGTGTTTTTATCAATAAGTAGAGGCGAAACTGAATCGTTGGATATTAACGTATTAACCAACGTCATATCTGGCAAAACAGCTTCAAGATGCTCAAGTTCAATAAGACCATCTTTTAGCGCGTGTTTTTTTACTCGACATTTCCAAACTCCCCAATTGTAAGCCCCACCTAACTGATGTAAGCCCTTGAATTCTTGAGAGGTTGCGCGTTCTTGTTGTTGGAAGTGCTGGGGACGTAAAAACATTCCTTCGCACCAAGCCGTCTTGGAGTATTGCGTCATTTATAATTAGCCAACTAAACGTTATTTAACGACCAAAGACAGATCTTCTAACAATACTTGATATGTGTTGTAACCGGTCTTATCCACTTTAATGACTTGTCGCCAATTTGAGTTTTCAATATCTCGAAACGCGACGACAATGCCTAAATATTCTGTCTTTGGAGACATACTTGCTTGATATGTTTCTTTCTGACCTGGAGTTAATGAAACTTCATATTTATTCACTAAATCAGGTCCTAAAACTTTTTCACTGTCTTCATAAATAGAAAAAAAGTCCTGGCTTTCGAAAATGGTATTTGACGTTAATTCAAATACATACACCACTACAGGAGAAGGCCTGCCGTTTGAATCAGGATTAATGTTATGACTTGCTGCTATTTCTAAATCTGAGTATGGATCAACAACTAGGTTCGCTGCTGAGCACCCAAATAAAGCCATTGAAATTAATAACAAAATATATTGGTAAAACTTTTTCATCACCCTAATTCCTAACCTTTGTTTTTTAATGCTAATTCATAGTGCTTAGCGAAGTCTTCTAAATAGAACGGAGACTCTTTATTGATAATATCATCGGATAACTTTTTATGAATATCCTCAAACCTCTTCCAACTTTGAGCATATTTTCTAGCTGGAATAACCTTATTGATAACCGTGTCTTTTGCTAAAGCATCTGAGTATATAGAAGTAGGTTCAACAAGTGACATAACACTCGAAACCGTACCTTCAACACCTTTCATTAAGGCTTGCTCATGACTTTCGATGTCATTAAATGCTTCTTTAATGGCTGCATTTGGCTTTAAGAAGCTAGCGGTTTGACGGTTATATAAGTTATGAATCGCATCTTCTAAGTTTGCAGAAAACTTTAAAGGGTTATTTTCTGACTTACGAAATGCGGTATGACTAAGTCGATTTGTTTGTTTAAACACTGCTCTGTTATGCAGCGTTTCCATTAAACCAACTAGCATCAAAGAAAATGACTCCCCCAGTTGCTCAAACCATTCCTCTCGGTTATCGCTGGGAATCATCATTGGATCTATACCCACCCCTCTAACAAAAGCCGCAAGTTCACCCCCATTGGTATCAAAGTTGGGAGTCGATAGGTGTTCTGATTGTCGGTCAACTTTCGGTAAAGTTTCAGATACGGTGCTCTGTTTTTCGGGCTTTGGGATATCAATAAAATCATCGACTAAACCAATATCTAGCTGAAAGTCAGAAGGAACACTTTCGTTTAAGAGTTCACTAGCACTAAGGCCTAGGTCAACAAATTCTGCTTCCGATGGACTTGAGACTACTTTAGGGGGGGCGCTAGAAAGATTTTTACTTGTCTCAAGACTGAATACATCTGTATCTGTTTTAATAGAAACTGAAATTTGATAATCGCCTAAGCTAACCATATCCTCATCGCTTAGTGCTATTTCATTTCCTTGACCCACAGGAGTTACTGCATTATTTACAAAAGTACCATTAGTTGAGAGGTCTTTTATCAAGTATTTGTCACCAAACTTAATCAGTTCTCCGTGGGTTCCGGATACCACTCTTTCAGGATCTGGTAGTGTCCAATCACATTGTTCAGACCTACCAAATGTAACCTTGGCATGTTCATCACTTGATTCAAACACGAACTCACTCTCAATCTCTGGAGTAAATTTGTGAAAACTTGTTATGGTTAAAACCAACTTCATGTAAACCTCGCCAAAGACCTGCTAGATATTATTTTTAATTTTATTATTAATTGCTTTCTTATTAACAGTAAGATTAATAAAAACCTTAATACTGCCATTGAAAATCATGCACGGAATAATGAATCATTTTTTTATCAAAGCAATCACGTATTGTTCAACAATTTTAATTATCCAACCAAGTTCAAATTTTTGAAACTTAGACTTTCATCAATAAAAAAACGAATGTTAGTTTGGCCGAGAAATTCTAACATAATGACTTTTCATTGAGCAGAAAGGTATATATTCCCCCATCATTTATACGGAGTTCTTGTGATGGAAGACAGTAATAAAAACAATTCTATAAATAACGAAGAAAGCGGAGATAAAACCAAAATTGTAAAGACTCAAAAACGAGACAATGCAATTAAATCAACCAAACTCACTAATAATGAAACCTCCGTTAAAAATAAAAATGAAACAAATACAAAACTGTCTCAAAAAGAAAACACTCCGTTAGTTAATAAGAAAAAAAACAATAAAGATGACTCATTAAATAATAACAAAGATGTTATTAACGAAAGCTTAATAGGAACGACCGTTAAAAATCGGTATGAAATTGAGTCGGTTATTGGGCATGGTGGGCTTTGCGATGTTTACTTAGCTAAAGATAAGATTCTTGAATCTTCAGGTTCAGAAACACCCTACGTTGCGTTAAAAATATTACAGAAAGAGTTTGCTTCTCAACCAGAGACTGCACGCATGTTAATACGTGAAGCTCAACAAACTCAAAGGTTAAGCCACCCTAATATCATTAGGGTTTTTGATTTTGGTGTTGATGGCGAAATATACTTTTTAGTTATGGAGTATATTAACGGAGAAACATTAGAGAGTTTAATACAGCGTTCTAGGCCCCATGGGCTGAAGTTTAATGCAACTTTATCAATCCTAAATCAGGTACTCGATGCACTCTCATATGCTCACTCTCTTGGTGTAGTGCACGCCGACCTAAAGCCCGCTAATGTGATTTTAACGTCTGAGGGTAACGTTAAGCTGCTTGATTTTGGTGTATCTAAAACTCATCAATTAAAGCAGGATCAATATGCGGCTAAACGTAAATCCGAAAATGTTGAAACGCTTGGTTATACTCCCAACTATGCATCACTCAACCTGTTATCCGGTAAGGAACCGAACTTAAGCGACGATATGTTTGCTCTATTTTGTATTGCTTACGAGTTATTGAGTTGCAAACACCCTTACGCAAGAACTCCAGTTAATGAAGCTCTCAAAAAGAAGATCAAGGTCTCTAAACCAACTAACATGCCTGCATCTAAGTGGCCAATATTTTCAAGCGTATTTTCAACTGGCATCATTCCGAACGAGCTGACCCCTGAGCAGTTGAAACACAAATTGAATATGCGCTATTGGCCTATCGCTAGCGGCGCGGCAGCGAGTATATTATTAGTTAGCGGCATAGTATTTGGTTATCAGCAGCAACAAGAAACCATCGCCACTTTGGAAACCGTTATTAGCAAGCAAAATGATCAAATTGCCGGACAAGAGTGGCAGCTTGATACGCCAGCAGAAAAAAGTTTGGCACTGATTGATAGTGAAAAAAGCTTACATCCAGTCGTTAAGGCTGGCTTATTACGCTTACACAAGACCTATATTCTCAGCGAGTTTGAATCTGAAATTGATCAGGTTTTGAATTCTGATGCCAACAACTACCCGAATTATGATGAAATTGAGTCCATACTTGATAAAGCAAAAACCTACTATCCTGACTCACATAAAATAGAAGTTCTTGCCTTAGATATTCAGTCAAGCAAGCACTCCACGTTACTTTCGATAGCAAGGCAAATCAACAGTCAACTAGAAAAGTCTCGGTACAGTAAAGAAGATGGCAGTAAATCCATCTATGAGCTCAAGGATGAGTTAAATCAGATTCATCAAGGTTATCCTTTCACGCCAAGTTCGTTATCTAGCGATGTTTTCGGTCAGCACCTCACTGAAGCACTCCAAAAGAAAGACGCAGCTGCACTTGTTGCTCTTATTAAGGTTGGGAACACCTTCTTTTCAAACGTAGAAGAGCATCAAGAGAACTTACAGATAAGTAATGCGATGAAAGATGCAGTGCTGGAAATGAAATTGTATGAGACAGCGCTAGATTCCAACAGCCCTCTACCGTTTCCAGAAGATGCCGCTAGAATCCTGTTCCAAGAAGAGTTTGAAAACTTTTATTCTCGCCTAGAAAAGGCAAGGACGACAACTCATCTCGATAACTTAGTGAAGGATGTGGATCTGTTCTCGAAAAACTTTCCTATTGGTTTTCAGGATGTTAACGATTTAAGATTCAAAACTGCTGATAAATACTTACGCTTCTCCGATATATTACTTAATAAGCGAAGGACTTCAAGCGCAAGACGCGCTATGAAGAAAGCCAACGAGCTTATGAAGCAAATAGAACAGGACTCTAAGCAAAGCTAGTAATACAAAAGGGACGCGAGTCCCTTTTTTGCCGCAGATTACTTGCCAATATGCAACTAGATTGCTAATTTATACTTGTACTTAATGAGGAGAGTTAGCCTTGACTGAAGGAATAGTCAAAGTTGGCGAACGTCTGGCGTCCGTATGTAACGATAGCCTTAAACTAGGACTGCAAGACACTTACCGACTCGCCGTTTTACTTGGAAACGTCCCCTTTGCTACTTGTGTTAAAAACACACGAGTTGAAGTTTTTTCATCCCTACATTTCGACCATTGCCGTTTGGATATAAGTCAAAATATCTTTAACAATGACTTTCTTTTTGTAAGTTTATCTCAAGCGACAAGCAAACTATTTCTGCTCAAATACTGGTTATGCCATTCATACCTTCGGCTAAGCCTTCATTATCCGAAACATTCCTCTACCTCAACGTTTAATAGGGGTATACATGATTAATTTTGATGTTCTCAATACATACATGGATAACGACGTAGATCTGATCGTCACTGTTTTTTCTACATACCTTGAAGATCACACGAATGATATAGAGCGTATAGATGAGCTATATGCAAGCAGATGTTGGTCAGAACTCTATCTATTAGCTCATAGTTTAAAAGGCATTCTAGAGAGTTTCGGAGAAGACACCGCGGTCATTGCGTTTCAAAGAATAGAAGAAAAAACCAGAAACGATACAGCGCCAGATAGCTCAGATATAGCTATAGTTACTAAAGAGCTAGCTGCAATTAATCAACAAATCTTCGCTTACTTGAAGAATATGCAATAAAGAAATTCAAGGCTTAACTGGGGGAAATATGGCAATGAATAATAGCAATTTCAGGGAGTTGATTGAGTCTCTCAAAGACCTAACACCAACTCAAAAAAGGTACTTACTTAGCCGTACAAAGATGGCGCTAGATGATGAAAGTAATATGTTAAACATCAGTGATATTCTAACACCAGAAGAGTTGGAGGCGTTACTATCACCGGCACCAACAACGAATACAAAATAACAATGATATACAACGCAACCGTCAGGTTAACGCTAGGGACCAAGTGAAGGAAATCGACTTTGCTTGGTTGTTAGTTTCTCTCCCTATTCCTTTTCACTACAACAAACGTATTGTTTTCGAAACCTTTTTCCAATTTAAACAGGTCAGATAATTGAGCGACTAACATCAGTCCGCGACCAGAGGAGGACCAACTATCGTCATCCATTAAGTTAGGTGCCTCAATCTGTTTGTTTTTATGTTGGATGAACGTCTTTTCATTGATCGGCGCTCCGCAATCAGAGACTCTCAGTTCCACGAAACCGGACACTTGGTCATCCCCAACCCTACACTCCACTTCAATTGGCAGGCCTTCTATTTCACTGTAAGAATGAATATAAGCGTTATTCATGAGCTCAACGACACAAAGCTCCAATGATTGAATTGCATTTAAGGGGATTTGATGACCCATCAAAAACCGAACAACGTCTTTGCTCGCACTTCGTGAGTGAGTAAGGGAGCTCCCGTAAGTTCGTTTAAATTCGCTCTTTGACATTCTTTTCCTTAAAATCGAGCCTCTCACCATGCCATTTTACCTGTAAAAGGCTGGCATCATCATCAAACTCATCTTCGTTATGCCAAGATTGTACTTTTTTAAAGACGTCTCCCACTTGATCTTCAACTGGCAGCGTGCAAACAGCTTTTATACTCGATGCCAATCGTTGTAGTGAAAACATCTCCTCACCCTGCCTCGCTTCAATCAAGCCATCCGAATAAAGCCACAATGCATCGCCCTCATCCAGATTAATTTGGTTACCGATATATTCCATCGGCTGCATTGCACCAACGATAAAGTTATCGTCACCTATCTGTTCCATCGTTTTCGTACTCGCTCGCCAAACTAAGATCCTGGGGTGGCCAGCCGTGCAATAGCTAAGTTGCCCTGATTTTGTGTTAAGAATGGCGTAAGCCATAGTAAAGTAAAGTTGACTGTTTCTAGTTTGCTGATAACGCCGATTTAGCCGTTCAATCACAGATGCTGGCTCACTTACGCAATAGCCGTCATCTCTCAACTCCATCGTGATCGAATCAGGCCCCTGACTTTGAGATAGCGTCTGTTGAATAGAAAAAGCCATCAAAGCTGAAGAAATACCATGACCAGAAACATCAAGTACATAAAACGCAACATGTTGTTCATCGAGCTCCAAATACCCCAACATATCACCACCAATCTGGGAGCATGGTTTGTAGACATAGCTAAAATTTACATTCTGAATAGTTGATTCAGCAGGGAGTAGTTGCTCCATCAGATGACTAGCAGACTGTAGGTCTTGGTGGATTGTTTGATAGGCCGCATCTAGCTCTTTATTTCTCTCAACGAGTTTGTTGTGCAGTTCTAAAGTACGAAACCCCGCACGGATTCTGGCCTGAAGTTCCTCTACAGACGTCTTTTTATCTACGAAATCATCTGCGCCAGCATCAATGCCTTTCACGATCGAACTTTGGTCATTTCTAGAAGACAGTAGAACAAAGAAAATGTAACGTTCGCTAACTTTAGATTTTAATTGGCGACACAATTCAATACCGTTAATTCCAGGCATCATTAAATCACTCAGCACAAACTGAATATCAGGGCGGTTGGTTAGCACCTCAAGCGCCGCTCGTCCGTCTTCAACTGCAACCACTTCATAGCCCTGCTTTTCCAATGCACTGCTAATGTAAAGCAGTACTGTTTTACTATCATCGACCAAAAGAATGGGTTTCATCTTCCTCCTTAATACGGTTGCTTTACTGGCTAACGCAAAACACTAGTCACTGACTGCTCATTTCTAAAACGGCTGTAGTCTTCGGCTAATAATTGGTGTTGATATCGAGTGTAAGACAACGCTTCATTAGAAATTAGTATCTGATGCTCTTTTTCGATTAACTGACTTTGCAGCCTTTCAATCTGTTCATTCTGCTGTGTGTAATTGAGGTACAGTGCGAATAGACCAAAAACCGAAACCATTAACAGGGCGATTAGAATATTATTGATAGTTTTCACTTGAATACTCATGACCTCTCCTTGTCTATTATTAGACTTTCCATGATGAAAGAGAGCGTCTACGGACCAAGAGCCCAAGGCTCTAAAACGCAACGAAGCAAATTGAGGTTGTTTTTCCAATTATAGGCGATAGGAGAAGAAATAAGAAAAATCTGAAAAAATTTGAATATCCTGCTGAGTTAAGAATCGGTAAGGTGGTAGCAGCGAGCTATCATCCACTCGCTGCAATACATTAACTCTGAAATGCAGGTCTAGCTAAAATTTGGTTATACCATCGAGCAATGTTTGGCGACGTCGATAGCACATCAATTTCTAGGCCTTTAATTGCGAAACTGATCAAAATAAAGCCTGTTATATCAACAATAGTAAAATGGTCTACGGCGATAAAATCATTATGTTCAAGACGCTTGTCTAAGACAGGCAGAAATTCGTAGACGCGTTGTTTTGATTCTTCGCCCCATGCTTCAACGCAACGTTCTCTGTCTCCATAAACTCCGGTCATGTTTCGAAACGCCTGAAATGCCGCATTTAGTCCTTGGAACTCCACCACACGATGCCACATTTCCACCTGAGCACGTTCGAGCTGGTTAGCACCAAACAGCGCCAGATCATTTTCAAACGCTTCATCTAGGTAGCGACAAATCGCCACGCTTTCACAGATCGTCGTACCATCATCCAGTTCTAGTAGAGGCACTTTACCGTTCACGCTTTTCGATTTAAACGGTTCAGATAGGTTATCGCCCTCACGAACGTTCAGCGCAATTCGCTCAACCTCGCCACCGATTTCCTTTAGAAAAATGCTAACTCGCTTACAACTTGGAGTCATTGCGGTTTCATAGAGCTTCATTTCACATCCTTTTATCTTTTTCTAACCGATTGGTTAGGATATACTGTAGCCAGTTTATAAACGATCAGTCAAGAACTTCACTATCAAAAATTTTCAAACAGTTGTGGGTCTGTTTGCTGAGCGAGATTTTTGATGCCGTTTGTGAGTTCACATGAATTTGGAGGTTGATACCCAAGAATAGATGGGTATTCATCATATTGGTTCAGTTCGAACGCTAGAGGTTCTCTGTACCATCCCTCCAAAGCAATTTAATTACCCGATAAGCAGACCCAGGCAGGTAATTTATGGCAAGAAAAGCCAACTTCGACCGAGATGAAAAGCTTCTCGTGGCTATGGATGTGTTTTGGCGCAAGGGCTTTGCGAACACGTCTATCTCGGATCTCACCGACGAGTTGAACATCAACCGCTTCAGTCTTTACAACACCTATGGTGACAAGCAACAGCTCTACTACGAAGCGCTCGATACCTACTTGAAAAAGGTCTCGCTACCGTCACTGAATGATTTGGAAAAAGACGACGCGTCCTTACCTGAGTTGGAATCGTTCCTTAAATCTTTTGCTGAACTGCAACGCAAACGCAACTGTGGGTGTTTTATCCAAAATGCGTTGATTGAGCACGCTGGTGAAGACGATGATGTACTGCGTAAAGGGCATTTTTTGTTCGACCATCTTATCGACATCATTGCGGATGCGCTGACCAATGCGCAAAAAGAAACCTTAGTGCCGAAAACGTTGAAACCAGAAGAGCTTGCTCGTTTTGTTCTCAACAACATGCAAGGCATGCGCGTACTTGGCAAAGCCAAACGTTATGCCGACTTGGATACGGCGCTTTCCTGCTTGCTGGTTTTGATTAGGAAGTGACATGTCGATTGAAGTGATAGCAGTACGTCTTACCAAAGGCATGGACTTAAAGCTGAGCCTAGCGAAATTGGTCGAGCAGCATGGTATCAAAGCAGGCTCGATTGCCTCATGCGTTGGCTGTATCTCTGACCTCAACCTTCGTTTGGCAGGTGCAGAGAGTACGTTAACCAAACAAGAACCATTTGAAATCGTCTCTGTGATGGGAACACTAACGCCTGAGCATCAGCACGTTCATATCTCGGTGTCTGATCGTGATGGACTAGTTTGGGGTGGGCATTTGCTGGAAGGCACAGTGATTGATACTACCGCAGAATTGATCATCCATTCTTACTCAGAGCTTGAGTTCACTAGAGCGATGGACGACTCGACTGGCTATACCGAACTACAAGTGAATCCTTCCAAATAGTAAAAAGCTCCAGAGCCATACTGTGGTGTCTCTGGAGCTTTATTCGCTTGTCTCTTACGCTAAGAATTTACTCATATCGCGCAAGCTAATTTCGAGGATCATTCTTCGACTAAATAACAAACCTGATTATCGTCGACTGTTACTTGCCACGTTTTTAGACAGTGCGCATCGTCTTCCAAACATTGCCCACTCTTTAAACTGAAGTGCTGTTTATACAGTGGTGATGCGACACACATCTCACCATCGATATCACCGACAATCCCTCGACTCATCACATAAGCCTTACCAATTGGATCCCAATCTTGAACGGCGTAAACACCGCTATCAGGAATGTAGAACAACGCGACATGCTCGCCTTCAATCAACACCGTGGCACCGATGAACGGCATTAGGTCATCAAGCTGACACAATTTCACTTTGGTTAACGCTGCCATTTACACCTCCTGTTTCACTGGAATACGCTGACCGCGCACACGTTGGTACGGCAAGACTTTGCTGCCCGACGTGCTGTTCAAGAAAGGACGGAAGCGTTGCAATTTTTGAGGATTATCCAACGTACTCTTCCACTCACATTGATAGGTATCTACAACGCGCGCCATTTGTTCATCCAAAGAGTCACATAGGTTGAGAGAGTCATCCAAAATCACTTGTTTAAGGTAGTCTAGGCCCCCTTCCATGTTCTCCATCCACAACGACGTACGCTGCAAGCGATCTGCGGTGCTGACGTAGAACATCAAGAGTCGGTCGATCATGGTGATCAACTCTGATTTAGATAAGTCGGATGCAAACAAATCAGCGTGTCTTGGTCTCATGCCGCCATTACCACACACATATAGATTCCAGCCGTTTTCAGTGGCGATCACCCCAATGTCTTTACTTTGCGCTTCTGCACACTCGCGAGTACAGCCCGATACGGCAAACTTAAGCTTATGGGGCGCTCGCAATCCTTTGTAGCGGTTCTCTAACTCAATGGCTAATCCGACCGAGTCATCAACACCATAACGACACCACGTAGAACCGACGCAAGATTTCACGGTGCGCACCGATTTGCCGTAGGCGTGCCCTGTTTCAAAACCAGCATCAATCAAGGTTTGCCAGATTTCAGGAAGCTGTTCTAACTGCGCGCCAAATAAATCCACGCGTTGACCACCAGTGATCTTGGTGTACAGATCGTATTGCTGAGCAACTTCGCCTAGCACGATGAGTTTGTCTGGTGTGATTTCGCCGCCCGGAACACGAGGTACAATCGAGTAAGAGCCATCTTTTTGCAGGTTTGCCATGAAAGCATCGTTAGAATCTTGCAGAGATTGATGCTGCGGCTCCATGATGTGTTCATTCCACAAAGAAGCAAACACAGATGCTGCTGTCGGCTTACAGATATCACACCCATGCCCTTTGCCATGCAGTGCAATTAAGGTGTCGAAGTCTTTGATTTGTTCCACTTGGCAAATATGGAACATCTCTTGGCGACTAAGCTCAAAGTGCTCACAAAGGTGGTTGTTAACCTCTACCCCCATGGCTGCCAATTGAGTATCCAATACCGACTTGACCATATTGCTACAGCCACCACAGCCAGTACCGGCTTTGGTGTTGGCTTTAAGGTCCGTCAGGTTGGTAGTACCAGCTTGAATCTCGGCAACTAAGTCGCCTTTTGTGACGTTGTGACAAGAACAGATGATGGCGCTGTCTGGCATTTCTCCGTCCAGCATTCCGGTATCAAACAGCAGGTTCGCTGCATGGTCTGGCAAGACAGTTTTGTTCAAATAACACTGTAAGAGCGCATCGTAGTCACTGTTGTCACCAACGAGAATCGCACCAAGTAATTGGGTGCCGCTCGCATCAACCACCAGCTTTTTGTAGATGCCTGCAACCGCATCTTGCAATACCATTTCTTGAGCGCCTTCGGTTTGCATTTGTGCATCGCCGATAGACGCCACATCCACCCCAAGCAGCTTGAGTTTGGTGCTCATGTCTGCACCTTTAAAACCTTCGCTCGGCATACCAGTCAAAACATCGGCAGTGGTTCTCGCCATGGTGTAACCGGGAGCGACCAAACCAAAGATCTTCTGCTCCCAAAGGGCACATTCGCCAATCGCGTATATGTTCTCATCGCTGGTTTGGCATTGGTTATTTATCACAATGCCGCCTCGCTCACCGACCTCTAGCTCGGCCAATCTTGCCAACTCATCTTGAGGGCGAATGCCTGCGGAAAAGACAATCACATCCACTTCGAGAGGATCTTTGTCTTTAAACACCATACGATGCTTAGCCGTTTCACCATCGCAGATTCGCTCCGTACCCGTTGAGGTGTGAACGGTTAGCCCTAGCGCTTCAATCTTCTCTTTTAGCACCAAGCCTGCACCATCATCTAATTGCACGGGCATCAGGCGAGGCGCAAACTCAATGACGTGAGTTTCTAACCCCAATAGTTTGAGTGCGTTTGCCGCTTCTAAACCCAACAAGCCGCCGCCAATCACTGCGCCTGTTCTTGCGCCTTCACATGCCTTTTTGATTTGTGAAAGGTCATCAAGCGTGCGGTAGACAAACACGTTGTCTCGGTCTTTACCTTCAATTGGAGGCACAAACGGGTAAGAACCGGTCGCGAGCACGAGTTGGTCGTAACCCAGCACATCTTCACCATCAAGCAGAATACGCTTTTGCTCTCTGTCGATGCCTGTTACTTGGCTGCCAAGTACGAGTTGGATGCCATGCATGTCGTACCATTCTTGGTTACTCAGCATCAAATCATCATGAGACTTACCCGCAAACAAAGAGGACAACTGTACACGGTCATACGCGATAAAGCGCTCTGCACCAATCACGGTAATTCGGTGCTCCAAATGCGCGTTTTTCTGCACTAATTGCTCGACGAGGTGTTGCCCGACCATACCGTTGCCTACCACAACGATGTGGCTCAATGCGTTCTTTACTGGAATCGTTAAAGGACTGTTCATCGCTGTCTCCTTATGCCGTTTGCGCTGCGGTTTTGGGTTTGTCTTCTTTCGAAGCAGGAATCTCGACTTTGGATTGCTTCTCGTAAAGGAACTTCAACACGGCTTGGCGACACTTCTGATACTGCGCATCATCCGCCAGTGCGACACGCTCACGGGGACGCGGTAAATTCACTTCTAACACTTCACCAATGGTTGCCGCCGGTCCGTTAGTCATCATCACGATTTTGTCGGATAGCAACACCGCCTCATCCACATCGTGGGTAATCATGATGACGGTGTTGTTTAGCTCGGCTTGAATCTTCATCAGTGCATCCTGCAAATGCGCACGAGTTAACGCATCCAACGCACCAAATGGTTCATCCATCAGCAAAACCTTTGGTTGAAGTGCCAGTGCTCTGGCGATGCCGACTCGCTGCTTCATACCACCCGAGATTTCATCCGGCTTTTTGTGCGCGGCATGCTGCATTTGAATCAACTCCAAATAGTGATTCACTTGCTCCTGAATCCACGCTTTGCCCTTTTTGCCGGCAATTTGTTTTACAGCTAGCTCAACGTTTTGATATACGGTGAGCCAAGGCAACAATGAATGGTTTTGGAACACCACTGCGCGGTCAGGTCCCGGTCCAGCTACTTCTCGTCCATCGACGATTACGCCGCCGTCTGTTGGCATGTGTAGCCCTGCAACTAAGTTCAATACCGTTGATTTACCGCAGCCAGAGTGGCCAATCAGCGATACAAACTCGCCTTTATTGATTTGTAAATCGACGTTCTTAAGCGCGATGAACTCGCCATCTGGCGTTGGGAATCGCATCCCTAAACGCGTTAGATCTAATAATGCTTTTTCCATGATCTTTTCCCTTATCTCAACGCTTGTTGTTTATTCCAAGACAGCCACTTTTGAAGTTGCAACATGCCTCTATCGAGCATCAATCCAATAAAGCCGATGGTGATGACGGCGACCATAATACGACCCAATGATGCCGAGCTGCCGTTTTGGAATTCATCCCAAACGAACTTGCCTAACCCTGGGTTCTGAGCGAGCATTTCTGCCGCAATCAACACCATCCAAGCGATACCTAAAGAGAGACGTAAACCTGTGAAGATCATTGGAATGGCAGAAGGTAAAACGATAGTGCGGATGTGCTGCCACCACGAAAGTTGAAGCACTTTACTCACGTTGATTAAGTCTTTATCAACGCTCGTTACACCCACAGCGGTATTAATCAGCGTCGGCCATAAGCTACACAGCGCCACGGTGATCAGTGAGTTGATGAACGACTTAGCAAACATCGGGTCATCACTCACATAAGTGGCACTTACAACCATAGTGACGATAGGCAGCCAAGCCAAAGGTGATACAGGCTTGAGCAATTGAATGATTGGGTTGAACGCTTGATACAGCCCTTGATTAAGACCAAGCACGATACCAAGCGGAATTGCGATAACCGTCGCCAGTAAAAAGCCCGCGGTTACAGTCACTAGGCTTGTTATGATTTGATCGAAGAACGTCGGTTTACCTGTGTAGGGACGAATCTTCACTTCCGCGTCCGGATTCTTGGCTAACTTCGCAGCATTGCGCTTTTCCTGACGCTCGATAAACGCTTGTTCCTTTTCTCGCTCTTGCCAATGGTCATCGACAAGGTTGCTGAACTGCTGAAAAGTTTGCACAGGCCCCGGTAGCGTACCTAATGAGGTTTGCACTTCTCTCGCTGCTAAGTGCCACATTGCCAAAAAGATCAGCAAACCAATGACGGGCAAAAGTACCAACCGACTTCGGTTCACTACCTGCTTAGCAGGAAAAAGGGAAATGACATTACTAGACATACTCACTCCTAAGAAATTTACATCCTTGTTACCACAAGCGAATTCCCTCGCCTGTGGCGTTTACCGTTATGGTTAAACCTTGTCTTTTCCTTTAAGCCCGATAGAGAACTTCTCTAAATATTTATTTGGCTCGCGACCGTCATAAACGATGTTGTCGATAAAGTGTGTTTGTGGCGCACGGAAACCATCTTCAGCACTAAAATCTGGGAAGTCTTTTTTGCTCAACACACCATCTTCAATCAGTGCTTGAGCCGCTTGTTGGTAAATGTCCGGACGGTAAACCTCTTTTGCGACATCCATGTACCAATCATCGGATTTCTCGCTTGAGATTTGCCCCCAGCGACGCATTTGGGTCAGGTACCAAATCGCATCGCTGTAATACGGATAAGTGGCGTTATGACGGAAGAACACGTTGAAGTCTGGCACGTCTCGTTTGTCGCCTTTCTCGTATTCAAATGTGCCGGTCATTGAGTTGGCAATAACTTCGGCATCGGCTCCGACGTATTCGCTTTTTGATAGCATCTTCACTGCTTCTTGGCGGTTGGCATTGTCATTTTCATCCAACCAATGTGCCGCTCGAATCAAGGCTTTCACTACGCGAATGTGCGTGTTTGGATACTTCTCAGCCCAAGCTTTGGAAACACCAAACACTTTCTCTGGGTTGTTCCTCCAGATCTCGTAATCGGTCACGACTGGCGTACCAATACCTTTGAATACAGCTTGTTGGTTCCATGGTTCGCCTACGCAGTACCCTTTGATCGTGCCCGCTTCCATTGTTGCTGGCATTTGTGGTGGCGGTGTAACACTCAAAAGAACGTCAGCATCCAACTGGCCACTGTTATCGCCTGAGTCTGGTGCGTAAAAACCTGGATGAATCCCACCTGCCGCTAACCAGTATCGCAACTCATAGTTGTGCGTCGATACAGGGAACACCATCCCCATGTTGAACGGTTTGCCTTTATCCAGATAGCTGTCGACCACAGGCTTCAGTGCATCCGCTTTGATTGGGTGAACTGGCTTGCCATCTGGTTGCTTTGGAATGTATTGCTTCATCTGTTCCCAAGTATCATTGGAAACCGTGATTGCGTTGCCGTTCAAATCCATACTGAGCGCGGTAATCACTTCCGCTTTTGTGCCGACACCAATCGTTGCGCCCAATGGCTGACCAGCAAGCATGTGCGCGCCAGCAAGCTCACCGTCGATGACTCGGTCTAATAGCACCTTCCAGTTTGCTTGTGCTTCTAAAGTGACGTACAAGCCTTCGTCTTCAAAAAAGCCTTTCTCATAAGCAACCGCCAGCGGTGCCATATCGGTTAACTTAATAAAACCAAACTTCAGATCTTCAATTTCTGGCTCACCCAACTCTGCCTTTACACTGACCGCGGTGAATACCGATAACGAAATTGCTGACACTTTCAGCATCGAACTCCATTTCATTGGTTTGCTCCCATAAAAAAAGCGCCGCTACTCCGAAGAGCAGTAGCGCCGTTGCTAAGTCTACAATTACCGCCGTTGATAATTGAGATAAGCGATTCAACAATAAACCCAATTCTTCTAATCCAATTACTGTGCCAACTTATTTTTCACAGTAAATACAATAGATTAGTATATCTTGCCGTTTGTTATTCCCTGTTATTGCTTGCTGATAGTGCAACACGCACCACGTTAGAAAACGCACTATAACCCCAAAGTAGTAGAACGACTAATCAAGCACCTCCAAAGTAGTTATCAAATTCTTGGCAACTTGTGCGAGCGTTTGGCTCGATTGCATGGCTGAATTTCTTAGCGCTTTATAAGCCTGTCCTTCATCAACGCTGTGCATCTTCATCAGCAGACCTTTCGCTTTTTCCACCAGCTTGCGCTCTTCAATCTTATTGGTCAGTAATTCAATTTCCGATTGCATACTTTCGAATTTCGCTCTCACTAATGTCGCATGTTCAATCCAAGGTTGAAGTGCAAACTCACTATCGTGCGGCATAAGAACATAGTCCATTTTTTCTGATAAACGATTGATATCATTGGATGATAATTGCTTTAAGACGATAAGAAGTGGTGCCAATTTTCTGCGGCAGAAATCGACGATCAAACGCAGTTCCGCGGTTGGTTGCTGCCATCCAACCACAACGCTTGCTGACGGTTCTCGTTGCATTAACGTTTCTAGTTGTGCCAATTGGCAACCCATGATGTTGTCGTAATCTTTGCTCAATAAGCCGGACAATCGAGCCTGCTCTTGGAGGCTATCACAGCATACTATGATGGGTGTTTTTGACGTTGATTGAGTCATGCACATTCCTTGTTTATATCTCACTCACTAAGAGAGACATAACAAGGAATGTGCCAACTAAAGTAGAAGCCTTTTAACTAGAAGCGAGATGTTCTTTGAAGAAGCCGAGTGTGCGTTCCCAAGCGAGCGCCGCTTCTTCCGGTGCGTAGCGTGCTGTTGAGTCGTTATGGAAGCCGTGGTTGACGTTCTCATACATTAACGCCTGATATTGCGCATCGTTCGCGATTAATTGCTGCTCATAGGCAGGCCATGTGTCGTTGACGCGCTTATCGAGCCCTGCGAAGTGAATCATCAACGGCCCTTTGACCTGCTTTTGAATCTCTTGCGCCGCTGGTGTTCCGTAGAAAGGCACACCTGCATCGAGTTCTTCTGGCATTACCGCGGCAAGCATGTTGACAATGTATCCACCGAAGCAGAATCCAACCGCGCCCAATTTACCGTTGCCACCCTCGTATTGTTTGAGGAAGTTAGCCGCTGCAATAAAGTCTTGTTCGATCTTGGCTCTGTCCATCTCTTTCTGCATGGCGCGCCCCTCATCGTCGTTCCCCGGATAGCCGCCGAGTGGATAAAGTGCGTCTGGTGCGAAAGCAATAAAGCCATCTTTTGCAAGTCGTCTTGCGACATCTTTGATATAAGGGTTCAGACCTCGGTTTTCATGGATCACCAACACAGTCGGCGATTTTAAGGTCTTCTTCTGTGGCATCACCAAATAACCACGCCCTTCTCCATGCCCATTTGGAGATGGAAAGGTTTCGTAAGTTGCTTTGATGTCAGGATCGTTAAATGAAACTTGTTCTGCGAGTGCATAATTCGGGGTTAGCGCATCGACCAGTGCTGTCATGCTAAAGCCAAGCACCGCAAGGCCACCCAGCCTGTTAAGAAACTCACGGCGCGTGATTTTTCCGTGGGCGTATTCGTCGTACCAATCGAAGGCTTCTTGCGGGATCGGATGAGAAGCCTTTTCACTAGGAGTGGTATGCTTTAGAACCATTATCCATGTCCTCTGTGTCTTACCATATGGGATTTTCTCATTCTCAAAAGCGCAGCGAGAAACGAACGCGATTGAGGCTAAAACTGCGGTTTCACCACTCTAATACGGAGCAAGGTGGTGAAACACATCATTGGCGAGCTAGGATCTTTTACCTTCTTCAAACAATAGATAATGGATTCAGATTCAACAACTTTGCGTCGTTGGTTTTACATTAATTGACAATAGTATCTTATTGCTGGCCGCAATAGGCTTGCCAGTAAGAGAAAGCTCGTTCGAATGCTTTTTCTCTGTCGTGCATCTGTGCAAACAAGACCACTGTCATTGTGGCAAGAACCGTATTTGCCATTTGGTTCATGTCATCTTCTGACGTCCCAAATGAGCAGTTCGCAGGCATTGGCACCTCAGACAGCATTTGCTCCGTCCAGTAGTGCGATGTCACGCCGCTTGTTTGGCTTAGCCATACCGTTTGGCTTACTTTCGGGTTGTATTCTGACTCACCCGATTGTCCTTTGAATGAAACAACGGCATGAGCGGTTTGACCAATCTCGAATTCGACTTCAGCATGAAGTTGTTGGAACCCAGGATGGAAGCTACCACGAATACCAACCGTCGCCTGCCCCGGATTCAATGCTCGAACCACGGTATTAATCGGCGTTCTAAGCCCATAACGATTCTTCCAACCGATCATGGTTTCTGCTTGGGGTGCAAACGAACTCAGCGGCAGATACACGATGTTTTGTGTTTCTAAGACCCGTTTTGCGTCTTCGGCTGATTCCGCTTTCTTGATAGCAAACTTGTCGAGGTAATCTTCGGCATGCAAACGACCAGATTGACGGTCATGATAGCCGTGCATCAGCACTTTATGGCCATTATCCGCGAGGATCTTCGCTGCCAACAGGTGCCACGGTTGACCTGCCGCTTCACGTTTGCCCGCATAACATGGCCAGTCAATGTCTGCACCAATAGCAGGCATGCGGGATTGGAATGCTTTCACAAAGCCAGCGATTTCTTGTTGAGTTTCGTTCTGTACACGGATCAGCATCAATAACATCGCCATCTGATCGTCGTCGCACTCACCGTTTAGATATTCATCCATAACTCGAAACGCTTGGTCAAAGTTCAGTGGTTTTCTACCACGTTCGCCACGACCGACTATTCTGATACATTCCAAAATGCTGCTCATATTCCCTCGTATTCCGTCACTGACTGTACGGTTTCTATTAGTTGTTCGCGCAGTTTGACAACTTCTCCCATCACAATCAATGCTGGGCTCACGCCTTTAAGTGTAATCGATAAATCATTGAGCTGATTGAGTTGGGTAACATGCACTTGTTGTTGAGGGCTGCAACCATGAGTGATGATCGCGACTGGAAAATCTTCTCTCAAACCAGAGCCTATTAAACCCGTTTGTATTTGCGATGACTTTTCTAACCCCATATAGAAGACTAACGTTTGTCCGCTTTGCATCAGTTGGCTCCACGCTTCAAATGCGCCTGTTACCACTTGCCCCGTCACAAAGGTAACGCTACGAGCAACGCCACGATGAGTCAGCGGAATCAAGCTGTTTGCTGAACATCCAATCGCAGCGGTAATGCCGGGAATGACTTCGTACGCGATTGAGTGTTTGACGAGTGCTAACGCCTCTTCACCTCCACGGCCAAATACAAAAGGATCTCCCCCTTTTAAGCGTACAACTCGCTTTCCTTGTTGAGCGAGCGATACCATCAAGTCACAAATTTCTTCCTGACCAATACTAGGTTGTCCGCATCTTTTGCCCACGTAAATCCAATCGGCTTGTGGCGAAGCCAACTCCAAAATATCTTTGTTAACCAAACGGTCGTACAACAGTACCTCTGCCGACATAATCGCTTTCACAGCTTTTACCGTTAACAAGTCAGGATCGTGCGGCCCTGCTCCAACAATCGAGACAAAACCTTTGCGGTTCGCGTCGAAGTCTACTGAATGGTCTTCTAAGAGTTGGTTCAGTTTGCTTGCTTGATCATGCTTAGAAAAGCGAGACGAGCGTTCTTGATTCTGACTCGCTTGTCCTTTCTTAAACCAAGACTTTTGATAAGGCGCTTCCATGTGCTTATCCTCTTTATGACTTACTTTATTTGAATAGCCAGACTTTGCTGGTTCGCTTGCTGTTTGCCCTTTTGATGCTGATGACTGTCGACCATTTGTTTGATTTGAGAGACGCACGAGCCACAGTTGGTGCCGCATTTGAGTTTGTTTTGAAGCTGGGTCAGTGACGTGCAGTCTTGTTTCTCCATCGCGTCATGTATTTGTTTATCAGTGACACGGAAACAACTACAAACCAGTTTGGCACTGCTTTGCGATTGAGTGATGGTAAGCAGTTGCGATAGCTCCATTGGCTTGCCAATCAAGCCGGTAAAGTTGGTGTAGTCGGTTTGAATCGGTTCACTAGACACCACTAAAACAGAACGAATGATACGAACGTCTCCAACAAGGTCGTAATCCACTGCTAACCAACCTTGGGCAATATCTATCGTAATTCTGCGGCTCTTTTCCGTTCGACAAAAACTCTGCTTCTTTGGTCGCTTATCGTGTGCAAAGCGCCAAATGCCCAAATTGCTTTCTGCTTGAAATGCGCTGTAGAGAAATTTACCGGAATCAAACTGTGTACCGATGAACATACCGTAGGTTTTTACCGCCGCATCTTGCACTTCAACATAAGACGACTTAAACGCAGGCTGCCCGGAAATAGGGTCTTTTGCGCTGTTTACTATCGCGTTAACACTGTTTTCACCGCCATATCGACCCGCCCAGTGCATTGACATAAATAGCTCTTGAAAACCCAAACCTTCATCAATGGCAACTTTGGCATAAATACTGGTGTTTGAAGTAGGCTGAAACAGCTTGGTGAGTTGTCCTGCTTTTAAGCGATTTTGAGTAGCAGAGAGTGTGTTCATGTACACGGTTGGTTCTAACTCAGAGGCGGCAAGGTGTGCGATATGACCTGTGCGCGTCATGGTATGCCATTGATCACGTTGCCTGCCCGTATTGAGCCACCAGCCTTTTGTTCTTTCTAAACGCGTAGGAGATTCACTGGTCACGACAAAACGTGCTTTACCATCTGGGTGCGAATAGATGCCATCAGCAAAAGGACGCTCTCCTCCCCATTGTGTCGGCATCCACTCTTCGTATTCTTGCTGGGTTAAGTTGGCGTATTGAGAAAGATCTAGCTTCAATGGCGAATCTGCATTCATACCTGTCATCGCCGCATATTCCCTGAATACCGCCCGCTCAGAAGTAAACGCAAAGCCATTTTGTGTCTTTTCCAATGCACACAGAGCTTGTCCGACTTGGCTTATCGCCCACCAATCTGATTTTGCTTCACCCGGAGGCATTTGAAACTGGCGCTGCCTTGAAAGTCGACGCTCAGAATTGGTCACCATGCCTTGCTTCTCCCCCCAGCCAGCGGCGGGTAGCAATAGGTCCGCATAATGCGCTACATCCGAATCCGCTGTGATATCGGAAACAATCACAAACGGACAAATCTCTAGTGCACGTTTTACCAATTGGTTATCTGGCAAAGAGACAACAGGATTGGTTGCCATGATCCAGAGAACTTTAATCTCACCACGTTCTACCGCCTCAAACAGTTCAACAGCTTTTAAACCGGGCTGAGTGGCAATTTCTGGTGACTCCCAAAACGCCTGCACTTGCTTGATAGACTTTGCGTCAAAAGCGCGATGAATCGCTAACTGGTTTGCCAAACCACCGACTTCTCGTCCGCCCATCGCATTCGGCTGACCTGTAATAGAAAATGGTCCGCAACCTGACTTGGCAATTTTACCTGACGCCAAATGTGCATTAATAATGGCATTGCCTTTGTCGACACCATTTTCGGCTTGGTTAACCCCTTGGCAAAACAACGTAATTGCGGTTGGGCTTTGCGCAAACCATTGGAAGAATGTCGTGAGTTTTTCTTCTGAAATGCCAATGGAAGACGTCAAATTAGTGACATCGTAACGAAAATCAGAAACTTCTTCTCTAAGTGCATTAAATCCGTCGGTATAAGAATTTATGTATTCAGAATCAATCAATTGTTGTTCAATAAGAAACTTGAGCAGCCCATTGAAGAGTGACACATCACCATCGTTTTTAATCGGTAGATGCAAATCCGCTTGCTGTGCGGTGACCGTTTCACGCGGGTCAATGACCACCAGCTTGAGATTAGGATTGTTCTCTCTCGCTTGTTGAATGCGTCGAAATAAAACAGGGTGCGTCCAAGCAGTATTCGCACCGCAGATGACCAACAGCTCGGTATTATCAATGTCATCGTAATTGACAGGAACGACATCTTCGCCAAACGCTCGTACATGAGCCGCAACCGCCGAAGACATACACAAACGGGAGTTAGTATCGATGTTTGCGCTGCCAACATAGCCTTTCATGAGTTTGTTGGCGACGTAATAGTCTTCCGTCAACAACTGCCCTGACACATACATCGCGACGGAATCCGATCCAAACTCTGCTTTCGCTTGATGAATCTTTTCTGCAATCAGATCCGTGGCTTGTTGCCATTGCACTTCTTGCCCTTGAGGTCGCAGCTTGGTGACAAGCTTTGGATACAGCAAGCGCGAAGGCATATTCAAGCTCTCTGCCAACGCGACGCCCTTTACGCACAGTGATCCCGCATTTGCAGGATGACACGCATCCCCAACGATTCCTTTCGCATTGACCTCGACACCACATCCAACACCACAATAGGGACAAGTGGTTTTTTTGCATCCTTGCGACATAACACCTCCAGTGCGATTCAGCCCAACTTACTAGCAAAAAAAAGCCTCTCCCGAATCGAGAGAGGCAGCAATGCCTTTAACGCTGTTAGTACATTTTCAAAAAGTAATACCCTATACCGCTCTCGCCTGCTATTGAGAGCGGTGCATCGAGTTATCGATGAACGTTTATGTAAAGCAAGTGAGGTGCCAAGATTAAAAACCATTACTATACAAAAGGTTAGCTTAAAACCAATTATAGCAACGTAATGCTACGCACTGATTGTGTGCAAATTTCGGTCATTATCGTGCAGTATTACTTTACTAATTCCATGACTAACCTGGATTCTTCGTCACCAAAATAATGCGCTTCTTCTTCTAACGTTTTAAAGCCAAGGGAGAGGTATAAAGACAATGCAGGTTGGTTCTTAGGATCGACAGTCAATTTCACGCTTGAGCCTAACGTCAACGGCGCAATAACGTTTTCTAGGAGGGAACGCGCAATACCTTTACCTCTATGTTGAATATCGACGGCCAATGACATGATCCAATATTGATGTGCATTTGTGCTAGTCGTTAGCAATATATACCCTGCGACCTGCTCTCCCTCTTTTGCTACCAGTAAGCTCTCTCCCCAACAATCAAAAGCTTGCCGAAAGAAAAATTGAGGATAGGCGTGTTCTCCAAATAAAGTATTTTCGAGCTTATATATGGCAAATAAGTCCTCTTTTTGCGCAGACAAGATGTCCATTCAATGACTCCTTCTTTAACATGAATGGCAGCAGTATACCTAAATCTCATCTAAATGACGGGACACAAACATCTCAATTAAGTGCTTAAGAAATGTAATATTCTTCCTGAAAATTAGGCCTAACTCACTTAGAACATACATCCGTGATTAAGTTTTAACCGCAAAATCAAAAACCACACAAGATGAAAATTTCAACACATACAACCATTAAACGCATTGAATTTAAGAACTTTATTCTGGTTTATTGAAAAATTCATAGTTGGATAATTTACAACCACCCCAAATTCACAGCATTATTCACCAAGCTTCGCGTGTGATAATAAACACTAAAACCTTTACCATTTTCAGCATTATTATTTTTATAAAAGCGAGTTTTAAAGTGAAAGAATCTCGAAATGCCTTAAATCCTAGTGAAATAAACACAACCACAGCTTGGTCAAAACATGATACACATTGGGTTCTTAGCCTATTTGGAACAGCCGTTGGCGCAGGCATCCTGTTTCTGCCAATTAACCTTGGGATTGGTGGTTTTTGGCCTTTAGTCGCGATGGCAGTACTTGCTTTTCCAATGACCTATCTTGCGCACCGTGGCTTAGCTCGTTTTGTACTATCTTCTAAGATCAAAAACGCAGACTTCACTGATGTAGTGGAAGAGCACTTCGGCGCAAAAGCAGGCCGTTCTATTTCACTGCTGTATTTTCTTTCGATCTTCCCGATCCTGTTGATATATGGTGTTGGAATAACAAACACAGTAGATAGCTTCATGGTAAATCAGGCTGATATGGCTTCTTTACCTAGACCTTTGCTTTCTGGCGTACTAGTGTTTGCACTAATTGCTATTATGATGGCGGGTGAAAAAGTAATGCTACGGGCCTTTGCCATTATGGTGTTCCCACTTGTTGCCATTCTTGCCTTTCTATCATTTTACTTAATACCGAACTGGACCATGCCTGTCATGGATGTGCCAGAAGCGTCAGCTTTTGCTAGCACTATGTGGTTAGCAGTTCCTGTAGTGATTTTCTCGTTTAGTCACGCAGCTGCAATTTCAAGCTTTGCAAATGTACAACGTCGCCATTACGGTAAGCAGGCAGATGCCAAATCCGAAGTTATTCTTCGTCGCACTAGCATCATGCTGATTGCCTTTGTTCTTATTTTTGTATTTTCCTGTGTGCTAACACTGTCACCTGAACAATTGGCTCAAGCAAAAGAACAAAACGTATCCGTATTGTCTTACTTAGCGAACGCAACCGATAATCCATTTATTGCAACACTTGGTCCTTTAGTAGCGTTTGTCGCTATCACTTCATCTTTCCTTGGGCATTTTTTAGGTGCGCGTGAAAGCTTAAATGGTTTAATTAACAAGCATTTTAACCTACCTGAGAAGCGTGTTGATCGTATCAGCGTGGCAGCACTGTTCTTCTCAATCTGGGCGGCGGCGATCATGAACCCAAGTATTCTTGGTATGATGGAAGCATTGTCAGGGCCTGTTATTGCAATGATCTTATTTATTATGCCAATGTTAGCGGTGTATAAAATCGAGGCGATGAAACAATATCGAGGAAATGTCTCTACTTACTTTGTTCTAGCAGCAGGCATTGTGGCGGTAAGTGCATTGATTTTTAGCTTCTTCAGCTAATAACTACAGACTAGCTTGGATTTTCAGGGGAATACCTTACACAAGGTTAAGGTGATTCCCTGAATTTTCTTACTCTTTAAAAGGTAATCATCGTTACCCTTGACTCTTAAATAAGAGCGAAAACACCCGCAATCATAAGTACTGAAGCGATGCAGGTACGGCCGATAATGCCGAAGTGCGAAGGTTGAATCATTTCATTATGCATAGTTAATCTCCTATTTATTATAAAAGCCATTTTTTATTGGCTTAATAACACTATGTCTAATATCCAGTTTTTTAACAACCCATACAAACATTAAATATTTATGACAGAAACGTAATTTTTTACACTTCGCCCTGATTTTGAGCGATGAATCCGCGGCTTAAATCATTAGATTGAGTCCACCGAATATGCTCGCCTACCTGTCATCGTTACCTTATCTATACCATCGCCTAATCATTGCATAAGTTTTCAATAGATTTTGTTTTATAAATCATAATATTATAGAGCTCCTTCTCGTATCTCACTCCCAAAACACTTTGCCACTGGGAATCCATCCGCACTTAACCAACAAGAAATGGTAGACTTAACTGGTATTCGGTTAAGAGATCACATTTTATTAATACGCTCATGCACTTCTCAATTAAAAAACTGGCTTGCGCACTTTGTACTGCACTTGGACTTTTCTTGCATCCCACCAACGTACTGGCGAGTACCGAAAAGCAAGCTTATCTGGAAGAACACATTTCAGCAGAAAGCAAGCCCATGTTAAAACTCTACTTTCGCTCGATGGGTAAGCCGCGATCAATTCAAAAAGATGAGTTAAATGCGCCACAGAATGCATCAGCGGAGTCTCTTGCTCTGTATTACTTTGCACGAAAGTACCTTAAGCGTTACGAAGGCGTTCCATTACCGAAAGATATGCCCGATTTAATCGAATTCGGTAAAAAGCACCATTTGGAATGGGTCGTCGCTGAAGCACAGCTCAATAAGGCTGTAACAATGATTGAGCAAGACGATAACTGGAACGCAGAATTGTTACTCCATGACGTTGTTTCTACAGCCCGTGATCTTGGTTATCTAGCATTAGAAGGCCGTGCTTACCGCTGGTTAGGCAATCTAGAAGTATCTCGAAATCAACTACGCAGTGGCCTAAAATATTATCGCAATGCCTATGAGTTATTAGAAAAAACAGTATTTGAAATACAAGTCGCGATGACACTGAACAACATTGGGACGGTCTACATCGACGCATCAGATTGGGCTCGGGCCAACAGTTACCTAACGCAAGCTCTCGACACTTACCTAGAGAGCGAATATCAATACGATAATAGCTTTTTTATGGGGGTTATCTACGCAAACCTTAGCATCGTTCACTCGAGCCTCGGAGATAACAAAGAAGCGGAATATTATTTCAATGAAGCCATTCGACTTTCAATGCAAACAGGGTCGGACACAGTCAAGCACCACTCTTTATCCAGCTTTTCACAAATGTTGAGCTCGGTAGGAAAAATTGATGATGCATTAATGGTCGCACAGCGTTGCGTAGACCTGCCCATTCCAAAAAATCTAGAAATGCTAAAAACGTCTTGTTACGAGGCATTTGCAGAGGCTTACCTCGCAAACAAACAATACGATAAAGCTATTACAACAGCACTTAACGTTCTAGAACAAACCAAATCAACCAGTGAATTAGAGCTGCGTCAGCGTATTGATATGCTTTCGGTACTGGTAAACGCTCATCAAATTCTTAATGACTATGAAGCGGCTTTTCATTATTTAACCCAATTAAGAGAGCTAGAGGCTGAGTTTTCTCATCATATTCATGGTGAAGAGATGATTAACATTAAGTTTGACCTCGAAGCTAAGTTAGCCCAGAAAGAACTCAAATTGCTAGAAACAAAAAATGCGCTACAAGCCTCTGAACTGCGTTCACAGCGCTATCGAGAAATGTTCTACTTTATCGCTATTGCGGCAATTGGAGTCGTTGGTTTTCGTTACGTACTGCGCGTTAGACGTATTAATAAAGCACTCACTCAAGAAAATACTACCGATCCATTAACTCAACTGCATAACCGTCGCTATCTTCACATTTGGTTGGACAAAATGGCTCGTAGAAGCCCAGATAGAACATTTGCCTTAGCAGTTTTAGATGTTGATCATTTTAAAACCTTTAATGATCAATATGGACACGATATTGGCGATAAAATGCTGACTCATATTGCCACGCTATTTAATGAATCCACTCGCTCTGGTGACCTACTCATTCGTTGGGGTGGAGAAGAGTTTGTCCTATTATTCGAAGTACAGCGAGTTGAAGATTGCGCTAAGTTTTTGGAGCGATTGAGATATACTGTTGAAAACACGCCATTGGTGGTTGACTCTAAACCATTAAGCGCGACAATTTCCCTTGGAGCAGTGGACAAACTGTCGGCACAAATAATTAAACAAGAATGGGATCAGTGGTTTTTCTTGGCAGACCAAGCTTTGTATGATGCGAAGCAAGCTGGCAGAAACCAGTTCATCATTCACCCTACATCATAAAAAAGCACACATGAAAAAAAATCTAATCATTATTACTTTTGCGCCTCTATTTCTTATGGCGTGCAGTAATCAGCAAGCATCTCAACTGGGAATGCGCAGCAGCAGTGTCAATGTATATGCCCAGCAAATGAGTAACACTCAACTATGTGAAACTCTCTACTACAACCGTGCAACCAACCAAACCAAAGTGGCGATTGGTGCTGAGTTCAATCGACGTGGATTAAACAAAAAGTGGTGTGATAAAGAATTCGATAAGTTGTACATTAAAAAGTGGATTGATAACGTGCTGCCTAAAGAAAAAGCCGAACCTAAGAAACCAATAGCAACTATTCAACCCGCTTCAACTAAATAACTCCCCTCTTGAAGCAGACGGTACACTCGTATTTTCTGCTTTTCACTTTTCATGCATGCTCGATGCGACGTATAAAAACCTCATGGTTTCAGTAAATTAACAAAGACTTATGTTGTCCATCGAACTTTTAATGTAAACAAGTTGTAAATGGTTTTCGTCCTTATTCTTTGTCGTTAGCTTTGTTTGTTCCTGTTAGCGGAATATGAAACAGGAACTAAAAAATTCCAAACAAAGACATGAGGTCAAAAATGGAAATACGCATTAATCGCCTATTTGCTGCTATGTTGGCAGTAGGCATTGCACCTGCCGTCTCGGCGTTTGATCCACTCTATTCTGAACAATGGCACTTAGACAACACGGGGCAAACTGCGTTTGCGGCTAATCCTGCTGTTGCTGGGAACGACTTAAACACTAAGCTCACTCAGGCAATGGGGATTGCAGGTGTTGGTGTGAAAGTTGCCGTTATTGATTCTGGAGTGCAGATCGATCACCCCGACCTTGCAGGTAATATAGTTACAGGTAGCAGAAACTTCGTCGAAGACTCTTCATTCCCACCAAGTTATCCGGTTGATACTAATGGTCATGGCACTGCTGTAGCCGGTTTGATTAGCGCCGTCGGCAACAACGGTGAAGGCGGACGCGGTGTCGCTTCTCACTCTTCCCTCATCGGTTTTAACTGGTTAGCCAACCAGACATTAGAAGGCTGGTTAATCTCCCATGGCATGGACCCAGCAACACGCGATGTTCGCGTATTTAACCAAAGTTACGGTTTCAGCCCTATAAACCCGATTACTTTTGATGAAAGCGACCCTCAGCTAAAACTTGAAATGGACGTGATGAAAAACGTCAGCAACAGTAACGCCTGGGGTCGAGGTGCTGTATTTGTAAAGTCAGCAGGTAATGGTTACCGCTATTTCAATGCAGGGCGATTCTTCGTATTGCCAAGTAACTTCTTTGCTGGTGGAGACAATCAAGGCTTACCGATGCACAACTCTGCTCAGTCTTATGATAACGCCAATTACTTCAATTTAGTCACTAGTGCACTACGAGCGGATGGTACGCGAGCGAGTTACTCATCGGTGGGTTCGAACGTGTGGGTTGCAGCACCAGCAGGTGAATATGGGCAAGATTTCCCTGCTATGGTCACCACTGATTTAATGGGTTGTGAAGAAGGGCAAAATACCAGTGAAGGCCTTGGCATTAATGGGTTACACGGCGGAACGGAGCTCGATCCGAACTGTAACTATACCAGTACGATGAACGGAACCTCATCGGCTGCGCCAAACACATCGGGTGCCATCGCGGCAATCATGTCAACCAACCACGCACTTTCTGCTCGTGATGTACGTGCTTTACTAGCGGAGACAGCAAAAGTAACGGATAAAGCGCATCCAGGCGTACAGCTTGAATTTACTAACCATAAAGGTGAACAGGTTAGCTACGAGGCCATTGCCCCTTGGCAAAAAAACGCAGCAGGCGTAGATTTCCATACTTTTTATGGCTTCGGCGCTGTAGATTTAGATGAAGCGATGCAACGTGCTCGCATGACGAATCGTGTTTTACCAGCTCAAAGCATTACGCCATGGGTTCATAACGCTACAGAAGTAAGTGTACCCGATGCAAGTCTAGTTGGTGGTTCTTCAAGTATCGCCATTGCCGATGAGCTGACAGTAGAATCCGTTCAGGTGACATTGACATTGGACCACGCTCGTCTGCCCGACTTAGCTATCGAGCTCATTTCGCCATCAGGGACTCGTTCCGTTTTGCAAACACCGCGCAATGGTCTTGTTGGTCAATCTCTTGATCCAACGATTACAGGCTACAAAGATCAATTAATGTTGTCTAACCAATTTTATGGCGAAGATGCAAAAGGCGAATGGACGTTGCGAGCAATAGATACGAACTGCGATGAAGCCTATTCTTACATTGCATATTTCAACTCTTCCACCATCTATGACGTTCCGATGGCAAACAACGCTCAACCCGGTGTTATTAAGAACTGGTCGATGCGCATATTTGGACACTAAGGAGTCAATAACATGAAATACAAATCATTTTCTATGCTGGCTCTCGTTATCATGACGTCGAGTGTATACGCAGAGCAACAGCTCTCTCAACAACCTGCACCAGAACTGTTTGTGCCATCAGAAGCGGTTGAGATTAATGGCCAAGACTATCGAAAAGTGCAAACTGGCACTGTTAGAACCCTATCTGAAGACGTAAAACTTCAAGCGGGTGATGAGGTGTTTAAGAATGCGTTTAGTAACGTATCCAAAGCCACTGGACTGGTTTACATCACCGTAAACAATCCTAACGAAGCGAAAGCAGTCGCCAAAGAGTTAAAATTAGAAGTTATCTTCGCAGAGGGGGAATCAGCGGTGTTAAAAGCATCTCAAGATCAAGATCTGCTAAGTATTAGCGACTACCTAAACGCAGACAGCCGGGTAAAAGCGTCTAAAATTGAACTAAACAGCGGTAAATACCGTGCACAATAATTCTCTAACAAGAGAAGTTGGCCTGTAAAACCATGCCTCAGCGATTGCTGAGGCATTTTTATGGGTAGTAACATATAGGCTATTATTCTTTAATAACATTTCGCATAACCAGTATGATACCTAAACACCCTACTCGCCTGCGCCTGTCATTTCTTAAACAAAATAATTTCCGTTCTTAGCTCTTCTTCCGTGGTTTCCTTCGGGCTATTCAGATAGCGTTCGATTCCTAAAGGACTGGTTTTGACTTTCATACCACTCTGACGAACCAAGTTCATCGCTAAAGCCCATGCATTTCCCAAAAACTGATATTCACCTCGGTGTTCAACGACAAATGTTTCACTCTCAGGAATGGTACCAGTAACCGCCCCTTGAGGCGCTGGTACTGAGTTATGAAGAGGAAAGCAAGTGATAAACTCGAATGTACCTTTCTGCATATCCATCGACTGGTAATAACAAAACAATTCACCATTCACGGATAGGGTTTCGTCACTAATTAACTGTTCTAGTTGCTGAACATGCTTCTCAATTACCGAACCTAATTCCTGCAAGCTAGCCACACCCTTGATCCCAATGTAATGAATTTGAGGCAACGTTCGGTTACCAATTTCGGCTAAGTCTGAATGCACTCGTCCGGTTTCAAGCTTACTTTTAAGCATGCGTAACCCACGTTGATAATCCATCTCTATCATCGACTTAAACATACTTTTCAGAAAGAACAGATACCAAGGGACGCGAGATTGCATTTGCCATTCGACTAAACAGCCATTTTGTGACGGCGTCACGATTAGAGTCACCTTTCCATGGCTCTTGATTGGACGAAAGAAATGCAGCTCCATATCTAATCGATGCTCTTGAGTACTTTCCAGTACAATCGCGCCAGTCCCAATACGCTGACCATTCCATTGATAACCAGCTCCAACGTGGCCCTGATTATCACTGAATGTCAGCTCGCAGCTTGGTTCAAGAATGATCCATGGTGACCAGCTGGGCCAGTGTTTGAAGTTCTTGAGATAGCCAATAATTTCACTTTGATTCTTATTAATTTCAATACTTCGGCTGACCTGATAAGAGAGCATAACGGTTCCTCGAGTTTCCGCTTCACTAACTTCAGTCTAATTCAAATTCCAGTTTTTTCTTGTTTGACTGCGGGTTAGATGCGTACGACAAGAAAAAGCCAGAGCGTTAAGTCTCACTTGAATCAATACGCACAAAGCTAAGAGCAGAACTCCACTTTTGCACTAAATCGAACACCATCATCGTCCAGTACTAACGCCCACCCCATCCGTTCACATATTCGTTGTACGATAACAAGCCCACAACCATAACCAGCGTTGTACGTCTCGTTGCCATCGTGACGGTTTAGGATCTTAAGCGCATGACCTTTCAACTCAATTTCAATATCTCCCACACTATAGCTAAAGGCGTTTTTAATCAGATTGTTGATTACAATGGTCACAAAACTCTCCGGTGCCTTCACTACACCACTATGTTGTTCGTGCAAAGCGTAGTTCGAATCTTGCTTGGCAAATAAAGGAGCCAGCTCTTCCAGTTGTTTTTGTAAACAAGTAAGAAGCTGATGCTCTCCGTAATGCTGAGGCTCTATTTTCTCTTTACCAAGTAAGAGAAACGCTTCTGTCAGTACACGCATCTCGTCACAAGCTGACTGCATCCTCGTGATGGCTTTTTGCGCAACTCGAGGTTGATCAGGAAGACGCGTCAGAATGTCTGTTGAGCCTTTAATCACCATGATTGGCGTTCTCAACTCATGCGATGCAAAACGGCTAAATTCTTGTTCTCGTTTGAAGTAGCCCGCGATATCGTTCTTATTATCCAGCAAAGTCTGCTCTATCTGGCGTGTTTCGCTGAACTTAGTTTCAACTTGGAAAGCGGGTTGATCCGGTGACATTTGGCTAATTTTGTCTTCAATTTGCGCTAATGGCCGAGACAATATTCGAACCATGTAAATGCCATACCCAACCATGACAAATGAAAACAAACCACCGAGCAGCAGCGTAAACTGATGCAGCGAGCTTTCGTATTCGTCCAAGTAATCATCTGAGTCATCTTGAAACACAATGTACATAAGCCCCTTCCCTGAGGGGTGTTTCAATACAACAAAGTGTTTATCTTCTTCACCAAGCAGGTATTCGTAAAAACCAGGTGAAGTAAAAGAGAGCAACCAATCGGGTGTCGGTGCTTCACTCCAATATGAGTTGAATTCCAATACGTTTGGCAATGGCGCATCCCAACCCTGTTTCTCGAAATTCTCACTATAAAGCGCCGCTTCAGTATCGAGCCAGTGATGTAAACTCAGCACTTCCAGTTTGTTTTCTGCCACATAAATCAGCGACCAAAAAAGAGTAAACATCACAAACGTCATGACCCCAAAACCCCAACGGATCTTGCGATAAATGCTTGGATATTCGTTATGCTTTAAGTCGGTAACCTTGTCCATGAATAGTCTCTAATCGTGATTCTTCAAAACCTTTGTCTAGTGCGGTTCTTAAACCATAAATATGGCTACGAAGTGCATCACTTCCGGGTGGTTCGTCTCCCCACACACTATCGATCACTTCTGTGCGCGAGACCGCTGCTGGAGCACGTTGGAGAAGCAATTTTAAAATTTTAGTTTGAATTCGACTCAGCTTAATTTCTTTGTCTTTTCTCGTTACTTTTCCTGTACGCGCATCTAAACAAATATCTGCAAATTTGAGCGCTCCGATATCTTGTCTTGGACCACGATTAGCCAAAGCATGAACACGCAAACTGAGCTCTTCCATCGCAAATGGCTTCATTAAATAGTCATCTCCCCCCGCTTTAAAAGCCGCGATTTTGTCATCTAGCGTATCTTTTGCCGTTAGGAAGAGAATTGGCGTTCCACATAACTTATCTTGTCGAAGCTTCTGTACCGTACTGATGCCATCGAGCTTCGGCATCATGATATCCATGATGATTACATCGTAATGATTTTCCTCGATTAACTTAATCGCAGCCTCTCCATGAAACGCACAATCGATAATCATGCCTTCGAGCTCAAGATAGTCTGCAATCGTCTCCGAGACGTTATGGTTGTCATCTACAATTAAAATTTTCATAAAATCACATTTCTTCACGATCTCTTCACGATATGCCCAATAAGATACAGGCAATTTCCTAAACTCGCTCGTAAATTGAGGTTAATACAATGAAAAAACTCGCTCTTATTTCTGTAGTAGGTTTGGCATTGTCTGGTTGTGGTGGTTCAGGTGGTGGCAGCAATAGCGATAGCACGCCAACTCAACCAGTAGTGAAACCAAGTGTAGCGATTGGCTCTGTTGAAGCGGTCAACGCTGAAGAAAGCACGTTAACCGTCAATGGACATACGTATCGTGTGTCTGAGGTGGTTTATGACGACACACAAGTGCAATTGGCCGATGTAAAACCCAAAATGGTGGTTCGCGTGGGTTCAGATATTCGGCAAGCTTCGGACAATGGCGTCCGAGTCACACTTGAACCAACCATTACTGGACGTGTGACAGCGATTGATCATGTGAAGAAAAAATTCACGGTAAACGGCATAGAGCTGCAGTTTGACGATTTAAGTGATGATATAGAGGTCAACGACTGGGTGATGGTGTCATCATTGCCAACTGCCGATGCGGGTTATCGAGTGTTGTCTGTGGTCGAAATCGACGTAGATAACGATTACCCAGCCCTTGGAAGCTACTACGAACTGGAAGGTCGCATTACTAGTACCGATGAAAATGCTGGCACGTTTGAGCTTGGTACAAATATAACCGTATCTTACGACAACATTAGCCAACTTAGCATCGGCCAATGGGTGGAAGTAGAAGGTGAAATGCAAAACGGTATCTTCATGGCACATGAGGTAGAAGTTGAAGACTACGACGATCTAAAAAATGACAGCGATGTGGAAGGTATCGTGACTTGGGTTGCCAAGGATTATAGTGAGTTCTCTCTAAACTACCGAGTAGCCTTCTTCATTGATAACGCAACACGATTTGAAGACGGCAGCAAAGCGAACCTAAAACAAGGCCAAGAAGTGGAAGTAACGTCTGTCATGAAAAATGGCAAACGCATCGCTACCGTTATTGAGTTTGAGCAACCAGACTTTGACGATAACAACCAATGGCAAGGTAAAGAATTTGAATGTGAAGGATACGTATCAAACTATGATGCTGAAGCAAGAACATTTGAAATCGAGCGTTGCGAAAACGACGCAGATCAATTGCTAAACAACACGACCGTTGTGATTGATGCACAAACACGCTTCCAAGGCATCGAAGAACTTAACCTAAATGGTGCTCGTGTCGAAGTCGAAGGTGTGATCATTAACGACCAAAATATTGCCCGTGAAGTGGAGTTAGACGTTTACGACAACTAATCCCTTCTACGCTTAAGAAAAAGTGTCACTTCGATGGCACTTTTTCTTTTCACCTTACTTTGCTTCCCAAGCTCAAACCAACAAATTCTCAGCCAAAGCCTTTTCTCTCCGTTACACTTTACCTATGTTTCACAACATTGGTGACGAATATGAAAAAACGCAACCTCATTTTGTTAATCTTGTTTTTTGGTTCAGCCACGAGCTTAGCTAGCGTTATGGATCCTGACTGCGATGCAGAAAAGGCAGCTAAAGCCGCTGCGACAAAAGCCGTGGTTGGTGTTGGTGGTCGCTGTACGCCTAAAGAGGCACTGAAAGATACCGCAGTTGATGCAGGAAAAGACAAATTGCCAGATGAAGGGATGGCGGGTAAAGCTGTTGATGCAATGACACCGGAAAAAGAGAAGAAAACGGTGAAAGACGTAACCAAAAAGCTCAATAAAGATTGATACCTACATCATAGATGTTTGAGCGTAGAAAACATTTTCCTAGAATAAAGTGGCGATTTACCAGTTGTTTGAAGCACACGTCTAATCTTGGTTTTTCATATTCAAAAACCTGCATTTGACCACACACTATTTTTACTACACAAGTTCAAAAATTAGTAATAATTCCTCCTAACTTTGAGACTTTGAGCCTAACGAGAAATGTAACAACTTGCATACAAGTCACTTGGCTATATTGTACACATACTATATATCGAAGAAAGGAGGTTTAACGATGGTTAGAGGTTATAGTGAACAGACTCTAAAAGCCGAACCTGTAGTTCAATTGGCGGTACTGACAGGCTTAGATGCCGATTTGAACTTCATCAGAAACAACAGAGAAAAGGTTTTGCCTATAATCACAGGTGTCATTTTGTATCGACAGCTCAATAGACGCGACCAAAGAAAAGTCCTTGAGCAGGCACAGGCTTTAGGGAATTCGAAATTTTTCGGTAAGATTCAAATGCTGGTAGCGCAAAGTATTGCCAAGCCAATGTGGAACCCTTGGAGCCTATCAGATGGTGAGCTGCGCCAGTATTTTAATACTCATAAAGCAGTTGCAAATTTCCTTTCTACATGGTTTATCACCATCGATATTAAACTTGAGGTCGGCTTTATGGCAGCTGTTATATACGCACTATCAAAAGGTCAAGGGGCTGCATTGATTAAAGAAATGGCTTCAGTGCACATCGCTGAAGAGACTTTCAAAAAACTCAGCCTCTCATCAACTGCACAACAAGCTGGCGCGAGAGCATTTTTTGTAGCTGTTATTCTCGCTAGTGTACTCAAAGGCTTTAACGAGGCAGATGCGCTAGCTGCAAAGAAAGAGTTGTTACGACGTAACATGCTTGGAATAGAGGATTTGTAAGCTATGTTTTGGATACTGGGTCTTTTAGTTTCCTTGTTTATCATGTACTCGGATTACGCGCATTACTTCTATACCAAGCGACATGGAAAGAAATCTAGGGTTTCTCGCTTATTTAGCTTGTTGATCACGGTAACGCTTCCTATGATTGCGACTACCGAGATTTTGAACGATCTTAATGTAGAGAAAACCAGCTACCAAGTGTGTGTAGTTTTAGTCTCAGCTTTAGTTGGCCTTCTGGTCTGCTTGTCGGAACAGTATCGTTTTAAGTCAGAAAGAGATTAGTGGTATCGGGTTGTCCAGCTATCACCAAAGGCATCAAATTGGTGCCTATTTTATTATTGGTTTATTAATAACTGATCTGGCGAGTAAGGCCGGTTCGAATATCTTCTAACGTTCACCCTCGAGCACGAGACCGCTATCATGACTTCTTTAATGAAAAAAAGAGAGCCTTTTGACTCGGGGATTTAGAGCTCTTGGACGTCTGAATGCGCATAGTTCATACCCTCTATTGAGACGTCGGAATTATTCGCTGTACCGTGATAGAAAATTATTTATGTATTGAAACACATATACCTTGCTCGTGAATATCTAGCCGTCTCGGACATCTCAAATCTAACCTCAACTTATATCCAAATGAATTTGTAGTTTGTATCACCAACTGCTCATAGTTTATTTAACAATTAACAACGAGTTCATGGGGAGCTAATACAAAAAAGAGCGCCGATTGACGCTCTTTCCGAACTTTAATAGATAACCAATTATGCGGTCTCTGCTTCACCTATCCAATGATAATGGTGGTTGGCTTTTTTCCCCACTAAACCGAGCTCTGCCAATTCTTCAAATACCTTGTCTACCTCTTCCGCAGACAGCCTAAACTGTTTAGCAACGGCTTTTTTGGTGCACGTAATTTGATGCGTTTTAAGTGCATCGCTAACTTGCTCTAACAAGGTTTTCGGTTCCTTTGGTTCTTCTGGCTCCGGCGCTACTGGTATTTCTTGCTCTTCTTCCTCTTTTATATGAGGAAGATAACCCGCAGGCGCTGGGTCTATATCGCGGACTGTTTTCAATATCATGCCCTCATTTCTGCGATAGAAATATCGGAACCGTTGCTCTTCACCAATCAAGCCAACAAAAAATGCAGCAAAGAAGTCCAAAAGAATCGAAAGAAATACAACCAAGCCAAGCTGAGCTTGTTGAGAGGTGGTACCAAATGCGTTGGCTAGGCTATCAATCAAACCAATCACTGAGCCTTGCGTGACCGGCGGTAAACTATCACGCTCCATAGCCAAGCGTTGCTGCTCTTCACGTAAGGCTTTGTTTTGATCCTGAACGCGAGTTACACCAGTCGCGATACGCTCCATCTCGATGTATTTCTGCGCTGCCATATTGTTGAGCTCAATCTGCTTATCGATTGCCGCAATCTGACGATTAAACGCTTCCACTTTCGCCTGCTCTACCGAAATATGACTTTGTGCACTATTGGTTGCACTATTAATCCCACCAATACTACCGCCAATGGAAATCGCAGCTAAGACTAAATAAAACACGAGAGCGGTTGCTGCTCCTGTGTAGTTGCGATGGGCTCGGCGCTCACCGTATTCATACCAAGCGTAAAATTTACCCGCTTCAAAAATGATCGCTAAACCACCAAATAAGGTTTGCATCATCGGGTTTTCGTCGATCGACAAAAACAGCAATAGAGAAAAAATAGTCGATGCTAAAATCGCAGCACCGGTGAATGCATATACACTCACCATGGCAAATCGACCTTTAGGGTATCGATATCCAATCTGTTGTTCGTATTTCATTTGAGAAATTTCTTAAGATTAATCGCCCCTCCGACTAAGTAGGACGGACGTTTCTGGCATGTACAAAGGAGCGCAGAATACCGTATCCTTTATTAAATTACTGTCATAATTCCGTTAATGGAAAACAAGTGAAGATTCGGTGTGCATTTTGAATCGATATCAGCCAAATCTAGCACGTAAAAACACCACCACGACACCCACTAACCGAAGCTTCAGTGGCATATAAGAGAGATTAATTCGGTATTTTCAAAAGAGACTAGGCAAGACTGACAAGTTGAATTGGAGGTTGTGAATATCAGCCGAATCAAGACATTAAAGCGTTAAAAATAGGCAATAAAACAAATAATGCACACTTGCATCACCTTTTAGTAAACTGATAATTACATTGTTTGGTTAATTTGTTAGTATCCCGCGCCGAAGAAGATAAGCACTCAATTGTATGGAAAACACTCTAATACAGCACAAACACCATCGCTTGCACGCTATTGCGGTTATTATCGCGGTGTTGTTTCAGTTGTATTTAGCGTCCACAGCCGCTCTTAACCCTACACAAGTTCACAGCACAACTTGGCTCAACAAAGTCCAAAGTGAAAAGGTTTTACTGTGTACCGCAGATGGTTTCAAATGGGTGGATATCAATACGTTGATTGAGGCTAACGCTCAATCTTCTTCTAAGCTCATCCAAGATCTTAACTTACACGACGGCTTTCAGTTTGAATGCCCGCTTCTTCAAGCTGTTCAATTCTTTCTTTTGGTTGCGATTGGGCTTTACCTGACAACCATCCATTGGCTGCGCCGAGTAAAGTATGCACTGACGACTTATCACTTTTCAAAATGCGATAAGCTCGTTTACAAACACATCGCGCCTAAGCACTCTCCGCCGAGTGTTTTTCCTGCCTAACAGGCATCTAATCATTGACAACTTTATTCAAAAATAACGATGACTCTGTTTGTTGTCCATTCAGAGAAGCTATTAATTCAAAAGGAAAAACACATGCTTAAATCATTAAAAACCGCCGCTATCGCGCTTATTGCTGTCATCGCTAGCCCACTGAGTTTAGCGCACGATTATGAAGCAGGAAAAATTCATATTGACCATCCATGGAGCCGAGAAGCGCCACCAAACGCACCTGTTATCGGTGGTTTTTTTCAACTAACCAACCACGGTGACAGTGAAGATACATTGATCGCAGCAGAAAGCCCTATTGCAGGGCATGTCGAAATTCACACGCATAAGAAAGAAGATGGTGTGATGAAAATGATTAAGATTGACAAAGTGCGCGTTCCAGCCAATGAGTCTGTGTTGTTTAAACCAGGCAGCTTCCATTTAATGATTTTCAATCCAATACAAGCGCTCAAAGAAGGCGACCGCTTCCCTATGACGTTAACATTCAAAAACGCGGGTAAAGTGGAAGTAGAAATGGCGGTTGAGAAACAAGGCCACATGGAAAAACACATGCATCATTAATGACGCAAACAAAAATGCCCGCTGATTTAGCGGGCATTTTTATCTCAGCTTAGTCAAAATCATTATCCAATAGGTCCTAACTCGACTCTTCAGAACAATGGTGATAAATAACGCTTGGCGAAACGGGGTCATATATCATAACAGCGTGCTCGGGCAAGAGATTCTAAATCACGCTCGTTCCTCGCTATTCAGAATGACCTTGAAAGACTTAAGATCCTAAAAAGGTTCCCTAACCGCTTAAAACTCAACCTCTCGACAAAGTTATCCAACCATCACTTGGCAAGCCTAAATGAAATCATAAGTTTGGCAACAAAGACCCACGGTTAATCGGCTTTCTTTCTACTTGCAACAAACCTCGGCCCAACGAGCTAAGCCCGCAGCTATAAGCTCAATTGTTTATATATCCCGATTATCCTGACTAGATACAAATCATGCACGACCGTAAAAGTCGATATATGCCACTGGATGAGTCAGCATCTAAAGAAAGTACGTGATCGACTTCTCATTGTTGGTGTTTCTCTGTTTATTAAAACCATTTGTATTACAATAATACTCTATGTTAAATAAAAATCCTTTCCAACTCTACAAACATGAGAGAACACCATTATGTCTACTAAAATTGCATTTATTTCTGGTGCTACTGGCGGTATCGGCTTCCAAGTAGCAAAGCGTCTTGGTCAGGATGGATACACGGTCATTCTAAACGGCATTGAAGATGAAAAAGGTTCGGAGTGTGTCTCCAAACTACATAACGCAGGAATTGAGGCTGAATACTACGGTTTTGACGTTACAGATGAACATGCCGTCGATGAAAACATCAATGCTATTGGTGAAAAATACGGCAAAATCGATGTTGTCGTTAATAACGCAGGTGGTCTTGGTGGTCGTAGTCCTATTGAAGGTATGGAAACTGATTTTTTCCGTAAAGTCATGGCTTTAAACCTCGATAGTGCATTCTTCGTATCACGCGCAGCGATTCCATTTCTAAGAAAGTCTGATAATGCATCAATTATCAACTTCACTTCAAACGCTGCTTGGAATGCAGGTGGTCCAGGTGCAGGTATTTACGGTACATCAAAAGCCGCCGTTCATACATTAACTCGAGCTTTAGCTAAAGAGTTAGCTCCGGCTGGAATTCGAGTCAATGCAGTATCTCCTGGCACTATCGATACACCATTCCATGCTCAAATCAAAGCAACCAAGCCTGAAGTATTTGCTTCTTGGGCAGACAGTATTATGCTTGGACGCCTAGGCAAGCCAGAGGAAGTCGCCTCTGCTATCTCTTTTCTGGTAAGTAAAGATGCATCATTCATTACCGCAGAAACACTGCAAATTGGTGGTGGTCAAGCTTTAGGCATTTAGTACCAATAAGTCTTTTTACCTATCAGTAAGTGCGCTTTAGTACTGATTTGATAACGGCCGCAGTATGTTTGTACTGCGGCTTATCCTTATACCACCTCGCCTTTCACCCCATCTGTAACGTTTCACCCATTTTTTGGTATGGACAGTATTCCTCTAGCTGAAACAAAATCACTTGTATTACAATAAATTTTATTTTTACGTTATTTAAGCCTCCTAAAGGCTTTGTTCACGATAAAAATGGAAGCGTGAGGAATCCGCTTTTCTTATATACTCTGATGAATAAAACCCTCACAAACCTTACTTACATCTCACTTTTAGAAAAAATCCATCCCAAGCCCGCTATGCTCACAATTTTCAATTGCAAAAGCCACAATAGTCATTATGATTATCAACAAGCAATATAATCATACAATAGTATTTTTGGAGTTAAAATGACTAAACCTATCATTGGTTTCATCGGCCTAGGCTTGATGGGCGGAAACATGGTTGAAAACCTACAGAAACGTGGTTACGAAGTTGCTGTAATGGACCTCAATAAAGATGCTGTTGACGCAGTACTAGCTCGTGGAAACGCTTCTGAAGCTTCTTCAGGTAAAGAGCTAGCAGAGAAAAGTGATATCGTGATGCTGTGCCTAACAACATCTGAAGTTGTCGAAAAAGTTGTTTACGGAGACACTGGTGTTCTAGCTGGCATGTCAGAAGGTAAAACACTCATCGACTTCGGTACATCTATTCCAGCTTCAACGAAGAAGATTGGCGCTGACCTTGCTAAGAAAGGGGCTGGTATGATTGATGCGCCTCTAGGTCGTACACCTGCCCACGCAAAAGATGGTTTACTGAACATCATGGCCGCAGGCGACGTCGAAACATTCAATAAGGTTAAGCCAGTGCTGGACGATCAAGGTGAAAACGTATTCCACCTTGGCACACTAGGCTCTGGTCACGTAACTAAGCTTGTGAATAACTTTATGGGTATGACAACCGTAGCAACCATGTCTCAGGCATTTGCTGTTGCTAAACGTGCTGGTGTTGATGGCCAACAATTATTCGACATCATGTCTGCAGGACCATCAAACTCACCATTTATGCAATTCTGTAAGTTTTACGCCGTAGATGGCGAAGAAAAACTAGGCTTCTCTGTCGCAAACGCAAACAAAGACCTCGGTTACTTCCTTGCTCTATGCGAAGAGCTTGGTACAACTTCCCTGATTGCAGAGGGCACTTCTAAGAGTCTACAAGCAGCAGTTGATAAAGGCCTTGGTCAAAATGACGTTCCAGTCATCTTCGACTACTTTGCAGACCTAGAAGCTTAGTCACACTCAGTTGTAACTAAAAGCCCAGCTACCAATGTAGCTGGGCTTTTTTTGTTTTTCCTCTTCCCCTGACGCTCATCACTCCTTGATACCCTAGCCACTCCATTAAGGTTTTGCAGGGCTGCCTCTTCCAATTCTCTTATATATTTTCCACTAACACTTCAAAACCTCTCTCCTATTTCTGGCGTACGCCTCATTAAAGCTACGTCTGATTTAATGCTTTTTCTTTGCTAAGAAGGCACACATATTTATTTAAATAGACAAAGCATCAGGTTTGGGGTGTAAAGTGTAAACACGGCGTGCAAAGAAAGTTAGATTGCTTTTTCGCTTTAGGCTGACGACTCTAATGTGAATATAGTCGCACCTTATTGGGAGTTCCCCAATACAACGAATAACAACAAACGATGCGCCACGCTTTCTCAGTCAGCTTGATCAAAAAATCCCACGGCTTTAACACCGCGGGATTTTTCATTGAGAGTCTTTAACTTTGGTTAGCTTTTCGCGTTAGCTAACTTTGGGCTTTTAGGCCCTCGGGCTGCGTTCACCAATAGAACACCCACCGAGAGAACAATCGCACCACACAAGATAAACAGTAGTCGACCAGATGGTTCATTTGGAATTAGAGCCATAGCTAGGATACCGAAGCCCGCTACGCTGATAAGCTTACCAAGCATGCCGCGCTGTTTTGTATCTAGGTTCTGCTGCTCTTCGCTGTCAGCCACAAGTGGCGTATTCCAGTTCTCGAACAATTGGTCCACTTCTTTCTCACGTTCAGGTGATAGACCTTTGTAGAAGCGCGTTGTCAGCAAGAAGAAACCACCGGTGAAGATAACGTGTGCCGCTAAGCTCAAGCCAACTTTTAGGTCTGCCCACTCACGTCCTGTAAACGCTTGCTCTAGACCGAATAGGCGCTCTACATCTTCTGCTTGTAGTGAGATACCGAAGATGTAAGAAACAAAGCCACCAACAACCAGTGTTGCCCAACCAGCCCAATCCGGCGTCTTACGAATCCACATACCAAGTAGTACAGGAATCAGCATTGGGAAGCCAATTAATGCACCGACGTTCAGTACGATATCGAACAGGCTCAAGTGACGTAGTGAGTTAATGAATAGACCGATACCAATGATGATGAAGCCCATCACGATAGTCGTTGCTTTACTCACGATAACCAGTTCTTTTTGCGACGCTTGTGGACGCACAATCGGGCTGTAGAAGTTCATCACAAAGATGCCCGCGTTACGGTTAAGACCAGAGTCCATTGAAGACATGGTCGCCGCAAACATTGCTGACATCAGAAGACCCACCATACCTGCTGGCATTACGTTTTGTACGAATGCTAGGTATGCTGCATCACCACCTACTGAGCCGTATTGCTCTGCGAAATCAGGCATAAATGCCGCAACGTACCAAGGTGGTAGGAACCAGATGATAGGACCAACAATCATCAGCACACATGCAAGACCTGCAGCTTTACGTGCGTTTTCACTGTCTTTTGCACATAAGTAGCGGTAAGCGTTGATGCTGTTGTTCATTACACCGAACTGTTTAACAAAGATGAACACAACCCAAAGGATAAAGATACTGAAGTAGTTCAGGTTGTTACCCAGCATGAAGTCGCCGTGGAAGTTCGACACGATGTTGCCAATACCGCCACCATGGAAGTATGCCGCCACCGCACAAGTGATCGTCACTGCCATGATAACCAGCATCTGCATAAAGTCAGATGCAACAACTGCCCAAGAGCCACCCGTTACCGCCATTAGCATTAGCACTAAGCCCGTAACGATGATGGTCGCTTCCATAGGAATGTTGAAGACCGCTGCCACGAAAATCGCAAGACCATTCAACCAAATACCGGCTGAGATCAAGCTGTCTGGCATACCAGCCCAAGTGAAGAACTGCTCTGAAGTCTTACCAAAACGTTGACGAATCGCTTCAATCGCCGTCACTACACGTAATTGGCGGAATTTTGGAGCAAAGTAGAGGTAGTTCATGAAGTAGCCAAATGCGTTGGCTAAGAATAGGATTACAACAACGAAACCGTCGTTGAACGCGCGTCCTGCGGCACCTGTAAACGTCCATGCTGAAAATTGCGTCATGAAGGCGGTAGCACCTACCATCCACCATAACATCTTACCGCCCCCTCGGAAGTAGTCACTGGTCGAGGTAGTGAACTTACGGAACATCCAACCAATTGCAACTAAGAAGAAGAAGTAGGCAAGAACAACAAGAGTATCAATAGTCATTTTTTCAGCCTTTCAAGTTTGATCATTTTCTAACGTCTAGACTACTCTCCTCACAACCCTATTTGTACTACAATAAGCTTTAATTGTGATCTAAAGCATAAGTTATTCAACGAAAAAAACACGTCAAACCCCTTACTTTCTTAGACCAATGGCTTTCTAGGAGATAATTGCCACTCAGAACACCTTAATATATTGTAATACAAATTGTCTAATTGAAATTTATTTGAGTATGGAATATTTTTCTTCTTCGCGCTTTGTCTGAAGATCAAAAATGCGCGGCATTTCTTTGAAGGAAACGTAATGAGATGTTTCGAAGGAATTGGATAGAAAGTGGGATTTAGATGAATGTAACAAGCAAGATCCCCGACTCGCGCCTTCGTCGCTCTCGAGAATGACGCAGGGAAAGTTCAGCGCTGTAAACTCTCTCCTCTCCAATCTCGCTTCTTTCAAACTTTCAAACAAAAAAAAGCGAACCCTGAGGCTCGCTTTTCATTCTATTCGCTAGTTGTATCGGGGTGTTACGACACTTATGCTACATGAGCTACTGCGTCGCGAACCAGTGTCCCTAGTTCATCCCACTTACCTTCATCGATAAGCTTTGTTGGCACCATCCAAGTACCGCCACATGCCAGTACTGAAGGGATAGACAAGTACTCATCTACGTTACCTAGGCTCACACCACCTGTTGGCATGAATTTCACTGGGTAAACCGCCGTTAGTGCTTTAAGCATACCAACGCCGCCAGATGGCTCAGCAGGGAAGAACTTAAGTGTACGCAGACCCATTTCCATCGCTTGCTCAACTAGGCTTGGGTTGTTTACGCCAGGTACGATAGCCACGCCTTTGTCTAGGCAGTATTGAACCGTGCGAGGGTTAAAGCCAGGGCTTACGATAAAGTCCACACCAGCTTCGATCGCTTGGTCAACTTGCTCGTTAGTTAGGATCGTACCTGCTCCGATCAGCATTTCTGGGAACTCAGCGCGCATAGCACGAATCGCTTCTGCAGCACACTCTGTGCGGAACGTGATTTCAGCGCAAGGCATACCGTTTTCAACCAAAGTGCGGCCTAGAGGAATCGCATCCTCTGCTTTGTTGATGGCAATAACAGGAATTACTTTTAGATTTGCTAGTTGTTCGTTTAATGTCGTCATAAGAGTGTACTCGTCGTCGTTAACTTGAGTTCAATAAATCACTGCGGAGCGCCGATTACTCAACGCTCCGCAAAAGAATTACAAAGGAAGATCTGGCATCACTTCACGTGGAATGATGGCACCTTTATGTTGAATTACCGCGCCAGCCATACAGTGACCAGAGTAAGCCGATTCAGCTGCATTGCCGCCAGTCAAACGCTTCGCCAAGAAGCCTGCACTGAAAGAATCGCCAGCCGCTGTTGTATCAATCACGTTGTCGACTTTGTTCGGCGCCACGTATTGCGCTTCGCCATTCGCCACAACCAAGCAATCTTTGCTACCACGTTTGATGATGATTTCATCCACGCCTAGTGCAGAGGTTCTCTCGATGCACTGTTCTAGATGCTCGTCACCGTAAAGCATTTGCTCATCTTCAAATGTGAGCAGTGCGATATCTGTGTGCTTAAGGATCTTAAGGTACCAAGACATGGCATTCTCGCGGCTTTCCCACAATTTAGGACGGTAGTTGTTATCGAAAATAACCTTACCACCTTGTGCCTTGAAGCGCTCAAGGAAGCCAAACAGTTGCGTCTTACCTTCTTCAGTAAGGATCGCTAATGTAATACCGCTCAAGTAAACCGCATCGTACGAGTAAAGTTTGTCGACTAATAGCGGAGACTCGTTTTGCTCGAATAGGAACTTAGCGGCCGCTTCGTTACGCCAGTAGTGGAAGTAACGTTCGCCAGTTTCATCGGTTTCGATGTAGTAGATACCTGGTTGCTTTTCTTTAACGGAAAGAACCAGACTAGTATCGATGCCCTCTTCTTGCCATGCTGATAGCATTTCTTGGCTAAAAGGATCGTTACCCAGAGCCGTTACATAGCTGGTTTTAATATCGTGAGCTTTGGTCAAACGAGATAAATACAGTGCGGTATTCAACGTATCACCACCGAATGACTGCTTTAGCTGACCTTCCTTTTTCTGTAGCTCAACCATACATTCGCCAATGACCGCGATGTTTAATGATTTCATGTTGTCACCTTAGCAACTGAGGTTGCGCTATAGATTATTTTAAGAAATCTTCACGTGCTGGGTTGAAGATGTCTAGAAGAATGCTGTCTTGCTCTAGTGCAACCGCACCGTGCATCATGTGCTTACGAGCAAAGTATGCGTCGCCTTCTTTTAGTACTTTCTTCTCGCCCTCGATTTCCGCTTCAAAGCTGCCACGTACTACGTAACCGATTTGATCGTGGATTTCGTGAGTATGCGGAGCGCCAATCGCGCCTTTATCAAAACATAGGTGAACCGCCATTAGGTCATCTGTGTAAGCAACAATTTTACGTTTGATACCGCCGCCTAGCTCTTCCCACGGGTTCTCATCTAATACAAAGAAAGAATTCATCGTCATACTCCTAAAAAGTCTCTATTAAAGCGAACCCTACGGCACTTCATTCTTAAGCATGCTTTTATTAAAAGGTTCTCTTAAAAAAGCGTCGTATTGATAAAAGCGAAAGGGTCTGCTGTCGAATTGGTAACGAGCATATCCGATCTATTTTAATTGTCATACAATATATCTAAAAATATGTGATATTCATCAAATAGCGCTCGTTAAAGCATTCCACTTAACGATTGATAACGCCGAAACATCAGTCACAGCAAGGATTATCACAACAATAAAAATCAATGGGTTAGCTTAATTCGCGTGATTTCACTCTCCCTTTTTGCCACAAAAACTACACCCAAACTTAATATTGTATTACTTTATAGAAAGTTTAAGAAAACAACACACTTCATCTGAGGGTGGTAAAGAAATGACTACACAACCGATTTTGTTGACTGAAGCAGAAGTCGAACTACTAAGAAAGGAAGTCGGAAAGCCGAGCTTAATGGGCAAATCCATTGAAGCGAATCGCAAGGAACTTGAAGCCTTCATGCGTCTGCCTCTAGACGTACCAGGTCACGGCGAAGCGGGCGGCTACGAGCACAACCGCCACAAACAAAACTATACCTACATGAACTTAGCGGGTCGTTTGTTCTTGATCACTCAAGAAGAAAAGTACGCGCAGTTCGTTAAAGATCTTCTCGCTATTTACGCAGAGAAGTACCTCACCTTTGATTTCCACGTACAGAAAAACACTAATCCAACAGGTCGTCTTTTCCACCAGATCCTTAATGAACACTGTTGGTTAATGTTTACTAGCCTTGCTTACTCTTGCGTGGCATCAGTCATGACAGAGGAAGAGCGCACAGCCGTTGTTGAGCGCATTTTCGAACCAATGCTAGACATGTTCACAGTAAAATACGCGCACGATTTCGACCGTATTCACAACCACGGTATCTGGGCAGTTGCGGCTGTTGGTATTTGTGGCCTAGCCATTGGCAAACCTGAATATTTAGAGATGTCGGTATACGGTCAAGACCGTGATGATACTGGCGGCTTCCTAGCGCAAATCTCACAGCTGTTCGCCCCTTCTGGTTACTACATGGAAGGCCCTTACTACCATCGTTATGCGATTCGTCCAACTTGTGTATTTGCAGAAGTAGTACACCGTCACATGCCTGAAGTAGACATCTACAACTACAAAGACAAAGTGATTGGCAACACAGTACAAGCGATGCTGGCAACGGCTTACCCGAATGGTGAGTTCCCTGCCCTAAACGATGCATCTCGTACCATGAGCATTACCGACATGGGTGTTCAAGTTGCAGTGAGCGTTTACAGCAAGCACTACGGTCTAGACGATAACATCCTAGGCATGGCGAAGATTCAAAATGCCGTTTGGATGCACCCATGTGGTCTTGAGCTTTCTCAAGCCTACGATAAAGCCATCGCAGACCGTGAAATCGGCATGCCTTTCTGGCCAAGTGTGGAACTAAACGAAGGTCCAACCGGTAACAACGGTGCACAAGGCTTTATCCGTATGCAGGATAAAACCGGTGATGTGTCACAGCTTGTGATGAACTACGGTCAACACGGTATGGGACATGGTAACTTCGATACGCTTGGCATTACTTTCTTCAACCGTGGTCAAGAAGTGCTGCGTGAATACGGCTTCTGTCGCTGGGTAAATGTAGAGCCTAAATTCGGCGGTCGTTACCTAGACGAAAACAAATCGTACGCACGTCAAACTATCGCGCACAACGCGGTAACGATTGATGAGCAATGTCAGAATGGTTTCGATGTAGACCGCGCTGATTCAGTGCACGGTTTGCCTCACTTCTTTAAAGTAGAAGGCACTGAAATCAACGGTATGAGCGCGTTTGCGAACGACCATTACCCGAACACAGACATGCAGCGCAGTGTGTTCATGCTTAACCTAGATGAGCTTGAAGCACCGCTATTGCTAGACCTTTACCGCATCGAAGGTGAAGGCGGGCATCAGTACGACTACTCTCATCAATACGATGGTCAAATCGTACGTACTAACTTCGATTACCAAACCTTTGGTGAACTGAGCACGCTTGGCGATGACTTCGGTTACCAACACCTTTGGAAAGTAGCAAGCGGCAAAGTGCAAGATACGGCGCTGGTTAGCTGGCTACAAAACAACACCTACTACACTTGGTTAGGCACAAGCAGCAGCGCGAAACAAAACGGTGATAATGAAGTAATCTTCACTCGCACTGGCGCCAATGACCCAAGCTTTAACCTACGTAGCGAACCGGCATTCATTCTACGCAGCAAGGGCGAATCGACACTATTTGCTTCTGTGCTAGAAACACACGGCTACTTCAACGAAGAGTTTGAGCAGTCTGTGAATGCACGTGGTCAGGTGAAAGATATCCGCGTCGTGGGTTACAACGCCGTTGGCAGCATCGTAGAAATCACGACTGAAAAATCACTGGTTACTGTGATGATCAGCAATGTGCTAGGCGCTGACGACCAAACCCCACACCAAGTAGAATTGAACGGTAAAACCTACAGCTGGAATGGCTTCTACTCTCTAGAAGTAAACGCATTCGGGCAGGAGAAATAATAATGAGCTACCAAACCCAGTCTTACCAACCGCTATTAATGAACTTTGAAGAAGCGGCAGAACTAAGCAAAGCACTTGGCACGGATAGCCTATTAGGAAATGCACTAGCACGTGACATCAAACAAACTGACGCTTACATGGCTGAGGTCGGTATTGAAGTTCCAGGTCACGGCGAAGGCGGCGGTTACGAGCACAACCGTCACAAGCAAAACTACATCCACATTGATCTAGCGGGTCGCCTATTCCTTATCACTGGCGAACAGAAGTACCGCGATTACATCGTGGACATGCTAACGGCTTACGCGAAGGTATACCCGACGCTAGAGAGCAACACCAGCCGTGACTCTAACCCTCCGGGTAAGATCTTCCACCAAACTCTGAATGAGAACATGTGGATGCTATACGCGTCTTGTGCGTACAGCTGCATTTACCACACATTGGAAGAAGAGCAAAAAACACTGATTGAAAACGACCTGTTCAAACAAATGATTGAGCTATTCGTAGTCACTTACGGTCACGACTTCGACATCGTACACAACCACGGTCTGTGGGCAGTAGCAGCAGTGGGTATCTGTGGTTACGCAATTAACGATCAAGATGCGGTAGACAAAGCGCTTTACGGCTTGAAACTGGACAAAGTGAGCGGCGGCTTCCTAGCTCAGCTAGACCAACTGTTCTCGCCAGATGGCTACTACATGGAAGGTCCTTACTACCACCGTTTCTCGCTGCGTCCAATCTACCTATTTGCAGAAGCGATTGAACGTCGTCAGCCTGAGCTTGGTATTTACAAGTTCAACGACTCGGTCATCAAGACCACGTCTTACGCAGTATTTAAGACGGCATTCCCAGATGGTACTTTGCCAGCATTGAACGATTCATCGAAGACGATTTCGATCAACGATGAAGGCGTAATCATGGCTACGTCAGTATGTTTCCACCGTTACGAGCAGTCTGAAACGCTACTTGGCATGGCTGACCACCAGCAAGACGTTTGGGTTCATATCTCAGGTAAAACATTGTCTGACGCAGTTGCAGCAACAGACAACATCAAGCCATTCAACTGGGGTAGCCTATTCGTGACTGACGGCCCAGAAGGCGAAAAAGGCGGCGTAAGCATTCTTCGTCACCGTGACGAACAAGATGACGACCCCAATACCGCAGATACAATGGCGCTTATCTGGTTTGGTCAACACGGCAGCGACCACCAGTACCACTCAGCGCTAGACCACGGTCACTACGATGGTCTGCACCTGAGTGTGTTTAACCGCGGTCATGAAGTGCTGCACGATTACGGCTTTGGTCGCTGGGTAAACGTTGAGCCTAAATTTGGCGGTCGTTACATCCCAGAGAACAAGTCTTACTGTAAGCAGACAATCGCGCACAACACAGTTACGGTTGACCAAAAAACGCAAAACAACTTCGACACAGCGCTAGCAGAAACCAAGTTCGGTTCTAAGCACTTCTTCAAAGCTGATGATGAAAAGCTGCAAGGCATGAGCGGTCGTATTTCTGGTTACTACAACGGCGTAGACATGCAGCGCAGCATCATTCTTGCTGAATTGCCAGAATTCGAAAAACCACTTGTGATTGATGTTTACCACATCGAAGCAGATCAAGAGCACCAATACGACCTGCCGGTGCACTACTCTGGTCAAATCATCCGTACGGATTTTGAATACGATGTAGAAAGCACACTGCGTCCAATGGGCGAAGACAACGGTTACGAGCATCTATGGAATGTGGGTTCAGGCCAAGTTCAAGGCAGCTCACTGGTAAGCTGGTTGCACGACAACAGCTACTACTCGCTAATCACAAGCGCAACAAACGGCGGCAAAGTGTTCTTCACTCGCACTGGCGCAAATGATCCAGACTTCAACTTGAAGAGCGAACCAGCACTGATCCTACGTCAATCTGGTCAAAACCACGTGTTTGCTTCTGTGTTAGAGACACACGGTTACTTCAACGAGTCTATCGAAGCATCGGTTGGCGCTCGTGGTCTAGTAGAGTCAGTAACCGTCGTTGGCAACAACGAAGTGGGTACCGTGATTCGTCTGCAAACCACCACAGGCAACGCTTACCACTTCGCTATCTGCAACCTAGACGAAGACAAGCAAAACGCGGCACATCGCGTTGAGTTCGACGGTGTGACTTACACTTGGGAAGGCGCATTCGCACAAATTTAATCTTTAGATAGTCACTAAAAATTAATGTAAAAATCGGGAACTAATTCAAAGCCGGACGTCATGTTCGGCTTTTTTTGATTGTTTACATGACTCTACATGAGCTTATCAATTAGCGTTTAATCATAGTAAAACCGTTAATAACTCTTAGGAAAAACAGACATAACTTAACCTTACGCCTTATCAAAGACACCACTTATAGATATAGAACTCTTCTGAGATTTAATTAACACTTTTACTATTTAACTTATGACTAAACTACTCCCCAACAACACTAAAATGATATTGTATTACAAATATTAGATGGTGTAAGAGACGTACTACTGTGTTTATAAAATCAACTAAATTGCTTCTAATAAGCTTCTCTGGGCTTGGATTAATAGGGTGTGGAGGAAATACCTCCCCTACAAGCCAAGATGATAAACCAAATATTCCACACCAAGAGCATGTAGCACCATACTCAATAGCAAAATTTCAAAACATATTGAGTAATTCAGATTTACAAGTATCAGATCCCAATGGGGAGGAGGGAAACAAAAACAGTGACGTCAAAAATGGAGCATTCTCGGATTATAAGAGTGACCACTTTTACGCAGAAAATGATTCCAATTACCTTGTCTTTAAAATGTCGAACTACAAAATGCGCTCAGAAGTTCGTGAGCGAGAAAACTTTAACATTTCAGAACAAGGCGTCTTTAGAACTTTGTATGCAGATGTTCGATTACCAGAGATTAACCTTGCAATGGCTAGCTCCCCTGCAAACCACGATGAAGTCACTTTCCTGCAAATTCATAACAAAGGCACAGATACTTCTGGTATAGGTGCTATCCCACACCCTTTGTTACGAATCGTTTGGGAACAAGAACGAAACAGTATCACTGGTCATTACTGGGCGGTAGTAAAGAACAATGCCATAGATTGCAGTCTACCTTCTAGCGCATCAGATTGTTATGCAACATCATACAATCGTTATGATTTAGGAAAAGCCGATCTCAACGCATTCACGCGATTCGAAGTAAAAATCGGAGAAAACACATTAACCATTAAAGTGAACGATGAGCAAAAGGTAAATGTAGATGTATCCTACTGGCAGCACCTCCTGAGCTACTTTAAAGCCGGAGTTTATAACCAGTTTGAAAACGGTGAAGCAAAGGTACAATTTAAGCAGTTAGGACTAACCAAAACTGACCATACTGATTCAATAGCTTGGAATATTGACGATTGGAAATTAACCATTCCTGCAAGCAAAAATGATTGGTATGGTTTTGGCGGTGACAGCGCGGCTGAATTAGAGCCTGAGCGTTGTAATTCAAGTAAAGATCTTCTGTCTAACGAAGAGAGCGTTTACCAACGCGAGATTGATTTATCATACTTCAATGTTATTGACGGTAGCATGCATTTCCGCGCCGATATGGGTTACGGCACGTCAACGGCCAACTCCAGTTACATCCGTTCAGAATTGCGAGAGCTCTACATCAGTACTAACTCCCCGGATTGCAGCACCAGCGATGAAGAGACAAGTTGGTATATTGAAGATAGTCGTACCGGTGCAACTTCGCATACGCTAAACGCAACACTAAGAATTAACGAATACCCTAAAATCGACGGTCAATTACCAAAAGTCGTGGTAGGCCAGATACATGGTTGGAAAATCAGCCAAGCACTCGTGAAGCTACTTTGGGAAGGTGACAATAAGCCAGTCAGAGTTATTCTGAACGATAACTACAAACTTGATAACAACAAAGACTGTACTGATTGCAACGCATTCAGCGTTAAGCTTGGTACCTACGCGGTAAACGAAGACTGGCAATATACGATCCGTGCCGATAAGGAAGGACTGTTTTTAGCCACCTACGATGCAGATGGCAGTAATATGGTCTCGCACACACTGAAGTGGGGAGAAGCATACTCAGACACCGCTAACAACAAGTCCTATACTCTGACTGAAAGATGGGCGTCGCCTGATATTGCGTTTTACTTCAAAGCCGGAATTTACCCTCAGTTTAAACCTGATAATGCATATCGAGGAGAAATCTTTGATGTGAGCTTTAGTGCTTTGAGCACTCTTCATCAATAGTCATTTCAATCTCTTAGCAATAGGCTTGCTACTTTGCTCTAAAGCAACGAACAAAGCTCATACTGCCGCCACGGGAAATTTATTTTCTCGTGGCCTCTTCTTTTAGAACACCACAATTCAAATCGCTTCACGCATAGTGTTTCCTTCTACGATAAATATATAAATCAACCTCCACTTAGGCAGCTTAAAAACAGCTTCTATAGTTTCATGAGATATTTATCTACCCTAACGCTGAGTTATTTTAAATTTAACCAATTAAACTACTCTAATATACATTGGCACTTAAAAATAAACATTGTCAGAAGATAAAAGCAATCAATAATTATTACCTATCTATGGTGATAAATTTTTAAATTAATTTATCTATGTCAATTAAAATAATATTTGAGCTGTTTTATTCTTCTATAGAAAAAAAAGCCCTCAGCTACAAAGCTGAGGGCAAAGGACTTCAATCAACTAAAAGTGATAGAACTAGCCTTGGTACTTACCAAAAGATTGTTTTAATTTATAGAAAGTAGCTTGTGCGTAATCATCTGGATTACCGTACATATTCTGGTTATAGACACCGGCTTTAAAGTACATATATCTGCCACCTTCGTCATAGCCACTGTCACTCATATCTACGACTTGAACAACATCATCTTTACCATCACGTTTTACCGTAACTGTCATTGTGTTGCCTTTCACATCAATGATGTAGCTGAATTTTTCACCTAGCGCGATGCCATCGTCACCGATTTCACCAGTCATATCACCCACTAAGCTGTAGTAATCCTCTGTTCCAGTTTTGGTTTTTTCGTGAGCAAAGTAAACTGTACCTGTTGGTTGGTCTGGTAGCTTACGATAATAAAGACGAATTGGCTCATCATCTTTGTCATGAATCTGGCCGATAATAAAGCGGCCAACTTCATGCGACTGACCCGTTGTGGTTGCGTGGTCAATCTTCAGAGTAGCTTCAAGCGTACCGTCTACACCACCCGCTTCTTTTTGATCTTCAACTGGTGCAGAACTGAATACCCAGTTATTAGGATTTACACCCTTTGTGCTGTAAGACTTATCACCAGCACGAAGCATGGTACGTAACTCAGTTCGCGCGTATTTAGTGTTTTCAGAAGTTCGAGCGCCTTTCACATAGCTCTTGAATACCATTCCGCCATCATCTGCTGTGTAGAATATATCAGAGTGTTGGAAGCCGTTAGCCAAGTCCCACTCATCAATATCATCAGCACGACCATCTTTGTCATGGTCGAAAGGTGTCGTCAGTTTCCAACGTGTTAAGTCAAAGTTTTCACCCGGTGCATTTGTAGCGAGTGGCTCTTTCGGTAACGTAGGGTAAGGCATCGCTTTAGAAAGATCACACGTCACAGTCGTTTCACAAGGACGGACGATTGGTGCTCCAAAGTCGCCTTTACGATTCTTTTTGAGTAAATCCTTTTGTGCCTTTTGCTCCGCTTTCATTTGCGCAATCATAGCCGCTTCAGCGTTAACAACGTCATCAGTAATGATGTGACTTGCCGGACAGGCATTAATTCCGCAATTAACTGCAGCTAACTCAGTAACTGAGTTCCATTGGTTTTTGCTATTACCGTGGCCAACGTAACGAACATAGCGTGCTTTTACTGCAGGCTCAAACTGGAAGCGCTCTAAGCCAAGTGCGCGACCAGAGCTTTGCGCACCCTCAATAACCGTCACCCAGTTTTCACCATCAGTACTAAACTGAACATCAAATTTGCTGACGCGTTCGTTACCTTTGCTGAACGAGGCTTGAATTGCGTCGAACTCATAAACCGAGCCGTAATCCAACATCGCCCACTCACCATCACCATTTGCTGACCAACGTGTCATAATATCTTGGTCAAACAACTGCTCTGGAACATTACCATCATGACTACTCGCCGTTATCGTAACGGGAGTCAGAATATCAGCACCAGTTTCTTGGTTGTTTGGAAATGGATCTACCATGGTCGCCGTACTATTACAGCCCACAGCAAGTAAAATAGAAGAAGCTAACAAGCTTTTGAAGAAAATATGCTTCATGTAATCTAACACCTACAATATAAAAATGAATTAACAGCTCTTTTGCTGTAACAACAATTAGGCAATAACACTCGGGTTAAAAGCTGTATTTAAGGCCAAGGCGTGTTCTCAATTGGCGGTCATCCGTGGTTGAACCATCCTTACCTTTGACATTCCACAATTCAAAGTAAGGACGGAAATCTCCCATTTGGTAACCAACAATTAAGCCAGCATCCCACTCAGAATCTTTCCAATCAGATAAACGCACTTCGTCATAGTTTTTGTTGTAGTTGATCTCATAGCTCAGCTTGACGTTATCAAGGTACTCGTTATCAAACTGACGCATATCGTAAGAGCCTGTCAGTGTCCACTTACCTTGTTCAACTGTTTTCCCAGCAACGCTTACCGAAGTACCATCCGTTAGTGTTTTGTTACCTGCACCATCTGAATAAACTTGAAATTCGTGTCGGTAACGTAAAGCGGTACTTAAGCCAAAAGAGGATTTGTAACCAACACGAACTTGTGGTTTATAAGTGGTTTTTTCGTCATCATCGCCAAAAGTAATAGGCATCCCTGGTTGGATAAACCATTGTTTATTTATTTGGTAGCGAACTCCCCAATCAAACTCAGAATCACCAGCAACGAGTTGATCCCAAAAATGCGAGTTGTCGTAACTATGGAATTTTTGTTCAACACCAAAGTTCAGTTTGGTCTGATCGTTAATTTTAGAACTACCACTAATTTTGATACGTTGGGCATAAGTTTCACTCTCATGCTTATATTCTGCGCGATAGTCTAAAGTTGCTGCGGAAACCGCTCCCGTCATTAATGTGGAAGCAACGAATAGGGACATTGTTGTAACTGCTTTCATGATTATATCTCTCTGTATATATTTTTTGGGATACCACTTAAATCCCTGGATTTGATTCAACACTATTGAATTAATGTATGACAAATACTAGTTAATTCATCATGAGAGTTCTGTGATATTAATCATGTAAGTGCCCCTCAACTGACAATTTGTATTATTATATATTCAAAAGTGTTAGCTATGTCTGATTCTAAAACGACCTTTGTAGACATCACTTACAGAGAAATGTTTTAACTCGTTTCATATGATAAAGAAGAAGATTAAAAAAACATAAAAAACAATAAATTCAATAGCTTAAAGTCAAAAATCTTGACATGAAATCAAAATTCCCTTGCTAAATCACCTTTAGTTTTTGCTGTTCCTCTATAAAGAAAGCTGTCAACCTCATAAAGGTTCAGCTCTTATTGATGTTGATATTCAACTATTTTGTGTGACTTATTCATCACTTCAGTGAGCAATCATTGTATCTAGTGTGAGTCGGATCATTCTATTGATAAAACCATCTAGATGACAGAAATTATTTGTCTAACAATATTACATAAATAAAAACACATAGAAGTGAGTACCTACCATGCAAGTAACAAAAATTGCAGCAGCAATTGCTATTTCCACAGGTTTGTTAACCGGATGTAACACTGATTTAAGGGATGCACCATCGGCTCCCCCACCAACAGAAACTGAGTCTGAGTTGAGCCAAGGTATGTGGGATATTTCAACACCAGCCACTGTGGCGAAATCCGATGATGAGCACGACCTGCCAAACGTCTATGTCTTTGAAGACGGTACGCAAAAGTATTATAACGATGATGATAACTTCGGTACTTACACAATCTACACTTCAACTTATACCGAAGATAAAGATACAGAGACGCTTACATTCAACCTTTATGACGAGAGCGATCTAGGTAACCCTACCGAGTTAACAGGGACTTATGAAGTTTCAAACGGCATGTTAACCATCTCAGGAACAAATGACGGAAACTTCACCGGTAACGATGAATCAGAAAACGATGCGGTGAAAGATGCAGTTGCAGCGGCAAATAATGACGCTGGCGATAACAACGTCGTACAAATTTTGGATACCAATAAAGGTGGAACAGAAGAAGACACCGGTGAGTTACGAATCAAGCTGTCTGATTCAACGAGTGTTTCAGAAATTTCAACAGGCCGACTAACTGTAGATCTAACTTACCAGCATCATGAAGAAACAGAACAGGAAGCCGACGGTTCTGGTGACAATGCTTACATCTCATTTTATGCAGCAAAAACCTCGAATTCCAACTTGCATGGCGAAGTGGCATTTGAAAACGGCAAAATCAAATACCGCGATGCAAGTGGAAACTTGACGGAAACAGGCGACACGTTTGAGTTAGGTGAAAACCTCGCGATAGAAGTCAGTTGGATAGAAAACTTCTTCTCTTTTTCGGTTAACGGTAAACAAATAGGTGAAATGTTACCTGTCGCTGATGGCACCGCTGTAACCTATGTATCACTGAGACTAGGTGATAATGGCAACACTACAAACTTTGAATTAAATGCAGACAACTTGAAGATTTACTCTAGTGATTCGGGCTCTGAAGTGTTGGTTCTAGAAGAGGATTTTGACAACTACATTCCAGGCTTAGACCTCGCGACAATTTACAACAGTGCATCAAGCGAAGCGGTTGTCATTTCAGACGGAAGTTCTAATCCTGATAAACCGTCAGAAGACGTGAGTGAAAACTTTGACTCATACCCAGTAGGAACAAATATCAGTTCAGCAAACTCTAGTTGGAAAGAATACAATACGGTTGCTGATGACTCCTCCACCTTGACGTCCGTGGCTGTAGTAAGTGATGACGTATCAAAGAGCGGCGCTAACTCTCTGCTAATATCCGACACAGATACGACCAACAAACCATACGTTACGCGCGAGTTTTCAAACGGAGCAACATCAAACGGTAGCGTGTCATTCGATGTTTACATTCCGTCAGACAACGAAAAAACTACATACATTAATGTTGGCTCAGGTAAAAACAACTCAGATCGTTACTACGAATTGAGAATTTCGGGCAGTGGTAAAGTTGAAGCCGAAGCAGGATCAGATGACGTAGAAATAGGCACTATTACGACTGACGCTTGGAACTCAATGTCCCTAGCTTGGGATGGTGATGAGATTAACGTTTCTATTAATGGAAAAACGGTTGATGCGCCAAGCCAGTCCGAAACAGGCTTAGACGCAACGAATACACCATCACAGCTAACTATTTACGTAGGGGACACAAGTGGTGCTTCAACAAAAGCATATTTCGATAACATCGATTCAAAGCAACTCTAGTGTTATTTTGTAGCACTTGATACTAGGCCAGGCTTTCGAGCCTGGCTTTATTTTTTACCTCTTAAGAAGAACAAAATTCAACACAATACTCTAAATTCAAGCCAGTCCCAGTGATTGCTTGCTCTATCTTGTTTCTTACCTTTTAAAGAATTCCACTGAAAACAAAAGCCTCATCAAATCGATGAGGCTTAAGTAGAAATCGAGTAGCTCTTAGTTTTCTATTAGTTTCAATTTTGATTTAGCTTGAGCTTAGAAAATGTCACGCTGTTATAGTCACCGTTTTTCTTGTCGACTGAAAAATCACCGGTGCCCGCACATCCTGTACCCCACACAGGGTGAGACTCACTGACGCTACATTGACCATAAGCTCCTGCTTTAAAATAGAACATGTCTTCTGCGTAGCCATGCTCAAAGTCCTTACTATCAATCCCCTTACTGAGATCTATGGAATAAGTCACTGTCTCGTGGCGTTCTGTTTCAAACGTCAAGTTCATCATAGTTCCTTGAACTTCTATCTTGTAGCTGAACTCTTCACCAAGAGCGATACCTGCTTGGCCTGGTTCTTCAAGGTTATCCCAAGTATTTCCCCATACTGGATATGCAATATCAATACGATTTGGATCTTCCTTCGCTAGGTTACGCTCGTAGTTCCAAAATACAGAGCCCATTTTGTGTTCTGGGAATTTTTTATAGAAGATTTTAATAGGTTCATTTCCATGTCCATAACCTTTACCCTCTTTTATTCTTGCATCAATTTTTTTCGCGTGGATTTGACCGACAACAACAGAATGAGCAGGCCCTTTTTCTGGAAATTTGGCGTGTTCAGAAACATGGTTCACTTTCAAGGTCGCTTCCAACGTTCCACCTACGCGACTGTGTTTAGCAGCCTGAGGGTGGCTCGATAAAGCCCAATGGTTTGCTAAATCATCGGTTTGAATAGAAAAGTCAGCGCCACGAGGCATTTCACGTAGTTCAGAGCGAGCATTCTTCGAGTTTTTTGTCGTTACCGCTTTATTCTGCACTTCAAACACCAAGTTGCCTTCTTCGTTCAAGAAGAAGAAGTCTTTGTGTGAATAACTCAGCATCGCCACACCCTCGATTTCGTCCACTTTTCCGTCTTCATTGATATCGGAAGGAATAGTGATCTTCCAGTTTCGCATATCAAATTTATCGGCAGGGACTGGATAATCAACGCCATTATTTAAATCAGAAGCGATAGCAAGAGTTGGTAAGGTAACAGCCATTGCGGCTACGAGTAGATTGAGTTTCATGTTCAAACCTTATTAAATGTAATATTGTCATACATATAATAAGGTTTGCAACGGAATGATTCGAGGAAAGAAGTTATGATGTGCTCTATTGATCACAATTTATAAACTCGATAAACCCCAAAATGATAAGCTAGACATACTCCTCTTTAGTCCATAGCATCTACGAATATTTTCGACCTAATCCAATAGTCATAGAATCAATCGTACATTAGCTTGTCTGCCTTATTAATATCGAAATCTTTCAGAGACTTACGTGCTAAATGCCTAAATGGCCATGCCTTAACAATTTCTTCAAACGGCATGATTGCAAACACCCAAAACACTGAAAGGTCCAAGTATAAAATCATCAAAGCACATAACGGTATTGAGATTACCCACTGACCGGTAAAGTTAATCTTAAACACCTCCGTTGTTTTACCTAACGCTCTCAAAATATGACCATGAACGGTGTTATGGCCACGTACTATCGGTAGCAGTATGTAAAGTGGAGCAATCGCGGATAACGCTTTGTAAGTACTCGGGTCTAAGTCGGGATACAAATCAGGAAGAACGAAACTAAGTGCAAAAAAGAAAAATGCTGAAACGAACGAGATCATCACGGCCATATCAATACTAATATCGACATTGTTACGCAGCTCATCCATTTTTCTTGATCCAATTGCTTGGCTAATCGTGATTGCCGATGAATGCGCCCAAGCAGTAATGAACTGAGTACCCGCTTTGATCCAAGGCATCACGATAGTCATAGCGACATAAGCATTTAAGGTCAGTTGCGAGTACAGCAACATGTATATCGTTGCGCCAGTTTGTAACATTGTGACGTTCGCCGCGACGGGGAAAATCTCTTTAAAATGCTTATGTATATTGCTTTTCAATGACGCATCAAGCTTCTTAATAGACAAGATGATAGAATCATCAAGCTTAATGCACATGGTTAAATATAACAGCCGAATACTAATAGCAACCAAACTACCCGCCGCGGCGCCTTGAACGCCAATACCTTCAAAATTAGTCAGGCCGTGAATCAGAACATAAGACATCGCCACGTTGACTGGCAATTCAATCAAATAGCCTTTAAATGGAACTTTGGTCCGTCCAAGCGCATTGAACACCGCAATCATAACCTGAGTAATGGCATTGAATATGACGATGAACTTAGCAATTGCAAGGTAGCATTTTGTCTCCGCATAGAGATCAACGTTATCCGTCAACTTACTGATTAACGCTTCATCAAAGACAGTAATCAACAGCCAGAATAAGGATGCGACTAGAACGTTGATAACTAAAGCTGCCCAGAAACCTTTATTTAACGATAGATAATGACCAGAGCCTACGGCACGGCTAAGCACCAATTGAGACCCATTTGCTAGAGCCATTTGGATACCTAAAACAAAAGAAACTATTGTTGTAGCAATCCCCATAGCAGCAAGTGAAACTTCACCTAATGGCGTAACAAGCAGCGTATCAATCATAAGCATTGATTGCATCAACAAAGCATTAAGAGCAAGCGGCCAAGCAAGAGATAAGTTTTTCTTTATGTATGGTTGGGAAAACATTAGTAAACCTTTGTAATGAGGTTAAACGTTTAAACTAAAGAGCTCTGTCATTAGGCAAAGTTCATGACAAAAAGAAACGACAGAAAACTCTTTTTAGTCAATAAAAATGTACGCAAGCTCTTAACTATTCACGGCGTCGGAAAGCCTCTGATTCTCATCATTTAACAGCGTTTGAGAGGCTAAACGAGCTTGAAATGAGTTTCCGACCATAATTGCATCATAAATTGCACGGTGCTCATTAAGGCAGAACCTCCCTCCTTCAACTGACTTGTCAATAAACACCTTAAATATGGTCGAAAGTATATTGCTGAAGGGAACGTAGAATTGATTATCGGTACAAAGGAATATCGTTTGATGAAACAAATGATCGTTAGCAATCCACTCATCATAATCGTGACATCGTGCTGCCATCGTCATTCTTTGAAATACAATTGACAACAGCTTTCTTTGCTCAGCATTGGCATTTTGGGCTGCCAGCGCACACGCCTCTGGTTCTATGGCTTTACGCAATCCTAAAAACTGAGATAGAAACGGCTTAGTATCTTCTAAATCTTGGATCCACTCTAAGAGTTGAGGATCAAGAAAATGCCAATAGTTTCTTGGTAGTACCGTAGTTCCAACTTTTGGTTTAGAGATAATTAAGCCTTTAGCAGACAGCAACTTCGTCGACTCTCGTAGTGCTGTCCGACTAACACCAAACAACTTACACAGTTCTATTTCACTCGGGAGCTTCTCATTTTGACTTAATTCTCCTGACAATATTTTGCGAGAAATCTGTCTTGCTACTTGTACATGTATCTTGTGATTTGAATTCCCGAGAAGTGAAAACTCTGCCATCTATATTCCTCATTGCCAGCAGCCTAAACGACTTGTTTAGCTAATAATTAGAAAAGGCCAAATGAAACACGCTTTGAAGGCGGAGACTTTCTGTGTAAATGTAAAGCACTGTTATTTAGCGTCTAAAGTCTAACGATCTTATGAATATGATTTTTACTCGCGAGGTATATTGGCCAAACTCAATATTGAATGGTCGAGTAGTAACATCATGCACACCGATCTTTAGTATATAATAATACAATATCACTTTGTTTAACAAGAAACCTGATCTTCTACTCAAATTGTGTGCTGTGTATTGAAAATCAGTGAGTACAATAAGTAGGCACGACTAGAGTTAACTAACATATTGAGCTAACAAATAAATAAGGAATTATGTAAGAATCGGTGGCCTCATCTGTTATACGCTAAGTATCATAATCATGAAGGCTTCATAAAGCAGTCGGAGATTCAAAATGGATTTGTGAAGACAGCTGTTATTACGTAAACATCTTCTTGGTGAGCTACACTTTGGATGATATAGTCCAAGCTTAAATAATACAATTTTAACGATAAGTGATTTTATGTCTGGTGAATTTCATTCTATCTCCGGTTCCAAGCGCAGCTTACATGTACAAGTAGCTCGCGAAATTGCTCGTAGCATTTTGTCAGGCAAGATCCCTCAAGGGTCCATTCTTCCAGGAGAAATGTCCCTGTGTGAACAGTTTGGTATCAGTCGCACAGCTTTGCGTGAAGCCGTAAAACTTTTAACATCAAAAGGTTTACTCGAGTCACGTCCAAAAGTTGGTACTCGAGTCATCAACCGAGCGTACTGGAACTTTTTAGACCCACAATTAATTGAATGGATGGACGGTCTAACAGAGATAGATCAGTTCTGTCATCAATTTTTGGGGTTACGACGCGCGATAGAGCCTGAAGCTTGTGCACTCGCAGCGAAAAATGCCACTGCGGAACAGCGAATTCAGCTATCAGAAGCATTCCAAGATATGTTGGAAGTCGCTAAAGCAGACGAACTGGACAAAGCGCGCTGGATGGATGTAGATATTCGTTTCCATAGCATTATTTTTAACTCAACCGGAAACGACTTTTTCTTACCGTTTGGGCATGTTCTGACTACAATGTTCATTAACTTTATTGCTCACTCATCTGAGGAAGGCAATACGTGCATCGAAGAACATCGTGAGATTTATGAAGCAATAATGGCAGGCAATGCTGAAAAAGCACGTCAAGCTTCGGCTAACCACTTGTTGGAGTCAAAACATCGCTTACCCGAAGCCAGTTAAGCTTAGGGCTTGGGCGATCTAATAACTAGGCAAAAGCACGCATCTCGCGTGCTTTTTTAATTTCGTTTCCTCCAATTCTTTATGGCACACCATCAATATTTTGATATATAGTAATACAAATGTATTTTGAGAATGTTGTGTTATGACCGACTCGCTACTGCCAAATATCATACAGTTTATCAGCCAGATTGATCCGTTTGACAAGGTACCTAAAGGTGCACTTCGCGAGCTTGCTTCATCTGTTAAGATCACTTATTTAAGCAAGGGGGATGTTGTTGATCAGTATTCTTCTAAGAACGAAAAGTCACTTTATATTATTAGAACTGGCTCTATCGAACAGCGTAAATCTGATGGCATATTGAGAGCTAAACTTGGTCCGGAAGATTTGTTTGGCTTCACTTTTCTTGGTAACGAAGTCGAAAGCGGAAAAGAATACAAAGCAATTGCAATCGAAAATTCATTAGTTTATGTAATTCCAAATGCTGCGCTGAAAAAGTTGTGCACTTCTCATCCTGAATGTGCTGAACATTTTGCATCACAAGCTCAGGTACGGCTAAAGTCAGCATTAGATGTCGTGTGGTCTAACAAAGAAAAAGGGTTGTTTATTCGGCGTGTAGAGGAAGTTGCTAGTGGTCGAGTTGCAATTGTAACCGCTGAGCAATCCATTCAGTCAGTCGCCAACGAGATGATCGATAAGTGCTCTCCCTGCGCTGTCGTTTATCGTGATAATAAAATAGTTGGACTGATTACCGACCGAGATATGACAAAGCGAGTCATCGCCAAAGGATTAAGCATCTCAACACCAGTCGTCGAAGTCATGTCGCCTGATCCTAAAACAATTCATCCTGACGATTTAGTTCTGCACGCAGCCTCCATTATGATGCAGCACAACATAAGAAACTTACCCTTAGTCAGAGACAATAACGTCGTTGGCGTTTTGACCACAACGCACTTGGTTCAAAACCATCGAGTCCAAGCTATATTTTTAATTGAAAAGATCAAATATGCTGGCAGTGTCAAAGCGTTGTCTAGTTTTACGTCCGAGCGCCAAGCTATTTTTGAAGCATTAGTCGAAGGACGGGTTTCACCAGAAATCATTGGTAAAGTGATGACCATGATTATGGATGCGTACACTCGTAGGTTAATACAAATAGCCATTGATAAGTTGGGAACACCTCCCTGTGACTTCTCTTGGATTGTGGCAGGCTCTCATGCTCGCCAAGAAGTACATATGCTGTCAGATCAAGATAGCGCCATCGTATTAGATGATTCGGCAACAGATAACGACCGTATCTACTTCAAACATTTAGCAATGATAGTAAGTAATGGCCTGAATAAATGTAACTATCCATTGTGTCCAGGGAAGTTTATGGCAGCGACCCCTAAATGGTGCCAGCCTCTCTCTGTTTGGAAAAAGTACTATAAGAAATGGGTGGCAAATCCTGAATACGAGCGCCTCCTCAATATCAGTGTCTTTTTAGAAATCCGAACCGTTTATGGAAACAAAGACTTTGAACAGATACTTCGCGATGAGCTTCACTCTAACATCAACGCTAATAGAGAATTCCTTACGATGTTAGTTAACGATGCGGTGAAAACAAACCCACCGCTAGGAATATTCAATAGCCTAGTATTACAAAAATCGGGAGAGAACAAGAAAACGCTCGACGTAAAAAAATACGCGATTAATCTAATCATTGATCTTGCAAGGATTTATGGTCTGGCAGTTGAATGTGACCTCACTGCAACTGATGAGCGTTTTAAAGCAGCTAACGAAAAAGGACTGCTCAGCCATGACGCGTACAAAAATATAATCAACGCATATCAATTCATCTTGTCGTTTCGATTTGCCCATCAATTAGAAGCATTAAAAAGTGGAGATGAGCCAAATAACCACATTGACCCCAATACGTTCGGTAGTTTTGAACGTCAACATTTAAAAGACGCGTTCCGCATCATTGCAGATCTACAAGAAGTCGCCAAACTCCGTTTTGGAAGCCGATAATGAAGCGCTTACTTGAGTACTTTCATCCATTGACACGAAAAAATCGTCAGAGACAAAAGCACTGTAAAAAGAAGCACATCCCTCTTTATCTTAAAAAGCTGCTTCGCTCGCCAAATCTGGACGTAAATCAACGAGCTTTTGACACTGAGTTCATCGTTCTAGATCTTGAAACAACTGGCTTAGACAGTGAGGAAGAAGTCATTCTTTCCATGGGCTGGGTAGAGATTCGACAAGGCCATATTGACTTAGCAACAAGCCAACACCTTTATGTACATAGCGACTCAAAAATTAAGCCCGAAACCATAGTTGTTAACCATATTACCCAACAAATGCTGACTGATGGAATCTCTATTCATGAAGCAATGCGGACATTCTTTAAAGCAGCAGAAAACAAAGTTATTGTTGCGCACGGATGTATAGTCGAAACTAGCTTTATTAATCAATATTTACAGCGAGTTTTCAACATAAAAGAGTTGCCGCTCATTTGGATAGACACCTTGCGAATAGAAAAAAGGTTACAAAGAGCTATCAATGCTTCCGATGAATCAGATGTGACTCTAGCAGCGACAAGGGAACGTTACGGGTTACCCGCTTACAACGGCCATAATGCACTTGCAGATGCAATTGCAACTGCAGAGTTACTATTAGTTCAACAAACCCGTATCGCACCTCAGACAAAAGCGACAGTCGGGCCCCTTTATCGGCTTAGCCTGTAATCATCCAGATCACAGGCCTATTTGCTAAACATGTTCTCTGTCACAATTTGGTATCATCAGCATTTACCTTAATTAATAATACAATATCATTAATGGAGGCGACGTTAGCAAAATGCAGCGAATAGCCATTGTCACTTGCCAACATCAGAGCGAGTGTAAACTGATTAGTTGCTCCATATCATAACTACATTTTAGAGAGCTTAGCATTGCATGTGCGCAATGATTGTCGAAGATCTAGCAGCGTTACATAAACAACCGAATTCAGGTGATGTCCCCTCGAACGTCATCTGCAGTGGTTAGTAATCATGTAAAGCCGCTGTTGCGAACTTCAGCCGACAGCTCGCGGTACTAGTACCGTTTGGCCCATGCAGTACAGGCTTGCATGGGCTTTTTTTTAACAATCCTACATCAATCGATGTTATATCCCTCTGCCAGATATGCATAAATCCGCGTCCATTCTTATTAGAGGACTTAAGATTCTTTATAAGTATATTCATAGAACCCATACCTAAACTCGACACTTTTAGCAGCTTCAGAGAAAAGCAATATCTGACACCGATCACTTGTATGATTAATTAAAGGGTTTATTACGCCTTACTGGTCACGGTTTTGAGTTATTGTACTACAAATAAGAGGAGCGAACGTTACTATTACTTAGGACAATAAACTACTTCAAAGGTCTAAAGATGGAACTCAATACTCTCATTGTGGGCATCTATTTTCTATTCTTAATCGCAATAGGTTGGATGTTCAGAACTTTTACTAGTACTACAAGCGACTACTTCCGAGGTGGCGGCAACATGCTTTGGTGGATGGTTGGAGCAACGGCGTTTATGACTCAATTCTCTGCTTGGACATTTACTGGCGCCGCTGGTAAAGCCTACAATGACGGTTTTGCTGTCGCTATTATTTTCCTTGCAAACGCGTTTGGTTACTTCATGAACTTCGCTTACTTTGCACCGAAATTTCGTCAGTTACGCGTCGTAACTGTCATAGAAGCCATTCGTATGCGTTTTGGTACAACAAACGAACAAGTATTTACTTGGTCTTCGATGCCAAACAGTGTTGTCTCTGCAGGTGTATGGCTTAACGCCCTCGCTATTATAGCTTCAGGTATTTTTGGTTTTGATATGACAGCAACCATCTGGATTACCGGTTTAGTTGTACTTGCGATGTCGGTAACTGGCGGCTCTTGGGCGGTTATCGCCTCCGATTTCATGCAAATGGTCATCATCATGGCGGTAACGATCACATGTGCAGCCGTTGCTATTGTTCAAGGTGGTGGAGTTACTGAAATTATCTCTAACTTCCCAGTCGCAGAAAGTGGCAGCTTTGTTGCAGGTAACAACCTGAACTACTTAAGCATCTTTAGTATTTGGGCGTTCTTTATCTTCGTTAAGCAGTTCTCTATTACAAACAATATGTTGAACTCTTACCGTTACCTAGCTGCAAAAGACTCTAAAAATGCAAAAAAAGCAGCTTTGCTAGCATGTGTATTGATGTTGGGTGGAGTTTTCATTTGGTTCATGCCTTCTTGGTATATTGCAGGCCAAGGTGTTGATTTAGCGGCAGCTTATCCAGATGCTGGTAACAAAGCAGGCGACTTCGCGTACCTATACTTCGTTCAAGAATACATGCCAGCAGGTATGGTTGGACTTCTGGTCGCTGCAATGTTTGCTGCTACGATGTCCTCTATGGACTCTGGTCTTAACCGCAATTCAGGTATTTTCGTAAAGAACTTTTATGAACCAATCGTTCGTAAAGGCCAAGCATCAGAGAAAGAGCTAGTCGCAGTTTCTAAAGCAACATCGGCGGTATTTGGCGTTGCAATTATTCTAATCGCGCAGTTTATAAACTCTCTAAAAGGTCTGAGTCTATTCGACACTATGATGTACGTTGGTGCGCTCATCGGGTTCCCAATGACAATTCCAGCGTTTTTAGGCTTCTTTATCAAGAAAACTCCAGACTGGGCCGGTTGGGGAACTCTAGTCGTGGGTGGCATCGTTTCCTACCTTGTTGGGTTTGTTATCACAGCTGATATGGTGTCATCGGCGTTTGGCCTTGAGGAGTTGACTAGCCGAGAATGGTCTGATGTGAAAGTAGCAATAGGTCTAATCGGACACATGACGCTAACTGGTGGCTTCTTCATGTTGTCGACTCTATTCTACAAGCCTCTAACTGACAAACGCCAAGCAGATGTCGATAAGTTCTTTGAAAACCTATCAACGCCTCTTGTAGCGGAATCAGTGGCACAGAGAAAACTCGATAACAAGCAACGTCAAATGCTGGGTAAACTTATCGCGGTCGCAGGTATAGGTGTCATGTTTATGGCTCTGCTACCTAACCCAGTATGGGGGCGCTTAGTGTTTATTCTATGTGGTGCCATCGTCGGAGGTGTTGGTCTACTACTTGTAAAAGCTGTGGATTCAAGCGCTGAACAAGCCTCTGAACCTGTGACAGAAAGTTAAATCTCTTATTCTAATAAACGCGGCTATTCTTTGGCCGCGTTTTTTAATTCTAAGTTCCCAGTACGAACACTTCACCCTTTTACGAAGACATATCATCTTGTCTAGGGTTATCGAATTGCAGCTTTATTTTGTCATTCGATAAGGCTAAACCAGAACGTGATAATCTGATCGAGTTAAAAGTGCAGCCTACCTTGCTTAAGTAAACGCCCCAAAGCCATCCAAATATCTGATGAAGTAAAGATCTCGGCTCGTATACTTTGTTACCGCTTCGTGATTTAGACTCGCTAGTCCTTTACATCACCACCTAGTCTACAAGCCAAACTATTCCCGCTGAACAAACCATCTCGGGATTACTTAGGTACACTATTTTCTCTTTTTGCAGATGGCACAACAACCGCTACCAATAAAGCTAACAACAGGAACACGGGGCTAAGCATTAATCCATGCCAGATTGAATACCCATCATGGAACAGCCAGAATATACCAAGCGTCAGTAGGTACGAAAAGTAGCTGCAAAACACCAAGCTAATCGCGACAAAGCGCTTTTGATTAATAATAAGAATCCGCACTAGATACTGGCTAAGAATACCAGAGCAGCGCATGGCAAGTTGCCAATTAATGATAAAGAAAGCAAGCGCAATAAACCCAGCTACGACCAGTGCATCATGCGTGCTTAAAATGAAGTAGCTACCAAATCGGCTTATGATGACCGGATAATCGCCTTCGTATATCGTTGACCAAGATATTGCGTTCGCTGCTGCTACGTAATTGGCAAAATAAGCAATGGCGTAGAAAGTCGTTTGAGAACTGAACGGCTGAAATACATCCGTACAAAATCCTCGCCACTCTTCTTTGTTGGCGGTAGGCCCAACCCAGTCACGTTTTTTTTGAGCGGTACGCCCGGCAAACGCAGGCCCGTTGCGAAACAACAGCCAAAATATATAGAGTGCAAGTATAACCAAGAGTATTGAAAACATACCCTTCCCCCTCATAAATTATCGGCGCCACTGCCAATGGCGTTGGGGTCGTAAACTGCACTTCCCTGCTATACCTATTTGATTTATCAAAGACTTATTATTTTATTACCACCAAAATTCATTTAATGGCATGCTAAACAGCAACATTTTCACGCTTTGTGCGTGAAGTTCGAAAGCCTACTTTTAGGTTTAGCACAAAAATAACTACAGCAAAGCGTAAGAGAGGGATTCCGCACCCATCAATGAAGATGAGGCGTTAAGCAGAAGCTGCGACCGCAATGAGAAGAGAAGGATTCAAAGCGGTCATGCATGGGCGAGAAGAGCAACTATTTCTCTAACTTTTCTTCAAATACACCAATCTCTCTGCCCAACCAAATCGCGCGTTCTGTGTGATCGAGCAACTCTTCTTCGCTTACTGGGTGAATAAGCACAGAAAAATCGCCTCGAATCGTATCAAGCCACGCCAAGAACTCTTCACTCAATGATTCTAGGTGAATTTCAAACATCGGCATCTTGTGTGGGCCAACTAACCTTCCAACTAATGGAAACACACGCAGCACATCTTGACGCTCTTGACGGATGATCTCGTTCAAGGCTTGCGCTTTATCTTGTTCTCTTAGGGGAAAATAAACATGAGCGTGGTACATAACTTCTCCATAATCACTTCCGCTTGAGCACCACCTACTTTGGATAAGCTCAAGGACTGCCGAGGGTATACATTTGTAATGCCGTCACCCTACCTTGATTCCACTCAGTTGGGAAGAAGTTATGCATTCTCATAAGGTCGAGGCTTCGAGCACAACAAAAATTTGCAATTCATCATATAGCAACTGTTTGAGTTGATTCATTAATAATGACTCACTTTGTCAAATTTTACAGCCAAATTTTGTTGCAAATATGTTTCATTAGCCAGTAATTAAATTCGAGTTTAAAAATACCACCAACAAAATAGCAGCATATTACTCTGCAAAATCAGGGTGTAAGCAAAACTTTACTACTGAGCGAAAGTCAAAATGAAGCATAATTTAACAATTTGTTTACACTTATTGTATCTGGCTATACCACGATTTAGTTAGAGGGTTAGATACAGAAAAGCCTTTCTCTGTATCTTGCGGTGAAATAGTCGCAGCGATGTTATCGACAAATAGTTTAAGGGACGAACAGATGCCTACCGCTATCGAAAGCACACGCAACCTTAGGTATGGCCTTTGCGCTGATATCAGAGTTTGAGTACCCATACAAACTCTGGTTTTGTATGAACAGCTGCAGTCCAAAAGACCCGCAGCGTCAAAAGGAGCTTGAGATGAACGTTCAGGCATTACCCATGCATCGGTTTATCGACCATCGTGGGGACCTAGTCGGCCAACTACCCAACTGGGCTGACACTGAAACATTGGTCGGGTTTTACCGAGATATGGTATTAACTCGCACTTACGACAACAAAGCAGTTGCCTTGCAACGCACCGGTAAGCTAGGGACCTATCCCTCACACTTAGGCGCGGAAGCCATAGGCATTGCGGTCGGCAGAGCACTTAAAGCCGATGATGTGTTTGTTCCTTACTACCGCGATATGCCTGCGATGTGGTGTCGTGGCATTGGCATGGAAAAGAACCTTCAATACTGGGGTGGCGATGAGCGCGGGAGTGATTTTGCTCCTGAAGGCAGTCCGGTTCCTAGCCGAGACCTTCCCTACTGTGTACCCATAGCGACGCAATGTACGCATGCTGTCGGGGTGGCTTCCGCACTAAAAATTCAAGGTAACCATGAAGCTGCGCTAGTCATGTGCGGCGATGGTGGTACATCCAAAGGGGACTTTCTTGAGTCAATAAACTGCGCAGGTACTTGGAATATTCCACTTGTTTTCGTCGTAAACAATAACCAGTGGGCAATTTCAGTGCCGCGTAGTCTCCAATGTGCCGCCGATTTCTTATCAGAAAAAGCGCAAGGTGCAGGTATACCGGGTATTACTGTCGATGGTAACGATGTCGTCGCCGTTTATGATGCAACTAAAACCGCCCTTGAGAGAGCAAGAAAAGGGAAAGGTGCAACACTCATCGAAGCGGTGAGTTACCGACTGAGTGACCACACTACGGCCGATGATGCGACTCGTTATCGTAAAGAAGATGATGTTCAAACTGCATGGCAATACGAACCTATCGCACGTCTTAAAACGTACCTCCTTAATCAAGGCGCTTGGAGCGACGAACAAGAACAGCAATGGCTAGATTACTGTAAAGAGCAAGTAGAGTTAGCTGTTGAACGCTATCTGAGCTTACCGCCACAAGCACCAGAAACCGGTTTCGATTATTTGTATGAATCGCTACCTCAAGAGCTTCATGCACAAAGAGATGAACTCATCAACAAGGCAATGAGAATGCAGGGAGGCAGACATGGCTGAGCTAACGTTGGTTGAAGCAGTAAACCTTGCCCTGCACCACGAAATGCAACAAGACCCCAATGTTGTCGTATTAGGTGAAGACGTGGGCGATAATGGTGGTGTATTTCGTGCCACTGTTGGACTCAAGCAAGAGTTTGGTCTTAAACGAGTAATCGATACGCCCCTCGCTGAAGCCTTAATCGGCGGGGTTGCGGTCGGTATGGCAACGCAAGGATTACGACCTGTCGCCGAATTTCAGTTTCAAGGTTTCGTTTTTCCTGCGATGGAGCACTTAATGTGCCACGCGGCTCGAATGCGTAACAGAACTCGCGGTCGGCTCACTTGTCCCGCGGTTTTTCGTGCGCCATTTGGCGGCGGTATCCACGCTCCGGAACACCACTCAGAAAGCGTGGAAGCGCTATTTGCTCACACTGCTGGATTTAAAGTGGTGATTCCTTCTTCACCACAACGCGCATACGGCTTACTTCTCGCCGCAATTAGAAGCAATGATCCCGTCATGTTCTTCGAACCGAAGCGCATATATCGCACCGTTAAATCTGAAGTCGTTGATAACGGCGAAGCACTCCCACTCGACACCTGCTTCACCTTACGTAAGGGGCGAGATATCACGCTCGTTACTTGGGGCGCATGCGTCGTAGAGTCACTTCAGGCCGCGCAAACCTTGTCTAGTCAGGGAATTGAAGTCGAGGTGATTGATTTGGCGAGTATTAAGCCAATTGATACCGCGACGATTTTCAGCTCACTAGAAAAAACTGGACGTTTACTCGTTGTTCATGAAGCGAGTAAAACTTGTGGTGTGGGCTCTGAGCTATTAGCTCGAACCGCTGAACACGCCATGTGCTTACTTAAAGCCCCACCTAAACGAGTAACTGGAATGGACACCATTATGCCTTATTACCGTAACGAAGATTATTTCATGGTTCAGGAAGAAGACATTGTGACCGCGGCGCGCGAACTCGTGGAGGATTGGAAATGAAGACGTTTAATTTACCCGATCTCGGTGAAGGTCTCGCTGAGTCAGAAATTGTGAAATGGCACGTTAATGTCGGAGACATGGTTAAATTAGATCAAGTGATCTTAACCGTAGAGACAGCAAAAGCGACGGTAGACGTCCCTGCCCCTTATTCGGGCCGTGTGGTCAGCCGTCATGGTGAGGAAGGTGAAATCGTCAATATTGGTGCATTACTGCTAGAGATTGATGAAACAGGTGCCGGGAGAGAAGTAACGGCAGAGAAAAAAGCCACTGCTGACGCCGCAACCGTCGTCGGTAGCGTTTCTCACCAAGCGCATCATGTTAACGTTGATGATTTCTGGATTGGTGGCAACCACAACACGACAGAAAGTAACCTCGTTACCGCCCTGCCTTCGGCTCGCTTGTTGGCACAAAAACTTGGGGTAGATCTTAACCTCGTGTCAGGTAGTGGCCCGAACGGACTTATCGTTGATGCCGATATTTACGACGAAGCCGGAAAACAGCGTCCAGGCACCGAAGTTTTGAAAGGTGCTCGACGTACCATGGTATCGTCTATGACCGAATCGCACGAACATGTTGCTGCCGTAACTATTACGGAAGAAGCGTTGTTGGAAGATTGGCTGCCAAACGAAGATATCAGTATCCGCCTTGTTCAAGCGATTGTTCATGCGTGTCAAGAAGAGCCTGCTTTAAACGCTTGGTTTGATGCCGAAACCATGACACGCTGTGTACACACAACGGTCAATGTAGGAATTGCAGTAGATAGCCGTCATGGATTGTACGTACCAGTCTTGCGCCACGCAGATGAATACGAGCCACAAGATGTTCGTCGTTGGCTCGATCAAACCGTTGAAGGGATCAGAGAGAGAAAAATCGGTCGTGAGCAATTGCAGCACGCGACGATTACGCTTTCCAACTTCGGCGCGATTGCCGGTATTTACGCAACACCTGTCGTCACACCGCCACAAGTCGCTATTGTCGGCGCGGGCCGAATACTCGACCGAGTTGTGATAAGAAATGGTCAAGCAATTTCGGTGAAAGCAATGCCGCTATCCGTAACGTTTGATCATCGCGCTTGTACTGGTGGTGAAGCTGCAAGGTTTACGAAAGTACTTGCAGAGCACCTGCAACGTCCGAGCGAAAAGTAACTTATTAAAATCAAATGATAAAGGCTTCCAATTTGGAAGCCTTTTGTTTTAGGGAACAAGACTATATCTACAGCTTCTCTAACAGCTCAGGCATTACCACAAACAAATCGCCGACCAATCCATAATCTGCAATGTCAAAAATAGGCGCATCAGGATCGCTATTAATTGCAACAATCACCTTGGAATCTTTCATTCCCGCCAAATGCTGGATCGCTCCAGAAATTCCGACGGCAATGTATAACTCCGGTGCAACAATTTTGCCGGTTTGCCCGACTTGATGGTCATTAGACACATAGCCCGCATCGACCGCCGCTCGTGACGCCCCTACCGCTCCACCTAGCTTGTCAGCCAATTGTTCTACTAAAACAAACTTCTCTTTACTCCCGAATGCACGCCCCCCCGACACCACTACTCTAGCCGCTGGCAATTCTGGTCGCTCACTTTCTGGCGTTTGTTGCGAAACAAACTCACTAAGTTTATTGATAATCACCGTGTCGACTTGAGTAAGCTTAGGGACAACTGGCGTGTCAGATAGCTCTGCGACATCAAAAGCCGTACTTCTTATGGTCATCACTTTATAGGGGTCATTCGACGTGACTCTCGCCAATGCATTTCCAGCATAAATTGGACGAATCACCGTATCGATAGACTCGATTGTCATCACGTCAGAAAGTTGACCAACATTAAGCAACGCCGCCACACGAGGCATCACATTCTTACCAAATGTACTGGCAGGAGAAAGAATGTGTGAGTAGTTTTTGGCTACTTGTGAGATCAAAGGTGCGATATTTTCCGCTAATCCATGTTTATATCCCTTCGCATCAACCCAGATAATTTCTGCAACACCCTGAACGCAATTCAACTCATCCAAAACTGATTGGCACTGATATCCAATAAGCAACACAGAAACAGGAAGCGATTTATCATCATCCTTAATCTCAAATGCCGCTTTAATTGCACACAGCGTCCCTACAGCCAACGATTGGTTGTCATGCTCTGCGAGCACAAGTGTTGCTAATGGTCGGTCTTCCATGGTCATGCCTCATATAACACGTCAGATCCATTACTTGAGCTTAGTCCACTTCACGTTAACGTCAACTGAGCTATAGTTTTCTGTATAGAAACCAAAACCTGTCACGCAGATGACGATAATAGAAAGGAAGCATAAAGATGGAACGAGAATGCATGGAGTTTGATGTCGTGATCGTGGGGGCCGGACCTGCAGGCTTAAGCGCCGCTTGTCGGCTAGCTCAACTCAACCAAGACAGTGAAGGTGACGCACTTTCAATTTGCGTTGTAGAAAAAGGCTCAGAAGTGGGCGCACATATTTTATCTGGCGCTGTTTTTGAAACTAGTGCCTTAGATGAGCTTTTCCCCAATTGGAAAGAAATGGACGCCCCGCTAGCAGCCTCAGTTCAACGAGATGATTTCCTTTATCTTACTACTGAACAAAACCATATTCGCGCTCCCCACTTCCTTACACCGCGTCCAATGATAAATGGCGAGAATAATTACGTAATTAGCCTTGCCAACCTTTGCCGTTGGCTCGCTAACCAAGCAGAAAATCTTGGGGTGGAAGTTTTTCCGGGCTTTGCCGCTGCAAGCATCAATTATGATCAGACTGGCGCCGTGACAGGCATTAACACGAGCGATATGGGACTAGATAAGAACGGCCAGGCCAAACCTAACTTTGAACCAGGTATCGAGCTAAGGGCAAAATACACCCTTTTTGCTGAAGGTTGTCGCGGACATCTGGGTAAAGAACTTATTCAAAGGTTCGACCTAGACGCAGGAAAGCAACCACAGCACTACGCGCTTGGCCTAAAAGAGATATGGGAGTTACCCACTGACAGTAAGGATGTATCTGGCAGTGTTATCCACTCCGCTGGCTGGCCCTTGAGTGAAACAAATACCACAGGCGGCGGTTTTCTCTATCACATGGAGAACAACCAAATCGCCGTCGGGCTTATTGTCGACTTGAATTACAGCAATCCTTACTTAAGTCCGTTTGACGAATTTCAACGCTTTAAGCACCACCCTGCGATCGTACAACATTTGAAAGGCGCCCAACGAATCGCTTATGGCGCAAGAGCCATTGCGAAAGGTGGGCTTTCCTCTCTGCCGAGACAGCAATTCCCTGGCGGTTTATTGATTGGTTGTGATGCGGGGACTTTGAACGTCGCAAAAATTAAAGGCAGCCACACAGCAATGAAGTCCGGAATCATTGCAGCAGAAGCGGTACATACGGCCCGACAAACTGGAGCTTCTGAGCCAGACTACCAGTCGTTGTTTGAATCATCATGGTTGTATGACGAACTCGCCGAAACGCGTAACTTTGGCGCGAACATTCATAAGTTTGGCAGCATACTTGGCGGTGCTCTTTCGACTTTTGAACACAACCTGTGGCAACCACTGGTTAAGAAACCGTTACCTTGGTCTATCAAGGACTATTCGCACGATCATGAGCAGTTAAAACCTAAACAAGAGTGCCACCCAATTGCATACCCAAAACCAGATGGTGAAATCAGTTTTGATAAGCCTTCGTCGGTATTTTTGTCGGGAACACAGCACGAAGAGAATCAACCTTGTCACCTTGTTCTGACTTACCCTCACATTCCAATTGATGTGAATTTAGGTATGTATGACGAACCGAGTCAGCGCTATTGCCCCGCTGGGGTTTACGAAGTGGTGGAAGTGGACAATAAGTTGAAGTTTCAGATAAATGCCGCCAACTGCGTGCATTGCAAAACCTGTGACATCAAAGATCCTTCTCAAAACATCACATGGAAAGCACCAGAAGGTGGCGGTGGACCGAGCTATCAAAACATGTAGATACGTTAGTATGTTGACGATCTAACAAATGGATAAACAAACCGATTGGCAGAGCCTCATTACTCCTGCCAATCGGCAAAATGATCAAGCAAGAAGTCGATAGCCAATCGCGCTCGTAGTGGTAGAAAGTGACGATTCTGATAAACAATCCAGCTGCTGTTGCCACTTCCCCAATAGGGCTCTAGGATTGGCACCAAACGACCAGACGAAATAGCATCGTTGAAACTGCTCTTCGGTAAGTACGCCACACCTAATCCTTCTGCACAGGCTTGCAAGACCGTGTGTGCGTTATTGCTCTTCCATCTGCCCTGCACTTTTACGCCATCTAAAGGCTTGCCGTCTTTTTCAAACAACCAAACGTCTTTGTTGGCAATAATGCAGCTATGACGCTTGAGTTGCTCGGGGTGCGTTGGCAAACCATGTTCATCGAGATAACGCTGACTGGCTGCCGCTGCCATGGGACGATCCACCAGCTTTCTCGCAACCAAGCCTGAATCACTCAACCTTCCGTAACGAATAGCGAAATCGAAGCCATCTTCAATAAAGTTGACCATGCTGGTGTTGAAGTTGATTTCTACCGTGAGATTAGGATGTTGCTTGGCAAACGCCATCAAGGCAGGCGCTACATGGTTCTCAGAAAACGCACCAGCGGCGCTCACGCGTAACGTACCACTCAGTTGAGTTTGCTGCGTGGTGAGCTGTTCATTCGCTTGCTGAAGCCCAATCACCAACTCTTTACACTGCTGATAATACGCTTGCCCTGCTTCCGTTAGACTCACCATTCTTGTCGAACGTGCTAACAAGGCGACACCTAATCGCTCTTCTAATCTTGTGACTTGGCGACTGACATGACTGGTACTGCAACCTAACTGTTTTGCCGCTGCAGAAAACCCTAAGCTCTCAGCAACCGTAACAAACTCATTGATGCCTTCAAAACTGTCCATACTTACCTTTGCTATATAGCAATAATGTTTTGCCAATTAATCGTATTATCACTTATTTGTTTAGCAATTAGTATGAAGGTGTTCAACAAATACACGTAAGCCAAAAAGGAAACCATCATGAAGAAAGTACTCATCATTGTGACGAACCATGCGACTCTTGGTGAAACTGACCAAGCAAACGGAACTTACGCGCCAGAGCTCACTCATGCCCTTAGCGAGCTACTAGGTGCAGGCTTCGATTACGACATTGCCTCTATCAAAGGTGGACAAGCACCACTGTACGGAACCGACATCGAAGGCGACGCAGTGAACGAGAAAATTTTGGCGGATGATGATTTCCAGAACCGCATCAACAACACGATTCCAGTGTCACAAATCAACGGTGACAACTACGATGCGATCTTCTATCCGGGTGGTTTTGGTCTTCTTTCAGACCTAGCGAGCAACGAAGATTTTGCCAAGATTTCTGCAAAACACTATGAAGATGGCGGTATTGTGGCTGCAGTTTGTCATGGTCCGGGCGCTCTTCTACCTATCACGCTTAGCAATGGCGAAAAGCTACTTTCGTCTAAATCAGTAACAGGCTTCACTCGTGAAGAAGAGATCGACTTCGGCACCATCAACGATATCCCATTCCTATTGGAAGAATCTCTTGCACGCAACGCAGCGCGCTACTCTAAAGTGCAACCATGGCAAGAGTTTGTAATTGTGGATGATCGTGTCATCACAGGTCAAAACCCAACGAGCGCACACGGCGTAGGCAGAGCGATTGTTGAACACCTAGCTTAAACGCGCCGGAAACGACAACCATCCTAGAAGAGGAAAGCGTGCTTTGTCATGCTTTCCCTTGCTACAGGCGATCGCAAGATGCGCTTATACTTCTACCCCTGCTTCATCTTCTTCTACGATATCCGTTTCTTGGCTCGCCTCTTCCAACCATTGCTGTAAAGATTCACTTGCTAGCACCTTTTGTTGGTAAGCTTTGGCACCTTCCGATAACTCGATACCGTAAGTTTGGAAACGCAATGCCACAGGTGCATACATAGCATCAGCTATCGACCATTCTCCAAATAGCCAACCGTTGGGATACAGTTTGGCTTGCTCAGCCCAAATGGCATCAATACGCGCAATATCCTTACGCGCACCTTCCGTTAAATCGACTTTTCTGCGTGCGCGGATGTTCATTGGGAGTTCGCTTCTTAAGTTAAAGAAACCCGAATGCATTTCTGATGCGATGGCGCGTGCTTTAGCCCGTTCTGCAGACTTACTTGGCCATGCTTTGCCTTGTAAGTATTGCTCGTTAACGTATTCCAAAATCGCTAATGAATCCCACACGGTTGCGTCATCATCCACTAAGGTAGGGACTTTCGCGGTTGGTGTAATACCTTCCAAGGTCTTATAAAAATCTTCCGTGAATAATTTGAGCTTGGTGACTTCGACATCTAGTTTGAATTGAGAAAAGATCAGCCATGCGCGCAGTGACCAGCTTGAGTAGTTTTGGTTAGCAATAAACAGTTTCATGACGCCTCCATGCGGTTTGTGTTTTGAGTACCCATTCACAATATCTGATTGTATTTAAGGGGACTAACGGATAGTTTTGATGGAACACTTCAACAAAAACGATGGATGAGTTTTAGATATGGATATCGATGCGTTACGCAGCTTTCTGGCTTTTGTCGAAACGGGAAGTTTCACTCGTGCAGCCAAGCAGATCAATCGCACCCAATCCGCATTCAGTGCGCAAATGCGTAAGCTAGAAGACGAACTCAGCGTCAGTTTGTTTGAAAAAGAAGGCCGTAACCTCGTATTGAGTGAAGCGGGACTGGCACTGCGCTCTCACGCAGAACAATTGGTCAGCTTGCACAATCAAGCGCTGAAACAAGTGAAACGTTATGAAAACAAGCGCCCTCTTCGCTTAGGTTGCCCAGAAGATTATAACGACAATATCCTGCCTAAAGTCATCCGCGTATTGCAGCAATCTGAGCCCACATGTTCGATTCAAGTCTTTAGTGAACCGAGCATCACCTTGAGAGAAAAACTTGATGAAGGAAAGCTAGACGCCGCTATTGTGACAAGAGCACCGGACAGTGAGGAAGGTTACTGGCTAGCAAGCGACAAAGGCGTGTGGATTGCTCATCCTGATTTTGACATCGAGCAAGCCCAACCTCTCCCTCTCGCCCTATTCCAAACCGACTGCAAATACCATGCGGCAGCAGTAGACGGATTAACCAAACGTGGTACTCCTTATCAACTACTGGCATGTTGCAATACGGCCTCTGCACAACGAGCGATTGTACGTTCAGGCATGGCTATCGGTGCCATGGGCAGTATTAGCGTTAGCGAGGATCTTAAGATCTTGGACGATATGCCATCGCTACCTTCCGTGGATATCGTTTTGGTCACAGGTATCGAGCCTCATCCAATACTGGACAAAGAATGCTTGGCGCAATTGGTTGAGTTGATGGCTTAACCGGATTCGCTAGCCAATCACAAAGTTAAATTCGCCCATTAACCGCCCGTCGATTCGCATGGTTTCAAACTGCAGATAATCACGGGCTTTGCCACCCCACCACTCATCACCAGTATTGCCTTTTAAGTACAACTGAGTGGTCAGAAGCTCTTGGTTATCCCGCCACAACTTAACATGAATGTGCGGCGGACGAGAGGCATAAGGCACGGGGTACAAAGTCTGAAACAAGTAACGACCATCCGATTGGGTTTCTGACGCGCCAAAGCCTGCAAAGTGGGCATCAAGCTTATCATTATTTGGCTGCTTAGGATGATCGTAAATCCCCTGCCCATCGCATTGCCAGATTTCTACTTTGATGCCTGAAACTGGGTTTCCAGATGTATCTACGACTTTGCCTTGCAACACGATAGGTTCACCGACCAAGCCTTCTGATTGCAGAATCAAGTTTTGACGAAGAGGAATATCCACCACTGGATAAAATGGCCCTTCTGTTTGTGCTGGCGTCGGCCGCATTGGTGTTTTAGCTTTTAGAGAGGGGGCGAACAACAATGTCCACAGTGCTAAAAAGTGTCTTCTTTCCATGATGCCACCAATGCAATTACGTTGAATTAAGTTTGGTGGAACTTGAGGGATTTGCCATGACGAATATAAAAAATGCCCCTGCAAGAGAGTCATTTGCAGAGGCACTGTGGAACTAAATGATGAGTGTTGATTGAAGGTTTATGCGGCTTCGAACGCCAATGCTTTCTTCTCTACCTGACGGAAAATAAGAGTTAGCACACCATTTACCGTTAAATAAAATGCGCCCGCAATACCAAATACCGTCAACGTATCGTAAGTTTGTGCGTTAATGCGCTGCGCGTAACCCATCAGATCCATGATCGTAATCGTGCTTGCTAGTGACGTGCCTTTGAAGACCAAAATCACTTCGTTCGAGTAAGCAGGAACAGCACGACGAATAGCGTATGGTAGCAGCACTTTTAGCGTTGCGGTTTTGTTCATACCCAGAGCACGAGCCGCTTGCCATTGACCGAAAGGAATCGCGTTAAACGCTCCTTTGAACAACTGAGTGCTGTATGCAGCGGTATTCAACGCTAACGCCAACATCGCACAGAACCAAGGTTGGCTTAACCATGTCCAGAATACACTTTCTCTTACTGCGTCAAACTGACCAGGACCGTAGTACACCAAAAAGATCTGTACCAACAAAGGCGTACCAGTGAACAAGGTGATGATGCCACGACTTACCCAATGCAAACCCGGAGTACGCAGGATCAGAGTCAGCGTCATCATCAAAGCTAAAAGACAGCCCACAACCAAGGAAGCGGCGGTCAATTGAAGGCTAGTGCCTAAGCCATCCAGCATTTGCCAAACGTGTTGTTCGTTCATGCGGTAGCCTCCTGTCCCATACTCATGCCTTGAATTGAGAACTTCTTATCAATCAGTTTTACGGCACGTTGCGTAATCAAAGTAATGCCTAAGTAAATCGCCGCAGCAGTTGCGTACCATGTAAACGCTTCATGCGTCGCTGCAGATGTTAGCTGCGCTTGTTTCAACAAATCCGTTACGCCAATCAGTGATACAAGCGCGGTGTCTTTCAGCAGAACCAACCATTGGTTCGTTAAACCTGGTAGTGCGTGTCTTACTGCTTGTGGTAAAACAATGCGAACGAAAGCGTGTGCTTGACTGATGCCGAGTGCACTTGCTGCTTCTCTCTGCCCTCTTCCAACGGCTTTTAATGCGCCACGTAGAGTTTGAGAAGCGTAGGAAGCGAAGATCAATGACAACGCCACCACGCCAGACAAGAACGGGCTAACTTCAATAAAGTCGCCGGTGATTAAAAACAGAACCTGCGTCGAACCAAAATAGATGAACAACACGACAAGGATTTCTGGCAAGCCACGTACAATCGTCACAAACGCCGTCATTGGCCATTTAACGAAAACGCGGCGAGACATTTCACCACTGGCGAATACCACTGCCAGAATCAAACCGACTAAAAGGCTTGTGAAGGCTAGCTGGACAGTCATCCAACTAGCTTGAACAAGCGATAAAGAGTAACCCGTTAGTGCCATATTACTTACCGAAGTACTTGTTGTAGATTACGTCGTATTCGCCGTTCGCTTTCACTGTTTTCAGTGCCGTGTTCAGCTTGTTCACTAGCTCGTCGTTACCTTTATTTACTGCGATACCGAAACCGTTACCGAAGTATTTAGGGTTATTGACGTGCTCACCCACGTAAGCTAGGTTGTCTTCTTTCTTGAACCATTCTGCTACGACTGCTGTGTCACCGAATACAGAATCAATACGGCCATTTTTCATATCGATGAACGCGTCTTGGTAGCTTGAGTAAGGAACCGCGGTTACGCCCGGCATTTGCTCAATCAGGTAGCTTTGGTGTGTTGAACCGTTTTGAACACCAACACGCTTACCTTCTAGTGCTTTTTGATCAGCCACTTTTTCTTTGATAGAAACAAACGCTGCTGAGTTGTCATAGTATGCATTCGTGAAATTCACTTGCTCCAAACGCGCCTCAGTAATGTCCATTGCAGAGATTGCCGCATCGTAGCGCTTGAATTTTAATGCTGGGATCAGGCTGTCAAAAGATTGGTTGTGGAAGGTGCATTTTGCTTCGATTTCTTTACATAGTGCATTCGCCAGATCCACATCAAAACCTTGGATTTGGTTGTTTTCATCCATGTATTCGAATGGGGCGTACGTCGCTTCCATCGCAAATTTGATCTCTTCTTGTGCTGCTGCATTCGCTGAGACAAGTCCGATTAGTGAAGCTAGTAGAATCTTTTTCATTGCAATACTCCGTGTGTACTTAGTGGGCTGACACTCGCAATGACAGCCGAGCTTATCTGTTAAATAGACTGAACTTTAAAAACGTGATTTAGTGATTTAAGTAGTCAGCAAACTGGGCGGTTTGCGGGTTAGAAAACGAATCATTTGTGCCGTGCTCAACGATGTGTCCTTTTTCTAAATACAGTACGTGGCTAGCGATTTTCTTGGCGAAATCCACTTCGTGCGTCACAACTACTTGTGTAATTCCGGTTTCGCTTAAATCTTTAATAATCTTAACGACTTGGTTAGTAATTTCCGGATCAAGCGCAGCGGTCGGTTCATCAAAAAGCAAGACTTCCGGTTTCATCATCAATGCACGAGCAATCGCCACACGTTGTTGCTGACCACCAGAAAGTTGCATCGGCCATGCATCCGCTTTGTCTGCCAAATGCAGCGTCGCAAGAATTTGCATTGCCTGCTTCTTCGCTTCGTCTTTATCCATGCCAGCGACTTTTACCGGAGCCTCAATCAGGTTCTCCATCACTGTCATATGCGGCCATAGGTTGTACTGTTGGAACACCATGCCCACTTTACGACGAAGCGCTAAACCTTGCTTCTCTTTGATTTCAGTTGAAAAGTCGAATGCGTCATTAGCGATGTTTAACTGGCCGTTATCCGCTCCTTCAAGAAGGTTAAGAACACGTAGTAGAGAGCTCTTCCCTGCACCACTCGGACCGAGTAACACCAGTGTTTCGCCGCTTTCACACTTAAAGCTGACATCGTGAAGCACTTGTGTCTCACCGTAGGATTTATTGATTCCGCTTACCTGAATAGTCATGCTGACATACCGCATTAATTGTCACTTGGCATTTATATTACTCAAAAGGATTTTTTATGCAATAAAAATGTATAAAAATTAATTTCGTTAAATTTTTGTATGATAAGCAATCAATACAACAGAGAATATGACTGGTTTAATCAGTTGGTTTTAACTGAAATTGTTGATGAAAATCCAACAATATGATGGCAATCGAAACAAGGTTAAAATTCTGGTTACTTTTGTGCTTGTGTAGATGGAATTTTGAGTCTTTGAACGTACTACACCCGACGCAGACCTTCTCATTTTTGCCGGGCTTCCCCCCTCGATTTCCGGTAAAGCCTTCTATCGGCGGGTTCCTGATTAGGACTTTGTGAATGGACTATAATTTCTCTTTGTATTCTGGCCCTTAATTCGAGTCATCTAAGTATGAGTGAGATAACCCCATGTTGAAGTCGCATTGTTTTTCTCTCATTGCACTTGCTTCTCTGAGCTTACTTTCTATACCCAGCGTTTGGAGTAGAACATCAATCGTGTTACCTGGATTGCATGAACAGGGTATTGATCTTCAAGATAAGCCTATATCTGCTGCCGCTGCACTTGAATGGGAGTTGGATAATGCCGATATCGTGTTTGGAGCTTACAAAGATAAGAGTGATAACGAGCGTGTAAAAGCGCTTGGTTACATGTACAACCAAAAGCTGGAACTTAACTCAGGTTGGCTGGAAAACGATATACGTAACCAAGCAGAACTGAATGGAATTGACTACGAAGATTTCTTTCTCCACTTTTCTGAAGACACTATCCTAGCTGAAGTCGACTCAAGCCATGGTGAAAATACCTTACTCAATCGAAAACCGATGATCGTTGGCTATACCGCCAGCGCTGACCACGCCGGCTTTTGGCTATATCAACCACCGCCATGGGATGCTGATGTATTTGGCCAGGCGAATAATGGTGGAGCCCTCTATGTCTATCACTCAGAGAAGTTCGACCGCTTAGCCTTTACGTTCTCTCAGTTTGCTCAAGGCGGCAGCTTCACGATTGAATACCCTTCTGCTATCGACTCGTTTGGTCGGGTAACAGAATGGAAACGCTTCGCGATTAAAAAAGACAAAACTGAGAACATGACTAAAAACCAAACAGTAAACTGGTCTGTTCCTTCGGATTGGGTTCGCGCTACAACGCATGATGGTAGCGGAAAAACTTATGGTGGCGGTCAGTACTTTGGCTCCACCTTTTTACGCGACGGCGGCCGCCTTTACTTTGCGAAAATTACTTGGCATGACGGCAACATAGAAAACCGCCCACGTCTCGAAAACATTCAACTCAAAAATAGCTTCCCTGCCGTCAATATCTCAGGAGCACCAACGGAGACACCGGAAGGTCAAACCATTCAACGCTGGCGTAAAATTCGTGGCTTCGACAAATCTGCAGATCGAAACCAAGACAATTATCTTTCTTGGAATGAATACAAAAACCGTTCGAATAAGAATGCAACGGCCCGATTTCGTTGGGAGTCACGGGTTATTCCATTTGGTCGTATGTGGAATCAAACCTCTTCTTGGGCATTGACCAATCTCGGTAATCCCGTTTTTACCAATACAATGCGCCACTATTACCAAGCTGAATGGGCGAAACAAGGTTTAAATGGTGCGTACAACGACGATACGAATAAGTTACTCGGTGCAAATCAGTTCTACATATATTCCGGAGGCACAGTGGATGAACTTGGTTTGGTGGCGGGTAGCCAAGCTGCTGACGATGCTTACAAAGCGCAATTCTCGGCGTTCTTGAATAAACTGGCAACGCTGGATGAAGATGCGTTAATTGGCCTCAACATAGGTACGGCAAACTTATTCGGTCGTAATGGGCAAAACCACTTGGTTAACGCTGGCTCCTTGTACTTGCGCGAGCACTACCTTTTCCCTGCTACCGGCTTTAGTGGCTATGCTGGCTTGGCTAAATTTTGGGATAACTCTGCACTCGCCAAAGCGGGTCAGAAAGTGATTTATCAAGCGACCACGCGTTATGGTCGAGTTCAATACTTTGGCAACACTGAGGATAACTGGAAACAGGACCAATACTCTGCACTAGCGGTGTTCTACTTAAACTATCACCCTGAGCGCATTTACTTTAATCAGTGGAACAATGGCTACTTATATGGAAGTAATAACACAACAAGTGACAACTTCTGGAAGGCAGGCGTACCAAAGAATATTGCTTATCAACCTAGCTCGTTGCTTGCCGTTGATTTGGGAGAGCCTGCCAATCAAATACCAGAGGGATATCAGGCGACTCCGCTAATGATGTCCACCAGCACGCCCTATTCCGCCGATTACACGGTGATTGGAGATGCTTCTATGAGCAAAGTGGCTCACCCTGACTTGCCTAATGGCGCTATCGATTTGTTACCAACCCATACGTACTTTGCGTATCACTCAGACGATACGGTAGTGATGCATGGCCCTACAGAGATGGTGTTAGCCCGCGAATTCACCAAAGGCCGAGTGCTGTATCGGACTGATTTCTTTGGCAAAAATATCGATTACTTCTCCTCACCGAAGATAACTATCGCACTTCCAGAGCCTATGCGACCTGTAGATCAAGACGGTAACATCGGCGACTATGTTTCTCATATTGAGATTGGCGGCTACGAAGGAGTGTTCTTGCTGTATTAACTCCCTTTCAACACGCCTCACCAAACGCTTCATAAATCACCGTTTTTATGCTTAACGTCACTGAAAAAAACTTGTTCACTGAATCTTTATAAACCGATGTATATACTGAAGTAAATGACAACGACAAGGAAATTCAGTCACATGAAGACGACACCTTCAATGCTCTCTGTTCTGCTGCTATCAGCATTATCTACTCATGCAAATGCGGACGAATGCGGAAAAATAACCATCGCAGACATGAATTGGAATTCGGCCAGCTTAATGGCGCACATCGACCAATTTGTCTTAAATGAAGGCTACCAGTGCGATGCGGAATTGATCCCTGGTGATAGCGTTCCTACAGGCACCTCTATGATTGAAAAGGGACAGCCTGACGTTGCGCCAGAGTTATGGACAAACGGTATTAAAGAAGCACTTGATAAAGGGATTGCGGATAAACGCTTGCGCATCGCTAGTGAATCGCTTGTCAATGGTGGTGAAGAAGGGTTTTGGGTTCCCGCCTATCTGGTAAAACAGTATCCAGAACTCGCGACGATAGAAGGCGTCATCAAGCACGCCAAACTATTTGAACACCCAGAGGATGATGACAAGTTCGCGTTTTATAGCTGCCCTGCTGGTTGGACATGCCAAATCACCTCCGGTCACTTGTTTAATGCATTAGGGTTAAGTGAGCACGGCTTTGAGATGGTTGACCCAGGATCTGGCGCAGCATTAGCTGGCACCATCGCCAAAGCCTATGATCGCAAAATGCCTTGGTTTGGTTACTACTGGTCACCGACCCCCGTATTGGGCAAGTATGATATGGTCAAAGTGGATTTTGGTAGCGGAACAGATTTAGAAGAGTATCGCAACTGTACCACTCAGCCTGATTGCGCTTCACCAAAAGTAACAATGTACCCACCTTCTCCAGTTCGCACAGTAACAACTGAGGCGTTTGCGAGCAAAGAACCCCAAGCATTCGCGTACTTGCAGAAACGCGGATTTACCAACGAGCAAATGAGTGAAATGCTGGCCTGGATGGAAGATAACTACGCGGACGGTGAAGAAGCGATGTTTTACTTCTTTAATACCTACCCTGACTTGTGGAAAGGCTGGGTATCTGAAGACGTCGCGGTGAGAATCGAAAAAGCGCTTTGATGATTAATACTTAAAGTGCCACAAATCATTTAACCTCCCATACCGTTTGAATAAACGGCATGGGAGACTCGTCAACGACTCGTTAATACATGGTGTGACCATTCAATGTTTCTTTAGGAATCTCTTGCAGAGCGTCCCAATGTTCAACAATCTTCCCATTATGATCAAAACGAAAGAAATCCATCGTCACGTATTCAATATCATTAGGCCATGTTTGGTGAGTGTGTAGTGCCACCAAGTTCCCTTCAGCAATGGCTCGCACAAACGTAATGTCTTTATTGGGATACTCATTTTGCATCCGCTCAAAATACTCGATAAAAGCCTCGGGGCCATTTCCAACTAATGGATTATGCTGGATGTACTCATCGCCAACATAGTCTTCAACCGCTTTTCTTGGATTACCTCGATAGGCGGTTTCGTAAAACGCAATGGCATTTCTTTTATTCTCTTGCAGATCCATTTTTCTTACCTGTGTTGCTCCATCTTGCGGATAACGGTAATCATAGTCTTTGAACTTCAGAAGTGACCAAACATCGCGCACAAAAAAGGCCGCTAAACAGCAGCCTTCATCACTTCTACTTGGAATCATCGCCTTTCATCGCTTAAACCACACCACCAGCACCGAGCATAGAACGCTCACTGTTCTCCACCAGCAACGCGGTTGCGGTTTGTTTCAGTGTTTCCCATTCTTGGTCTTCGACAAAGATACCATTTTGCCAAGAAGCTTGTTGCGTGCGGCTTAACTCATCACCTTCAATGTGGGTGGTATACCCTTGTGCACTTTTCTCGATATCGAAATCGTTCACGGAGAGCTCGATAACCATACTATGCAAATCCGTATCATGCCCATCAAACTGATCCGAGAAAAAGACTTCTGGCGCGATTCGTCCACGGTTTAACACATAAAGCGTTCGCTTGGGACTAGAGCCATTGACCCATTGTGCGCGACACGCGATGCCTTTCGCAGAGAGCTTCAACAACTCACTAAAACCTAGCCAACGGTTATGGCACTGCGTCAACGTGATAGTAATCGACTTACGGTTAATCATTTTCTCAAGTGCGAAATCCAACACAGCGGGTAAATGACACGCTACACTCCCGTTGTGCAGTTCTACCTCTATGCTTGACGGCGTACTGTTGGTCACCGATACGGCGCAGTCCGAATCTAACCCAAGAAACAGACTGGCGTTATTAAAATGACGAACTCCATGTAAGCCAACCATTTGCAAGTCCGCCACCATATTCGCAATGACATCCGCCTCACCACAGTGACGGCGCATGCCAAGAAATGCCTTATTAACGGCGGCCACCAATTCGTTGTGAGAGACGATCATAATTCAAATCCTCCATTGATTTTTTGATTATCACTTTGCGCAATTTCGTCACGTGGCGGCATGCTAGGGAAAATCCATGTGTCTGCCAATTTAGGGTCGTGAATTTCATCTAACAACGGCGCGCCTTGGAAAAAAGTTACTCTAACCCAACGATCCGAGCGCGGATCAAACTTAGTCGCGCCAAAGATCGCCAATTTACAGCGCAGTAAGTGCATTGGTAACACATCTTTACGCAGCACATTCATTTGAATATCCCCCATCGCACGGTTGCCTAGCGTCCATACGCGACGTGTGATCGAACGATAAGCCGGTTTTTGCAATAGAAACTCTGCTACGGACATTTCTACATCACAGTCAAGCAAGGCCTGGTACAAGCGATTCACTTGTCTGCCGATATCAAGCGGCAGTTCTTTTTCTTCTCCAGCCTCTTCCCCGCGAACACCAAGCCTTGGCTCTTCTTTATCTTGTGAGCGATACCAGAACCAGTAGTTGTTCTCGGCTAGTGAGTAATCCGCATCAATCGCCCAGCGGTACTTGCTTTGCAACACTTCCAGTAAATCTTGGATCTTTTTCCCGCCCGGAATAGATAACATTTCATCCGTATTCATTTGGCTAGCAAATTCATCCACTAAAGATGGGTAGAGTTCGATCAAGCAAGAGGTGAGGATTTCTTGGGCTTCCACACTCATTGTTTTCTTATGCTCGACCAAACTCGCCCAGTTCGGATGTAATGCCATTAACGTTGTTAGCTCCGATAGCAGTTGTTTGATGTCTGCTATCGCTTGATGATTGAGCCTGTCTTGATGTTCATTGATGGTGATGACTTGCTCTAAATGACGCTGTGCTTTTTGCAGCAATCCTTGCAAAGGAGCATGGAACGACGCTTCACATGGCATCGCAAAGACTCGCGCTACCGCACGTTCGCGAGAGGTCATCCATTGGTCAACGATGCACGGGTGATTAATCAAGTATGGAGCCATGCCTAAGCCAGTCGCATTGCCGACACCAAGGTAGCGCTGCAAGCCACGATGCAAAGCCACCGCGTTGTCGCCACCTTGTTGAAGTGCCAGATAGTGCACCCAATCTAGGCTGAATTCACGCAACATATATACGGCACACATTTGCGCACTAAAAGACTGGCTGAAATCTGAGTTGTTCTCTAACAGTTTGAAATCGGCGATACCAAACTTTCCGTTACCATAAACTGCTGTGGTACGCAGGATATAACCCACTTCCGCTAACTCTTTCGGCTCAGGCTGCTCGCCTTGAGAAAGCGCGCTAACAATGTGCTCAAACACGCGCACACTTTTGTTTGCGCGAGCAAGAACAAGTACGTTGTTTGGATTACGTCCCGCTTCTTGCAGCGGTACATTTTCTCGCAATCTTTCCAACAAAGTAACATCAACATCGCCTTGAACCAGTGCAAATGTGACGTCCCACTTTTCAGCAATTACGCGATCATTACGCTCGTCGTCGGCAATTTCATCACAGAATACCACCAAATGATAAACGTACTCTGGCGTGGTCAATTTGTAAATCACATGACCATAACCACGAGGACAAAGCTGCCACTCATGCTTGGTTACTTGCCAGTTTTGGCGTGCCATATTACGAATCAGACTGCGAACAAAGCTGATTCGGTTTTGGTGCATTGCGCCAAGCCTTTCGGCTGCCATGACAATCGCTGCATCGCGCATAGTTGCTTCCGTATAAGTAGAACGATGTGCATCCATTTTGCTCACCACCTATTTGTTATTGTAAGAATACTAGGGTTTGTGCGGATGCAGGAGGAAAACACCCGCACAAGCTCCACGTTGTTTGAATTGGATAATTGTTATAGCCCTTGCTCTTTCGCCATTTTGATTGCAATTTGTGGCGCATTCCAAAGTGACGGCAACAGAATCAACGAAACCGGAACCGCGGTAATCACAATGAAAGATTGCAGTGCAGAGATGCCACCAGAGCCAAGAGAAATCAGGATTAGTGCCGTCACACCCATCATTACTCCCCAGAAGGTACGGATGATCGCATTCGGCTCCGTTTCACCACTGATCACGACACTGATTGTGTAGGTCATTGAGTCGCCCGTCGTGACGATGAAGATCGTGGTTAAAATCAGAAATAGAATTGAAGTCAGCATTGGCATTGGTAGTTGCTGAGTCACTGCAAGCAAAGCACCTGGCAAGTTAAAGCCCTCAAACGCCGCACTCACGCTACCCGGTTCAGCAATTTCAAACGCAAGGCCTGAGCCGCCCACAATCGTGAACCAAAAACAGGTGGTTAACGGAGCCACAATACTGATGGTGGAAATAACTTGGCGAATAGTGCGACCACGGGAAATACGCGCAATAAAGATTGCCATCATCGGACCATAACCCAGGAACCAGCCCCAGAAAAATACTGTCCACCAACTTAGCCAACCTTCGTCACCGCGATAGGTCGCCATTGGGATAAAGTTATCCAGCATGCTCCCTACACCTTGAATATATCCGTTAAAGATAAAATTCGTAGGGCCAAAAAACAGGATGTAAACCATCAATGCCATTGCCAGAATCACGTTGTAACGACTAAGCAGTTGCATGCCTCTGCTTAATCCACTGAGTGCTGACAAGGTGTAAAGCGCAATCGCAAACAAGATGATGATAAGCTGAGTGGTAAAGCCATCAGGGATATCAAACAACGCATTTAACGCGTAGCTAACCTGCAAGCCTAGAAACCCAATGGGCCCGATGGTGCCCGCGGCTACCGCGATAATGCAGCACGCGTCAATCAATGCACCGAGTTGGCCTTTAAGTGCTCGTTCGCCCAAGACTGGGTAAAGCAAAATACGGGGTTTTAGTGGTAAACCTTTGTCGTAATGTAGGTGCATCACCACGATGGAAGTTAAGCTACCTACAATCGCCCAAGCTAGAAAGCCCCAGTGCATAAAGGATTGCGACAACGCATTCACCGCACCTTGCTGCGGGTTATCTTGCGCGCCGTACAAAGGGGGTGGGCTAACGTAATGCGCGATAGGCTCAGCCGCGGCCCAGAAAACACCACCACCAGCCAATAAGGTACAGAAAATAATCGCCATCCAGCGGAAAGAATCCATTTCTGGTTTTGCAATCCCGCCCAACATCACCTTGCCTGTTCGCCCTGCAGCCAAGCCAAGACCAATAAGAAAAGTGAGAAGCAGCAGTAACTGCCAGTATGGACCAAACACCTGAACTGCCCAGCTAAAACCGGCGTTAACGATCGTAGATAACAACTCGCCGTCATAAAGTGCAATAGCAACGAACAACGCGATAAAACCACCGCTATACCAAAAGGCCGGGTTATTCAGTCCTAATTTGTCCGTCGTGTTTTCTGTTGTTGATGTGTTGTGTGTTGCTTTTGACTTGCCCGATGACACGCTCATCGTGGAAGCTTTCATGCTATTGGTTAAATCAGACATACTCTGGCTCCAGAGGTTCTTTGCAGCTGCCAAAGACTGGCTACAAATGTGAGTTTTACGCCTGCCGTATTGTTGTTATGTAGGCAGGCGGTTCCTAATTTTGGGTGTACTATGAAATAGGCTCTAATCCTTCTTTGAGGAAGTTAAACCAGTTTTCACCCAATATTTTTCCTGCCTCAGATTCACTGAATCCGTGACGCATTAATCCGTTGTAGATGTTCTCCATCCCTGCACTGCCGCAGAACCATGGCAGCGCATCTGGCCATCCCGAGTTACTTGCCGAACCTTCGCCGTAATCCATCGCTTTTGACCAACGACCGTTGCGCATCCACTCCAACACTTGTTGCGGCTGGTTTAAGCACAGATCACTACCGATGCCTAAATGGTCGACGCCAAACATGTCTGCGGTTTTCGCTACCATCTGGCAGAAATCATCCAGAGTGCACTGGCTGCCATTTGGCAAATGGAATGGATATAAACTGAATCCAATCAAACCACCGCGCTCCGTCAGTGCTTTGATCACGGTGTTGGACTTGTTGCGCAGTGCGTCATGCGCAAATGTCGGGTTAGCATGGCTGATACAAATTGGACGCGAAGAGAGCTCGATAGCTTCCAACGTCGAACGCTCCGCGCTGTGGGACATATCAATGATCATCCCGACTCGGTTCATCTCTTCAATCGCTTGTTTACCAAAGCGAGTTACGCCGGAATCGTTTTGTTCGTAACAACCTGTCGCCAGTAAGCTTTGGTTGTTGTAGGTCAGTTGCATGATCAGCAGACCTTGACGGCGCATCACTTCAATCAGGCCAATTTCATCATCGATAGGTGAGCAATTTTGCGCGCCGAAGAAGATGCCGACTTTGCCTTCTGCTTTGGCTTTTTCTACATCTGCCATTGAATAAATAGGCATGATGAGGTCCGCATTTTGCTCGAAGCGCAAGTTCCATTCAGCAAAACGCGTTAAGGTTTCGCGCGCAGTTTCGTGGTAGACGATGGTGGCATGAACGGCGGTAATGCCACTCGCCTTAAGCGTTTGGAAATACTCTCGATCCCAATTGCAGTACTGCAATCCGTCAATCACAATCCGTTGTTGGTACATAACCACTCCTTAAACAATTTCTTAGCCTTTTCGTGCGGGCAACTGACACCATCAGTTACCCTGCCGATCTTAGTAAGGACGCTGATAAGCGGTTTTCACTACGGTGTAGAACTCTTTGGCGTACTGACCTTGCTCACGAGGACCAAAGCTAGATTCTTTACGACCACCAAATGGAACGTGATAATCTGTACCCGCAGTTGGCAAGTTAACCATGACGCAGCCCGTTTGGACTTGCTGTTTGAAGATCGCGCTATTGCGCAAGCTTTGCGTGATAATGCCGCCTGTCAGGCCAAAGCGCGTATCGTTCGCGACTGCAATTGCCTCATCCAGATCAGAAACGCGAATCACGCTCGCCATTGGCGCAAAGACTTCTTCTTGGTTCACTTCCCAGCCATTCTGTGTATTTAAAAACAGAGTTGGTGACATGTAGTAACCGTCATGCTCTAGGCTCAGACGCTCACCACCGAAAGCCAGCTCCGCGCCTGCTTGGCGTGCGTTTTCGATCCACTCAAAGTTCGCATTCAGCTGGTTACCATCAACAACAGGACCCATGAATACGCCCTCTTCTAGTGCGTGACCCACTTTAAGTTCGCTCATGCGTTTGATTAGCGCTTCAACATACGCGTCGTGAATTCCGTCCATAACCACAAGACGAGAAGACGCGGTACATTTTTGACCTGCACCCGAGAATGAGCCTGCGATTGTGGCTTCAACGGCAATTTGAATGTCTGCATCATCTGCCACTACGAGCGCGTTTTTGCTGCCCATCTCTAGCTGACAACGCACAAAGTTTGGTGCCGTAGCCGCTGCAACTTTACGGCCAGTGTCCACAGACCCAGTGAAGCTCACGCCGTTCACATCTTTCGAATTGATAAGGGTATTACCGACTTGCGAACCGCTACCCAAAACGAGGTTAAACGTGCCAGCAGGTAAACCTTGGCGATGGATAATCTCTGTCAGTGCAACGGCACTTGCTGGAGTTAGGTTGGCAGGCTTCCAGACGACACTGTTGCCAAACGCAAGTGCTGGCGCGATTTTCCAAGCCGCTGTAGCTGTTGGGAAGTTCCAAGGAGAGATAATGGCGATAACGCCGACGGCTTCGCGAGTAACTTCAACGGAGACACCTGGACGGACGGAAGCAGCGTTATCGCCAATTTGACGCAGTACCTCAGCAGCAAAGTATTGGAAGAATTGGCCAGCACGGTAAATCTCACCTCGACCTTCAGCAAATGGCTTACCTTCTTCACGCGAAAGCAAGGTACCCAATTCGTCACATCGTGCAATGAGCTCATCACCAATCGCTTGCAGCACTACTTGTTTGCGCTCGATTGGTGTTTTTTCCCACTCTGGCTGCGCTGATTTAGCCGCTTGAATCGCTTGCTCTACTTGCGACACACTCGCTTGTGCGAAATCGCCAATGTTTTCGCTGATATCAGAAGGGTTAATATTGGCGATGGTGTCCATGCCCGATTGCCATTCACCTGCTATATAGAGGGATTTTTCTGCTTGAACATTGTTAATAAAAGTCATGGTTCTTTCCTTGTTCTTCCGATTTGTGATGGCAAGCCACCCACTCACTGATCTCTAATTGTTCTTATTGGATTTATTCTGGTTGGCTTGCCGACGCGTAGACAACAAACTCCACCAACATCTCTTCTCGCGCTAACCCTGCAACCACCATGGCGGCGCGATTTGGGTACGGCGCTTCAAAATATTCCGCGTACACTTGGTTAACGGTCTTTAAGTATTCTCTGTCGGTCACATAAATCAGGACCTGCAACACCGAGTCCAAAGACTCCCCTGCACACTCCAGGGTGTGAATGAGATTGTTAAAGGTTTGACGTGTTTGTGCTTCGATACCGCCTTCCACAACCGCGCCTGTGTCATCAATAGGAATTTGAGCCGTATACAGGGTTCCGTTGTTGACTATCGCCCATTCAAGCGGCGCTTTAGAAGCAAATAGACTGGTTTTAACTGGGTGTTTTTTAGTAGGAGTATTCACGTGCCTTTCAACCTTTGTAACAACTTTGTTTCAATATGGTTAAATGATGCACATTGACAGGCGATAAATCTAACGGTAAATTTTTGACATTTGATAAGTTAAACTTATCGCTCTATTTAAAATAACGTAAATAAAGGGATTAAGAGACATTAGGGATGAGTATTAAGCTTCAACAATTAATGCATTTTGTGATGGTAGTCGAGGAAGGAGGCTTTCGAGCCGCTTCACATCGTGCAAATCGTTCTCAGGCGGCACTGTCAACATCGATAAAAGAGCTTGAAAGAATTCTAGGGCAAACGCTGTTTGAACCCGGAAACAAAACCAAATTGACCCCGTTTGGTGAAATTTGTCTTCCCAAAGTGGTTCAGTTTCTCAATATCTACAGTGCACTAGACAACGATCTCAAAGCAGCCGCTGCCGGACAGCAAGGGAGAGTGCGAATTGCGAGCGTTCCTTCTGTTGCAGCGAAGCTCATTCCTAGCGTGTTGGGCGCCTTTTGCGAACAGTATCCAAATGTAGAAGTAAGCTTGATAGACGATAATGCCGCTGGCGTCGAGGCTCGCCTACTCTCCGGTGAGGTCGACTTAGCGCTCGGTAACCCCTCTCACCTCGATGAGGGCGGCATTGACTTTACGCCGCTGTTAGCCGATCCAATAGGCGTGGTGTGTTTAAAGGACAACCCTATTGCAAGTCATCCAGAAGGAATCGAGTGGCAAACTTTGTTGGAACAACCCTTTATCCGTAACGGCACTTGTACACTTCTCGATCCAACCCCAGCAAGAGCTCTGAGTCAGCAAGCGCTCTATTCGGTCGAAAATATTACTTCACTGTTTTCTGTCTTAGAACTTGGGATTGGTGTCACGACCCTACCGAAGCTTGCTTTCCCAACCAATGAAACACGCTTGGTTTGGATCCCGCTTATCGAACCACCGCTTGAAAGGCAAATTGGTATATTTACGTTAACCGATCGCACGATCTCGCCTCAAGCTAAAGCATTTCACGATCTTTGTGTGCATTATTTAAACTATCAAAAAGAAGATAAATAATGGTTCGATTAACATGCGGATAGTTAAAAGCCTCCATATTCAGAGTGGAGGCTAATTTGTATTTGTGTAGTCGCTTCGTTTTATTTTTTGCGACGATTTCGGTTCTTATACACCACGCAAAAGTTACCACGCTTGGTACGACACTTTGAGCAACGTTCGCAATCTACTGGTGCGCGATTGCCTTCTTTCCAACGTGTGATCAACTGCGGCTCAGCCAATAAAGGGCGTGACACAGCAAAAAATTGGATATCTGTGTTTTCTGCAATTTTCTCAATCGCATCAATGTCGCTCAGCCCGCCGACAGTAATCACCGGTATGCTAACGTCCTGACTGATCACGTGACCATATTCGTGAAAGTAACCTTCTTCTTGTAGTGTGTAACCATCGAACGTTTGACCAACCAGTTCGTTTGCTTTGCCGTGAATATTGCCAGACACGACGATCGCATCAACGCCTACTTCTTCAAGTGTCTTACAGACGACGCGAGTTTCATCGAACGTTAAACCGCCGTCAAAGAACTCTGTTGCCGTCAGTTTAACGAGGATGGGAAATTCGCTTCCAACCAGCTTTCTGGTTTCAGAATAAATTTCTAAAAGAAAGCGCATGCGATTTTCTAAGCCACCACCATATTCGTCTTCGCGACGATTATAGTACGGGCTTAAAAACTGGTTAATTAAATAAGTGTGCGCCGCATGAATCTCTACGCCGTCAAAACCAGCGTCTTGAGCACGTTTACTCGCCAATGCGAATGCCTTTACGATGTAGTCGATTTCGTCCTTTGTCATCGCTTTGCCTTGCGTATTTGTACCACGCTCAGGCACGTCACTCGGAGCGAAGATGACACGCTCACCGACGTTATGGATGGTTTTGGTGCCACCGTAAGCAATTTGCATCACGATTTTAGAATCTTGTTGATGTACTAGCTCTGTTAGCTTTTTGTATTCTTCAATAAAAGAGTCGTTGTAGATCCCCATCATACCTGCGTTGGGTTTCTCTTCTTCAACGATATTGGCATAACCCGTGACAATAAGCCCAACTTCCCCTTTCGCAAGCGTTTCGTAAATATCGTAAAGCTTTGCCGTCATGTGACCATCTTCGGTCGCCATGTTCTCCCACGTTGCGCTTCTCACAAAACGGTTCTTTAGGGTCATGTTGCCAATGCGGGCTTCGGAAAACAAAATGCTCAAAACCAGTCCTCTTAAAGTTGTCTTTATGTTTTATCTTTTCGCAAGTAAACAAGAACGAAAAAGGAACAGCGATACACGATGTATGGCTGTTCCTTCTCTGAATCCTTGAGACCTGCAAACTACAGGCGCACCTTAATGCCTCGGAGACGACAAAACTTTAATCTGGGTTAAGGTTTGGTGAGTTTTTAGATTATGTAAAAGGATGATTCTTAATCGTGTTCATTTCACTGGAGTTAAGATGCTTCGTCACCCACTTTCAGTCGTAAAACTTTTGTATTTCGCTAGCTGGTGATTCAACTCAAACATTCACATTGTTAGTTTGTATGCTGCTATGGGAACTAGCACTCTCCCCAAATGTTTACATTACAAACTATCGATATTGAATTTTCATATGGCAAATAGAGTTATTGCGCTGTTTATACTTTTTAGCTTAATAGTCACTATCTCTTGGCATTATTACGCGTCAGCGAAAACGTGCTTCACTATGTTTTACACACTGGTTGTTTTTGCTTTTAGATATGAATACGTGATAGTGAAGCTAGAGGAGGAGCAGGAAAAACAGGGAAAATAAAGAACAATAGAAAGTTAAATGACCTTACTTCTAGGTAAGGCCATTCATGCATTCAGCAGCAAAAGATATTGGCGCTTAGCAAACGCTTAGGTTTGGTTGTTACAGAGCTAGAGGAATCAACTCGACACCAAGCACACCACTGATCCCCATCACCACTAGCAGTGAGACTTTAAACACCGACTTTGACCAAGCGATGTAGTTGTTGTCATCAATGCTGCGAAAGGTCACTTTCGTCCACATAAAGCAAACAACCGCTGCAACTGCTAAGTATTCATACCCTGCTTCACCTAGTAAAAATAACCCCAACGATACTGCTCCAAACGCTACGACATACGCTTTCATGTGTCGATGCGCTTTATGAATGCCTTCTTTAACTGGCAATACGGGAATCCCGGCTTCTCGGTAGTCTTGCATGCGGAACATGGCAATGGCATACGAGTGCGGCATTTGCCAGAGACAGAACATGGTAAAGAGTAAAATCGCTTCCAAGCTAATGAAGTTTGTTACCGCTAAGTAACCCACCAATGGCGGAACTGCGCCTGAGATACTTCCCACTAAGGTTCCATACACCGAGTTACGTTTGTACCACATCGTGTAAAAGAACACGTAATACACGTAGCCAAGCAACACGACGACAGCGGATAGTGGGTTCACTCGGATAAATAACAGTGCGGTTCCTACCAGCAATAAAGCAAGTGCATAAACAAACGCAATATCGATATTGATGTTGCCTTTCACTGTTTCACGATTTCGTGTACGTGCCATCTTTTGGTCGATATCACGATCGAAAATATTATTCACCACACAACCTGAAGCGATGACTAACCCAACACCAACTAACGTCGTAACGAACAACATTAGACTGGCTGGTTCTGTTTTTGCGGCGAGGAAGAACCCCGCCGCAACAGAAATCAGGTTGCCGAAAATAATGCCCGGTTTAGTGATAGACAAATAACTTTTCAGCATACCTTGACCTACAACTTCATGTTGACGTTCATGTTGTAGATGATCCATACCGAGCCAGCGATAAGGATAAGTACAACAATGGCGGTAAACATCAGTGATACAAGATTCCAACGTCCGTCGGATGTTTTTGTTTCCATGTGCAAGAAGTATTTAAAGTGAACAAATATCTGCACTAATGCACATCCAAATAGAATCGCATAGGTCGTTGTATCTGGTAATGATTTCGTCCAAACAAAGTAGAACGGAATTACCGTCAGAATCAGTGAGGCAATAAAGCCTTTCACGTAATCTGACGAACTGGTTTCTACATGTTGATCCATTACATTACCCCCAGTAAGTAAACGATGGTAAAGACACAAATCCAAACGATATCTAGAAAGTGCCAGAATAGGCTTAAGCAGTTAAAGCGCATTGCCATATTGTCGTTCAGACCTTTCGTCGACAGTTGATGATACGCTACCGCTAACCAAATAAGACCAAAGGTTACGTGCAGGCCGTGCGTACCAACCAACGTAAAGAATGCCGATAGGAATGCACTTGTTTGTGGCCCATAGCCTTCTTCAATCAGGTGATGGAACTCATAGACCTCCATACAGATAAAGCCAAGACCAAGCGCGAACGTGACTAACATCCAGCGTTTGAGACCAGCAACGTTGTTGCGCTTCATCGCGATAATGCCAAAACCAAATGTGATACTGCTAAACAGCAGCAGCATGGTTTCGACAAACACGAATGGGAGTTCGAAAATGTCTTTACCTGTTGGGCCCGCAATTGAATTGCTCGACAGCACAGCGTAAGTCGCGAACAAGGTCGCAAACAGTACACAGTCACTCATCAGGTAAACCCAGAAGCCAAATAGCTTGTTGCCATTCGTGTCATGGTGGTGATCATGGTCGTGATGTGCTGCGATATTAGTTTGCATACGTCACCTCCAGATCATCTTTACTTTCGCTGTCTTTCACTGAGTTTTTCTTCGCTTCTTCAAGCTGAGCTCGACGTTCGGCCTCAATTGCTTTGATCTCTTCAACTTCCACGTAGTAATCCACATCATCGTTATAGCTATGCTGAATACACGTCACGATAATACCGACCAAGCTTGCCGCCGCTAGCCACCAGATGTACCAAATCATGCCGAAGCCAAATAGGAGCGACCAAGCCGACACATAGATGCCTGTTGCCGTGTTTTTTGGCATATGAATACGTTCGTATTCCACTTCTTTAGTTGGATCGAACTCGCCACTTTGTTTCTGGTACCAGAAGGCATCCAGCACATCACCTTTTGGTAGGTGCGCAAAGTTGTAGAACGGCGGTGGAGACGATGTTGCCCACTCAAGAGTACGACCACCCCACGGGTCACCAGTTAAATCACGGTTTTGCTCGCGGTCACGGATACTCACGTAAATTTGGATGAACTGAGACAATACGCCCAGCGCAATCACAGCCGTACCTGCTGCGGCAATCGACAACAGTGGGAAGTATTCAGGGTTGATGTCTTGGCTTAAACGACGAGTCATACCCATAAAGCCCAGCGCGTAAAGCGGTAGGAACGCCATTAAGAAACCAATAATCCAAAGATAGAACGCACGTTTGCCCCAAGTTTCATTCATGGTGAAACCTGTCGCTTTCGGGAACCAGTAAGTGATCGCAGCGAAACATCCAAATACCACACCACCGATGATAACGTTGTGGAAGTGAGCAATCAGGAATACTGAGTTATGCAGAACGAAATCTGCGCCCGGAACAGCCATTAGTACGCCTGTCATACCACCAACAGTAAAGGTGATAAGGAAGCCCACCGTCCACATCATTGGCGTCGTAAAGCGGATGCGGCCTTTGTACATCGTGAATAGCCAGTTGAAGATCTTCACCCCTGTTGGGATAGAAATGATCATCGTGGCAATACCGAAGAAGGCATTTACGTTCGCGCCAGACCCCATCGTAAAGAAGTGGTGTAGCCAAACGACAAAGGCAAGAATCGTGATAACTACGGTAGCCCAAACTAGCGATGTGTAACCGAACAACTTTTTACGTGAGAAGGTTGCGGTGACTTCTGAGAACACACCAAAAATTGGCAAGATCAAAATGTACACTTCTGGGTGGCCCCAAGCCCAAATCAGGTTGACGTACATCATTACGTTGCCGCCAAGATCATTGGTAAAGAAGTGCATGCCTAGGTATCTATCCAGCGTAAGCAGAGCGATAGTCACCGTTAGGATTGGGAATGAAATGATGATCAAAATGTTTGCACACAGAGACGCCCAAGTGAAAACTGGCATCTTCATCATTGGCATAGACGGTGTACGCATACGCAAAATGGTCGCGAAGAAGTTCACGCCTGTTAACGTCGTACCAACACCTGATATCTGCAGCGCCCAAATCCAATAGTCGACCCCGACTCCTGGGCTAGCCTCAATACCTGAAAGCGGCGGATACGCTAGCCAACCTGTACGACCAAATTCACCTAAGCCGAGAGACATGTTTGTTAGGATGACACCAACAACAAACAGCCAGAAGCTCAAGTTATTCAGATACGGGAAAGCTACGTCACGCGCACCAATCTGCAATGGCACGATGATGTTCATCAGACCAATCACCAATGGCATCGCTACAAAGAAGATCATGATCACGCCGTGGGCAGTAAAAATTTGATCGTAGTGATGCGGTGGCAAGTAACCTGCTTCACCCGCAGAAGAAAGGAGTTGCTGACTACGCATCATGACTGCGTCAGCAAAACCACGAACAAGCATCACCATCGCTACTGCGATGTACATGAAGCCAAGTTTTTTATGGTCTACTGAAGTAAACCATTCATTCCACAAATATTGCCACTTTCCAGCTTTGGTCACCGCGTAAACTACGGCTAAACCAACCAGCGCCACAACCGCTAGGGTGATGACGATAATAGGTTCGTGGAATGGAACTGAATCAAGAGTTAATCTTCCAAACATTACGATTATCCTTGGTTTTCAGGCAAACAGTTCATTGAACCAGGATGCTGAGTCACAACGTCGGTGAACAAGAACGGAGGAACGCTAGAGAACAAAGTGACTGGCTCTGCGATACTTGGCGCTGCCAGTGAGCTGTATTGCTCCCAATCTTCAATACGATCAGGGCTCGCCTTCACTTTCTGCACCCAATTTAGGAACGCAGCACGATCAGACATTGCTGAAGCTGTGAACTTCATTTGCGAAAAGCCTTCGCCGCTGTAGTTCGATGCAAAACCCTTGTAGTCACCTTCGTGGTTCGCTATCAGGTTGAGCTTGGTTACCATTCCTGGCATCGCGTAGATCTGTGTACCTAAGCGAGGGATGAAAAACGCGTTCATGATGTTGTCCGAAGTCAGTTTGAACTGCACTGGCACGTCTTTCGGGAACGCCACATAGTTCACCGTCGCAATGTTTTCTTCTGGATAGATGAACAACCATTTCCAATCGAGTGACACCACTTCGATGGTCATTGGTTTAACATCACTTTCCAAAGGTTTGGATGGCTCTAGTTCATGAGTCGAACGCCATGTGATCGTCGCAAGAATCGCAATGATGATGATTGGAATTGTCCATACCACCACTTCGATTTTGGTCGAGTGTGACCACTCGGGTGCGTACTCTTCTTCAGTGTTAGAGGCGCGGTATCGGTAAGCGAAGTAAATCGTCATTAAAATCACAGGGATTACAACGATCAACATCAGCAAAAGAGCAGTAATAATTAACTCTTTTTCTTGCACACCAATGGCACCTTTGGGGTCAAGTAAAGCTGAATTACATCCTGAGAGCATAAGTATGACGGACGCCAAACTTCCCCTCGACAAGATGCGTTTATATCTTGAGGCTTCCATTAACTTTCTCGATGGTTGTCTGGTTTCAAAGCAGATGCCAATCAAAGTAAATAAGAGCTCACAAATAGCGCAGAGGTAATGTATGAGAACAAGAAAAAACTTCGATAAGTAGTTATTCTACTTACAATTTTTCAACTTCGTCATCAAGCATTTAACTAGCTAGAATGAACCGTTATTTGCTACGATACGATTGGTATCAAGCCAAGAACCAGTTGTTATAGTCATTAGAATGTTTATGTGTTGAGCATGAGTAACGTCGGGCTCAGAGCGAAACAAAACGGAATTGAGTGGAGATCAAAACCACACTCTTAGTGTGAGTTTATTGTTACACTTTGAAACACTATGTTACATTTGGCGCATTATGAGGAGTAAAAAGTTAAAGCTCATTAGCCACAACTGGAAACTAACCTTCCATTAATGGAAGTTACACACTTTAAATCGAATATTAACCTCAACACGAATTTCTCGTGCTTCAACAATTAATTATTTAAAAACAAATAGTTGAAACTTAAAATTGATGAGACTGACTATCAACTTCATTTACGCAGATAGCCTTAATGAGAAGCGGAAACTAAAAAACCAAAAGTGTGATCAGCATCAAATTAATGATTTCACTTAATATTTGAGTGGTATTTACATCTCTTTATTGGATTGTGAGAAATCATTCTCAAGGTAAATCCAAACATAAGTTGTAAATACATTTGGGTTGCGCAGAATTAGCACTCCACAACATAGAAAATGTTGAAATGGAAAGAGACTTATTATTCAGGTCTATCAGAGCCTTATTTCAGTGATCACTTACATACGAATGCCGCCATCCACTTCTAAAACCCTGCCAGTAAAGTAATCACTCTCAATAATGTATTTTACTGCATGCGCGATTTCGCTTGTTTCGCCCATCCTGCCAACTGGGATCATCTTTTCTAATCGCTCTATGGCTTCGGGTTTCATTTGCTCTGCCATCGCGGTATGAACTACACCTGGTGCAACCGCCGCCGCGCGAATACCGTATCTTGCGAGCTCACGAGCCCATGTTGTCGCCATGGTCGCGACCGCCGCTTTTGACGCAGAATAATTGGTTTGTCCGATATTCCCAGCTCTCGCAACACTAGAAATATTGATGATAACGCCTTGGGAGCCACTCTCAATCATCTTGACGGCAGCTTCACGCCCACACAAAAACGTTCCTGTCACGTTAACGTTCATGACCAAGTTGAATTGATCCAAAGACATCTTACTGATCACGCCATCTTTTGCTTTTACAAGTAACCCATCTCTTAACACGCCAGCGTTATTGACTAACCCATTGAGTTGACCAAAATCTTGGATAATCGCTTCAAACGTGGTTTCAACGTCGATTTCGTTGGTGACATCCACTTGATATGTCAACGCTTTCGCACTCAGCATTCGACACTGCTCTTGTGTTTCCATTAAGCCACTGGCGTTTACATCCAACAACGCTAAATCAGCGCCAGCTTGAGCAAGGGTAATGGCCATCATTTGCCCAAGCCCCTGCCCTGCTCCTGTAATGGCAATAACACTACTTTTTATGTCCATATTGGTGCACTCCATAGCTCGTAATGTTCTCTATCTCAACCAGTCTAAGTTGGCCGAAATGATGCGCGTTTTAGGTCACCATCTCGGGCTGGTTTGTCACAAAACTCAGTCTAGCCTTTCTTACTCTTGTATAACTCAAATAAGCTTGAGAAATCGAGCTCGCCTTGGCCGCTCGCGTTGTGGAAAGAATATAAGTTGCGCGCTAACGACCCCATCGGAACCGAAGAATGTGTTTGTAACGCCGCATCTAACCCCAAACCGAGATCTTTCAACATAAGTTTGCTCATAAAGCCCGGTTGGTAATCGTGACTAGCTGGCGCACTGTCCATCACGCCTGGGCAAGGATTGTAAAGCTCCAATGCCCAATTTCGGCCAGAGCTTTGCAGCATGATGTTTGATAGCACTTTTGGATCGAGTCCATGATCGATACCTAGGTTTAATGCCTCGCACGTACCAGACATTAAAATGCCGAGCATAAGGTTGTTACAGATTTTCGCCATTTGACCATCGCCTGCTTTGCCAGCATGGAAAACATTTTTTCCCATATACTGCAAAATCGCATTGGCTTTAGAAAACGCTTGATCCGAACCACCAACAATAAAGGTTAATGTCGCCGCTTTCGCGCCAGCAACGCCTCCCGAAACGGGCGCGTCGACAAACAACACACGTTTATTTGCCGCTTCATTGGCGACTAATCGCGCAGAGTCTGGATCAATGGTTGAACAATCAATCATCAAGGTACTTGGCGAGACAAGATTGAGGACACCTACGCCACCGTGTAAGTCGCCAAGATACACGGAACGAACGTGAGATCCTGCTGGTAGCATCGTGATGACTGTGCTTGCACCATCCACGACTTCCTCAATAGAGCTCGCCACCACCGCACCAAAAGGTACTAGTTGCTTTGCGGCTTCGCTATCGACATCGAATACTTGCACGTTAAATCCAGACGCGAGTAAGTTTTGCGCCATCGGATGCCCCATTCTTCCTAAACCGATAAATGCGATGGTACTCATGATCATTCTCCTTATTGACCTAGTGTTTGTTCACCCAAATCAGCAAGCGGATGTTCGTCATCCGGCCAAAGTGAGGTAAACAAGGTATCGATGACATCTTCATCGACTTCACTGACACTGTTAAACATCCAGTTAGGTTCGCCATCCCGGTCAATAAGCCGAGAACGGACGCCCTCTTTAAACTCACCTAATAAGGCACTGCGAACCGACAAACTCAACTCTAAACGGAAACAATCTGCAAGCGGTAAGCTGTGGTACTCTTTCACTTGTCTAAAGCAAATATGCGCGGTGATCGCACTGCCCGATGCGAACGTTTGTTTCGCGTTTTCTATCCACTGGCTATTCCCTTCGATAGCCATGATTCGCTGTGCTATCGCATTAAGATCAAAGCCTTTGCACGCTTCCTCTATCTGATCTAAGTATGGACAAATTTGCGTGGTTGGTTTGCTATCAATAACTTGTTCTTCCATTAACTGTAGTAGTGCAGTTACCAACTCTTTCGCATCTTCTTTGCCCCACTGGAGCCGCTTTAGCTCATCCAGTAAGGTGGGATACTGCTCTTCCAACAGTGACCAATCGGCCAAACCAATAGTGACAGCGTCACTTGAATTTACCATTGAACCTGTCAACCCGAGGAATAAACCCACTTGCGGATCTATCTGGCTTAAAAACCACGTACCTCCCACATCAGGATACAGTCCAATATTGATTTCTGGCATAGCAAGGCGTGATGTTGTTGTCACAACTTTATGGCTGGTTCCCATAAAAAGCCCCATCCCACCGCCCATGACAATACCTTCTCCCCAACCGATAATGGGTTTGTTGTAAGTGTGGATGAGATAGTCACACTCATACTCCAACGAGAAATAGTTCGTACAGAACTCTACGATTTTTTCTTTACTCTCGTTATGCATGACGTGATACATAGCTCGAACATCACCACCAGCACAGAATGCTTTTTCTCCAGCGCCAGTGAGTACCACACAAGTCACATGCGGATCGTCTTGCCACTTGATAAGCTGATCGTTAAGTTGGACTAACATGTCATACGTCAATGCATTCAATGAAGCGGTGTTGTCTAACGTTGCGATACCAATGCGGTGCACGCCATCTAAGCACTCTATTTCACTGATGGTTACCATCCCTGCCATGTGGCCTCCTATCGGTTTTTCCATTGCGGTGGGCGTTTTTCTAAAAAGGCGCGAACACCCTCAACTTGATCTTCCGTATCAAAGAGATTCAAAAACAACTCTCGCTCTTTCATGAAGCCGTGCTTAAGTGGCGCAGAGCGCATATTTTGAATGAGCGCCTTACATGCGGCGACAGAAGATGGTGACTGGTTCGCAACAGATTCAGCAAGTTCCAGCGCTTTACTTAAAGCTTCACCTTTGGGAACCAGCTCCTCAACTAGGCCTAGTTCTTTTGCTTTGTCAGCGCTGACTTGCTCTCCACATAAAATGATACGCTTTGCCCAGCCTTCCCCTACTAACGCTGTGAGGTTTTGGGTACCGCCAGCGCAGGGCAAAAGTCCGACTTTGGCTTCAGGTAAAGCAAGTACCGCTTGCTCTTCAACTACTCGAATATCACAAGCTAATGCCACTTCTAAACCTCCACCCATGGCGTAACCATTAATAGCGGCAATGGAAACACCACGGAATTCCGAGAGCGTCTCAAAAGCTTCACCAAAGCATCGCGCCATGTCTAACGCAACCACTTTGTCACCATCAGAAAACAACTTGAGATCTGCACCAGCAGAGAAAAACTTTTCTCCACTGCCGGTTAAAACCAATGAATAGACCTGCTTATCATCGTTAAGTTTGAGTATCAGCGACTTCAGTACCTTGAGGCTCTCTGCTGTCCACGTATTGGCTGGCGGGTTGTTCATTGTCACCAGCGCAACGTGATTAGTGATCGTATGTTGAATGGCTTCTTGGGTTAATGGCATATCTGAATCCTTTCTCAATGAGCAAATCCAATACTTCGCTACAGCAAGGCCGACTCCTCAGAGAGCAAACGGCGCGCGATGATCAAGCGCATGATTTCGTTCGTTCCCTCCAGAATTTGATGCACACGCACATCTCTGAAATGACGCTCCATTGGATACTCTTTGATGTAACCATAGCCGCCATAAAGCTGCAGCGCTTGGTCGCAAACCTGAAAGCCCACATCGGTTGCGAACCGTTTTGCCATCGCGCAATAAGCCGTGGCATCGGGGTCATTTCGGTCGAGCTTGCTGGCGGCATAGCGCACTAACTGCCGTGCAGCCACGAGCTCTGTCGCCATGTCTGCTAATTTGAATTGTAAGGCTTGAAACTGCGCAAGCGGTTTGCCGAACTGCTTACGCTCCTGAATATACTGTGTCGCCTGTTCAAGGGCCTGTTGAGCCGTACCGACGGAACAGGTCGCAATATTTATACGCCCTCCATCAAGCCCTTTCATCGCAAAGACAAAACCTTGCCCTTCTTCGCCCAGTAAATGGCTAGCTGGAATAACGACATTTTCAAAAGTAACCGCTCGTGTTGGTTGGCTGTTCCAGCCCATTTTGGGTTCTTTGCGCCCATAGCTGATACCATCTGCGTGAGCAGGAACAACAAATGCAGACACGCCTTTGGCACCCGCTTCTCCGGTTCTCGCCATCACGACCAAAACATCTGTCTCTCCCGCGCCAGAGATAAAGGTTTTGCCGCCGTTGATGACATACTTATCTCCCTTTTTTGTAGCGGAAGTGGTCAGTGCAGCGGCGTCTGATCCTGCGTTGGGTTCGGTTAAGCAATAGGAGCCTAACCACTCCCCCGTAACTAATTTCGGACAGAACTGCGTTTTGGCTTCATCGGTAGCAAAACTGGCTATCATCCAACTCACCATATTGTGGATAGTCATGAAAGCGGTCGTCGACGTACAGCCCATTGAGAGTTGTTCAAAGATAATTGAAGCATCCAAGCGACTCAGCCCTAGGCCACCTTGCGCTTCTGGAGTGTAGAGACTGAGAAACCCCAGTTCCCCCGCCTCTCTCAATACGTCTTTGGGGAAGATCTGCTTTTCATCCCACTCCGACGCCATCGGTGCTAAACACTCATCGGCAAATTGCTGAGCGGTATCGGCAAATGCACGTTGATCTTCATTAAGTTCAAAGTCCATAAAAGCTCCTTCTATTCACTCAGCGCAGTTGGATGGTCAAATTAGGCCCCGTTGGAATATCGTCATCAAACCAACGTGCCGTCACCGTTTTGGTCTCGGTATAAAAACGTACCGCTTGTTTACCATACGCATGTAAATCACCATAGAAACTGCCTCTCCAACCAGTAAAGGAGAAAAATGGTAAAGGGACTGGAATAGGCACATTGATCCCAACCTGACCGACTTGAATGTCATGTTGATATTTTCTCGCAGCAGCGCCATTAGCGGTAAATATAGAAGTTCCGTTGCCGTAAGGGTTGCGATTCACTAACTCAATAGCTTCTTGCAACGTTTCGACTTCCATACAAACTAAGACAGGGCCAAATATCTCTTGCGTGTAAATCGACATGTTCGCTGTTACACCGCTAAACAAGGTTGGGCCAATCCAGTTTCCATCGGGAAAGCCGTCCACTTCACACTGACTGCCATCGAGTTCACACACTGCGCCTTGTTGTTTTCCATCTTCGATTAGGTCCAATACGCGTTGCTTGGCTTGCTCACTGATCAGTGGGCCATAAGCAGCCTGTTCATCATCCCAAGGCCCTGGGTGTACTTTCGCCATTGCCTGTTTGAGGTCTGTAATCCATTGTTTTGAATCGCCGACAAATACCGCAACAGAAATTGCCATACAACGCTGCCCCGCCGCCCCAACGGAGGCTCCGATTAGGTTATTCACCACTTGTTCCTTGTTCGCATCAGGCATGATCACCATGTGATTTTTTGCACCTGCAAAAGCTTGAACACGTTTAAAATGTTTAGTCCCTGTGGTGTAGATATAACGGGCAACGGGAACCGAGCCAACAAATGACACCGCTCGAATATCAGGATGAGCCAGAAGAAAGTCGACTTGCTCTTTGCGGCCATGAACGATCTGCAACACTCCTTTCGGCGCACCAGCTTGCTCAAATAGTTCAGCTAAACGAATAGAGGTCAATGGCACTTGTTCGGAGGGTTTGAGCACAAACGTATTGCCCGCAGCGATAGCGATTGGGAACATCCACAACGGAATCATGGCTGGAAAGTTAAACGGCGTAATGCCGCAACACACACCTAGGGGCTGAATCATTGAGTAACTATCAATATCCGTGGCAACGTTTTCGACGGTTTCTCCCATCATATTGCTGGCAATGTTTGCAGCCTGCTCAACCACCTCGATACCACGCCACACGTCGCCTTTGGCATCCGCTAAAATCTTACCCGTTTCATGAGAAAGCAGTGTGGCAAGCTCATCATGATGCTCTTTGAGCAAGTGCTGATAACGCAGCATAACTCGGGCACGCTCGGATATTGCCACTTCCTTCCAAGATTGGAATGTCTCTTTCGCATTATCAATGGCGGCTTCCATCTCGTGCTCTGTGGAACATGGAACGTACGCAATGACATCATTAGTGGCGGGATTGGTTACCTCAACCCAATCCGATGTTTGAGATTCACGAAACTCGCCACCAATAAACAAGGGAACCAAACGAGTCATCATTTACTCCTTTCTAATTTCAATTAAAGCGGTATTTCAATGCCTATCGCCGTGGCTTCTCCACCACCGATACAAAGTGACGCAACACCCCGCATCACTTTTTTGGCTTCGAGATCACCATTGGTGCCTAGCGCTTGTAGCTGACGCAAACTGTGAATCAATGTCACCAGAATTCGTGCGCCACTAGCCCCTATCGGATGCCCAAGCGCACAGGCTCCACCTTTAATATTTACTTTGCTCGTATCTAGTCCAAGTTCCGCCACCGCTAGTTGTGTCACGACGGCAAAGGCTTCATTGATTTCCCACAGGTCCACTTCATAAATTGACCAATCTAGCTGGAACAGCAGTTGCTCAATTGCGTAGACGGGTGCCAAAGTAAATTCTGCAGGTTTTCTGGCATGTGTAGAGTGCGCCTTGATGATCGCAAGTGGTTTAAGCCCCTGATGACACGCAGTGTCTTCATCCATAAGCACAAGAGCCGCTGCGCCATCTGAAATGGCACTCGAATTAGCAGCGGTCACCGTACCTTTTTCATCGAATGCAGGTTTGAGTTGAGGAATTTTACCAAGGTCAATCGAGCGAGGGTGCTCATCGTAGTCCAGCACCGCTTGTTCTGACTTGGTATTGAGTGAAACCGGCGAAAGTTCATCGGCAAACAAGCCTCGCTCTTGAGCTTCCAACGCACGTTTTGCCGACATCACGGCCCATTCATCCATTTGCTCTCTGGTGAACTTAAGCCTGTCAGCGACTTGCTGAGCATAAACACCCATTAAGTGCCCTTCGTAAGCATCTTGTAGCCCATCGAGAAACATGTGGTCATACGTAGACTGGTGCCCCATGCGCATTCCCTTTCTCGCCTCCCTCAGCAAATACGGCGCATTGGTCATACTTTCCATACCACCAGCAATGGCTGAGCGAATCGTTCCAGCTTTAATGAGATCGTGCGCTAACATGACGCTCTTCATGCCAGAGCCACACACTTTGTTAATGGTGGTGCACCCTACACCCAAAGGAAGATCTGCCCCCATAGATGCTTGCCTCGCAGGAGCTTGTCCACACCCTGCTGGAAGCACACATCCCATGAACACTTCATCCACCGAAGTCACATTCACTTCGTGCATTGCCGCCTTGATCGCCAGTGCGCCTAATTGAGGAGCAGAGTAAGTTTGCAACTTGCCTTGAAAGCGCCCAATTGGCGTTCTTTTCGCGCTGACAATCCAGATGTCTTTTCCCATGATTCGCATTCCCTTAAGGTATATGTGAACACTTGGCAGACTGATGACACCCTACATAGAATTACTCACCAAGCGCCACACCAGCCTTTGTCGCCTTTTTCACTAACAAACTTTCATTCCGCGATTTCTTGACGTTTACGTAAGCATAGCACTAGCCTTTACAATGAGATGAAAAAACACACCAAGCAGGCGTTTATATTTCAAAGTTGATGTTCGACCTTCCCATTAAAGGTTCGATTTCCAGAAACTGGATTTTTATTCGAGGTAAGTATGTTATGGAAAAATACAAGATCAGTGACCTCGCCAAGGAGTTTGATATTACTACTCGCAGTATCCGGTTTTATGAAGACGTGGGTCTGATTGAACCAGAGCGAAAAGGCAATATGCGCGTTTATCAACGCAGGGATAGAATTCGCCTCAAATTGATTTTAAGAGGGAAACGACTCGGTTTTTCGTTGGCAGAAATTCGTGAACTTTTCGAGCTCTACGACATGCAACAAACCGAAGGACAGTTATTGAAAATGCTCAATATCATTGAAGAGAAACAAGCCGTCCTACAGCAACAACTCAACGACATCAGCGTCGTTATGGCAGAGTTGAATGCCGCTAAGGAGCGTTGTATTCAAACACTCAAAAGCAAGCAGACATAAACGCTATACTCAATTAGCAACACCGCTACAGGCTTTTCCACCTTACCTCTGATACCGGGAGACGTTATGAAAAGCACTTATACCCCACTCAATTTCGGACTTGGTGATACCATCGATATGCTCCGAGAACACGTTAATGCCTTTGCTACGGAACATATTGCGCCCATCGCCGCTGAGATAGACCGCGATAACCAGTTCCCGAATCATTTATGGCCTTTGTTGGGAGAAATGGGGTTGCTTGGTGTGACCGTCGATGAAGAGCTTGGTGGTGCAGGCATGGGATACCTCGCTCATGTTGTTGCCATGGAAGAAATCAGCCGTGCCTCTGCGTCTGTCGCTTTAAGCTACGGAGCTCATTCTAACCTGTGCGTCAACCAAATCTTTCGTAACGGCACGCCTTCTCAACGCGAAAAATACCTTCCAAAACTCATTGATGGTACGCACGTTGGCGCCCTAGCGATGAGTGAGCCCAATGCCGGTTCAGACGTGATAAGCATGCAACTGAAAGCGGAGAACAAGGGCGACCATTTTGTACTGAATGGCAACAAAATGTGGATAACAAACGGGCCCGATGCTGACGTAGTGGTGCTTTACGCTAAAACAGATGTCAGCGCAGGTTCACGTGGCATTACCGCATTCATTATTGAACGTAACTTCGCAGGTTTCACTCATGCTCAAAAGCTGGACAAGCTAGGCATGAGAGGCTCGAATACTTGCGAACTTGTATTTAACCATTGCGTAGTGCCAAAAGAGAATATTCTTGGCGAGTTGAATCAAGGCGTCGAGGTGTTAATGAGTGGGCTGGATTACGAGCGCGTCGTCCTCGCTGCCGGACCACTCGGGATAATGCAAGCTTGCATGGACATTGTGGTCCCGTACGTACATGAACGAGAGCAGTTTGGAAAACCCATTGGCGAGTTTCAGTTAGTTCAGGGCAAGATCGCCGATATGTACTCTCGAATGAGTGCAGCAAAAGCGTATGTATATACCGTCGCAGCGGCTTGTGATCGAGGTAACGCAACACGCAAAGATGCCGCTGGCGCGATTTTGTACAGTGCAGAGCTCGCCACACAAATGGCACTCGATGCAATCCAGTTGCTCGGTGGGAATGGCTACATCAATGAATACTCTGCTGGTCGTTTGCTACGTGATGCAAAGCTTTATGAAATCGGCGCGGGTACCTCTGAGATTCGCCGCATGTTAATAGGCCGAGAGCTGTTCGAAGAATCTCGCTAACGGAACATACGACAAGGAAGTCATTATGGCCATTATCAAAAGTAAAACTAAGCCAACTGACGAGTTATTTCTTTCCAATAAAGCTGCGATGGAAACGTTGGTCACTCAACTTAATCAACACATCGAGACCATCAAACAGGGCGGCGGTGAAAAAGCCATTGAGCACCAGAGGCAAAAAGGAAAACTCCCCGCACGAGAACGCATCGCGCGCTTGCTTGATGACAACACTGACTTTCTTGAAATCAGCCAGTTTGCCGCCTGGCAAGTGTATGACGAAGCGATCCCCTGCGCTGGTGTTATCGCCGGCATTGGTATCATAGAGGGGATTCAATGCATGGTCATCGCCAACGATGCTTCGGTAAAAGGCGGAACCTACTACCCACTCACGGTAAAAAAACACCTTAGAGCACAAGAGATTGCCCAACGTTGCCAACTCCCCTGCGTGTATTTGGTGGACTCCGGTGGCGCAAATCTCCCTCATCAGTCCGACGTCTTCCCCGACAAAGAACACTTTGGTCGCATTTTCTTTAACCAAGCGAGAATGTCAGCGAAAGGCATCCCCCAAGTTGCTGTTGTGATGGGGCTTTGCACTGCTGGGGGCGCGTACGTTCCTGCCATGGCGGATGTGTCCATTATGGTTAAAGAGCAAGGCACCATTTTTTTGGCGGGGCCACCTTTGGTGAAAGCGGCCACTGGCGAAGTCGTGACGGGTGAAGAGCTCGGCGGTGCAGACGTGCATTGTCGAAAATCTGGTGTCGCAGATTATTACTCTGAAAATGATGAACATGCCCTAATGCTTGCGAGAGAAGCCATTGCCAATGCCAATAGAACAAGACCTGTTAAGCCAGAAAACACCGTGCTTCCTCCCCGCTACGACGCAGAAGAAATCTACGGAATCGTGAATGCCAACTTACGACTGTCATTCGACGTTCGAGAAATTATTGCCCGCATCGTCGATGATTCTGATTTCGACGAATTCAAAGCCTTGTACGGCAGAACGCTAGTGTGTGGCTTCGCTCGTATTCAAGGACACTTGATTGGTATTGTGGCAAACAACGGTATCTTGTTTTCTGAATCGGCACAAAAAGGCGCGCACTTTATTGAGCTGTGCGCCAAACGGAAAACACCGCTTCTTTTTCTCCAAAACATTACCGGCTTTATGGTCGGAAAAAAGGTTGAAGAAGAAGGCATCGCAAAACATGGCGCCAAGCTAGTGATGGCCGTCGCTTGTGCTGACGTGCCGAAGTTTACCGTGATCATCGGTGGATCGTACGGCGCTGGTAATTACGGCATGTGCGGCCGAGCGTATGATCCAACCATGATGTGGATGTGGCCGAACGCGCGTATTTCTGTGATGGGCGGAGAACAAGCAGCAGGCGTTTTAACACAAGTTCGAAAAGACGCGAAGGAACGCCAGGGAGAAGCGTGGTCAGAGCAAGAAGAGCACATTTTTAGAGAATCGATCATAGACTTGTATGAAACACAAGGACATCCCTATTTTGCGAGTGCTCGGCTATGGGATGACGGAATTATTGACCCTAAAAAAACGCGTCAGGTGTTGAGTCAAGCGTTAATGGCAGCATTAAACGCCCCCATTCCTGATAGCGAGTTTGGCGTCTTCAGAATGTAAACATCCAAAGATGAATTAAGGAAGTAAGTATGCAGGAAATGCAACCAAGCATTATTCCCAACGCCCAAAGGCAAGATGATGTTCTTTGGCATGTCGATGATAATGGCGTAGCGACCATTACCCTAAACAGAGCAGCCAAACACAATGCTTTTGACGCTTGTACGATCGACTTGCTGATCCACCGCCTAGATTATCTCGCTTTACGAACGGATGTGCGGTGCTTGGTATTAAGAAGTAACGGTAAGCATTTTTCATCCGGGGCCGATTTGAATTGGATGCAGTCGATGGCCGACAGCACGAGGCAAGATAACTTCGTTGATGCCCAAAACTTGGCAAGACTCATGGAAACACTAGATTCGTTCCCTCAACCCACCATCGCAGTTGTTCAAGGTTCCGCTTATGGTGGTGCTTTAGGGTTGATTTGTTGTAGTGATATCGCCATCGCAAGCCAAAGTGCCAACTTTTGCTTAAGTGAAGTTAAGCTTGGTTTAGTTCCAGCGACCATTGCGCCTTACGTCATGCGCGCGATGGGGAATAGACAAGCTAGACGCTATATCTTAAGTGGTGAAGTCATTTCAGCCGAAGATGCCGAACGGTTTGGTATTGTGCACGAAGTGAAAGAAGCCAAACAGCTTGAAAATGCGGTCGATAGCGTAATCAAGACGTTGCTACTTAATAGCCCAGATGCGATGCGTAAAGCGAAAACGCTCTGCCATCAATGTCATCAAAACCCCATCGATCAACAACTGATTCACTATACTAGCAAGCTCATTGCGGACATTAGAGTATCACCCCAAGGTCAAGATGGGCTGCAAGCGTTTCTTGAAAAACGTAGCCCAAGTTGGGTCACCAAGTCACAGGACAAGTAATGCTACCTTCCAAAGTAAAGATTGTCGAAGTAGGTCCTAGAGATGGGTTGCAAAATGAATCTCCTGTTGCGACCCAGACTAAAATCCGGCTGATCAACTTACTCTCTGATACTGGGCTAACTCATATTGAGGCGGGCTCTTTTGTCTCACCCAAGTGGGTGCCACAAATGGCGGACTCAATAGAGGTCATGAAAGCAATAACACGGCGAAATCATGTTACCTACTCTGCCCTGACACCAAACCTAAAAGGCTTAGAACAAGCGTTGGAGGCTGACGCCAATCAGGTCGCGATTTTCACTTCACCCTCAGAAGGATTCTGCCAACACAATATCAATTGCTCGATTGCAGAAAGCCTAACTCGCTTCGAACCTGTAATGCGATTAGCCACCAAACACGGCATCCCTGTTCGTGGCTATATATCCTGCGTTGCCGACTGCCCTTACGATGGCCCGACAGCCCCTAAACAAGTGGCGAGCGTGGTCAAATCACTCATCGATTTAGGGTGTTATGAGGTGTCTCTAGGCGACACAATCGGTACAGGCACGCCAAACCGTATCGCTGCTATGCTAGAAGCCGTCATGTTGATTGCACCTCTTCCCCAGCTTGCTGTCCATTTCCACGACACATGGGGACAAGCTCTCACCAACATTTATCAGGCATTGAGTATGGGCATCAATACCATCGACAGTAGTGTAGCTGGGCTGGGTGGATGCCCATACGCTCATGGCGCATCAGGAAATGTCGCAACGGAGGATGTACTATATTTATGCCAAGGGTTAGGAATAGAAACGGGGATCGACTTAGAGCTACTGGCTAAAGCTGGCTGGATGATCAGCGAAGAGCTGGGTCGGCAGCCTACATCAAAAGTGTCATTAGCATTGCGTAACCGCGTATTATCACTTTCGTAGAAGGCCTTCCGGCACCTCAAATTCTCCCAACCCAAGTTAATTTGCTCTACTTTCGAGTAGGGAAGCGAAACCGCCCGCCAGTACGATAAATAATTAGAGAAAATAAGATAAGCACACAACCTACTAGTTTATTTGCCGTTAGCACTTCGCCATACCACAGCACGCTCAGAATAACCGTCCAAACTGGTTCTAATATCATAATTAGAGCAGCGTTACCTGCCTGAACAAATTTTTGCCCCATGGTTTGCATTACGTAACGCAAGCTCGTCGCTAATAAGGTACTCAACGCAAACCACCACCAAATAGAGGAGTCCACCTCAGCCGGGAAAGATTCCATAAAAAATGAAACCAACAAACCTAAGCAACCTGCTGAAAAAAGTTGCACGCAAGTAAGCAGCAGCACAGGTAGTTTTTGAGAGTATTTGCTGTTCACATTAAAATGAAGCGCCAAAACCAGTGCTGCACCAAGAAACCACAATTGACTGGCCGATTGTTTCCAGCCACCAACTAAAGAAAGACAAGCAAGACCTAATACAGCGATAGGCAAAGAAAGCCAGAAAATTCGTTGTGGTCGTTGACGAAACATAACCCATGCAACAATCGGCACAAACAGCATGGAAAGGCTCATGATAAATGCGCCTTCCCCAAGAGTATCACTGATAGAAATAGCGTAAATCCATGTCATAACGGCACTGCCTAACAGGAGCCCGACACCACCAGCAGAAAGCACATCTTTTAAGTTTGCTTTCAGCAAAGGTCGGTAACATAGAGGCAGTAAGCAGAGCGAAGCGATAGTAAATCGCGCCCCAATAAAGCCAAAAGGTGGTAAACCCTGTATTGTTTCCTTAGAGAATATCCAGCCAAGTGCCGCGATCATCGTCGTCGCAACCAGAATAACCGTCGCTTTGCGTTCTGAGTTAAACATAAGTACTCACAAAATATGGAACACACAATAGCGCAGCAAGAGAGTTTTACTGCGCTATTGTGTAAATTTGAAAGGGGTTTGTGTCGAGCGAAAAAGTGAAAGCCCGATCCTCTCCTGTATTGTTGTCACGCAGATTGAAGTTCTGCTGCTAGATACATTAAATGCAGGCAAAGTCTTAAGGCAAGCCTTTTCGCATACTAAATTACTTTAGCATTCTATACAGCAAGCAAACTGGCTAAAACCGGTACCGGGTATCGAACTACCTCCCCTTCAAAACGCTTAACTTGACTGCGGCAGGAGTAGTATTGCGACTTCAGCGCTCCTCAATACAGGTTGAATAAGGCGAATTGCTTTTTACCCATCGCCCCTACAATGAAAACTTATTGATTAACTACAACGAGCGGTTAAATTGCTCCACGGCCTCTACAACACGGCTAGCGCCATCTTGTATTTCATTCATCACATTGCCTGCTTTTTCAGAGAGCTCTAGCGTATCTAGTGCTTCTTTTTGGCATTTAGCGATCAGCTTAACTGCGTTATCTGTTCGCTGTAGGTTTTCACTTACCATTGTGACAATTTCATCGGTGGTTGCATTGGTTCTTGTAGCAAGCTGTCTGACTTCATCAGCAACAACGGCAAAACCTCTACCATGCTCACCCGCACGAGCCGCTTCTATCGCCGCATTTAACGCCAATAAGTTAGTTTGGTCAGCGATACCACTGATGCTATTTACCAACTCGCTAATACGCGATGAGTGCGCTTTAAGCTCGTCAATCGCGGTGTTCGCTTGCTGCATTTGCTCGGAAAGTATCTGCATCTTTTCTAACGTTGAGCCTATAACCTCTTGCCCTTGCAGGGTTTGTGTTCCAGTTTCTTGGGAGATTTCGTTCGCCAATTGCGCAGCCTGGGCCATTTTCTGTTCCTGCATCACCTGCTGGGTAATATCTGTCGCGAACTTAACGACCTTGTAGAGCTCTCCTCTGTCGTTATGGATAGGGTTATATGAAGCCTCTAGCCACACCTCTTCACCATAACGGTTAACTCGTTTGAATCGCTCTGATGAAAATTGCCCTTTTGCTAAACGTTGCCAAAACTCACGGTAAGCTTGAGAGCTCGACTCTTCCTGATCACAAAACATGCGATGATGCTTCCCTAGAATCTGATCAAGCGTATAACCCATTGTGTTTAGGAAATTATCGTTGGCTTTTAAAACATGGCCATCTAATGTGAACTCAATCACCGCCATAGAACGACTTAATGCATTTAGCATGTCCTCTTGCTCACGGGATGATTTGATCGTTCGCGTAAGTTCAGAAGCAAAAACAAAAAAGCTTTCTACTTCTCTGCGCTCATTTAAAACAGGCTGGATAATCGTTCTTAACCAGGCTTCCTCACCATTACCTTTCTGTACTTGCAATGCCCCATTCCAGAACACTTTATCTTGGACGGCTTTCTTCATTCGATGAAAGTGGTCTGTATTGCGCGAATTTGACGGTACCAATTCAGTAATTGATTTCGTTAAGATCTCATCATCATGTAAGAAAAGTTCTTGCTGTAGTTTGGTATTTGCAGAAGTAATGAGGCCTTTACTATCCAATGTTAAGCGGATCATCTCTTCATCTAAACTGGTTTGGATTTGCTGCAGGATTTGCAACTCCTGCTTTAATCGTTGATTTTCTTGTTGAAGCGACTTATTAAAAAACATGACTTTCTCTCATTCGACCGACCTTCGGACTAGTCAAAGGTTTATTATTTGTATACCGAATAACCTGCAAGCGGCAAAATCGTTTGGTTGCATATTCAAACGCGATTTCTATTTCTCATCAAAGGACCCCGCTGGGAATACGGCGATTTTTTCTACAGTGTAACCTAAGCGCAGTATACTGAAATTTCTTCAGCGCCCAAGCTGTTTATATATTTATCAATATTAAAGCTCTTTATCGCCAGTTTGAGGTTTGTATTTGTGGATGTACTTATATGGAAAATTGGTGTGTTCAGATCAATAAGTCTTTCCATCAAAAAAGGGCTTTGACTTAGTTCCAATAATTTTTGCCGTTTTATCGCTGTTCCATCCGCCGTTTGAGCGATTATCCACTCCTTATTCGCTTGTATTTCTATTAACAACGCACGGAGGAACCAGTAGCTCCATACCGACCAACAAGATTTTGGACATAAACGCGTTAGCATAGTCCCTCTAAAACGCTTATGTCAGATTAGAAAAAGTATCTTGAATCACCCAAGGAGAATCATCGAGGTAAGGTCATCACCAGAAAAGATCGCACAATCTACTTATATGGAGGCATCGGGTTTGTTCAACAATAGGATTAAGCGCTGGCTTCGCAGCGCTTAATCCTTGTTTGCTTACTTTTACTTCTGAACCTCCAACCCGTTGCTAGGTGTCAGTCAAACTACCCAAATAGGTATTTTGGCAGAGCTAACGTCAAAGATGGAAAAACATTCACCAGCACCAACACAATCAGCAATGGTGGAATGAAGAATGCCGTGTACTTGGCCACATCCGTGACGCTGGTGTTAGATACACCACTGAGTACGTACAACACCGTTCCAAATGGTGGCGTAAGTGTGCCTATAATCAGGTTAAGAACGATGATAATTCCTAACTGCACAGGATCCATACCAAAGCCTAACACCATGATTGGATAGATAATTGGTACTAACAGGTTGATTGCTGCTACGGTTTCCAAGAACAAGCCAACCGTCAATAACAATAAGTTTAAAAAGAGAAGTACCATCCAAAAAGAATCTACACCGCCCAATACAAATTCTGACATGGTTTGAGGTATCTGCTTAGTGGTCAGTATCCAAGCAAACAGGGTAGCTGACGCAATGATCATTAGTACCTGGCCTGATGTTTTCGTAGAAACTACAATGCACTCAACAAAGGACTTAAACGAAAACTCGCCGTAGAAAATTGTTAAACACAAGGCATACAGACAAGCGATCGCAGCGGACTCTGTTGGACTGAAGGCTCCGGTAAATATCCCGCCGAGAATAATGAATGGTGTCATCAATGATGGGAACGCCCTTCTTAAGGCTTGCCAAATTTCACTCCTACTTGCCTTCCTTTCATTCGGACATTTCAAGCTATCAGAAAATACATAGATCATAACCATCAACGACAAAGCCATCATAAGCCCAGGCACAACACCTGCGGCAAATAACTTCTCAATTGATTGTGACGCAACGATCGCATAGATGATTATGGACATGCTAGGAGGAATTATAGGACCAATGATTGATGAAGCAGCAGTGACCCCAATACTCACCTTTTCACCGTAGCCGCTTGACCGCATTGCCTTAATCGTAGTTGCGCCAAGACCTCCCGCATCTGCAACGGCGGCTCCAGACATACCAGAGAATATAACGCTAGAGAATACATTCACATGAGCCAGACCACCTTTAATATGGCGCACACAAACAGAGGCAAACTCAAAGATCCGTGCGGTAATACCGCCAGTATTCATTAGATTTCCAGCTAAGATAAAAAAAGGTATGGCGATAAATGTAAATGAATTTACCCCTGAAACCATGCGTTGCAGCGCGGTGGTTTCCGATAACATTGGATCAGTAAGTACAATGGCCAAACTTGCGAAAGTAACACTGAACGCAACCGGCACCCCCAAAACAACTAAGACCAATAAGGTAATGAACCCAATCAACATGCGTCTTTTTCCTTATATAAGTTAATCAATGAAGTAACAACAATGAGCGCACCGGTGATCGGAATTACGGCATAGAGATATGATTGGCTTACTTCCAGTGAAGGACTTGAAAAAAATCTCATTTTGTAAGCAAATTCATAACCATAGTAGGAGAGAAAGACTCCGACACAGATAGTCGACAGGTATCGGATTGCATTTAGCGCTAGATAGACTCTGCGATTCCCTCCCCTTAGAACCCTCCTCCACACGTTATCGATGGCGATGTGCTGCCCACGAAGGAAGAGTGATACTCCTGTTATGAAGGTCACCCAAACAAGGAGGTATCGACAAAGTTCAATTGCCCACTCGAATGAAACTTGAAAAACCTCTCTTGCCACAATATTCACTGACATAACCAAAAACAAGATCAGGAACAAGAACGCACAAAAGTACTCATCAAATCTATTTAGCAAATGCATCATTTACCCTCGCAGGCCAATTAAAGTTGCTGGATTATCGTGTACAAATCACCGTACTTCTTCCAATATCCTGCGTAGTCATCAGACATTGATTTTGTCTTTGCCTTAAACGCTTCACGGTCTGTTTGCGTAACTTTGACACCCTGACTCTTCATGAATGTTAAAGCCTCGTTATCTGCTTTAACGACTTTGTTTGCTGTATCTTGTGCTGAGCGCTCGAATTCATCTAGTACAACTTGACGGTCATCCGCGCTTAACGCTGCTAGCGACGCGTCGTTAACTGCAAAGTGCACGGCAGTAATAACATGTCCAGTAAGACTCAACTCGTTACCCACTTCATAGAACTTCATTGTCTGAATTGATCCTAGAGGGTTTTCTAGGCCATCGACCATGTTTTGACGCATAGCAAGATACGCCTCTGTGTATGGTACCGGTGTTGGTTTGCTCCCCATCGCTTTCGCATAAGCAACAGTGATAGATTGCTCTGGCACTCGAAGTTTAAAAGAGTTCATGTCTTCAGGAGACGTCACTGGTTTGCTGCCAATTACGTGTCGTACGCCCCATGAACTCGAACCTAGCAAGTGAACATTGAACTGATCCTTAAAGTCATCGAACATCTGTTGGGCAATATCACTTGCGAAGAAGCGCATTAGGTGATCGGTATCTTTGAAGATATATGGCATTTCAGTTATCACCATGGGCTTAAATACATTTCCCAACTGACCTGAGCTGATTTCAGCGATGTCAACACCACCAGTAATTACTTGCTCGAGCAATTCCTGCTCTGAACCCAACGTACCATTCGAGAAGATCTCAATTTTCACACGGTCATCAGTTTTACTGGCAATTCTATCGGCTATCTCTACCGCGCTGTCATGCCATGGATGCGATGAATCATAGATATGACCTAACTTAAGAACTGTCTGAGCAGTACTTGTGAATGGAACAGCTAACAAGAGCGTTAACCCTATTGATTTCAGTCGTTTGAAATGACGCATACCCTTCTCCTTGTAATATTTCTTTTACTCCCCAACTTCGCATCACAACTTTTTCACTCATGACAACGAAACTAAAGACCACTCCACTGAATACCTATTCAGAAGAGTCGATAAGTTAGTAAATAAAAAGAAAAACAACTGTGATCGCCTTCAAACAACAATTAATTAACATTATAGCAACCAATTTTGTACGAATGGATCACATTTCTGAGGGTGGACGGTATCCTTTCTACTCCTTAATCGGTTATTTATTGAATACGTATACAGCGCATTAATCTTAAATATTGCGCTCAGGTTAGGTACATAACAAGGTGAATAGGTAGAACAGTATGATCAATTACTTAAAGAACGGTATTGACGTTGAAGTAGCTAAAAACAATGACGAAAGTGTACGCACAACGGTGGAAAATATTCTTTCACGAATAGAAAGTAAGGGTGACACTGTCATAAAAGAGCTCTCAGAGAAGTTTGATAACTGGAGCCCAGAGCAATTTCGATTGACTGATGAGCAAATCAAAGCGTGTGTCGATGCCCTGACAGAACAAGAAAAAGAAGATATCGAGTTTGCTCAGGCACAAGTTCGTCGTTTTGCCGAAATCCAAAGAAACTCTCTTAAAGACGTAGAAGAAGAAACCTTGCCTGGCGTGTTTCTTGGGCACAAACACATTCCTGTAAACAGCGCCGGTTGCTATATTCCAGGTGGAAAATATCCACTTGTCGCTTCAGCACACATGAGTGTACTGACGGCTAAAGTAGCTGGCGTACAACGTGTAATCGCATGTGCTCCTCCTTTTAACGGGAAGCCGAACACGTATGTCGTAGCGGCAATGGCAATGGCGGGAGCAGATGAAATATATTGCATGGGCGGAGTACAAGCTGTGGGTGCAATGGCCATTGGTACGGAAACCATTGCTCCAGTTGATATTATTGTAGGTCCGGGCAACGCTTTTGTCGCAGAAGCCAAGAGACAACTCTTTGGTCGTGTTGGAATTGATCTGTTTGCCGGTCCAACAGAGACAGTAGTCATTGCTGATGAGATTGGATGCGATCCTGAACTCGCTGCCGCAGATTTACTTGGCCAAGCAGAACACGGCTACAATTCCCCGTCAATTTTATTAACAAACTCGCAGGAGTTTGCAGAAGAAACCATCCAAGAAATCGAAAGGCAACTCAAAGTCCTTCCTACAGCTGAAATTGCGTCAAAGGCATGGGCTGATTATGGGCAGGTTATAGTCTGCGATACATATGAAGAGATGGTACAAGTTGCGGATGAACTGGCTTTCGAGCATGTTCAGGTAATGACGAAAGATCCAAAGTATTTCCTCGATAACATGACGAACTTTGGTGCCCTATTCCTAGGCAAAGAAACCAACGTGTCATACGGTGATAAGGTCATTGGTACTAACCACACACTGCCTACAAACAAGGCAGCTCGATATACAGGCGGGTTGTGGGTCGGTAAGTTCATCAAAACGTGCACATACCAACGTGTAAGTGAAGCAGCCTCACTCAAAGTTGGCGAGTATTGCTCGCGCCTTTGTGCTCTAGAAGGTTTTGCGGGGCATAAAGAGCAAGCGGACATTCGAGTTCGCCGATACAAAGCGACTGAAGAGCAGGTGTAAGCTCCACATAGGTTCACCTTCATTAAGTGACATGCATAAACAGTGAAGACTTAGTTCAATACTGAGTTACCAAATAAGAACGTTGCGCATTGTTGTCGTCTATGCGCAACGCTTATACTATCGTGGAGCTAATTGAAAAATAGAAAATCGATGATGGAAAGAAACAGAAAAGCTAACTCCAAGGATGTCGCAAAGCTAGCAGGAGTCTCTCAGGCATCGGTATCCCGAGCTTTTACACCAGGGAGCCAAATATCAAAGGCTAATAAAGAAAAAATACTCGAGGCTGCCAAACAACTTAACTATGTACCAAATGCGATGGCCAGAGCGTTAATTTCAAGTCATTCAAACTGCATTGCTATAGTTCAGCCAGTATCCAAGAACCCTTACTTTTACGCCAAAGTACTACAGAAGTTGCTTGAACTCTTGCAAGCAGAAAACCAACGTGTTGTTCTTTTTAGCCAAGACGATAAAAATGTTGACGACATTCTACCTCTGATAGATCAATACCAAGTAGACGGTGTCATTATGGCCAGTGCTACGGTAGATGCAAAACTCATTAATCAATATGCTAATCGCGGCATCGAGTTTAGTTTCATTAATCGTTCAGTACCTAATGTCTATGCCAGCTCTGTTTGCACTGATAATTATCAATCCACAAAAGACCTGATCACTTACCTAGATTCAAAAGGACACAAACGATTTGCATGTATTGCAGGTAATAAAAATGCATCAACAACGATCAGCCGAGTCGAAGGTTATCTCTCACGTATCGAAGAACTAGAGCTTGAGAACATAGGCGTATTGTATGATGACTTTTCTGTAGATTCAGGTTACCACAGCCTGTTATCTCTACTCGAAAATTCCGACAAAAGACCAGACGTTGTGATGTGCGGGAATGACGAAGTGGCGATTGGTGTAATTAATGCAATCAAGGAGCACACTGAACTCAACATCCCCGACGATATTGCAGTGACTGGGTTTGATGATATCGAGGCCGCCAAATGGTTTCCATACAGTCTCACTACCATCGAGCAGCCCATAAATCAGCTTTGTGAAGTCACCGTGTCAGATCTTCTAGAAAGAATTCGTTCCCCAGACAAACAACCCATCAATATGTCGATAAAAGGGGCGCTTATCAAAAGAAAATCTGCGTGATTGGATTTTCCGACGCTCAAAAAAAACCACCGGCATAGCAGGTGGTTTTTCATATGCGCCTGCAAGGCTTTCTTGCTAGCCGCTCCCTAACAGGCGCTCAGTGATCTGACATTTGTATATGACTATCGCTTGCGGCCCTTAAGCGGGCCACCTAGATATGGGTTCGACAACTGGTCTCCCATTTTATCCAGCTCTGGTTGGTGCATAATGTAGCCGTGGATCTTGCTGGTGTTTTTGCCCACCGCATCAACATAGTACCCTCGACACCAAAACTACCGATTTCTATATTTGAACTTCAAGTCCCCCAAACTGATCACAAAGCATCAAGCTACTTTTTCCTTTTAGCGATTAGTTTTAGTAGGTCAAATAGCTATCCAGTAAAATGAGTCGCACTGCACTCTAAACAAGGATTGGGGCAAAGATAAGTTTGGCAGAGAAAGCCCAAGCTTAGTCTTCAGGCTTTATATCAAAACTCATAAAATGAAGCTTTGGATGCCTAAAACAACCCTAACTCACTTCAATTGCTGCCCGCACTAACACTTTTGTTTTGTATCGTAACTGATTTGCTTACTGACGTTCTTTAGTTGCACTCCTGCCTTATTAAATGCCTTTTGAATAGTTGTGGAAACATGCTGGCGGCCCTCTCCTTCAAAAAAGTTAGCTCGATCTTGCTTCGTTTCGAATACGCAGACTATTTCTAAACTTTGTGGAAAAGAAGAGAATTTGACGGTATGAGTCACCCAAAGAAAGCCATCGTAGCCTTTTAGCGTATCTTCACAAACTTCGGTCAACACTTCTCTAATTAGATTCTCGACCTTCTTATCTGATTTGCGCATAAATTAAACTTCATTCCTATCTAACGCCTTTAATTAGGTTTCAGTGTACATTGTCTTAAACAGTATTTGGCAGTGGTATTTAGTCAATAGCCTGTAGATGAGGTTATTCGCACGAAGATTTACCGACCTACTCGCTTCGAACTACATCTTACGCTGTTAAAAATAAGCGCTTTGCAACTCTACAAAACGCTTCTAACTTATTAGATTATTTTAAGTGTGTTTCAAGGAATGCAGAAACCTTGTCCATTGCAATGCCGACTGCTTCTGGATGGTCATACAGTTCATAGTGAGACCAGTTTTCCAAATTAACCAGCTGTCGGTCTTTTGATTGAACAGAGCGGCCATAAATTTCCTGCCCATCACGATAAGCACCAAACGCCCCGACTTTTTGCCCTACCACGGCCATAACAGGCTGAGTCAATAACATTTCGGCAAATGCAAAGGCATCCCAGCTCAGTGTTTTCTGTGCATGTGAAAACAGCATACGAGTTGCACCACCTTCGGTTTGTCCACGTGATGTTTTGTAGTATTCAGTAGCTTCGAACACGTCTCGTTCTGTTAACCCATTTTCTTTTGCAAATTCAATATTTGGAGGAAGAAGTTCATCGATTTTCAGCTCTGAGCCGCGAGCTTCGGCTGTTCTCTGTGCAGCCATAGCTTCAAGATTGGCGATAGGGTCGTACATACTAAAGCCTTCACGGAACAAGCGGCCTAAGTTAACAGGCGTAATACCTACGACAGCTTTCAAGCGCTTTTCGGTTAGGGCTGAATTGATCATGTAACCACCACCGCCGCAGATACCGAGTCCACCAATTCTATTCTCATCGACATATGGTAAAGTTACTGCATAGTCGATAACGCGACTGATATCTTCAACACGTTGACTTGGGTCTTCTACGTAGCGAGGCAATCCCCCCGATTCTCCTTGGAAGCTCGCGTCAAATGCGATCACGACGTAACCTAACTCAGCAAGGGCTTTACCATAGACAGCGCTGGATGTTTGTTCTTTACAACTACCAAAAGGATGAACACTTATCATTGTTGGGTAGCGTTTCGATTCATTGAAGCCTTTTGGGAATAAAATTAATGCAGACATATCCCAAACCATATCAGCATTTCTAAAAGTAATTTTTTGCATATTCATAATCAATACCTTAAGAGTAAAAAGCCTTGAGAGCAGAAAGGCTCGAAGCAATTGAGCCTTTCATCGGGAATATTAAAGAGTGCGTTGGAAGAAAGATGCGAGTTGGGATACTGCGTCATCGACGTATTCGGCAACATCATAAAGCGACATATGGTTTGCACCATCAATGACATACAAGGTTTTATCTGAACTCGCTGCACGCTCTATCAGGTCATAACTCATCCATTTGCTGCCTGCGTCACTACCAACGACAGCAAGAATTGGCTGAGTTAGGAATGCTTCCGCTTTGTGGTACGCATCGTAAGTAATGATCTGGTTTAAGTTACGAGTTAGAGCAAAACCCGGCGCATTTGGATGTTCACAACGTGGTGTGTGGTAATACTCCCAAGCTTCGCGTAGCTCTGCATTTGAGGCATCTTCTTCACGCATCGGAGCTAGAGGAATAGTCGCGAATTCTGTACCATTCGTGTCGGTTGTGCGAGCATTCGAACCAAATTCTAAGTAACCAACAACGTCAGCATCGTTAACCGAATTATCCCAACCATTACGGAACATTTGGCCAATGTTTACGGCACTAACCATACCCAGTGCTTTGATTCGACGATCATTGATCGCTGCATTTGCACTATAGCCCGCACCAGCACAAATCCCCATTGCGCCAATTTTATCGTTATCGACGTACTCTAACGTTGTCAGATAGTCGACGACTGCGCTCACGTCTTCAGTACTCGTGTAAGGGTTTTCCATTTGGCGAGGCTCACCTGTACTTTCACCTTGATACGAACGGTCAAACGCAATGGCAATTATGCCGCTTTTTGCAAGTTTACTCGCATATAGGCCTGCGGTTTGCTCTTTTACGCCACCACCTGGGTGTGAAACAACAACCGCCGCATATTGTTTACTTGCATCAAAATCTGTAGGGAAGTTGATAACCGCTGAAATCTCAATACCTTGACCATTGAGATTTTTGAAAGTGACTTTAGACATAGCGACATTCTCCATTAGAGGTTAACTGTTCATCTCAGGCTGACCTAAGCTTCGATGTAATATTAGTCAACACACTGTTTTGGATAAATATCGTTTTATCTACATGACTGTTTAGTTATACTTAACAAATGAGAATCGAACCTTCTTTAATTTCATCACTGACGTGGTTTGCACATATTGCTCGCCATCGCAGTTTCACCAAAGCAGCCTTAGAAATGGGGGTAACCCGTGCTGCCTTATCACAACACCTAAAAGCGTTAGAACAACAGCTACAAGTTCGGTTAATTAATCGAACCACCAGAAGTATGTCGCTGACGGAAGAAGGCCAACGTCTGCTTGATATTTTGCAACCTTCATTGGTGAACATTGAGCAGGTCGTTAACGAATTGAACGACTCTCATCTTGAGCCTTCGGGATTAATCCGTATCAGTGTATCAAGAACCGCTGCTCGGCTGCTTATTGAGCCCTATCTAGGTGAGTTCCTCTCTCGTTATCCTAAAATACGCCTAGAGCTAATCATGGATGATGGCTTTTCTAACATCGTCGCAGAAGGCGTTGACGCTGGCATTCGCTTAGGATTAAGCTTAGATGAACATATGGTTGCGGTCCCTATTACTCCGCCGTTAACAACGGCAATAGTGGGCTCTCCTGAATACTTTAGGCAAAATGGACTACCTCAAACTCCTGAGGATTTAGAAGGTCACAATTGCCTTGCTTATCGTTTTACCTCTAGCGGAACAATTGATCATTGGTCCCTAACCTCTCCAGATGTTGCAAAGCGCACCCTAGTTTTCGAGCCTAAAGGCAATGCTATTTTTAATGATGACTATAGTATGTTACAAGCTGCAATACAGGGTGTGGGTTTAGTGAAGCATATTGATTTATGGGTGGAAAAGCACATAAATGAGGGAAGATTGACCCGAGTTCTGACACCTTGGTGCAAAGAGTTTCCTGGGTTTTATTTATATATACCTTCACGAGAGCATATGCCGAAAAAAATCCGCGTCTTGATGGATTTTTTAATCGAAAAGCGCGAAGCTCTGAAACTCAAAGAGTAATTACCAAATTGCTTTAAATAAAAAAGCGAGCACGAGGCTCGCTTTTAACTTTCTGTTTTCGTTATATATTACAATAGCTCAACCGATTGTTTAGCTATCACAAATTCCTCGTTAGTAGGAATAACAAGAGCTTTGGCACCTAACAACTCAGATGTTGCAATAACACCTGCGTTACCAAATCTTGCATCTTCGTTACCTTTCTCATCTTCAACAAAACCTAACAGTTTTAGGTTTTTCAAGATTTCACGACGAATTGGTAGTGAGTTTTCACCAATACCACCAGTGAAGATGATGCCGTCTAATGAATCCAGAGCCGCTAGGTAGGAAGTAATGTATTTCGCAACGCGGTAAGTGAAGATCTCAAATGCCAACTTCGCACGTGAATTCCCCGCTTCCATTGCTTCTAGTACACCACGAGCATCACTTGTCACACCAGATACACCTAAGAAACCTGACTTCTTGTTCATCATCTCGAACACTTCGTCTTTTTCCCAGCCTTTACGGAAAAGGAACTCGATAACACTTGGGTCTATGTCACCACAGCGAGTGCCCATCATTAGGCCAGCTAACGGCGTCAAACCCATACTTGTATCAACACATTCGCCATTTTTAACCGCACTCACTGATGCACCGTTACCTAAGTGCACAGTGATAAAGCTGCTTTCTTCAACCGGCTTATCTAGCATTTTCGCTGCTTCACGGCTTACGTAATAGTGGCTTGTGCCGTGAGCACCGTAACGACGCACTTTATGCTCTTCGTAAAGCTCGTAAGGAAGTGCGTACATAAAGGCTTTGGCTGGCATTGTTTGGTGGAAAGCAGTGTCAAATACAGCAAATTGAGGCAGTGAAGGGAACGCCGCCATTGCCGCTCTCATGCCTTCAGCGTTCGCTTTGTTATGAAGTGGTGCAAGTTCAGCAAGGCGCTCTACTTCTTGAATAACTGTTTCATCAACTTTCACAGTTCCTTTAAAGGTTTCACCGCCTGCGACAATGCGATGGCCTACAGCGACAAATTTTGAGCTCAAACCTAGAGTTTCGAGTAGTTTTACCACTCGCTCAACAGCGTACTGATGATGGTTACCGCCAGCTGGAATTGCTTCAACGGTTTTTTCTCCCTGATATTTCCAACTGATTTCAGCTTCAGGTAGGCCAAAACACTCACCAATACCTGATACCAAAGCTTCACCGGTTTCAGAATCAATAACAGCAAATTTTAATGAAGAGCTACCAGAGTTGATCACCAGTACAAACGAATTAGACATGAAATAGTTATCCTGTTGTAGAGCAGAGGTTGTAATAGCGCTTGTGCGCTGCGTACTTCTTGTTTGCCCCTCTATTATTCAATAATTTTTTAATCTTTCAACAATCTTTTAGTAAAAGCGATTTGATTGAACAAATTTTGTTGATCTGTAGCAAGTTTTGATTTTATTTGAAGGCTAAAAAATATCACTTGTTAAACATAATTTATGAATAGGTCAATTTGTACAAAGTCAGATATATAAGCTACGTTGTTTATTGGGTGAACAAAAATAACAAACCAATCAATAAATCGGGGTAATAATGTGCCCACTATTGCATTTCTATTAGTGATCTTAGGTTTGATTTTGCTCTGCTGGGGATGGCAGATGACAAAAAACATCTGCTCGAAAACTGACGTAACCGGGTGGACTTTCCTATTATTGTTAATCAGCTGTTTCATTTTTGCTTATGCCGTTTTTTTGCACGCCATCATGCAAAAACCTATTGCTTCTCTCTTAGAAACGGGGGTTTCTCTTATACTTTTTGGCGGCAGTATTTTTGTCGTGCTGGTGATTAAGTGGAGCAACGATTCGATATTAGAGCTTCATACTGTTGCTGAAAGAGAGAAGCGCAATGCCGTCCATGACGCTCTTACTGGGCTCCCTAATCGTAAATACTGCTTTGAGTCTATCGAAGGCAGAATACAATCTAGAGACCCATTCTCGGTGATCCTTTTTGACGTGGTTAATTTTAAACAAGTCAACGATGCAATGGGTCACTTTTGTGGAGACCAGTTACTTATCCAAATTGGTCAACGCCTTCAGGGGAAACTGAAAGGCAATGACCAGATATTCCGCGTTGGTGGTGATGAATTTGTCATCCTGACATCTTCTGCATGCGAGGAAACGGGTAAAAAACTCATAGAAGAACTAGATTCTGCAATGTCTGAACGCTTTCATTTAGATGAGTTTCAAGTTTCCTGCCGCGTTGTTTTCGGTATAAGCACCTACCCATATGACGCCCTAACCAATGATCTTTTGATCAAGCACGCAGATATCGCTATGTATCACGCCAAGCGTAATGGCAATCTTTTTGCGTTTTATAATGAGGATATGAACGTCGGGGCTAAGTACCAACTTGAGATATCTTCTCGTATTCAATGTGCGCTTGAAAAAGAAGAGTTTCAGTTGTATTACCAACCGTTGATTGATGCACACACTAACTTAGCTGTCGGTTTTGAAGCAGTGATTCGTTGGCATGACGAAAATGGTAAAACGATCTCACCCAACGACTTCATTCCTATCGCAGAGCGTAGCAATCAGGTACACAACATTACCATGTGGGTTCTTAACCAAGTAGAAAGGGATCTGCAAACATTTATAGAGAAAGGCATTAAGCTTCCTGTCCACGTAAACTTATCAGCGAAAGATCTCTCATCTAACTTGCTGTTTAATCGCTTAGAAACTTTGCTCAAAGTAAACCCGCAATTCGCTGACCTAATAAGTTTAGAGATCACTGAAACGATGGCGATCGATAGGGTCGTTGAGCTCAACCCCTTAATTCATCAAATTAAAGGATTAGGTATAAAGATCAGCTTGGATGATTTTGGCACTGGGTATTCATCTTTGTCACTGTTAAGAGATCTTCCGGTTGATCAAATTAAAATCGACCGCTCATTTCTTTCCACAGCAAGCCGCACAGAAGGCTCCCGCTCTATCGTTGAGAACACGATTGCGCTAGCACATGGATTAGGGTATTCGGTCGTAGCAGAAGGCGTTCAAGACATGGACACACTGCATTTTTTGAGAAGTCGAGGCTGTGACATCATTCAGGGTTACTTGTTCTGTCCTGCCCTGCCCTTAGACGAAGTAATAAGTTGGGTAAACAAACACGATAAAAAGCAAAACCGTATTAGACGCGCATAAAAAAGCCGAGCGCTTTGCTCGGCTTTCAATTCTTTGTGTAGCAACTTAAACCGTCGCTTTAATCACTCGTGATTATGCGTCTGTACGACGGCCACGACCGTGACCACGTTCACCACGATGTGCACCACGGTGATCACCACCACGGTTGCGATCGAAACGACGTTCGCCACCTTCGCGATTGCCATCGCGGTTGCCGTCACGGTTACCGCGGAAGCCACCTTCGCGACGACCGCCTTCACGACGATCACCACCACGATTGCCGCCTTCGCGGTTGCCACGGTAACCACCGCCATCACGACGACCACCATCGCGACGACCACCGTCACGGCGACCACCACGAGACTCGCGGAAATCATCGAAGTCACATACTACAGCACCAACATCTTGTTGACGGATACGTAGTTTGCTTAGCTTGTTCGCCGCGTCTGAAGTCATTGCTTTAGGTAGCTGTACGAATGTGTGACCTTGAGCTAGCTTGATCGCACCGATAGAACCTTTACCTAGACCTAGTTCGTTTGCTAGAGCGCCAACGATGTCTTTAACTTGAACGCCTTGCTCACGACCAACTTGAAGCTGGTAAGTATCCCAGTCTTGGTTGTTGAAGTTACGACCGCCATCGCGACCACCTTCACGACGCTCTTTACGACGTTGCTTGTCACGCTCAATTGCTTCAACCATTGGGTCTTCGCCAATGTAGAACAGAGGACGTTTGCCTTGCTGACGCTTAAGAAGCATAGCAGCAAGTGTTGCTGGGTCGATGTCTAGAGAAGTTTGTAGTTTCTCTACCAACTCAGCAAATTTGTCTAGTGCTTTGTGCTCTTTCTCTGCTTCAAGCTCAGCGCCTAGCTTAGCTAGACGAGCTTCAGCAACTTGGTCACGTAGAGGAAGTTGGATTTCTTCCATAGATGACTTAGTTACACGCTCGATAGTGCGAAGCATACGAATTTGGTTAGTGCGAACTAGAAGGATCGCTTTACCCTTACGTCCAGCACGGCCAGTACGACCGATACGGTGGATGTATGACTCAACATCAAATGGGATGTCGTAGTTGAATACGTGCGTAATACGTGGAACGTCAAGACCACGAGCTACAACATCAGTTGCAACTAGGATGTCAATAACACCTTGTTTGATGTGATCAACAGTACGTTCACGTAGAGACTGAGGAATGTCACCGTGCAGTGCAGCTGCTTTGAAGCCACGTGCAGATAGCCAGTCAGCCAGACGCTCAGTATCTTGACGAGTACGTACGAATACGATTGACGCGTCAGTTTCTTCAGTTTCAAGAAGACGAGACATTGCTTCATCTTTCTCTACACCTTTCACTACCCAGAACTGTTGTTGAACTTTGTCTACAGTGTGGTTTTTACCAGCAACGTCAACCGTTACAGGGTCACGAAGGAAGCGTTCAACGATCTTCTTCAGCATTGGAGGCATAGTTGCAGAAAACAGAACGCGTTGTGCTGACTCTGGAGCGTGCTCCATGATCGCAGTTACGTCATCTACGAAACCCATGTTTAGCATTTCGTCTGCTTCATCAAGAACGAAAGTACTAACTTCGTCTAGGTGTAGACGTTCGCGATTGATAAGATCTTGAACACGGCCTGGAGTACCGACAACTACATGAGCGCCACTTTTAAGAGCACGCATTTGGTCGACAATAGATGCGCCACCGTAAATCTCTAGAACTTTCAAACCTTTGATATTTTTACCAAGGTTTTTCATTTCCGCTGCAACCTGAATTGCCAGCTCACGAGTCGGAGCAAGTACAATCGCTTGCGGTTTGCGTTGGTTTAGATCGAGTTTGTTGAGAAGAGGCAGAGAGAACGCTGCTGTTTTACCTGTACCTGTTTGAGCTTTACCCAGCGCGTCAGCACCTTCCAATAGGTGTGGGATTGCCGCAGCCTGAATTGGAGTTGGTGACACGAAACCCATTCCGTCTAGAGCAGAAAGGATAGAATCATTCAGAGATAAATCACTGAATTGAATAACAGAATCTTGCATTGGGATCCTACTTAATTAAACAAAAAAACAGTCCCATATGCTCTTCCAATTCGATACTGATCCATCCAGATACTGATTCCATTCAGACGGGAACACAGCACAGTACACAACCGCGATAAGCCATTAGGGACGACTAAGGGAGGCGGATTATTCCTTAAAAGCATAAAAAAATCCAGAAAAAATTGAATTACATCACAATTTATTCTCAACAATGGTATTTTTAGCATATTTTTCCACCAGCCCTACCATTCCCCGTAGATTCGCGTAACTCACAGATGAGAATTTCATCAATATTTAAGCCAATTTCTCGTGGTTAAATTGGCAAAATTCACGGCGAAATTACGCTCCACAGGTAGTAATAATAGCTCGCAATGATTATAGTGTGCCCAACTCCATAGGTAATTTAAGAAAAGATGTTTCAAGATAACCCACTACTCGCTCAGCTTAAGCAGCAAATCCAAGAAAACCTGCCTAAAAAAGAAGGCTCAATAAAAGCCACAGATAAAGGCTTTGGCTTTTTGGAAGTGGACAGTAAGACTAGCTTCTTCATCCCGCCTGCGTACATGAAAAAGTGCATGCACGGTGACAAAGTCGTCGCCATTATCCGCACCGAAAATGAACGCGAAGTTGCAGAGCCACAAGAGCTGCTGGAACAAGCCGTGACTCGCTTTATTGGTCGCGTAAAACTGTTTAAAGGTAAGCTTAACGTAGCACCTGATCACCCACAGCTTAAAAAGCTATCTCTTAAAGCGAAACTAAAGAAAGGTCTTAAACCTGACGAGTTCGCCGAAGGTGATTGGGTTGTCGCACATCTTATTCGCCACCCTCTAAAAGGCGATAACTCTTTCTTCGTAGAAATTTCTGAAAAAATCACTGACGCGAATGATAAAATTGCGCCTTGGTGGGTAACGCTTGCTCAAAACGATCTACCAAACTCTGAGCCATCAGGCATCGATAACTGGGAACTGAAAGACGACGCGGAGCTAGAACGCGTAGACATGACTCATGTTCCATTCGTCACTATCGACGGTGAATCGACTAAAGATATGGACGATGCGCTGTACGCGAAGAAAACCGTATCTGGCGATTTCGAACTCACCATCGCTATTGCGGACCCAACCGCCTACATCACACCTGAAGATGAAATGGATAAAGTAGCACGTGAGCGTGGCTATACTATTTATCTTCCAGGCCGCAACATCCCGATGTTACCTCGTGATTTAGCGGACAACCTATGCTCTCTGATTGAAGGTGAAACCCGCCCTGCTATTTGCTGTACCGTAACGGTAAGTAAAGATGGTGTGATTGGCGACGATATTAAATTCTTCGCAGCAAACATCAAATCACATGCACGCCTAGCATACGATCACGTGTCTGATTGGTTAGAAAACGGCAGCTCTGAAGCATGGACGCCATCTGAAGAGATCGCGACCATCGTTCGTGATCTTTATGAGTTCTCTCTTGCTCGCGCTGAATGGCGTGAGAAAAACGCAGTGGTCTTCCCTGATCGTCCTGACTACCGTTTTGAGCTCAGTGAAGATAACGATGTAATCGCTATCCACGCAGACATGCGCCGCAGTGCAAACCGCCTTGTTGAAGAATCCATGATTACCGCAAACATCTGTGCAGGTCGTACATTACGCGATAAATTTGAAACAGGTGTCTTCAATACGCATGCAGGTATCAAGAACGAGAAGATTGAAGAAGTGGTTCAACTTGTCAATCCAGAAGGCCAGTTGGAGTTCACAGCGGAGTCTATTGCTACGCTAGAAGGCTTTGCTGCGTTGCGCCGCTGGTTGGCAGCTCAAGAAACGTCTTATCTAGATAACCGCATTCGTAAGTTCCAAGCATACAGTGAGGTGGGTAATCAGCCTCTGCCTCATTACGCAATGGGTTTAGACATCTATGCAACTTGGACATCACCAATTCGTAAATACGGTGATATGATCAACCACCGTATGTTGAAGGCCGTCATCCTTGGTAAAGAACCCGTACAAAAACCAGATGACCAAGTAGGCGAAGAGCTAGCTCTACATCGTAAACATCATAAAATCGCTGAGCGAAATGTCTCAGATTGGCTATATGCACGCACGCTTGCTGATGAGCCGAGCAAGAAAACTTGTTTCACAGGTGAGATTTTCGATATTAATCGTGCAGGCGCACGTGTCCGACTTCTCGAAAATGGCGCAGCAGCCTTTATTCCTGGTGCACTAATTCTTGATAATAAAGAAAGAATTGAGTGCAATGGCGACAACGGTACCATCTCTATCGATAAAGAGGTCGTATACAAACTTGGGGATACATTGGAAATTGTCCTTACGGACGTAAACCAAGAAAACCGCAGTTTAGTTGCAAAGCCAACCCAGGTATTCGCTGAACAACCAGCAGCACAAACAGAACAGACTGTAAGTGAATAATACCGAATGAAGTTAAAAGGCGCTCTATTGAGCGCCTTTTTTATTTGTTATGTAAAACGATAAGAACGAGTATGCCGAACATTGAGATCATTCGCTTTAATCACTTCACTGCGCGCAAAAGTGAGCGTTACACTGCAACACATAATGGGTTATATATTGTTGAAGAAGGTGCCCTATTAGTTCATCAACCTAATGGTGAGCAATTTGAACTTAAAGCCGGAGATTTCACACTCTATAACTCCGCAGATCTGAGCAGTGCAGAGGCCGTCTCTAGTGACGGTGGCTTTAAAGCACTGGCTTTGGTCTTCAACCCAAACATATTCTGTGACTTTAAGAAAGCGCACCCGATGCTACGTTCCAAAACGGAAGAAAGGCGCTTCTATCCTTTTTCGACGCAATCCGGTAGCGAAGTAGCACAATTGAAGGACATGTTGGTTAAGTTAGCGAGTCGCAACGCTCCAGACTACACACAAAGCCATATCGCAATGGCATTGCTGTCGTTGATGGTTGAGGTAGAGCCAAACATCCTATCTATCATAGATGATGCAAGTAGCCTGAGCGACTCTCAAAAAGCCATTAAGTACATTGAGGGTAATATTGAAAAAGACATCACGCTAGAAGGCTTAGCGGCTCATATGAGCATGTCCATCGCGACCTTGAAACGTCGCCTCGCCGCAGATGATCTTTCGTTTTCTCAGATATTAAAGGTGAAACGGATAAACTTCGCAGCAACCCAACTGCGCAAGTCAGAAAAATCAATAACAGAAATAGCGTTTGAGTCTGGTTTTAAAAGTGCAGCGCATTTCAGTACAGCATTTAAATCCGTTTACAACATGACCCCCAAAGACTTTAGAAACCAAGTCGTTAAGCCTAAAGTATAAATCATGTCGGCATTCGCATCCGTTGGGCTCGCCCTATTCCCAAAAACACGCTTGAGGATCACGCTCCAATTCGTTGAGTAAGTCCTCAAGCATTCGGCTAAATGGAAGTGGCTTATAAGGCACCCACCTTAACAGCTCGTTGTGATATGTGGGAACATAGAAATACCAAAGTTGGTTGTCCTCATCAAACATGATCTTCGCGACGGGAGAAGTATACTCGCTATGCTGGGAGTCGAGGAGAAAATGCGCCCGATGAAGCTCAACACCATTTTCTACTAGCTCATAGAGGCACTTGCCCTGTTCGACAGGCAAGTTAGCATTACGCACAGAGCAGAGCGATTGAACTGATTTGTATAAACGACTTGTCGCCATTTGGGACACTGACATCAACGTTCTCCCGATGGATGATAGTTAGAGCTGTCGATCCTAGTATATAACCTTTACATCATCACCGATGGTAGTTATCTACCTAACTCAAGTATAAGATAGCTATATTATCATTTGCCCAGATTATCATCTCAATCCACTTGGAAACGCTAGCTCCATCACCTCTTGACTAGAAACAATTCCCCTGTTTAGCGCTAACAGTTCACAAAAGTGTAACCTGAACGCAATATCATAAACTCTGCTTTATCCCGTATATGGAGTTTAATATGTTACGTTTTACTGTGGCGACGTTATTGGCCATAGCAGTCTCCCTCCCTACCATTGCAAAAGAAATCAACATCTCAGGGTCAACGTCGGTTGCTCGTGTGATGGATGTACTTGCTGAGGAATACAACAAAACACACCCAGACGATTACGTTGCTGTTCAGGGCATTGGTTCGAGTGCTGGTATCACCATGGTCAATAAAGGAGTAGCCGAAATAGGCATGAGCTCTCGCTATCTGACTGAAAGCGAAAAAGGTGAAGATCTCAATGTATACCCTATCGCTTATGATGGCCTCGCTGTTGTTGTAAACCGTACCAACTCTATAGAAAACCTTTCTCAGCAACAACTATTTGATATTTACAAAGGTAAAATTAAGAATTGGAAAGAGGTCGGGGGCGCAGATCAGCCTATCGCGGTGGTTACTAGAGAAGCGTCTTCAGGTTCACGTTACAGCTTCGAAAGCTTGCTGGGACTGACCAAAATCGTTAATGATCGCCTTGTCTCGGATATCAGCCCAAACAACTTGGTTGTAAACAGCAACAGCATGGTAAAAACCATTGTTAACCATAACACTCGCGCCATTGGTTTTATCTCTGTAGGGTCAGTAGATCGCTCGATCAAGGCGATTCAGTTAGATGGTATTGACCCAACCTCGACAAACATTAGCAATCATAAGTACAAGTTGGCGCGACCATTCCTAGTGCTATACAAAGTAGATAAGATTAGCGATGCAGGTAAAGGTTTTATCGCTTTCCTTCGTTCAGAGCAGGGACAAAAAGCGATTGCAGATTACGGTTATACGCCAGTAAAAAACTTTAATCAGTAAAAATAAAAAAGAGAGCACCTTGATGCTCTCTTTTCCTATGTAGTGTTCTCTCCGGTTTCGGAATTAGAAATGCAGTTGAATTACAGAGACCACAACCGCACCAGGTCGACGAATACCTTCAATTTCCACTTTAATTTCGCGCTCAATCTCCAAACCTTTTTTGATTGGCGTTACTTTTGTTAACGTGCTGACTGCACGAACATTATTGCCTGCTTTGACAGGGTAAGGGAAACGGACTTGGTTTAAACCCAAGTTAACTACCATTTTAGCTGTTGGGAACATTGGCTTGTCTGGATCGACTGAATCCGTCAGTTTAGGCAGCAATGCTAATGTTAAAAAGCCATGAGCGATAGTTGTCTTAAATGGAGATTCAGTTGAAGCACGCTCTGGATCAGTATGAATCCATTGCATGTCTTCCGTTACCGCACCAAATTGGTTAATACGTTCTTGAGACACATGAACCCAATCACCAGTGTGAATAACTTCGCCAATTTTTTCACTTAACTCGTCATAAAGCTTTTGAGCCTCAGGTGCCATTACGATCGGTGCAGGTTGAGGTGCAACTTCTTCGTTGACGGCTGGCTGCTGGTGATCACGAACTTTTGAGAAAAGAAAGCTATTTTGAGCTTTCCCCAAAAAGTCACTCCAATAATCGCGTAACGTTGGAGACATCCAATTCATAAACTCGGATTGATGAGCAGAAATCGCATCAACTTTGTCTTTAAATAGATTTGTGACCTTCATAAACACCCTTAAGAATTCTAAGCACAACTGGCTATACCAGTTAATTTTGAATTAGTTCACAAAGTCTTGCAAATACTTTCGGGCGAACACATGTACCCTAAAAGCATGTTATGTCTTATATATCAGCAAGATAACAATAAAACACCATTTTATTGACGTGCGCCAATATAAAGTAAAAACTCTATAAATTGGTACTTTTTGTCCCTTTTTCACTCCGCTTTCAAACTGTCCAACATCACATCAGTGATCATAAAACAAGCAAACAGTACTTCTATTATAATTCAGCACTTTACAAGTCGGACTATGCTCCTTATTATACCGCCCACAACGGAGAGATGGCTGAGTGGTTGAAAGCACCGGTCTTGAAAACCGGCATACGTTAATAGCGTATCTAGGGTTCAAATCCCTATCTCTCCGCCACTTATTTAGAAAGCTCGCATTTATTGCGAGCTTTCGTCGTTTTAGCTCTTACAAAAACGAGATTTAGAAATCCTCGATCGTAAACGAATCCGGCACTTCACTATATTCCAGTTAAAAGCCCGCTAATGTTTAGCGGGCTTTTAACTCCGATTTTCTAAAGTTTAAGCAAACTTCTTAATCATTTCAGACAGGTCATTGGTGCAATTTTGCACTTTGGTGTTCATATGATTCGTTTCAGTCATCAGTTCATACGATTCACTGTACTTTAAATTAAGCGACTGGATGTTTTCATTTATTTCATCCGTTACATAAACCTGCTCTTCTATCGCGACCGCAATTTGTTGGTTTCGTTCGACGACGTCCTGAACAAGGGACTCCAGTTGTTGAATGCTATCCAAAGCAGTACCCAGCAATGTTACCGTTCCGGTCGACATTTCGTTACCTTTCTCTAACGCAGAAACCGCTGATTTGCTCCCATTTTGAATCCCTTCAATGGCCGATTTAATCTCTGTTGTCGATTCCTGAGTTCTTTTAGCTAAGGTTCTCACTTCATCTGCTACAACGGCAAACCCTCTGCCTTGTTCGCCTGCCCTCGCGGCTTCAATTGCAGCGTTCAACGCTAATAAATTAGTTTGTTCGGCAATACCATTGATGACTTCAACAACGGTTCCAATTTGCTCGGTTTGTTGGTTCAAACGTATGACCACTTTAGATATTTCGCCGAGCTCATCAACCAACTCTAAAACCGATTGGTTAACATTATCGATAACGCTACGGCTGTCTATCATCGTATTTTGCGCTTCTAACGTAGCCTCGGCGGTCGCTTGAGCATTATTTGATATCTCAGATGAAGAGGCTTGCATCTCGTTGACCGCTGTTGCGACCGAGTCAATCTCCACTTTCTGTGCGCTTAAGTTCTCCGTCACTTGCTGGCTATTTGTCGCAGCACTGTTAGCACTTGCGCGCGTTTCTTCACAAGAGTCTTTTACAGACACGCCAACGCGCCCCAGTAGCGCATTGGCAAATTGCTTACGCATCTTCATACCCAGCTCAATCTCAGCCAGATCGTTGATTCTTCCGCAATAAATATATTCCATGAGTGGATTGTTGAAGTCTTGCCTAGCCTGTTTAGCGAGCTTCTCAACTGGTCTGGTTAATACATAAATAGAGAAAACGGAAAGTAACGCAACAACGCCAAACGCTATCACTGGTGATTGATTCATTTGTAGAATGAGTAAGCCAAGAAGGTTTGAAATTAAAAGGAAGAAGGCCGATCTCATCCACAAACGTGTACGAGGAAGATACATTTTCCACGGCTTACGATTATTTCGAAGCTTCGAATACGCTTTTTCCGCTCGCTGGATGTGTATACGCTCAGGTTTAAATCTCACTGATTGGTATTCCACAACTTCACCATTAGATTTTATAGGAGAAGCAAACGCGTCAACCCAATAATAGCCGCCGTTTTTACGTCGATTTTTGACCATTCCCATCCAGTGTTTGCCAGTTTTCAGGTGAGTCCATAAATCTTTAAAAGCCTGTTTTGGCATATCAGGATGACGCACAACATTGTGGGGTTTACCGATAAGCTCCCCTTCATCAAACCCCGCGACTTCATTAAAGTTTTCACTGGCATATTTGATGTAACTGGAGGTATCGGTAATGGAAACTAGGCTGTAACTCGAGGGGTAATCGTATTCCGTTTCACTCATAAACATGTGTCCTTACATTGATTAATTAACAAACGGCAAATATGAATTTATCAGCATAACATATACATGCATAATGATAGGTTGATTCAAAAATAAAACAAAATTATTGACAAGTTTACTTGTTACTTAATGACTCTAGTCGCATTTTTATCCTCTAATACAAGGCTTCGTTAATATGCACAAGACTGAGCACTGTTCAAAATTAATACACAAAAGCGCTTCCGTACTGAGTTCGTAAATTGTTATAAGTAATCCACTAAAACGAAAACAAGGAAGACAAACGCAATGACTATTCACTTTCGTCAGCTTGCAGCTAAGAGAAACACGACACACTTGTTTATTGACGATTGGAAAATTAACACTCAGCAGTCTTGGGGGATATTCAGCGCGGATGGAGATATTGGCTCTCTGCTTGGAGACCTTATTTGTGATGAAATGTCACCAGATAGTGGGGAAATTGAGCTAAATGGGCTGTCCGTTGCGCAAGTGTCGTTATCAGAGCAACAGCGATTACTGGAAAGAGAATTAGAAAAGGATGATACGGATTTTCTTGATCGTATCGACCAAGGGAGCACTGTTTATTCATTAATCCTAGAGCAGAGCCAAGACACCAACTTAACTGAACAGCTAATTAATGATCTCGACCTAAGTCATCTTAGAGATAGTGGCTTCCGTGTTCTCTCTACCGGAGAAACCAGAAGAGTAATGCTCGCCCGAGCTTTAGCCACACAACCTGACTTAGTATTACTCGATAATCCATTTACTGGCTTAGATATTGCGCACCGAGCTGCTCTCGCTCGCTATTTACACTCGCTTTCTCAAAATGTGCAACTACTCATAACCTTCTCTCGCGAATCTGACATGCCTGAGTGGATCAATAGCATCGCGCTTTTCAGTGCAGGAAAGCTTGATAGTACAATGGATAAGTCCAGTTGGGATAATCATCCAATCATTGGACAAATTAAATCTCAGTCAAAGCAACAGAGTGAAGAAATGATGAGCTTGATACGTCAGCATCAGCACTCGACACCATTCAACAACCCAATATTTGAACTAAAGAATGGGGCTGTTGAATACACCGATAAGAAGATTTTTACTGACTTGAACTGGCGCATAGACAAGGGCCAACATTGGCAGGTCAAAGGTCCAAATGGTTGTGGAAAGAGTACCTTACTTGGATTGATCTTTGGCGATCATCCGCAATGCTACAGCAATGACATTGATATTTTTGGTAAAAAGCGTGGTACTGGCGAGACAATCTGGGAAATTAAGCAGCATATCGGCATGGTGTCTTCAGCGCTACACCTCCAATATCGAGTCAATTGCAGCGCATTAGAAGTCATTTTGTCAGGATTTTACGATTCGATCGGGTTGTATAACCAGCCAACTCGCAAAGAGATGGATATTGCAAACGAGTGGCTCGATATCTTACATATGAGCCAGTACAAAAAAAACTCATTTAAGCAATTAGAGTACGGCCAGCAGCGACTGTTACTGATTGCAAGAGCCATCGTGAAACAACCCACATTATTGATTTTGGACGAGCCGTATCAAGGGTTAGATTTTTTGGGTAGACGGTTAGTTAAGAACACACTTGAACTCATCGCTAGAGAGAATTTAAGCCAACTATTGTATGTGTCTCACTACCAAGAAGACCGCTTAGATAGCATCAAAAATGAGTTAGAGTTTGTGTTTGATGAAAATGCTCAGTGTTACAGAGCTAACGTCTACCAATCATAATGACTTCGCTGCGCAAGCTGCTCATAGGGTAATGGTTTGGAGTACAGGTATCCCTGATGATATCTCACTCCCATCTGCTTTAAGTGTTCAGCTTGCGCTATGGTTTCCACGCCTTCAGCGATCAATTGTACTTGTAATTCTTCCGCGAAGTGAACCATCGCTTTTAAGACAGAAGCACTAAGGCTAGGAATACCAATGGTTTCGACAAAGCACTTATCGATTTTTAAGTAATCTATGCGCATGTGCTGTAGAAATGCTAACGAGGTTTGGCCAGTTCCAAAATCATCGATCAGCACATCAATACCATGCACTCGCAGCGCTGCAATGCATTTTCTCGCCTCTGAATCAATGAGCTGACGCTCTGTTATCTCAACCCCTAATGAGACTTTGTTTCGGCTCAACTGTCTGTCGAGCAATTGAATTTTTCTGATCGCGTTTGGTCCGACTAAATAACCAGGCGGCACGTTAATACCAAGGTGGACAGGCTGATCAAAGCCTAATTTACTGAAGTCCTCTGCCGCTTTATCCAGAACGAAATCGGTAAGTAAAAAAACCAATCCACTTTGCTCTGCCGCAGGGACAAACTCATCCGGAGAAATGAACCCCTTACTTTGATGCTCCCATCGCACTAGCGCTTCAAACCCGAATAACTGGCCGGTATCAACGTTAACTTGCGGTTGGTAATACAGGGTCAACTCTCCTCTTTTTATCGCTCTTTTAAGATCCAGTATCAAATTGCGATGAGGATCAATAAACTTATTCAACGCATACAAGCAAAGGTAGATCACGAAAATAATTGGAATTGAGTACAAAAAATAGGAAAGTGTTCTCTGTTTGACGAAAAGATCGCTGGCTTCGCTCAAAGCTTCATACTCAAACATTTGCGACGATTTGATACCGATAGGATTACTTCCCGCTCTTAATGCTCCTTCAGGTGAAACTTGCTCATGGATAAACAGCGCAGAGCGTTTTAGGCGTAAATCGTTGTTAAACCCTATTGTCGCATTAAAGTAGTCATGATCGATAATCGTTACGGCTTGATAACCCCGCTCTCCTTCCGTTACCACTAGCAAGAACTGATCGTACAAGCTATCAACACTACCAAGCGCTAGCGTTTGTCCCTTAGGAAAGGTGATGTGCTCAGCTAACGGTTTAGAGATACTTCCCAATTTCGAAGAACAAGTAATGACTCCCTCTTTCACAATGAGCATTTCTTCAATATCTCGTTCAAACATTAAGCTTTGCTGGAGCTCTTCACATCGTTCAGGGTGTAGCAGCGCCGTGCGGTTTTCTGTCTCTATTTGGAATAAAATTTCATCTGCAATTTGCACATTTTTTTCTAATAAATGATTGAGATTGTTTTGCACGCTTTCACGAGCTAAATACAAAACCTCTCCAATAACCAAGGGAATAGGCAGAAGAAAAATGATGGCTTTTTTAAAAATCGCCTTATTCAGCATATAAAAGTAACCTTTTATAAAACCGATTTACTGAGATGGTACCTCGATTCCGATACCCGCTAGCAACTCACGTTTTTTAACATTATTTGTTTGGATTAACTCAGTATGCGAAACGCTGAGTAATACCGCAAACTAAACAATGTCTTATTCACTCCTGTTCCAATTTAGTATCAAGCGCCTCAAACCTGAGACTTTAATTCGACACCATGTTATGTCTATCGGTACTTGCGAAAGTCTTTACCTGTCTGTTTCTCATCATGTAAGAATTACCCATTAAAATTATTTTTCTTTTCTCAGTGATTAAGAATTATATTTGTCGTAACTCCTACAACACGTTACAACACTCTCATGACGACAAACAAAGCTAATGCTAACCAGGTAAACGAAAAATCACTGCAGTTGTTAATGCAAGTTGCAGTTAGTCCGTTCCCAGTTTCTGCGAAAACGCTAAGCGAGCAATTGAACGTTCCTTTAAGCAGCCTTTACCGACACTTAAAACTGCTTAAAGAATGGAACTTGATCGAAGAAAGCGTTCACGACAAGACATTTGTCGTTGGTCCGGCGGCATTATTACTCATGCACAGCTATGAGACCGCGCAACATGGACTCGACATGGTCGAAACCATACTGGCTAGGTTGGTACAACAAACCGGGGAAATGGCCGCTTATATGGTACCAGCGGGTTATCGTGCGCTTTGTGTCAGACAGAAAGAAAGTATGCAGGCGCTGCGTTGCAGCTTCGTCCAGGGTCAAAGTCAACCTCTGCTGCGCGGTGCCTCATCTAAAGTGATGCTCGCTTTTATGCCTCAAAGTCGATGCGAGAAAATCTTGAGATATTTTAATCAAGATCACCGACGCGACGAGTGGGAAAAAGAGCTCACAACCATCCGTAAACACGGATATGCCGTCAGTACTTCTGAGATTGACCCTGGTGTGTCAGGTATTAGCGCACCGGTAATGAAAGGAAGCAAACTGATTGGCGCAGTCTCGGTGATGGCTCCGGCCCACCGAGTCGAAAAGGACAAGCAGCGCATTATTTTACATGTACTGCAAGCGGCAAGGGCACTACCACCAGAAAGGTAATTCATCATGTTAAGCTTTTTCAAACGCTATAAACTCCACCACACCGTGAAACAGCCGCAGCATTACCCTTTTTCTTTTATGACAGTGTGTGAGTATTTGCCACCCATGTCTAAGGGCGCGTTTGAATTAGCTGATCAAAGTTTGGAAAATGCTAGTGATTGGCTTTACCAACAACATGATCATGAAACCGCTGAGAACTATGGGCACTTCAACCACGACAAACTGGAGAATGGCGAGTTTCAGGAAGCGTTAAGCCTTTCGCTTTCTCGCCACTCAATTCCTGTTTTAGTCACTAACTGTACCGAGGCAATCTTGTCCATGTTACCTGTGGTCGTATCCTATCGAGACGAAGTGGGTGTCGTAAATATCGGGCATAACATGAACTTGAAGCCGACACTTGAGCCACGCTTAGGCTCTGCATTCCATTTTGCTCTTTCTCGCTATCAAAACGTACGATTGTTTTTTGCTGGCGTCAGTGAGCAAGAGACGAAGCAGGAAACGTGGGAATACGCGGAAGATCAAGGTTGTGATTGGGTGACCGAGAAAGAGTTTTCTTTTCGTCATCGCAATAACGTTAAGCAACAGATCGGCAATTACCTAGACCACTGCGACCAAATAATCATTAGCATCGACCTTGGATCTCTAAAAACCAAAAACAGCCTTGATGGCGCGTCAGAAATTGATATCCAAATGGTTCTACGCACGATTAGGCAATGTCTGGTTGCAGGTAAAGTGAGAGCAATTCAGCTCGTTGGCGATCGAGATTGCCTGGTCTATTCGAGACAAACGAAAGCCATACTAGAAGAGTTATATCAGATGGCTCCACTCATCGTTCACGCTGCCTAGCGTTATAAACATTCAGAATCAGGATCGCTTCCTTCCTGATTCTGAATCAACATGCTTACTTATTATCCTTAACTAACAAATGGTTACACATATAAATCGACACACATCACACTTGCCTCTTGAACTAACCTGGCACTTACGTTGTAATAAGGCCGCTAAACTTTGGTATGACATACGAAATAAAAAATAACCAAAGTTCAATAACTAAGCGGCTTCAAAACAAAAAGTACCGCAGATATTCCAATTTCAGTGAGCATTTGCTCACGCTCGCTTGATGCCATCTTGTTCCACTCATTAGGACATTTGATGATGCGTCTTTGCAGTATTTTCGCTGCGGTTCTTGTTTTACCGCTAGCCTCACACGCCAACACCTATGACGTAAAAGATCTATCTGAGTTAGGTCAACTTTGCTCACACAAGAGTTTTAGTATCGAAAGCGATGGCACGACTTATCGCTGTACAGGGAAACTAGTCCTACCCGCTGGTGATAAAATTGTCTCCTCATTACCGGAAAAAGAGATAACATTAAAAGCAGATTATGGCATTGTGTTAGAGGGGAATAATACAATTGGTGAACCCAATAAACGTATCTCTCTGCACGCCCTCGCTACCGGATTAACGGTTAACAATGAGAAAGCATCAAACCTCGACGATTACCAAAACAAACACACTGTCATTTATGGTGATCTTCTATCGGCATACCCAACAAAGCTTCATAACATTCTCATAGACGGGAATATTAAGCTAACAGGTTCGACACTTAACATTGATGGAATGTACAACACCATTATTGGTGATATTTCGACACACAGCACGACCAATATATTTAATACAAACATCTGTGGTAAGGTCGAATCACAAGGCGAAACACTACACCTAAAAACAAACCATCCTTTACAAGACCATTTTGTCGTCGGTGATGTTTCTGCGCACAACTCTCTGATTATAAAAGATATGTCGATCTATGGTACGGCTGAATCTGTAGGATCGTCAGCTACATTAAATGGCTCATTCTATAGTTCCACCGCAGCAATTAAATACTTCCAAACATTGAACTTCAACAACGCTCCAAATCAGCCTAGTCAAGTTTGTGGTGAAATCCAACAAACGCCAGGAAGTGCACAAACGAAAGCACAAGACAACAAATACACGCAATACTGTGGATTGGGCGAGGCTGATTGTCACTACTCTTCCCAAGTCTGTCCAATCACCCCTCAAGATGTTCCGAATTGCAGCATGCAGCCTCCATCGGAGAACGACTTAAACCTCAGCGTCACACCATCGGACGACATGGCACTGATGTGCGGCGACGATCTTCCGCAATTTACAGCAACAACAACCAATAATGGAGAAGTTGTAAGCGCAGAAGTCAGTGCTGTCCTATCACACCCTGACTTGTTCACTTTAGAGGTGGTTAAAGGTCAGCAGACATTAGGAGCCAACCAATTTATATCTGACGAGAATGGTGAACTTGTTGTTCGAGTGGTTCCGAATAATATTGATACGATCTCGTTAGATACCAACTACACACTAACTTTCACTATGGCGAAAGACACGAGCAAGCATCAAACTGTTCGCTTTATGTTTACGCCATTTATGTTTGAGGCCTACTCAAAGACAAAAAGCACCACTTTAAATGAAATACGCGTTATTGCAGGTAAGCCAGAAAACGTGCATACGCGATTACTTGCTTGTGCCACCACCGGCGAACCTGTAGTAGCAAGCAACTACAATGGTACGCCTAAAGTTTTTCATCCATTGGTTCAACCATTAGGAGGAAGTGAAGGAAACTTTAGCTATTCAGCAGAATTTGAAGATGGCTTGTCTGAACATGGTCTTATCACGAACGAGTCCGGCATATTTGAAGTGACACTGTCCGATCATTTTGAATGTGAGGGATTTGAAGAGTGCCCTGAAGAAGGCAAAGTGGAAGTGAAAGGAACATTTAATGTGTACTCGCGACCATGGACACTGGCTATCTGTGACAACCAACGTGCTTTGCCTTCTGGCACCTCTGAACAAGGAGATGGGTTTATTGCCGCCGGAGAACTTTTCTCTCTAACAGTGAAGCCGATCATTTGGCAACCTGACGGCTCTGTAAGTGGTTCTGTTGAATCAGCACGCTATTGTGATGCCTCTATCACCCGTAATTTTATGCTTGATGACGCTCCAGCAGCATCCGTTGTCTTGTCGAGTGAGCAACATACGCCATCAGAGACAGCGAACCAAACCTCAAAATTGCTAAAAAGTAGTGACTCACTGGCTCAGGCGCATAATTCAGCCAAGAATGATCAATTCGTCTTTAATGGATTATATTGGGAAGAAGTCGGGAGCTTGAGAGTAAAAGCAAACCTAGAAAGTAAATATCTAGGTATGACTGTGAACGAAGGCTATCGTTACGTTGGTCGTTTTTACCCAAAATATTTTCAAGTGCAAGACCAAGAATGGCACTACCCACATGGCCAAACTTTTGCTTACATGAATCAACCTTTTGAGAAAGTCACTTACGATGTTGTCGCACTCAATGCGAATAAGGAAAACGTGAAGAATTACGTCCACTTTTCGTCTAACCTTCAACAACATTTCGATTTAGGCGAGCTAAGCTCATACTCCGATCGGTTTTTGCCGCCTAAGCCTAAGAAGGTAGACTGGAAACTACTGGGTAGCGCGAGTGTTGGAACGTTTGTTATAGAGAAGCCCTCGACCAATGCGACTTGTAACAATAGCCCATGCTGGAAAAAGAACACGACAGATAAGCAATATCCTGATGGTCCATTCAATACCGAGACTAATAGTGATATCAGCCAAATAGGTTTAGTCTCAGTAAAAGCCGTTGATGAGGTAAACTTCTTCGACGATAGCGAAGTGCTCACAAAACAACCAGACATTCGATTCGGTCGTTTGAACTTTCAAGATGTAGGTGGCAACCAAGGCATGGTGATCAAAGTGCCACTTGCTGTAGAAACTTGGCAAAACGGTCGATTTATGACTAACTTCGATGACAGCTCAACAACGGCGAATGGTGAATATTACTTCAGCACGCCAATTTGGTCGAATGCGCCTGCAAACAACGCCATGCTTTCTGGAGTTGGGACAATGCATGTTGGCAGGATGACCGATATCGTTGCAAGCCAAATTGACTCAGCACGCGAGCAAATACAATTCCACCTGGATTTAGACGGCTCAGGTAATCGCATCCCTTGGCTGAAATACGATTGGGATAACACGACAAGTGAAGAGGAAAATCCACCTGTTACAGTTACGTTTGGTATTCACCGAGGAAACGATCGCATTATTTATCGTGGTGAGCCAAATATGCTTGGCCTAAATTAACGCGAAACGACAAAACAAAAAAAGCCCCTCAATTGAGGGGCTCTTTTCACACAGACTGTGTAATTTACTTTGCGCCACGACGCGCTTTCAGGCGCTTCACCATAGCAAGACGACGCTCTGCCGACCCTTGGTCTGTTGCCGACTGGTTCGGATTATTACGACGACCTTGACGATTCTTGAATGCTGGTTTTGAGTGCAGCTTTTCAATGTAAGATTCACGCTGTTTTGGTTCATAGCCTGCAAGCTCAATACGGCGAATTCGCTGCTGGATTAGATTTTCAACCTGAACAACCGTGAGCTCTTCATCTCGGTTTACAAATGAAACAGCATGGCCTTGTTTACCTGCACGGCCTGTACGACCAATTCGGTGAACGTAATCTTCCGCTAGGAAAGGCATGTCATAGTTCACAACGTGAGGTAAATCTTCAATATCTAGACCTCGAGCAGCGACATCGGTAGCCACCATGACACGTGCTTTACCGGACTTGAACTCTTCTAACGCACGACGACGAGCACTTTGAGCTCTGTCACCATGACAAACCACCGCTTTGATACCATCAAGTTTCAGCTCTTTTACAACGTCGTTTGCGGTCTCTTTGTAGTTCACAAATACCAGCACTTGTTTCCAGTTCTTACGACCAATCAGCTCCGAAAGCAGTTCCGTTTTTCGCTCTTGATCAACTGGATATAACACGTGAGCAACTGTCTGTGCTGTCGTATTCGCTCGCTCAACTTCAATACGCTTAGGCTTACGCAGGATATCTTTTGCTAGCAGATTTAGTTGGCTCGAAGTCGTTGCAGAAAACATCATAATTTGCGGATCAGTATCCACATCCAGCATGATCTTACGTACTGCGTGAATAAAGCCCATGTCCAAGATACGGTCTGCTTCATCAAACACTAAAAACTCTAAGTGTGCGACCGAGACATTACCTTGTTCAATGTGCTCTTCCAATCGACCAGGTGTAGCCACTAGGATATCTACACCGTTTTCTAATGCCGTTACTTGAGAAGACATTTTACGGCCACCGAAAATCGCAGCCACCGACAGGTTCGTGTACTTCGTGTAAGCTTTGATGTTGTCAGCAATTTGTTCAGCAAGCTCACGAGTTGGAGCCAAGATAAGTGCGCGAGCAGTCTTACGAGAAGCGCTACGGTTACTGTCTAGCAACTGCTGAATCATAGGCAGAGAAAACGCAGCCGTTTTACCAGTACCTGTTTGTGCTGTAGCGAAAATATCATGGCCTTTGCGAGCCATTGGAATCGCCTTCTGTTGAATTGGCGTTAACTTTTCATAACCGCATTCTGCCAGTGCTTTAACCACTTCTGGCGCAAAACCTTGAGATGAAAATGACATTGAGCGTATTCCTTAAACAAACCACTAAAAATAGCTTTAAAAATTTAGCCGTGCACTATACCCGAATTTGAGTGATTTATCTCACTTTTCTCATTGAAATCCTACAAAAGAAAAAACGGTGAGCACAGATATATTAGTGGTTCACCGTTTTCGTTTAACCTTTGCGCGATTTAATGTTTGATGCCAGATAACTGAAGGAGAATTCGCTCAAGCTCATCCCATGGCAACAGCTGAGAATCTATCACTTCTAATCGTGATTCAAAGCCTTCTAAGCTGATTTCATTCACCGACACGACTCGGTTGGCAACATTAAACGCGTAACAACCTTGATCCGTATTGACCACTGCTTTAACACGCTCTGCGGTCAAGTCCGACAGCATAGAGAAAAGCTTTTCAAAATCAAACTTATACTCTGCCCCAAACAACCACCCACAACTAAAATAACCCTGCCCTTTGTTCTCTTTGCGCACAAAGGCTTCACCAGGCGCCAACTGGAATTGAGGCTCTTGGTGAGCGTGGTCATGATGATGTGACTCGATATGGGAAGAAGCGCTGCCGTAAACCCGCTCAATATCCAAGACTTCTATCGGCAACTCACCGTCATGAATAAGCTTACTGAATACTTTTGAAGGGGATTGGTCCGTCACCCAGTCATTAAACACATCAAGGTCGTGGCTGGAACATAGGTCAACCTTACTACCAATAACCACATCTGCACTGTTTAACTGGTCCACGAAGTTTTGGTTAGAAAGATACTTTTCATCACTTAAGTTACGCGGATCAACCAAGGCAATCGTCGCTTTAAGATCAACGTAAGGTTCATACTGCTGTGAGGTAAGCGTCGCGATAACCTGTTTTGGATGACCAAGGCCTGTCGGCTCAATCAATAAACGGTCCGGTTTTTGACGCAATAATGCGGTGATACCTACCGACATCGGCACACCCGCAGTGCAGCACATACAACCACCCGGCACTTCTTTAATCAACGCGCCTTGGTCGGTCATCAATGCACCGTCGATGCCAATCTCACCAAATTCATTGACCAAAACCGCCCAGTTTTCTTTTTCCGGTTTGTTCTTCAGTAGATTTAAAATCGTGGTCGTTTTACCGACACCCAAAAATCCGGTCAGTATGTTGGTTGGTACTCGATTTGACATGCTTATCTCCGACACGTTAGTGCATTAATGCTCCAGCAAAGTATACGGAGAATGTGACTCGCTTCAACGCTTTTTATCGCACGCATCAAGCTCATTGCGTGATGCGTTGGAACACATTTTTCGAGCTTGTTTGGGTTGACTTATCAACTCTGAACGCTTCATATCAGACAGGTATCTACTGGTATAAATAACGCAAGTAAAAAACGCGATAATAGCGACTACGATGGGAAGAACTCCGAGCGTGTTTTCGAATTTAAGCGCAGCAATAGCCAACGCGAAAACAACGACAGAGATAAGTGCGATTGACTTACTTTTGTTGCTTTTCATAATAACTCGCCTTTCGTAAAGTTAGCCCCCTAACACCTCCTGTACTAGAGGAATGTCAGTTTGAACAACATCCAACCTGACTATTCAATGCTACTCCTTTCGCTACTTGTGAAATTTGACAAAGCTAACATTTACTACAACATCAAACGACGAGCTTATTATTATCTTTCAGATACTTACTGGGTTTTAAAACACTTACTAGCAAATCGTTCCACCGCTTACCAGGATATCGCTATCATTGGCAATACAAACTTGCGCCACCAGCCTCAGCCCTTCGACTATCATGTCCAAAGACATAGAAGGCTGACTGCCATTTGCTGCTTGTTCTGGCAATAATGGAATATGAACAAACCCGTGACGAATCGGATTGTCTATCAAGTAATGTTGGATCCCATAAAAGAGATGGTTACATACAAATGTTCCAGCACTGTTGGAAATCTGGCTAGGTATACCCTGCGTTTGCAACGTTTGCACAACACGCTTTATCGGTAGTGTCGAGAAGTAAGCATCAGGACCATCGGCCACCACGGGTTCATCAATCGGCTGATGACCAGCGTTATCTGGAATACGAAAATCATCGACATTAATTGCGACACGCTCTGGGGTTATCGCGCTACGCCCGGCCGCTTGCCCTACAGTAATCACACAGTCTGGCTGGTGCGCTTCTATTGCTTCAATAACGACTTTCACCGAGTCATATCGAACTACGGGGACTGGGCAAGTAACTATCACACCGCCTTTTATGGCCGCAGCCTCTAATTGCTTGACCGCTTCTAAGGCGGGGTTAATGGCGTCACCACCAAAAGGTTCAAAACCGGTAATCAGGACTTTCTTCATAACAGCCTTTAGGAAAAGAGTTTTACAAATTATTGCACTCCCCTTCACCCCATCCAATAGCAAAAGTATTGTTGACATAAGCCAGACAACATTGTGTGACTCATGTCTAACCAGAGAGTGTTTTCTGCCTCATTGAATCTAGGCAAGTTCCGGACTATCGAGACTAACTATCGATGATTAGTGGCAGGACGAGGCTCTATCATTACATGACTCGCGCAGAAACTTGGTTTCCACGCTTAACTTAGGTAGAGTACGCGACCGCAATGCAATTCGAAGAGATTGAATACAATGAATATTGATAACCATGTAATCGAAACGATTGAAGAGTTAGAGGCATTTCTGCATTTAGTAGAAAGCGGCGCTCTTGGCCTTGAAGGTGTCACTGGCGTTGCGCTAGCCACCTCTAATACCGATGGTCGTCCATTTGTTGCCGTATTAGGAGAAAAGCACCAATTGCTCCTTGGCCGCTGGGTTTCGCAGCACGTATATGACAATGGTAAAGACATCGTTCGTAACGGCCCAACCAGAAAACACTAAGCGCTCGACGCCACCTATAACATCACGCCGTCTTATACACCAAGCGTATGCTTTGAAAGCAATGCGCTTGGCGTACTCAAAAAATAAAAAAGAAAAGGCTAGCCTTTATTAATTTTGTCGGTATACTGCACATCAGCTCTTACGGAAAGAGCTATTAATGTAATTAAAGATCAAAGTTTCTCTCAGTTCCACATCGAATTCCTCGTTTACGTTCCTGCGACAAAATAGTTATCTCTAAAATCATATAGTAGCACTTGATATTAGCTAAAAATTCAATATTTAAAACAATCAAATATAGAGGTATCTATGTCTAATAAATTAACTGGTTCAGTAAAATGGTTCAACGAAACTAAAGGTTTTGGTTTTATTTCTCAAGACAATGGCGGTGATGACGTATTCGTTCACTTCCGTTCTATTGTTTCTGAAGGCTTCAAAACTCTTACTGAAGGCCAAAAAGTATCGTTCGTTGTTGAACAAGGTAACAAAGGTTTACAAGCAGCTGAAGTAACTGCACTGTAATTCTTTGTGTGGCATCAATGTTGTTGGTGCCACAACCCCCTTCCACTTGTTACTGCCCTTACTATTCTCTATCTAAGTTTATATAGCCAAATCACTTACCTCTCCCACACCATCATTAATCACTTTCAATAAAGTCACTTTGGTATACATCTTTAGGTAATCACACAACCTACCTTGCAATTCCAGTTTGGAATTAAATTAATCTCATTCATATCTGAATCACTTCGCCTCATGCTTTGCTCATAAAAATAAAGTTTATAAAATAAAAGCGATTGGCGAATATAAGAGAAAAAATGAAATTAAATATATCTGCTCAATCAATAAATTCTAATAACTACGAGCACATAATCCCTAGCTGAGAGATTGAGTTTGCACTGAAATGTCATTACATGAAGCCATTTATCGGACAACACTTCATAGGGACAGCGTCTGGATTCACACACTTCGGAGCATTTGTTGAGTTAGAGGAAAACCGAATCGAAGGTCTCATTCCTTTATCAAATTTCCAAAATGGTGAGTTCGAATTTGATGCAGTCAAACAAAAAATTTCCAGCCAGAGCGCCACGTTTACTTTAGGGAGCAAAGTGCACGTGTTGGTTAAAGACACCGATTCGAAAAAAAGAAAGATCATGTTCAACTTAAAAGATGCGGAACACGCGGTAGGTTAACCTGTTTTAGGTTACTTTCTAATCCATTAATCAAAAATAAAAAATAAGCTTTTAATACCGCAATTAACTTGTGACATTTCGCTGACATCGACTCATTCTAAAACCCTAATATCTGACAAAGGAAACGAATCTAATTTTTGTTTCCAGACACCATCGCAGAGTGTATTTCCAGCACTCTGTTTGCCTCGAGAGGTTCTTATGACAGCCTAGGATCTCTCGAGGCTTTTTTGCACCTATTCAAACCACCTGATTCTACATCCCAACTATTATCCCCTACCCAAGCTGTACTTTTTAACTAGTTCACTAGATCGACAATTGTTATTTAAGCAACTGATCACACAACCTCTTCCAAATTTTGGGTATAAAAGTATCAATACTTTCGTTAACTAGGATGTAAATAATGAAAAACTCGTTTGATCTCACTATGCCCAACGAAGAAGGATACTTTGGTGAATACGGTGGTAGCTTTGTTCCACTTGAGCTTGAACAAATCATGCATGACATCAACGCAGCTTATGAGGAATGCAGCAAAGATCCTGAATTTAAAGCGGAACTCGTTCGCCTGTATAAGCACTTTGTTGGACGACCTAGCCCAATCTTCCATGCGGAAAACTTGTCTAAAAAATACGGAGCAGACATCTACCTAAAGCGCGAAGACTTAAACCATACAGGCGCACATAAAATTAACCACTGCTTAGGGGAAGCCATTCTCGCTAAAAAGATGGGTAAGAAGAAACTGATTGCTGAAACTGGCGCAGGGCAACACGGTGTTGCGCTTGCTACAGCCGCGGCATTGGTTGGCTTGAAATGCGATATTTACATGGGTGAAGTTGATATCGCCAAAGAGCATCCGAATGTCGTCCGCATGAGAATCCTTGGTGCTAATGTCATTCCTGCCACTCATGGGCGCAAGACTCTCAAAGAAGCGGTAGATTCTGCATTCGAAGCTTATCTGAAAGATCCTGATACACAACTTTATGCGATAGGCTCTGTCGTTGGCCCTCACCCATTCCCTAAAATGGTGAGAGATTTCCAATCAATTATCGGTAACGAAGCACGAGTTCAATTCAAAGAAATGACCGGCAAGTTACCCAATAATCTCGTCGCATGCGTTGGAGGTGGTTCTAACGCGATGGGGCTATTTACTGCTTTCTTAGAGGATGAACAAGTCGCCATTCACGGCGTTGAACCTGCGGGCCGCTCTTTGCAAAAGGTTGGCGAGCATGCTGCAACACTCACACTCGGTGAGCCAGGTATCATGCACGGATTTAAGTCTTACATGCTTAAAGATGCACAAGGTGAACCTCAGGAAGTGTACTCTGTAGCAAGTGGCTTGGATTACCCATCGGTTGGACCTCAGCATAGTTACTTAAAAGACATTGGCCGTGTCAATTACAGCTCAATCACCGATGACGAAGCGATTGATGCATTCTTTGAGCTGTCTCGTGAAGAGGGAATAATTCCTGCTATTGAATCCTCACACGCTGTCGCTTACGCAATTAAACTCGCGCAGCAAGGAGAAACCGGCTCGATTTTGATCAACTTATCAGGCCGTGGTGACAAAGACATTGATTTTGTCGTTGAACACTACGGCGCAAAATACGGCATTGAATCACTCATATAGCCTAACTCCGTAGCCTAACCCTACATGCAAAAAGCTACCAGGTACTAGGTAGCTTTTTGTTTTTGTCTACTATTTTAAGAAGCAAGTCCCTTTACTCACTGTTCTCACTATACCTTTAGAGCATAATTCGATTAACCGATAAGAGCTGGAATGCCTGGAAGCTGACCAACAATAGCAAGGGAGCCTGCACAAACGATAAACGCAGTGCCAGGAATCAGATATTTATCTTTGCGCGATAGTTCGTTAGCACGCTCATGGTCGCCGATAAGCCCGAGGTTATCCAACAGCATCGTGATTGCCCAACCGAAGACTGGATTAACGAATGCACAGGCAAAAATACAGATACCTGCACTGAGTGAATCTTTATGCTTATGGATCATCTGCATACCCGCTTCTAAAAGTGGTAAGAATACACCGACAATCAAAGCAACACGCAGAACAGGCTCCCACATTGCTAGATCCATTGGGTAGCCAATTACCGCCGCCGCAATACACATGAAACCCGTTAACAGTGCGCCACCTGGAATAGGACGTTTGGCAATTGCGGCAGGAATCATGTACGTTCCCCAAGAAGAAGCTAGGTTTCCGCCCCCTAAGAGTGAACCAACCCCCTGACGAACAGATGCTCCGACCATCGTGTCATCGACATCCATGAGTACACCTTTCGCTTCTTTTGGGTAGTTAAGTTCTTGAAACACACGATGGCCGAGATAATCAGGGGACCACATAGCGACTGCCAGTAGAGCAAATGGAGTCACGGCAATAAAGTGCTCTAGGGTTGGCCAGCCTAGCTGCCAGCCTGTATCTTCCCCCCACCAGTAGAATGGACTGAAATTAGGCAGGCCCGGCTCTGTGGTAAAAGCAAACTCAGCGCCCATCAAATAAGCAACAATACCCGCGAGTGCAGAGCACAATGGGATAGCGAGCCAACGTTTATTGATCTTGGCTAAGTAAGCGTAAACCATAACGGTTAGGCCTATGACCACAAACGAAATGTAACCTTGGTCCGTACTTGCAGCCCACGCTTCCGTCTTATTAATTTGCCCGAGCAACCCAACAGCACCAAGGTAGATCAACAACCCTCCTCGAACCCCGATACCAGTCAGAGTCATGAGTTTAGAGCCACCTTTGGTTAAAGCGAGAATTAAACCAAAAACACATACCATCAAACCTAGCGCGAGAGGGTGCCCTCCTGCAGCTGCGATCATAGGAATCAGCGGTATCATTGGGCCATGGGTTCCCGCTAAGTTTGCATTCGGGTTTAGGATGGCAGAAAACAAGATGACGAACAGGGCTCCAGCGATAAGTAATTCGTAACGCACGTTTTCTGCAATGAATTCCGGAGATAAACCAAACTGAGCAGCAAAAGCGGAAACCATGGCAGTGACCATAACCACTTTACCAATGGTTGCTGCTAATGCAGGTACCCAGTCTTCGATTTCAATACTGTAATCACGTGAGGGCAAATGAATTCCCCAGCGACGGAAACTCATGACGGTTAAATCATGATTTAGAAAGTCTTCTCGGTTTTCAAATTCATGCGGTTTTTTGCGCACATCCCTGTAAAAAGTCTTACTTTTGTCAGACATTGAGTCATCCTTTTATGTTTCAACGTTGAACTACGTCAACTAGAGTTTCGCTTGGTAGACAGACCAATACGAGACAACACCCACATCAAACATCGAGGCCACACCAAGAAAGTGGTATGGCTAATTTTTGATTTGAACCTATTAAGCATGTATTGCTATCGGTAGGAATATTAGACATTAGTAAAAGAACAACAAAAATCTCACTTATTACACAATAATTCAACATCGAACTGGGACGCTTGAACTTTTAAGAGTCATTTTTGAGCAGAGAGCCAAGTAGAGCGGCCAATTCCGATTTATACTTTCAAGGTAGAGAGCACTGTGCTCGCATCCATCGCAAAGTAACTATAGATATCTCTGCATTGTATACTTTGTTAAACTCCGCCCTTTAATGAGTAAGGCCCTTAAAAATGATGACTGACGAAGAGAGAATCGAGCTGCAACAGAACAATCCACTGCACGGGTTAAAGCTAGAGACTATGTTGCAAGAGTTAGTAGATTTTTACGGCTGGGACATTCTAGATACAGCAATGCGTTTTAATTGCTTTAACACTAAGCCTTCGATTGCAAGTAGCGTGAAGTATTTAAAGAAAACCGAATGGGCGAGAGAAAAATTAGAAAACTTTTACCTTTATCGCTTTAAGCGTATGCCACGCGCGAGCGAAGAAGAATACAACTTACCACCAAGAGCTCGTACCTTCCCTCATGGCCTTGAACCTAAAGAGCCAATGCCGCTAACCGTTGACTCTATTCTTAAGTCACAAGCTAAAGCAGCGTCTGCATTTAAAAAGCGTTCACCTCGCGGACGCCCTGCTCGTCGCCAATAACACTATCTTGAAAAGCAATAGAGCCCTACTGGTAGCTCCAGCAGGGCTCTATTGTTCTTTAAAGGAATGGCTAGAAGCGAAGACTCAAGCTAGTGAGCATTCCCTTTCTCCAGCAACTCCCGTAAGTAAACTCACATGTAGTTTACGTTTTCTATTGATTACGCTTTTTCTTCTTTTTACCCGTACCTGCTGGCTTCGCTCGCGGCTTCATTGGTAAAAAGTAGGCTTCACTCTGATCGTCTTCCACTTCAAAACCGACTACGTGCTCGCGTTCAAGTTGGAACTTATTTTTCTTTTCTATCACTTTGAAATGGTGGTAGTCGTCGTAATCGATAAGAGATAATCCTAAACCTACTTCACCAGCACGACCACTACGACCGATTCGATGCATATAATCAGCAGGGCTACGCGGAAGATCGAAGTTAATCACCACTGGAAGTTTTTCAATATCAAGGCCGCGTGCTGCGATATCGGTGGCAATAAGAACTTGAATCTCGCCAGACTTAAAACCGTCAAGGACACGAGTACGAGCGCCCTGCCCTTTATCACCATGGAAAACTTCAGCGGTAATACCGCGTTTTGACAGCTTTTGAGCTAAATGGTTACAGGCATTCTTAGCATTCACAAAAATCAAAGTCTGTCGCCACTGATGCTGTTTGATTAAGTGCGCGAGTACCGCCGTCTTCTCACCTTTATTTACACTAAACACGCGCTGCACCAAAGTGCTGGCTTCTGCGCTCTGCAACTGAACTTCAACAGGGTCGCGGAGCAACTGCTGAGCCAGCGTCGTGACTTTATCAGGGAAAGTAGCAGAAAATAACAGCGTCTGTTTCTTCTCTGGTAGTAACGCAAGAATCTTATTCAGTTCTTCGGTAAATCCGAGGCTCAACATTCGGTCGGCTTCGTCAAGAACAAGCGTTTTTACTTGGTCCAACTTAATCGCGTTACTGGATACCAGATCAAGTAATCGACCCGGCGTTGCAACAATGATGTCACAGCCACCACGAAGCGCCAGCATTTGTGGGTTCACCGATACACCACCAAATACGGCAACCGTTTTGATCTTATCTCTGAGATGGTATGAGTAAGATTTGACGTTATATGCCACCTGTGATGCCAACTCACGAGTTGGTACTAAAATCAGGTGGGAAACGAAGTTGCCACGGCGATTGTTTGATTCGTCTTGCTGAACAATTTTTTGCAAGATTGGCAGCGAAAAAGCAGCGGTTTTACCAGACCCCGTATTGGCACCACCAATAATATCTTTCCCTTCAAGGATATCAGGAATAGAACGGGATTGAATGGGCGTCGGTTGGCTGTATTCCAACGCTTCTAGTCGCTCGACTAATGTTGGAATCAGGCCAAGATCGGCAAATGTCGCTTGCTGTGTTTTATCTGTCATTACGATGAGTGGCTCAGTGCTAGTAAAGGCCGTGTATCTTATGCTATTTCGCGTCTGGATGTTAGAAATAATGGCCCAAACAGAAGATTGGTGAAAGAAGCACTATAGGGTTCAGGAATTTCCTTTCACTAACATGAGTTAATGGTTTCCGTAACCAATACTCTACGACCAAGATGGTAGCGTTCGCGACGAATCTATTGTCCACTTCGAAATTGATTTCAGCTCATTCGGGCAGAAAGAAGCTAGAAGCACTTGCTTATGTTGCGTGAGTAAATGAATGTAAACCTCAGTACATAAAAACGAACCTAATTTAGGTAAGCTCTTGGCAACTATATGCCACGACTCGAAAAGTAACGCGTGGGTGAATCGCCATAGACCCGACGAAACATCGCAATAAAGTTACTGGGCGTCGAATAACCTAAAGCATGTGCAATATCTCCCACCGATTCCCCTCGAGCTATCATTTCTAATGAATGTATTAGCAGTACTTGTTGCCGCCATTCACTAAAACTCATGTTTAACTCACTTCGAATCAATCGTCTTAACGTCCGAGATGAGACTGCCCCGATATTGGCCCAATGCTCCACAGAATGCTTGCTGTTTGGGTCTATTAAAATTGCTTGAGTAACTTTTTGCAGTCTCGGATCTCTGGGCAGTGGGATGTGGAGTGACTCATGAGGGCTATTGACGATTTCATCGGATATTACGGCGAGAATACGTAAAGACTGTATGGATAGATCGTCTGTTTTGCTCCATATCGATGCTCTAACCGATAGGGCTTTCAACACATCGCTCATTTGGATAACACAAGGTCTCATTGGAAACCGCTCACAACTCTCTGGAGTAAACAGTAATGAACGACCTTTCAGAGAACCACAAAAATAAACACTGTGCATCGCACCCGGGGGGATCCAACCAGCTCGGTGAGGTGGTAGTATCCACGTTCCTTCATCGGTTTTTACCTGTATTAGCCCTTCATCTATACACAGTAACTGGCCTCGATGATGACTGTGCCAATTATGTGGCCGTTGATCCAAATGGTTGAAGTCGCTCCTTTCATGCTGCCACTCCTTAGCGATCAGTGCGGCGCCATTTTTCCATTCGCTGTAATCAGAGTTTGTCACTTTATTTACTCAATTCCATTTTGGCCATTATTCATTATTTTCTGTCCTCTTAACGTTACCATAGCAAGTTAGCGTTCGAGTAACATTTTAGCAACGATCATTTTATCGAAGGCAGAACCATCATGAACGAACCTATCTTTATTATCTATTACATTACAGCAGGCTTGGGCATTGGCTTTCTCGCTGGACTCGTTGGTGTGGGTGGTGGTGGAATGGCCGTCCCTATTTTTGCGTTTCTATTTTCACTACAGGGAATAGCTGATACGGAAGTAGTGCATCTTGCGTTAGGGACATCAATGGCTTCGATGATTATTACAACATTGGGCAGCATGCGCGCTCACTACAAAAAAGAGAATGTAGACTCGACAATGGTAGGAAAAATGTTGAGCGGAGTTCTAGTCGGAACATTTTGCGCCACATTCGTAGCATCGTATCTACAAGGAGTCTATCTGGCAGGCTTTTTCAGCGTATTCATGTTGTATGTTGCTTATAAGATGTTTCTCAACACTGAAAATGAGTACAATCCGAACCCACATGGGGCTATCGGTAATATCACTGTAGGCTCGGTGATTGGCTCTGTATCAGCACTTGTCTCTATAAGCGGTGCGGGGTTGATCATCCCCTATCTTGTCCAGCAAAATTTTGAGGTAAAACGTGCTATTGGTACCTCTGCTGCGATAGGTTTCCCTATCGCGCTGTCAGGAAGCCTCGGTTACATGTTAAACGGATGGGGAAACACAGATTGGAACAACTTAGTATTAGGATACATATACCTTCCTGCAATGCTCAGCTTCTCCATTAGTAGCTACTTAACTACTAGCCTCGGCGTGCGTTGTGCAGAGTATTTCCCAAATAAAGTTCTTAAGAAAATCGTTGGTATTTTGTGTGTTCTTCTAAGTTTCAAAATGTTGGTACAAGTACTTAGTTAGAGCAAATAACACGGTCACTAGTAGGCCTTGCACTATGGTGAAAGGATAAGCCTGCAAAAACTTACTTCTCGCTTTGCTGGTCCAAGCACACAATGTGTAAGAAAGCTCCTCATTGTTGCACTCTTATGGCTTTGTTAACCTGGCCAGAATTACATCCAAAATGTGCTGATGATTGTCCTTTCTGGAAACCTCGTCACGCTCCTGGCAAAGTGCTTCCTCCCCTTCTGATGCGAGAATTTTAATGCCACGCTCAGTACATTCTGCGAACGCACTAAACTGACTCGCACTAGGAATCTCTTGAAACGTCACATTGGGAAGATCAACAAGTGATTCGGCTGGTGTCAGTGCGGGATGTAGCCGATCAGAAAGCGTCACCACGGTGATAGCATTGTTCATCAAGGCCAGAGTTTCAGGGACAAAAGTTTTCGTTAGCTCAGGGTTGATAACGACGACCGATTTCAGTTTGTTTTCAGACTGAAATCGGGGGAATTTTTGATCCGGGATGCTGGTAATATCAACGTTATTTTCACGTAACCAATGACAGTCTACATTGGTGGCGTTGTGACACGATGTTCGATATTTCTCCGGGCTTATTTGCGCTCCGGAGAGCATCAGCATAGATGTGCCGCCCAGAAAAAAGCCGACCCCCTGCACTGCATCAGTATCTACGCCTCCGGACAGTATCCCGACTGAACTTAATTCGTTCAGCCCAAGCATCAAATCACTGGTTCTGAATGTGATTTCATCAACAGCCATTTCTGCATTGATTTCGTTCGGTGCAGGAGGCTTTGGTACCACAACGACATAACCTTGTTGCGCCAGGCTCGAGGCTATCCAACCACTGTGGGAAAACGCTGACCGTGTTCCGCCCTGCGACAAAAGCACAACGGGAAATTTTCCACTTGCTAAAGGGGCATCTAACTGCGTTTCGACTGATTTAAAAATGTTCCCCCTACCAAACGTGAAATTGTTTTTTTCGTTCGTTGTGGGATACCAATAATAGACTTCTACTGGCTTATCTCTGTCTTCACTGAATCCCGTTTTGATTGTTAGCGCAGAATGGTATTTCGGCTCATTCGTACTGGCGCTGGCACTGACACACAATGTAGCGAGTAGAAACGACATTATTATTTTGGTTTTCATTTTTCCCTCAGCCGGTCAACACATTATTCTGCACGGCATCTAGAAAAATAACGCGCAGGAGATTCTCCATATATTTTGCGAAACATAGCAATAAAGTTACTTGGAGTCGAGTAACCCAAAGCAAGTGCCTACTTTGAACTGCGCCAGCACTCTCTTGGACAGAAATGATTTAGAGCATTTACTTAAATTAGCAAAATACGAATAACTTCTGGTATGGAAAATCTGTGTCCAATCTGGCAGGAGCAGTTTAGTTATTGGAAATGCAGCTTTATCGAGACGTTCTATATGTATTGGCTTAACAGAGGTGTTGCGAGCTTCAATGCAATACCAAACATGATGCATGAAATCGCAGAATCTAAAATTCTCCATGTTCTTGGCTTACTAAAAAGTGGGATCAACTTGTTAGCCAAATACACTAATCCATAAAACCAGATCCCTGATGCAATCAGTGCCCCTATAACAAACAATAGTTTTTCATCAGGTTCCATTTGAGCAGTCACACCACCAAGGATCACCACCGTATCCAGATAGACATGTGGATTTAAAAAAGTGATAGCCATCGCCATTAAAACGACTTTTAACCAACTCTGGGCAATGTCCGAATTTTCCAACTCTAGGTGACTTGAACCATTCCATGCTGATTTTGCAGATTGGTAGCCATACCAGAAAAGAAATACTACGCCGCCAAGAGTCAAAAGGTCTTTCCATAATGGTGCTTTATAGAGCAGTGTCCCTATACCAAGTACACCAGTACTGATCAGTAGAATGTCTCCAAGAAAGCAGATAGTGGCAACGGACAGTGCGTATTGCTTTTTTAATCCGCACTTTAATAGAAACGCATTTTGGCTACCGATTGCGACAATCAAACTTCCAGAAACAACGGCACCCGTTAACAAAGTATTTATCACATCAAACCTCAATGGATTTTGAAGCAAACACCAACGATTGCTCTATCACTGAATCAGACATGATCACTTGCAAGTGTTTAATCATTTCTTGCCCCGCCTCCTGCAAGCGTTCGAGTGGCATTTCAGGCAAGCTTTCTAGAATAAACCACATGTTACGTGTGTCAGATTCAATTCGGGTTCTGACACCCTGCCTCCAGTTCCAACGACGACAAGTAACGCCTACTTCATCGCGCCAAATTACTTCCCCAACATCAGGGTTTTCAATTGAAGCCTCACCATTTTTCATGGTGTCAAAGGATTCAGAGCCATCTGCGATAGTGAGTGTTGGCGTTCCTTGATAACTGTCCATATCTTCACCACCTACGGGTATGGCGTATCGAATACTGATGGCATTATAAATATCCACAATAGGGTCAATGCTCTGCATTCCTCCATCTTTCAATACTCGTTTTCGCAGTGCAGCAGCCGAGCAAGGGGTTCGATTTGGTTTAGCGCCAAATAGACGAAAAACGTCTCCCCACGCATTGATGTGTGATTCTGCCCATGGATAGTCGTTCTCAATGACGGAAGTACATGCTTCTTGCAGAACCCGTTTTGCATACTCTTGGCTCTGAACTTCCGTTCCTTTAACGGATATGCTCAATGCTTTGAACTCTGGTGCAATCTGGGAAATTCGAGCATCGATTGACGGCACTACAACAACCATTAGATAATTCCTTCAGTGATTCATTTTCATGCAAGATACATTACAATGACCAAAAAAGTCAATATATCGACCAATAGTGGCACTGATGCTGATTTCATTAATCAAGCGGTAGCCGCAAGGATCAAGGAACATCGAAAAAGGCTCAAGTTGTCACTGGATGCCCTGTCAAAAAGAGCAGGGATAAGTAAAGGCATGTTAGTAGAAGTAGAGAAAGGGGCAGCTAACCCTAGCATTTCGACGTTGTGTAAACTGTCTGCTGCCCTTGGGATTTCGGTTGCCGATATTGTGAATGTTGCGAGTAATCCAACAGTCAACATCATTGATAAAGAGGACATTCCAACGCTTTGGACTGGCGAGCACGGTGGTAGCGCAAAACTTCTGGCGGGAACAAGCGGCCCAGATATGATTGAGTTGTGGCGCTGGAATATGAAACCATCAGAAGTTTTTGAATCAGCAGGTCATCCACAAGGCACGTTTGAACTTTTTCATGTTGAGTCTGGAATACTCACTTTGAATATTGATGGGAAAGCCATAGAACTGCATGAAGGTCAGTCCGCTATAGCTAAAACGGATGTCCCTCACAGCTACTCAAACCAAGCAGATTCGGATTTAGTTTTCACTATGAGCGTTGCTGAGTTACATCGATAAGCCCACTCATTTAGAGGCGAGTTCAAATAAGATTTATTAAGGCAAAGCCATACTCACAATAGATGGATTAGTACTAGCCCCAAGTAACAATGGGGCACTTTTGCGTTGGAAAGTACTCAACATAAAGGTTCTCGACAAAGATGAATCAACTCGATGCTGCCCAAAAGACGTCCAAGCGAGTTTCAGATTTCAAGTAACTTTTGAGACTTTGAGCACAACTTCGAGCACTTTATGTATATCGGTGTGTTCAATCCTAATAGAGCATTGAATAGTTATATATTGAGCAATCCATGTGAACTATGAAACTTAAGTTAACCGCTTGATTTGCTCTCTTACGATATCTAAAGCTGATTGCAATTGTAATCGGCTTAATGGACCTGCAAGTGATATCCTCACTGCTGCCGGCACTTCATACCGACCCACAGCAAACATTTCCGCTTCCCTCACTCTGACACCATGTTTCAACAACGACTGGTTAAAGTGATACCCTGTTAATGGCTCAGGCAAAGGTAGCCACACATTGTAACCAGGAACACCAATCTGGATTTCGGGAAATACTGCCTTCCAGATCCGATGACGTGCACTGAGTTCCATCGCTATCTCTCTGTCCACGGCTTGCATAGCTCCGCTAGTTAACCAACGACAAACAAGGTCGATTATCAAAGGGCTAACATACATACAACTGACTCGTAGCGCACGTTGCAGTAAATCTTTGAACGACAAAGGCAGAATGATGAAACCCAGCCGCAATCCACCTGCAAAGTACTTAGAAAAACTGCCCACGTATAAGGTAATATCTGGAGCGATAGCAACTAAGGGACTCTTTCGATGAGACGGTGGGCAGTAGAGAACATCGTCCTCAATAATCAACACATTGTAACGACGACATATCTCTATGATTTTTAGTCTTCGGCTATCCGTTAACTGAGCTCCGGTCGGGTTCTGTATTCCCGGCGTAAGATAAAGCAGCTTTGGGCGATGCCTCTTACAGTGTAAAGCCAGATCTTCTGGATCTAATCCATGTTCATCGACTTTTACTGGCACTAGCTTTCGTTCGGATTGCTGACATGCATAGATGAACTCTGGATAACACAGCCCTTCAGCAAGAATTGTATCTTTAGGGCGGCTTAGAGATTGAATAATCAACGATATCCCGTGTTGCCCTCCATGAGTCCACACTAGACGCCGTGCATCAATATCGATATTGAATTTGGTCATCAGCCATTGTCGAAGAGTCTCGTTATGACCCCGAATGCCATCAGCGGAGTAGTAATCCAGCACGGCTGCCTGCGCAATTTCCTCGTGTGATAGCTCTTTCAACGCATTCGCAAGAAATTTCGGCTGCGATAATAGCAAAGGTCGGCAACGTGCCAGATCAATGCCTTTTTCTTCCAATACCGGATGATAAAAGTGGTTCAGTTCAGTTTCTCTGTTACGTACATAAGTACCGCTTCCTACTTTTGGTTCCGTTAAGCCCCTCCGCTCTAGCTCCCTATATGCCCTCGTCACCGTTCCAACCGTCACACCTAAGCGATAAGATAAAATACGCTGAGGAGGTAATTTAGTGTCTGGTTCGAGTTCACCACTCTCTATCACCTCAGCAATCGCATCAGCCAGTGCCATAAACTTAGGTCCGGAACGACCCGATATATCAGGGACTAACATTGTCTCTCTCCGAAGGGGTACAATTAATTCTTGTATTCAGGATAAATAAGGCCTGACGAAAATGAAATCAAAGAATTGTCACCATGACGCATTAACTGTAGGTCTCTCTCACTTCATCCCTTTATTCTTGGCTTATCAGCACTAGTTTGAGAAGAAAAGAAATGACAACATTATGGGACCTAACTCCAGCGATGAGTTTATTTGCGTTTGTCACCGCCATAACACCCGGCCCAAATAACTTATTGCTCGCCAACTCAGGGGCACAATTTGGTATAAGGAAATCATGGCGACACCTAATTGGTATCCGTATTGGCGTAATAGGGTTAATTCTGCTTTGTGCATGTGGTGTCGGTGTTGCCCTACAGACTCATCCAAGTTGGTATCTCGCTATAAAATACATCGGTCTGGTTTACATGTTCTGGCTGATGATTAAGCTGCTATGTACCAACCCTTTCGCAGGCAAACCCACTAAAAGCAAACCAATCAACGTAACTCAGGCTACGTTGTTTCAACTGGGTAATATGAAGGCTTGGATGGCATCACTTGCTTTGGTCACAAGTTATAGTCTCCCTTCTAACTATTGGTTCTCTGTTACATTGATTACTTTCGTGTTTACGACATTCGGACTGTTTGCAAATATTACTTGGGTCTGGGTTGGTAAAAAAATTCGTATTTATCTCAATACCGTATTAAGACAGCGCGTATTCAACATCAGCCTAGCGACGATAACATTCATATCATTGTTACCAGTTTTGGGGCACTCTGCCTGAATGACAAAGAGCAGAGTTTTGTATGTATAAAATTGCCAATTATCTAAATTCGCATTTCGAGGCGTAACACACTTTGGGACAAAAAAGAGTCAGCCTAACGGTCTGGCTCTTTTGAATAAAAAAATAGTCTGGTGGGAGAACTTGTAAGGCTGTGGCAGGTTACACTCACTTACTCCTTAGGCAGGTGACCAGTTTCCTTCGCAAGCTTTTGCATCGCCTCGGCAAACGTTGTTGTCCCGCTTTTAGCTTTAACCTGTATTACCTTATATCCCAACTTTTCCAACGCTTGGCGCTCTGCCAAAACAGCTTTGTCATCTTGCTGGCTACCTTGAGCTGGCTGATGAATGTAACATCCCTCTAATTTACCATCTTCGACCAATTGGTGGTGTTTCAGTGCATCGATATCAAAATTCATAATAAGTCTTTTCATCAAGAGTGGGCGTTTCTGTAGCTAATTACATGCGCTTCAAAGGCTTCACGACACTATCTAAGCCTTCAATTTTGAGCGCTAAACATAGCTTGAGCAAATCCCCTAGCTCGCCGCTTGGCCAGCCCTTTTTATCAAACCACAGTAAGTATTCTTCAGGCAGGTCGATTAACACTCGCCCTGCATATTTCCCAAATGGCATTTGCATTCTAGCGAGTTTAATGAGGTTTTCTTTTTCTAACATAAGTGACAGAGAGTTAAGGTAACTCGCCCAAGGGTAACACTGGTTCTCCCTCCTCACCAGCAAATCGCAGTCACGTTTATTTTGGCGGCCTTGACTCGCTTTGTGCTAGAGTACGCGGCATAAAAAATGAGAACGAGAAAGCAATGAAGTCACCTTGTCGAGCAGCATGTAAAAATAACGCCGGAATATGCTCTGGTTGTCACCGGACGATGGATGAAATCATCCAATGGAAAGACAAAACCGATCTCCAACGAGATGCGATTATCGAACAAATCGCAGGAGAAGATTCAACGCACAGTTGTCCTGAGTGCGGGACTCAAGCCCATTGTGATATCGCCGCAGGCAAAGAGACATGCTGGTGCTTTACTATAGAAACCCGTGATTTACCCAAGCCAAGCGCCAACCAGCTGTGTTTGTGCCGAAAATGTCTAGAAAAAAAGCCAGTTGCGTAATACGACTGGCTTACTGATCATCGTTTTCTGACTGGTGTTTATTTAGCGGTTAAAGCGGACGCTTCAAACTTAATGCCTTCCCACCCTGTCACCATAAAATTACGAATATTCTGGTGATCGCTGTTCTCTGGATGCTGCAATACATCTTCACGATAAAAACGGCCAAAGCAGGCTAGCGTCGCTTCTTTGTCTAGGTTGTTTAGCAAACCGAAAGCGAAGATCTTACACGAACCGTTGTTCTCGCCTGCATTGTTTTGTGTCTCACCATTTACAAAAGCGGTTGGCTCAAACGTATAGTTATCTTCGATCACCGCCATCGTTGCTTCAAATTCGACCTGCTCTGGTGACGCTGCCAATAAATCTAAAAACGATTTTAATTCCATTATTCCTCTATCCCTACTTCATCATATTGATGACACATTAGTTTCATAAAAAGCCAATATAAGAGTCATCAATCATACATATATTCAGAGCCTTACCAAATCACACGTCATTCAGCGCTCTATCATTCCAGTTGCGGAAATGGACAGCAGCATAAAACCCATGCTGATTGACAACCTATCGGATTGATAAGGAGATATCATGATCACCCCTTTAAAGGCAATCGGTGCACTCGCGTTGTCATCACTTGCCATCGCGTGTTCATCACAACCCGAAGATACCGTGGCTTCATTCGCTACACAATGCAAACCTACCACTGCACCCGTTACTGGGGAAACGTCAATTCAAGGTTTAACTTTTATCGGAACATCCGTTGCTGATGCACCATTCGACACATCGGCAGCTGAAATCGTCAGTTATGACGCCTGTACAGATAAGCTCTATGTGGTTAATGCTCAAGCAAAACGTGTCGATGTAATGTCTATGGATGACAACGGCGTACCAACGCAAAGCGCATTCATTGATCTCAACAGCGCTGGCGAAGCAGCGGGCATTGAAATTGGCGCAGCAAACAGTGTCGCTGTATTCTATGGTTTGGTAGCAGTTGCGATTGAAAACAGTAATAAACAAGCGAATGGTATTGTTGGCTTGTACCGCTCCGACGATTTGTCATTAGTCACGACTTTCCCAACAGGCGCATTGCCAGACATGGTTGGCTTCTCAAAAGATGGCCGATACATCGCAACCGCTAATGAAGGAGAACCAAACAGCGATTACAGCATTGACCCTGAAGGTAGTATCACTTTGATCGATCTGAGCCTTGGTGTTACTCAAGCAGAAGTGACACAAATTGGCTTTAACGAATTTGATGGTTCACGAAAAGCAGAGCTCCCAATGAATGTGCGTATTTCGGGGCCAAACGCCACCGTCGCACAAGATCTAGAGCCTGAATACCTCACTTTTGCAGATAACGGTAAAATCTATGTCGCGCTACAAGAAAATAACGCCATGGCAATCGTCAATCCAGAGAGCAAATCGGTAGAAAAAATTGTTGGCTTAGGTGAGAAGTCTTGGTCGGGCGCTAAACTCGATGCATCCAACAAAGACAAAATCATTGGGAACTTGAAAAGCTACCCACAACTGGTTGGCTTATTTATGCCTGACGCTATCGACAGCTACTCAGTGAATGGGAGTACTTACATCGTATCTGCAAATGAAGGCGACGGGCGTGAGTACGGATTCAAAACCACTCAAGAACTGTGCGACAAAGCTGGCTTTATGTGGGATGAAGACGATTACCTCGGTACAGATGAATATACATCTGAGCAAGGAACCTGTTTAAGCCATATTGATGAAGTGCGCGGTAAGAAGCTGAAAGTAGCAGCAGAACACCCATTGGCAGAGGCACTAAAAGACAACAAACAACTCGCGCGTTTAAAAGTGATTAAGCCGGAACAAACGCTTTCTGCACAAGAGAATGTTCAATCATTTGGCGCGCGTTCATTCTCGATTTGGGATGAAAACGGCAAGTTGGTCTTCGATAGTGGTGACGATTTCGCGACTATCGCGCTGCTGAATGAAGGCAAGAACTTCAACAGCACCAACGATAACAATAATAGTGGCAATGACCGAAGTGATGATAAAGGTATTGAGCCAGAGGCGATTGAAGTAGCACAAATTAACGGTCGTCATTACGCGTTTATCGGCTTGGAGCGTCAAGGCGGTATCATGATTTATGACATCACAGACCCGAAACAAGCGCAGTTTATGCATTACGTCAACCGCCGTGATTACAATCAGCCAGTATGTACAAAAGTCGAAGATGGCGAATGCATGAACGACACATACAATCCAAAAGCAGGCGATTTAGGCCCAGAATCCATTAATTACTTTACCCGTAATGGTGGTCATTTTATCGCCGTTGGCAATGAGGTATCGGGCACGACATCCGTCTTCCGAACCAATCTATAAAGTAATGTAAAAGTCATTTAGAACCAAAACGCCCGACGTAAGCCGGGCGTTTTTTTGTATGAGGTAATGTCCTACTCTGCCGATACTAGCGCGTCACACTTTGATGCGCAGATAAAATCGTTTTTATGCAGACCTTTGATAGAGTGACTCCACCACGTTACGGTAACCTTACCCCATTCCAACAAAATAGAAGGATGGTGGAACTCATCTTCTGCCAGTTCCGCGATTTTGTTACTGAAAGCCCATGCTTGTTTGAAGTTCTTAAATTTATACACCTTTTCTAGTTGAGGTATATCTTCTCTTTCAATGATCTGCCAATCAGACAATTGCAGCAGCAGAGATTGTTGTTCTTCTTTGCTTAGTGCAATGGCATCGATACTACAAGCTTCGCATTTTTGTTCATTCAACATGAGCAGGTTCCTTTGGTTCAAAAAGTGGAGGAAGCAGTCCAGCTTCAATCGCTAGATCGGCTTGTTTCAATAAATTTAACTGACTAATTTTAAAGAGCTGAGAAAAGTCATCAATCACGTAATACTTCGGTTGCATGATGTCGATACGATAAGGCGTTCTCAGCACTGTTTGTAATTCAAATGGGTCGCGAATTGCTACATCACTCTCTAATGCGTAGAGGGTTTCGCCAGGAGATGAAAGAATACCACCACCGTAAATTTTGGTTTTGTCCCCTTCTTTCACCAAGCCAAACTCTACGGTAAACCAGTAGAGGCGAGCGAGATAGGCTCTTTGTTTTGGGGTAGCGGCTTGCCCTAGTTGACCATAATGCTCGGTAAATGCAGCAAAGTCTGGGTTGGTTAACATCGCGCAATGACCAAATATTTCGTGGAAGAAATCTGGCTCCTGTAAGTAATCGAACTCATCTCTTGTACGCAAGAATGTGGCGACTGGAAAGCGCTTATTACCGAGTAGATTAAAAAATCGGTCGAAATCAATAAGCGCGGGAACGGGCTCCACTTGCCAACCTGTTGTCTCCATCAGGACACGATTAATTTCTGGTAACTGAGGAACGCGGTCTTGAGGTAAATCAAGCAGCGTCAAACCGTGTAAATAAGCCTCACAAGCTCTGTTTTGGATCACACCCATTTGTCGTGTTACCAAATCTCGCCAAATGGCGTCTTCTTCACGGCTCCATTCAACCCTGCCTTCCTGGTTTACGGGTTTAGAACGATACTGGGTCATGGCTCATCTCCATTAACAAATCCTTTACATTAAGCCTATCTGTAGTCTTAAGAGCTTCCAATCCCTGCGCGATTTTCTCAGCATCATCCCGATGTAACATATTGTTTACAACTCATCGTAACTGCATGATTTTTATGACACGATATAATATCTGGCTTGTTTGACTTTATCGTGTATTCCTCTCAAACTAAAACCTGTTATCACTTTGTTATAGAGGGACCTATGCGCGAGAGCAGCAAAGTATGGCAACCGAGCGAAAGTCGTATCGAAGAAGCCAACATTACACAGTTTATTGAACACATTAATCGACAAGGAAATACCCTTGAAAGCTTCGCTGATCTGCATCAATGGTCACTCGATCATGCAGAAAAATTTTGGCAGGAAGTTTGGCTATTCTGCGACGTCATTGGTACTCAGGGAGAGACCATAAAAGAGCGAGCAGAAAGTCGCTGGCAGCAACCTGTTGAAAATAGGGATATAAAATGGTTCCCAAACGCGCAAATTAACTACGCCGAAAATTTGCTAACCTACGCGTGTCACCAACCCGATGATCTCGCGATTTGGTTTGAAAATGAACGTGAAGAAAAACAGACCTACACCTGGAAACAATTGTGCGAAGAAGTTTCGAGTGTGCAGCAATGGTTGAAAGAATGTGGAATTAAGCAAGGTGATGTCGTCGCTGGTTATTTACCTCACCTACCTCAAACGGTGATAGCTATGCTAGCAACCACCAGTTTAGGGGCGACCTGGACTTCCACCTCACCTGATTTTGGCGTCGAAAGCGTTTTGGAGCGCTTTGGTCAAGTGAAACCCAAAATCCTGTTTACTTGTGATGGCTATACATTCAATGGCAAAACTTTCGATATGTCTGAGAAAAACCAGCATATTACGGATCATCTTGATGGTCTTAAACAAGTTTGCCAAATTAGCTACCTTAAACCACACATTTTTGAATGCGATGTCTGCACCCAAGATTGGCAAAACGTCCTGAATCAATACACACCCGAAGCGCTGACTTTTACTCGTGTGAATTTTAACGATCCGCTATTTGTGCTCTATTCTTCAGGCACAACAGGCAAACCGAAATGCATCGTTCATTCCGTCGGCGGAACGGTGCTTAATCACTTGAAAGAGCATCAACTGCATTGCGATATTCAACCGAACGACCGAGTGTTTTACTACACAACCTGCGGTTGGATGATGTGGAACTGGCACGTTTCTTCACTCGCGAGCGGTGCATGTTTGGTGATTTTTGATGGTAGCCCTGTTTACCCTACTCATAATGTGCTCTGGGACCTCGCAGAACAAGCCGAAGTGACGCTATTTGGAACCTCAGCAAAATACCTAGAGGCGCTGGAAAAAGCATCTTTTTCTCCGCAGAAAAGTGATGCATTTTCAAGTCTGAAAACCATTTGTTCGACTGGCTCTGTTCTGTATCCAGAACAGTTTGATTATGTCTATCAGCACATTAAAGAAGATGTACACCTCGCCTCGATTTCTGGCGGAACAGACATTTGTGGCTGCTTTGTATTAGGCAACCCTATTTCTCCCGTTTATCGGGGAGAGTGCCAATCAGCAGGGTTAGGGGTCGATGTCCGAGTCTTTAACCCACAAGGTAATAGCGTAATGGGAGAGCGCGGTGAGTTGGTTTGTGCCAATTCATTACCCAACTTCCCCGCTGGCTTTTGGAACGACACCGGGGAGAGATATCATCGTGCTTATTGGGATAAGTTCGACAATATTTGGCACCACGGCGACGATGTTGAACAAACCAGCGTTGGTGGATACGTGTTTTATGGTCGAAGTGATACCACGTTGAATCCCGGTGGCGTAAGAATCGGCACGGCCGAAATCTATCAGCAAGTGAACAGTATAGACGGTATTCTAGATTCCATCGCAGTAGGAAAAGAAGTCGATCGCAACGAACAAATATGGCTGTTTGTCCAATTAATGAAAGGGATAGAGCTCAACGACGAGATGATCGCCTCCATCAAAGCACAGCTAAAGTCTGCATGTTCTCCAAGACATGTACCTAGTGCGATTTACGCAATAAGCGATATACCTAAGACACGCTCAGGAAAGCTGGTCGAGTTAGCCGTTAAGCAAGTCGTTAACAACCGAAGCGTCGAAAATTTAGGCGCAATAGCCAACCCTGAAGTGCTGGAGGAGATACGCAGGATAGTCGTCTCAAAATAACCTCCGAAGACTAAGTTGTTCGAGTATGTCCTTGCCTGCACCACGACGACTTGTTTAGAGCAAGTGAGAAGTTACATATACCCTCAGCAGATAAGAAAAAAGCGAGCTTGTTAGCTCGCTTTTGTCATTTTGTGTTCTTTATTCAGCAGTATTAGCGGCGACCAAGCCCCATTAATACCGACATTGTTTTACCGTCAGATACAATGTCAAAAACGTGTTGCGATTCAACTTCAGTAAAGCCTGCTTCTTTCAGTGCACGCTCAGACTTCGCAAGGGTAAAACCGTCTTGTTCACATTCTGCAATCCAATCAAAATGAACAAAATAGCCGCCGTGGTTAAGTAGAGAATGCGAGATCGTTAATGACGCGTCTAAGTCTTCCACGAACGCTAAAACTGATGATGCAACCACCAAGTCGAACTGTCCACGAAACGCAGGGTGCTGAGCGACCAAGCCGCGAGATAATGCATCTACCACAGGTTCTACGTTGACGAGCTCTTTTTTATCGAGTTCCTCAATCATGGCTTCCGATGCGTCTAATGCTACGATGTCTTTAACCATCGGTGACAATCGTTGACTTAACTGCCCTGTTCCGCATCCAAAATCTAGTACTTTAATGCCATCAAGCTGAGTTAGCTGTTGTAACTGCTCAAACACCGACTGCGCAAATTGCTCTGTTGCTGGATTTGATTCCCAGTTTTTTGCTAAGCCGTCCCAATCTTGTGCCATCGTGGCCTCCATGTTCACTTTTTGTAACCCACATAGATTACCGCAAAACCGTTAAAAGACCATAGACTTATCTGGCGGATTCGCGTTTTTTTCGATAATCTTTCATGGCTTTGGGAGCGCATCTGCATAATACCCAAATTCTTTGAATTCATTTATTGGTTGTGTCAAATCATGAACTTAACTCAAGTAGAAGCCTTCTGCACCATCGCTGAGTGTGGTTCTGTTTCTGAAGCGGCAAGGCAACTCGACTGCAATCGCACCAAACTCAGTATGTCGATTAAGGCATTAGAGAAAGATCTCGACGTTGAATTGTTTAACCGAACTGGCAACCAGCTCACCCTCTCTGAAGCTGGGAAAGCCATTTACAAAGATTGCGAACACCTACTTATCATCGCACAACGGGTCAGAAAGACCTGCGCTCAAATCTCGGAAGGGTTTAACGCGGAAGTTTGGGTAGCACGTGACGACTCCTTACCTGATGATCTCTGGCAAGAATTATCTCATACATTGAATAACCGCTTTCCTTCAACAACCTTCAACTTAATCTTGGCATCCAGTGGCGACTTAGCCAACTTGGTCAGTACCCACCAAGTAGATTTTGCTTTCGGCGTTGATTATGAGCGAGTAGACGATCCTCGTATCGTATATAACCCATTAGGCAAGATACGTATGATGTCAGTATGCAGTGTAGAACACCGCCTAAGTAAGATGCGCCGTGTCTCAGACGAGGATCTACGTAGTCAGATGCAAGCACTAATGGTGTACCTAAATGAGAAAGACAACCCTGAACTGCAACCTTTCTCGACTCGATATATTGGTTTTTCGAGTTTTGACTACATGCTGAACACCATCTTAGAAGAAGACGCTTGGGGCGTGCTTCCAGAACCATTAATCCGCCATTACCTTCGTCAGCAGAAGCTCGCCGTTATCAAACACACATACGGATTGACGCAAGAAGACTACTGTATGTTTTCACCTAACGGCCATACTGAGCATCCAGCAATGACGTGGTTAGCAGATAAATTGAGCGAGTATTTATTTGACTTCTAAACATTTTATCAGTGAGCGTCAATTTTACTGACACCAAAAAATTACAGTAAGCCATTGTTTTATAATAACATAAATAAAAACGCAATTTTTTAGATTAGTTACTGGTCACTTTGTGGTTGCCTAAATTACCTTATGAGCGAAGAATAGTAAGGTATTAAAATTCAAAGGCATCTTTTATGTGTGACAGGACAAGCAAAAACGAAAACCGTATTCTAACCATTTCAGCCCTTTTGGCATCTGGGTTCGCTGCTGGTGGTATGGTACTTGGCTTGCTTGTAGGCTCAATTGTCATCGTTTTTGACGGTGTTTACTCTTTGGTCAGCTTACTGTTAACTTTATTGTCACTGGCCGCTTCTTACTACATTAACAAGCCTTCAAAATCTGTATTCCCATTTGGAAAAGCGGTCTTAGAACCAATCGTTATTGCGATAAAAGCAGCCGTCATTTTAGTGGTTGTAAGCTTCTCTCTCTACTCTGCGATATCAGCATTGATGTCTGGAGGTCGCGAGGTCGATGCTTCTATTGCGACCTTATTCGGCATCGTGAATGTTATCGGCTGTGGTTACGCTTGGTGGTTTATGGCGAAACGCAGCCGCCGCTTCTCATCAGGCTTGATTGAAGCGGAGAAAAAACAGTGGCAAATGGATACTCTGCTAAGTGTGGCGGTGACCGTAGGATTTATCTCGGCTTGGGCTGTTTCACTAACGCCATTCTCTGAGTATGCGGTATATGCCGACCCCATGATGATGGTTTTAATGGGCTTTTACTTCCTCAAAGTACCGTTCGATATGCTAGTAGGTGCCTTACGTGAACTACTAATGATGACACCAAGCAAAGAGCTGTGTCAGAGCGTTGGCAAAGATGTTCTTGAGATTGAAAAAGTGACTGAGCATCAATTGAAACTGGCTGGCGTAACGAAGGTAGGTCAAGAGCTACGAGTAAATGTGGACGTACATATTGATGACGACACATTGGAGCTTGATACACTAGAGCACACTCGTAAGCAGCTTATCAAGCGACTGTCGAAGCACAGATTCAAGCTTCAACTACACTTGAACGTCGCTTATTAGAGTGCCACCAAAGAGCCGTTAAAATTCAATAAAAAGCTCCCAATCTCGGGAGCTTTTTTAATTTTTTCGATTTAGTTGCTTCGTATTCGAATACAGCTCGCAAGGGAGATCTGTTCGTTGCTCACTTAAATTCTCTGATCTCGTTGGTAACTTACCCAGCCGCTTCGCGCTTCTCTTTGGTGACTAACCAACACATCAGCGAGCCCACCGTTACCATCACAACGCCCTGCCAAAAGCTATGGCTCAGAGTTACGCCAAGAATAATGGAAGAAAATAAAGCGGAAAAAATGGGCGTGAAGTAAGACAAGGTGGCGAGAAAAACCATATTGCCGCCAACGATCGCGATGTTCCATAAACCATAACCACCAGCCATTAAAGCCGCAGAAGCCACTAAGTACCCCACCGCTTCCCAACTGAATGTCATTGGTGGCTCATCCGTAAACGCATATTTGACCCAAAGCGAAGCAGCTGTTGCAATGAAAAACAGGGTAATCGCATTATGTTTAGATTGCTGCCTTTGGGTTAAGTTGCAATAAAAGGCCCATATAACCGCCCCAGCGAAAGCCATAAAATACACCAGAGGGTTACTACTAACATTGGACATGATCTGAGTTATGGATAAGCCATTCTCACCGCACACAGTCCAAGCAACCCCAATAAACGCCAGCGTAACTGCTGGATAAAGCAACCAGTTTGTTTTTTTATTGCTGCCAAGGACCGCAAATAAAACCGTCAGTGCGGGCCAAAGGTAGTTGACAATCGACACCTCAATTGCCTGCGCGCGCGAGTTGGAATATCCCAAAGATAGAGCGAGAAATATTTCATAGCAGACGAACATCGCACCACCAAGCACAAGATACTTGGGAGAAAAGTAAGACAACTTTGGAATACCGACCACGATAAGAAGGAAAACAGAGCTAAGAGAGTACAACATGGCTGCCCCGCCTACAGGACCTAAACTCTCCGTAACCAACCTCGCGATGCCAAGCAGACAACTCCAAGAGAGAATCGCGATACAACCATAAAGTGTGAAACGAAATTGCACTGATTTCATGTGACCTACCACTCACGAATGCCAAAGGAAACGTCAGCTTAACTCAAAAATGATCAGGTTCAACGTACTGTTTTATAAAAATCAGTATAAAAATCATTCTATTAAGCCGTTGGAGTTGATATGAAACATTTTCTGCCCTCTAGTGTTATGCTTACACCCTTTGTTGTGCGCTACTATGATGAAGATGACAACGAGAGTGAAAACGTTAAAACACACTCGGAAACGCATGGTCTAGATAGCGAAGAGCAATCTAAGGAACGTTCAGAGTAAAGGAATCCAAACATGAAAAAAGTCGCAGTCATTTTAAGTGGTTCAGGCGTTTACGACGGTTCTGAGATCCACGAAGCAGTGTTGGCGCTCTACGCCATCGAGAAAGCAGGGGCAACTTGGCACTGCTTTGCACCTAACATTGACCAACTCCATGTCATCAATCACCTAACTGGTGACGAAATGGATGAAACCCGTAACGTCTTGATCGAATCAGCTCGTATCGCACGCGGAAACATTGACGATGTTGCCAAACTTAACGTTGATGAATACGATGCCCTACTGCTTCCAGGTGGATTTGGTGCTGCGAAAAACTTAACCGACTTCGCCGTTTCAGGTGCAGAGTGCTCCATTAACACACACGTAGCTCAAGCTTGTCGCGCGTTTGCTAATGCGAAAAAACCAGCTGGCTATCTGTGTATTTCTCCTGTCATTATTCCGATGATTTATGAGCAAGGCGTGAAAGGAACGGTAGGCAACGATGAGGCAGTCTCAATAGCATTTAATCAAATGGGCGGTGAACACACCACGTGCCCTGTCGAAGACATCGTTTTTGATGAAAAACACCTCGTACTTTCAACCCCTGCTTACATGTTGGCAGAAAATATCTCTCAAGCGGCCTCAGGTATCGAAAAGTTAGTATCAAAGCTGATTAAAATAGCTTAATTATTAGTAGTTAGCTTATAAAACACTTCCCTATCCCCATTGATAATTAAGTTATTAATGGGGATTTTTTATACTTTAGTCGAATTTAGAGATATATCCGCGTCAGAAGTCAATTTTTGCCAATCGTTTGCGTCCATAGTTTCATATTTGTTCTACTTTATATCAGTGTTGCACTTATACGCAGTGCAACAAGATCACTGTCACAGTTTTTCTCTTGCAAGTACCTCTAAGTAGGTAAACTTGCTTCAGATCAACTTCAATCTGGAAACGAATGTGCGACAGTAAACGGCAAATTAAGAAAGATTATTAAAAATAACGACGGAGCTATCCAATATGACAAGTGCATTTTTTATCCCTACGGTAAACCTAATGGGCGCTGGTTGTTTGAAAGACGCAGCAGACAGCATCCAATCTCAAGGCTTTAAAAAAGGTTTGATCGTTACGGATAAGATCCTTAACCAAATCGGTGTAGTCAAACAAGTTCAAGACCTTCTCACTGAGCGCGATGTAGCAACCGTTGTGTTTGATGGCACTCAACCAAATCCAACTATCAGCAACGTTAACGACGGCTTAGCACTTCTTACTGATAACGAATGTGACTTCGTTGTCTCTCTAGGTGGTGGTTCACCACACGACTGTGCGAAAGGTATCGCGCTTGTTGCTTCTAACGGCGGCAAAATCGCAGATTACGAAGGCGTAGACCAATCTGCAAAACCAATGATGCCACTTATCGCAATCAACACGACGGCAGGTACTGCATCTGAAATGACGCGTTTCTGCATCATCACTGACGAAGAGCGTCACATCAAGATGGCTATCGTTGATAAGCACACAACACCGCTTATCTCGGTAAACGATCCAGAGCTAATGCTCGCTAAACCTGCTTCGCTAACTGCGGCAACAGGTATGGATGCCCTAACTCACGCGATTGAAGCTTACGTATCTATCGCGGCAACACCAATCACTGATGCGGTAGCAATCAAAGCGATTGAGCTTATCCAAGCTTACCTACGCACAGCAGTGAAAAACGGTGAAGATCTAGAAGCTCGTGAACAAATGGCATACGCACAGTTCATGGCGGGTATGGCGTTCAACAACGCTTCTCTAGGTTACGTACACGCAATGGCACACCAGCTAGGTGGTTTCTACGACCTTCCACACGGTGTTTGTAACGCGATTCTTCTACCTCACGTACAGCGTTACAACGCGCAAGTATGTCCTGAGCGTCTACGTGATGTAGCGAAAGCAATGGGCGTAAACGTAGAAGGCATGTCTGCTGAAGAAGGTGCAGCGGCAGCAATCGACGCTATCGTTACTCTAGCGAAAGATGTGGGTATCCCAGCAGGTATTAAAGAGCTTGGTGCGAAACTAGAAGACATCCCAACACTAGCAGACAACGCACTGAAAGACGCTTGTGGTTTCACTAACCCTAAACAAGCAACTCACGAAGAAATCTCTAAGATCTTCGAAGAAGCGATGTAATCTCGCTACATAAACAATTCTCTAGCCTTAATTCAATCCCCGATCTCGTATCGGGGATTTTTTACATTCATATACAAGTGAATCTCTGCCAAACATAGTCTTTTAGTGTTAGCTTTTAAGTATTAACACGATTCATATTGGAAGGAACCATGAGAACGATTGCTGCTATCCTACTCGCTTGTTTATCCTTTTCTGCCAACACTGCCGAATACCGCGCCAACGAAGTGGCGAATGGATTTCAGATCCCTTGGGGGATCGAGTTCTTAGATAACCAACGCGTTATCGTCAATGAAAAGAACGGTACGGTTTCGTTGCTGGATATCACCACAGGCAAACCTCAAAAGCTGTTTAACGTCCCCAATGTGAACACCAGTGGACAAGCTGGTTTATTGGATGTTGCACTCGCACCGAATGCCGATAAGCAAAACCCGCAACTCTTCTTTACCTACAGCAAGCGCACGAGCAAAGGCAATACGGTGGCGTTAGCGACGGCGCAATTGCAAAACAATCAGCTTGTGAGCTGGAAAGATCTCTTTGTTGCTGATGCCATCACTGACACAGGGCGTCACTACGGCAGTCGAATTTCATTTGTTGACGACAAAGTTTACTTCTCAATCGGTGACCGTGGCGAACGTGATAATGGGCAAGACACTCAAACCCATGCTGGCAGTATTCTTCGCCTTAACCTTGATGGTTCGGTTCCACAAGACAACCCATTCAAACCTTCCGAAGCTCGTCCTGAGATATGGAGTTACGGGCACCGCAACCCACAAGGTATGTTTTACGACGAAGCAACTAAACAGCTGTGGTCGATTGAGCATGGACCACGCGGTGGCGATGAAATTAATCTAATCAAGAAAGGCGCAAACTACGGCTGGGCAAAAGTCTCTCATGGTAAAGAATATTGGGGACCGTTGGACGTTGGGGAAGCTAAGTCGTTACCGGGAATGGAAGATCCCAAGCTGGTATACATCCCTTCTATCGCACCCAGCAATATGATTTTGTACCGTGGTGATAAATACCCAGAGTTAGATGGGAAAATCCTCGCCGGTGCATTAAAACTGGCGCACATCAACGTGGTTTCTATTGATAATGGCAAGCTTACCGAATCAAAAAGATTAATGGAGAACCTTGGTGAGCGAGTAAGAGATATAACCATCAGCCCCGATGGTTATATCTACTTTTCTACCGACAGCGGCAAAATCTTTCGTCTTGAGGAAAGGTAATCAAACACTAAAATCGTTAAGACTATTTAATTTGTGACGTACTAGTGATTTATTTTCGTACAATCTAAGCAGAAGAATCTAAACTTAACAATAACCTTTTGTTTTTTAAAACGATAGTTCGGTTAAGTTGTACGAGGTCATTATGATTCCATTCCCTTTACAGCTCGATAAAATTAAAGCCGTGGTGTTTGATTTAGACAACACCTTGGTGAGTTCTGATATGAACTTCGGCGAATTGCGACAACAGCTTGGCTGTCCGCATAGTGAAGATCTATTGGATTTTGTCGACGCACTTGAGCATCCTCACCATCGAGAGCACGCTCATAATGTGATATTTGATTACGAGATTTCTGATGCTGAGCAGTCTGCTCCAATGATTGGCTGCCATGAATTGCTAGCCCACTTGCATCAAAATGAAATCAAAACCGCTATCGTGACGCGCAACTGCCAAATCGCCACGCAGCGCAAACTAGAGCACAACCAAATCTCTGTGGAGCGAGTCATCACTCGTGAATGCTTCCCGCCCAAGCCAGACCCTTTGTCTTTGCAGGTGTTGGCGAAAGAGTGGCGTTTGATGCCGGATGAAGTCCTTTATGTCGGCGATTACCTTTACGACTTACAGGCAGCGTATAACGCACAGATGCCCTCTTGCCTTGTTCATCACGGTAATCAAGAAACCTTCAATGATTCAGCCTCGTTGGCGCTTAATGAACTCAGTGATTTATTGAGCCGTTTCGAATCCTTACCACGCAAATAAAGCACACACATAAAACACGCACACAAAAAAAGGGGCACCAACGTGCCCCTTATGACTTATTCCCGATTGTTTCATGCGTTCCCAAGGATTGCTTGGGTGATGCGCTGCTTAGCCTTGTAGGTAAGCGTTAAGCATCCACATTAATTTTTCTTGCTCACGGATGTAGTCACCCATCAATGCCGCTGTACCTTCGTCATCTGCTTCACCCGCGTTTTGTAGAATCTCACGTTGTTTTAGAAGTAGAACGCTAAAGCCTTGAACCAGACCTTGTACACACTCCTCACCAGAAGTCGCGTTTTGATGTTCTTTAATTTCACTTGCTTCCAAGTAGTTGCTGAATGCGTGTGCTGGCGTATGACCCAAAGTTAGAATACGCTCTGCAAGCTCATCGATTTTTGTTTGTAGATCAGTGTAGATCTCTTCAAATTTTACGTGCAGTTCGAAGAATTGCGCACCTTTAATGTTCCAGTGGTAACCGCGAGAGTTCATGTACAACACTTGGTAATGCGCTAGCAGTTGATTTAGCTGTTGAGCTAGTTGTGCTGATTGTTCGCTGTCTAGACCAATTAGGCTTACTTGTTTGTTCATAATCTTGCTCCTAGAAGGATGATACCAATCGTAGTAACGAACGATTCTCTTACCGGGATTGGTATAAAGTTTAAAAATTCTTTTGCAGTATTTGCTGCCGATGGAGTCATATTACGACTCCGGCTCGGCGAAGAGAATTTGGTTTTAGCTATGATTTAAATAGCCAAATCCAATGAGCAAGTAGACGAATATCGGCGTATCATCCAACAAAAAGCCCCAACCCTTTTTGTGTAAAAAGGGTTGGGGCTTTTTTACTATTTGGTTAGCGTTCAAAAGTAGATGAACAGACGTAAATCTTATCTACGCCGTTTTAAAAGTTGCCATCTGTTGATTCAGCTCGGTAACTTGCTCTTTTACTTGCAATGATGTCTCTGATGCGCGTTGGCTGTTATTCGAAACCTCATCCACTGATTGAGTAATACCAGACATCAATCCAGTGATCGAATTGGTCGCATGAGATTGCTGCTCTGCCGCTGCCGCAAGTTCTGCCATTTGTTCATTCAAAGAACCAATTTGCTCGGTCGTGACAAGCAAACGAGTTACCGCTTTTTCAATGTGCTCAGCGCCCTGCTCCGCAAGTGATTGGCTGTGTTCAATCTCCTCAACCACCGAATTGGTCGAGCGTTGAATCGCGTTGATAATGCCGTTGATTTCCGTCGTCGATTGAGTAGTGCGAGTCGCTAACATACGTACTTCGTCCGCCACAACCGCAAAGCCTCGTCCTTGGTCGCCCGCACGCGCCGCTTCTATCGCCGCATTCAATGCCAGTAAGTTAGTTTGTTCTGCCAAGCCTTCAATCACCTCTGTAACTCGGCCAATGGCTTCGCTCTCTTTGCTTAACTGCGTCACCTGCGTACTCGCGGTTTCAATGCTGCCGTGCAAACTTTCCATAGTGACTTTGTTTTGCTCTAAAGCATCACGACCTTGTTCAATCTCGCCTTTTGAATCAGAAAGCTTCTGCACTGATTGATTAGCTTGATCTAGGGTGTTACGCGCGGCTAAAGCGATTTCATCCAATTGTTTTCCCATTTCAACAATGCTGGTCTGTTGCTTTTCTACATTCGCTGAAGTGACTTGCGCCGATTCCAACAAAGCTCCCATGCTGGTATCCACTTGGTGCGCTTTTTCACTCACCCCTGCCACGATGCTCGCTAACGATTGGTTCATGCGGTTAATCGAATCGGTAAGGTCTGCCAATTCATCTTTCCCAACAACGGTGAGCGGAGGCTGAGAAACGTCCCCTGAAGCGATCGTCTTTGCACGCTCCGATAAGTTTTTCACTCGACGACCAATGGTATTGCCCATGTATTTTGAAATCGCTACTGCGGCAAACAAAACCAATGCCGCTGCAATCAACATGGTGGTGAGTACGTTCTTGATCGACTGATTAATACCCTTTCCACTTTGATCAGCACGACTTTGCTGAGCCAATACGATCGTTTCTAAACTTTGGTCTAGGGCATCCGCTGCTGGTAACAGTTCGTTCGCCATCAGCAAGTTTGATTCGTTCCACTCTGGCGATTGACGCAATGCAATTACCTGCTCTGCTAAAGGAAAGTACAGTTGCTGCATTTCTTTAAACAGTGACCACAATGATTGGTCGTTATCAGTAAGCCTGTCGAGTTTACTGTCGATTTCCGCCACAGACTGATTGTGGTACTTAATCAAGTCGTGGTATTTGTCCAGATGATCTTGCTGCCCGTACAACAGGAAATCTCGCAGAGCAGACAGTGCATTGGCGAGCGAGGTATAGCTATCCGCGTAAACTTTAAACAAACGCTTTCTGTCTCCACCAAATGGGTTTCCTGACTCTTCATTGATTAAGCTTTGAAGCTGATCAAGTGCCACTTCTGCAATGGGTGCCGCTTCGTTAATAAAGAGGTTGTGCGCGGGTAAGTTCTCATCACTGTGGCTAAGTTCAATCAGCTTGTTCAAAGAGACTTTTACCGCGTCCCACTGGCTTTGAATCGCTTGAAAATCCTGTTCAGAGATCAGAGCCTGCAACGTTGGAAGCGACTCGTCTGTAGATGCCATGATATTGCGTACGTCCTCACTCAGACGTGCGCTCGCCTCTTCATCGCCACCTAGCAACATGTAGGCTCGAATAGAAGACAGCGACGCTTGAACGGACTGTTGGATACCGCGACTGGTGTCGACGGTCGGTAAATCGGATTTAAGTAACGAAGAGGCGTATTGCTCTACGGTAGTGACGTTGCGATACGTGAATACCGCTGATGCCATAAAAAGTACGGCTAGCAGCACAAAACTGAGCTGCAACTTCCCTGATATCGTAAGGTTCATCCATAAACTCCTGACAACGATGAGCCTTAAATATAACGATGTTTACAAAAATGTTAAATACTGGTATCAAAAGTTACTAAGAAAACCATGTAAATCACTATTTTAAGCCGATAAATAGGGCTTATTTGAAGTATGGTATGCGCTCACTACGTAAAATCAGATAATTAACGTAAGTCGTTTCTAAGCAGTCTTGATCCCACAACGAAAGAATCCGCTTAGTGGCGAAGTAGTAATCTTTATTACGCAGTAGCACACCCACCGTGCGGCTGAGCTGCTTAAAGCGCTGTTGCTCATTAGCAGAGATGTAATTGTCTTCATTTTGAATGATCGGCGCCAATCCATCGGCAAACCAATTGTTCAGAATTTCACGCATCTCTAGTTCTGACTCCGGCACATCCATACACGACAACTCACGATGCAGTGGCGGCGGTACTATGTACTTTGACGCTTTTGGCGAACTGACATAACGGTACATATCGCTCCTCCTTGTAAATGACTCTTATACCCAAGTGACTTCAAGATGCAAGATTCAGAGCGTTGTCATTGATTCGGGGTCAAGGAAAACAACGCAGCGTAATAGTCAGCTCTTTCCAAGTTGTTTGACACAGAAGCCGAGTCAATGACACGCTCCCGAAGGGCGAGCTGTCTTGGTTTGTATACTTTGTTGTCGATTCTTGATTTAGACCCACTAGACCTTTAAATCGCCGCCGCGTCTACAAACCAAGCCATTCTCGCTGAACCTAACATCTCGAGGTTACTTGGGTATAAACTAGCTAAGAATACTTTTTTCAATTTCCAAGTTTTTTTCTACAGCTCATAGAAAGAAGCCCAACAAAAAAGCCATGCAAAGTAGGCTCTGCATGGCTTTGGTTTGGGCAGCAATGACACTGCCCTCGTCTATGACTAGTTACATTGAGCTTTGATCGAAATCGTTGCCTTGGTCAGTACCCGTTTGAGTATCCGAGTCGAAGCTGCCAGAGTCATCCGTGAAGTCAACACCTTGCTCTTGACCTCCCGCACTTGTCCAGTCGCTGCCGCCAGATTCCATACCCGCCATGTCTGGTTGCTGATCTTGAGCAGAACCTTGCATGGTGTATTGATCATCGACTTCAACTTCAACTGTGCCACTCGCACCTTCTACCGCGCTGCCCAATTCGTCGTAACCTTGGAATTGGATTTCGCTCGTACCTTCGTAACCTTCTGGTAGGTCAACCGATACTGGTTGGTTCAGGTTGCCACTTAATGTGAAGCTGCCATCGCCATTATCCAGTGCGTTGCTTACTGATGCACCATCAGGTAGACCGGACATTTCTGCATAATCCACCGATTCGTTACCACTGACCTCATCTGGAACCGAGATAGAAATGGTATCGCCTGGTGCTGCAGTCACATCAGCTGCGCTCTCCTCTTCACTGTCTGCACCGTTTGCTGCTTGCTCTTCAGGTTGTTGCGCTTCGCCAACTTGCTGCTCTGCTGATGCTTGAGCAGCTTGAATTTGTGGCTCGTCACTTTGCGCTGAATCGTCCGCAACTTGGATGCTCAGATTCTGAGTCGATACTTCACCATTGTCGTTGACCTGAACATCCATAGCCAAATTGCCATCGAAGTCATCGTTCGGCCAGTATGTCCACTCTTCATCATCTGATTTCGCGAAGAAACCAGCATCGTTTGCATCGGCTACATCCAACACTTCTGCTGAAGGGCTAATGCCAAGCTCATCAATCAACTGTGCTTCCGTTAGTGTTAGTGAACCATCATCAGCCAGTGCGTAGCCTTCGCTAGTTGTGGTTTCACCCTCACCTTGGATGTCGACATTAAAGAAGCTCTCAATGCGGTTTTCACCGTCAGTTGCAATGAAGCCAACTTGAACATCTCCGGTGTAGCCTTCTGCTGGTGTGAATTGGTAGTTACCTTGGTTATCGGTCTCTATCACACCTTGACCTTCCATTAGGCTCACTGATTCAATGCTCAAGCTGTCGCCTTCTGCATCGCTCAAGGTCGATAGCATGTCATCATTGGTGAACGACAAGGTGCCATCCGCTGCCATTTCTGTGGTAGAAATGCTGTCGATTTCTGGAGAAGCATTCTCTTGTGGCGCATCTTCTTTCACGACCACACCTGTTTGCTCATCATGAAGCACACCGTCTTTATCAATCACATAAGCGATGTCCGCTTCACCAGTAAAGCCTGGTGCTGGATTGAATGTCCATGTGCCATCACCGTTATCGACAATCTCACCTTGGCTGCGATCAGCTAGGTGAACGAATTTCACTTCATCACCCGCGTCAGCATCTACGTTCTCTGCCAATCCGATTAGGTCATCTGCGGTTAGGATAACGGACTCACCCGCTAGGGTTTCGAAGTCACCTGAATCGATGCCATCTTCGAACTCTTCTGGTTCGTCACCATAATCCACCGTTGTTGCGGTCACGGTTACGAAGAACTCGCCATTAAAGTCAGCTGGAGGCGTCATTTGCAGGTCTGAAATATCCCACTCGTTCAAGTCGATGTATTGACCCGGTTCCGTAATGGTAATGGTGTTCACACCATCCGTAACTTCGAAGCCAACAGGGAAACCAGTCATCACTAGGTTACTTAACGTTTCTGAATCGTCGATTAGACCGACATTCAAGCCTAGGTGACCTGTTTCGTCCTCACCGAAGACTAACGGACCATCATGGTCGGTTGTGATGACTGCGCCATCGGCAACAGGGCGAACAAACACTGGTACATCAAGTACCGTCTCAAACTCACCGTCACTTACCACAACTTGCAAGTCAGAAACCCCTGCAAAATCGCCAATCGGTGTGAATGTCCAAGTACCGTCACCGTTGTCCGTTACCTCACCACCATCTTCACCTTCTGCGGTGATAATGCGTGATACGACTAGGTTTTCAGTGTCGATATCGCCGAACAAGTTCATCAAGTCGCCAGCGTCGAAGGTGAATGCGCCATCCTCGTCGGTTGCCATAAAGGCATTACCCACATTGAATGGAGCATCGTTGACTGGAATAACATCCACATTCAACGAGCCTTCAACCACTTCTTCACCATCCGTCGCGGTATAACCCAGTTCCACCAAACCATTGAAGTCTTGAGTGGTTACCAAATGGTACATACCATCTGGTTGCTGGGTTAATGTCGCGTTTGCAGGCGCACGAACCGTGATGCTTTCTACGCTGATTTCGTCACCATCAAGATCCGTAACTTGATCAGCGATGTAAGCTGGGTCAATCACCATGACCACATCTTCTTCGCCTTGCATCTGGATGGTTGGCGCTTCTGGTGCATCGTTAACCGCTTCGATGTTTAGATTGCCTTCAACCGGCGTCACTAAATCACCATCGCTAACACCGAACGACATTGGCACATCACCATTGAAGTTCTCAGCTGGAGTGAATGACCAAGTGCCATCACCGTTGTCTAGCAAGTCACCGTATTGCTCATCAATCACTAGGTCGACAGCAGACAGTTCGTCGTAGGTGTTGTCGATATCTGTCGCGTTAGCAAGCAACATGTCCTGAGTGATAAGAATGGTGGTATCTTCGGTGCCAGCAATATTCACTGGCGTTGATTGCGGCGCATCGTTAATTGGGTTCACCGTTAGGTCAACGCCCACTTCCACGCTCGCACCATCGTTATCAATCAAGTCGAAGCTTAGGTCGATATCGCCATTGAAGTTCACATCAGGCGTAATCGTAAAGCTACCATCTTGGTTCTCAACAACGGTTGCATTGGCTACCGCGGTTAAGTTCACTGCTTCTAGATTATCGCTGTCGACGTCACCCGCTTGAGCCAGTAACTGCTCTTGACTCAATGTGATTGAACCGTCTTCATCGACGCTGTAAGCCAAGTCGCCAGATACCGGAGCATCGTTGACTGGCAATACATCGATGTTCGCGTTGGTTGTCGCAGTTGCACCGTCTTCATCAGCCACTACTACGTCTAGGCTTACGCCACCATTGAAGTTTTCATTTGGTGCGAAGCTATAAGTGCCATCGTCATTCGCCGTTAGAATGCCATCGCTACCACTGTAAGAGACGCTTTCTAGGCTCACGTCACCTTCTACATCGCTTGATTGCGCTAGCAGTTGCTCTTCCGTGAAGATAATGACTTCGTCTTCATTGACAGAGTAACTTGTCGCACCTGCGATTGGTGGATCGTTCACCTCAAGAACGGTAATACCCGCAGTGGTTGAGTCTGTCGCACCCTCTTCATCGACAACTACAACGTCTAGGCTGACCTCGCCATTGAAGTTCTCGTTTGGAGAGAAGGTGTACGTACCATCGCCATTGTCTTGGAAGACGCCATCGTTGCCACTGTAACTCACGCTATCAACCGAAACATCGCCTTCAATATCTGACGAATTCGCTAGTAATTGCTCATCGCTGATGGTGATTGAGTTGTCTTCGTGTACGGTGTAAGACGTGCTACCTGCCACCGGTGGATCGTTCTCAGGCGTCACGCTTACATCGATATTCGCCGTCACGGTATCTGTGCCATCGGAAACATCGAAGGTAAAGTTTACGTCGCCATTGAAGTTTTCGTTCGGTGCGAAGCTGTATGTGCCATCGCCATTGTCAGTAAGAACACCGTCCGCGCCAGTGTATGTGACACCTTCTACCGATAGGTCATCGCCATCGATATCGGTTGCACCATCCAACAGGTCTTGATCAGTAAAGGTCAACACGCCATCTTCACCAATGGTGAACGCTTGATCTTCTGGCTGCGGTAAGTCATTAACTGGGTTAACCGTTAGGTCAGCCGTTGCAACGATAGTATCGCTGCCATCGTTGATATCGAACGTGATATCAATGTCGCCATTGAAGTTCGCGTCAGGCGTAATGGTAAAGCTACCATCATCATTAGCCGTAACCGTCGCATCACCGTCAACCACTAGGTTAGAAGCGGTTAGTGCATCACCTTCTACATCCGTTGCTTGTGCCAACAATTGTTCTTGGCTTAGCGTGATTGAGTTGTCTTCGTCGACACTGTAAGCCAAGTCACCCGATACTGGAGCATCATTGATTGGCAGAACATCAATGTTTGCCGTCGTCGAAGCGGTCGCACCATCTTCGTCCACGACTACAACATCAAGATTCACTTCACCATTGAAGTTTTGGTTTGGTGCAAAGCTGAACGTACCATCACCATTGTCGGTAAAGATACCTTCGCTGCCACTGTAGCTCACGCTATCTAGTGCTACCTCACCTTCAATATCGGAAGAGTTTGCCAACAACTGTTCTGCACTGATGGTGATAACTTCATCTTCATCAATGGTGTAACTGGTTGTGCCTGCGATTGGTGGATCATTCACCTCAAGAACGGTAATACCCGCTGTTGTTGTATCAACCGCGCCGTCCTCGTCAACCACGACAACATCTAGGCTAACATCGCCTGTAAAGTTTTCGTTTGGTGAGAAGGTGTAAGTACCATCGCCATTAATTTCTAGCACACCGTCGTTACCGCTGTAACTCACGCTACTGATCGCAACATCACCCTCGATATCAGACGAATTAGCCAGTAGTTGCTCATCACTAATGGTGATCGAGTTGTCTTCATGTACTGTGTAAGACGTGCTGCCCGCAACTGGTGGATCGTTCTCTGGCGTAACTGTTACATCGATATTTGCCGTCACGGTATCCGTGCCATCGGAAACATCGAAAGTGAAGTTCACGTCGCCATTGAAGTTCTCGTTTGGTGCGAAGCTGTACGTGCCATCGCCATTGTCGGTGAGAACACCGTCTGCACCTGTGTAAGTCACTCCTTCAACTGTTAGGTTGTCACCTTCTACATCCGTCGCGCCTGTTAACAAGTCAGCATCGGTGAAGGTAAGAAGACCGTCCTCACCCACGGTGAACGCTTGATCTTGTGGCTCTGGCGCATCATTGACTGGCGTTACCGTTAAGTCGAGACCAGCCGCAACCACTTCTTCGCCATCCGTGACATCGTAACTAAACTCAATGTCACCGTAGAAGTTCTCGCTCGGAGTAATGGTGAAGCTGCCATCCTCGTTCATTTCAACCGTTGCATTTTCATCATTGGTGCTCAGGTTGATTGCGCTTAGGTCGTCACCATCGATATCAACGGCATGCTCAAGTAACTGCTCTTGAGTTAGCGTAATGCTGTTGTCTTCGGCAGTTACCGCAGTGATATCACCCGTCACTTCTGGTGCATCATTGGTTGGCGAGATATGAATCGTCACATCTTGCGTCGCTGTCGCTGTGGTTCCGGTATCAACATCTGTAGAGGTTGCATTCACGGTTAGCGTCACATCGCCGTTGAAGTCCGCAGAAGGGATAAACTCTAGTCCTTCTAGCTCGCCTGGTTGTAGTGACCAAGTGCCGTCGCCATTATCAACACCCGCTGATAATGCGCTGCCTTCTGGCACATCTTCAATCAAGATAGCGAGGTTTTCTGAGCCATCGGTATCGGTCAATGCTGCATCGATATCAAGCGGCACAGGTGTATCTTCGGTACCAATGATTTGGTAATCCGCATCCGCTACCGTGATTTCGATGTTGTCGATACCGAACGATTCATCCCAAACGTCTTGATTCAAGGTTGAGCCGAAGCCCAGTTGCAATTCACCATCCTCGACAGGAACCGTTAGGTTGATTTGGTGAGCTTGGTCATTCCAACCACTGAAGCCTTCACGTTGAGAGGCTCCGTGGATCACTTCACCCACTTCATTACCATCTGAGTCGTAAAGCGTTGTCGTACCATCTTGAGTACGGAACGCGGAGTTTTCCAAGGTGGTTAGCTGTTCACCGCCCACAAAGATTTGGAACGACTCGCCATCCCAAGAATCGATTTCGTAGAAGCTAAACGATATATTCACTTCATTAACATCACTTGGGATCTCGTAGGTTTTGCTGACCGCTTCATCACCGCCAGTGCCACCAATACGACCCAGCATGTCGCCCGTTTCGAAGCCTTGAGAGCTTTCAGTGTTCGCGTTCCAACCGTTCGAGCCAGACTCGAAGTTATCAGACGCAATCACCAAGTCCGAAGCAATCGAAAGCTCTGGCATATCAACAACAGATTGAACATCAATGTTCGCTTCTGCTGGTACGGTTGCGGTGCCATCGTTGACATCAAACGTTACGTTCACGTTGCCATCGAAGTTTTCATTCGGTGCGAAGGTGTACGTGCCGTCACCGTTATCAACCAAAGTACCGCTGTCAGAAGCAACGTTTTCTACGGTTAGGTTATCACCATCGATATCACCTGCATTTTGCAGCAGTTGCTCTTCGGTAAAGGTGAAGCTGGTGTCTTCTTGCGTGACGAACTGTGGCTGACCAACCGTTGGCAAGTCATTCACTGGGTTCACAGTCAGATCGGCAGTCGCTTGAATGGTTGCATCGCCGTCCGTAATGTCGAAGCTCAGATCAATGTCGCCATTGAAGTCTGCATCCGGTGTGATTGTGAAGCTGCCGTCATCGTTTGCAACAACGGTCGCATTGCCGTCAACAGTCAGGTTGGATGCAGTTAGGTCATCACCATCCACGTCGCCTGCTTGTGCAAGAAGTTGCTCTTGGCTGAGAGTGATAGAACCATCTTCATCCACGCTGTAAGCCAAATCACCTGATACCGGAGCATCATTGACTGGCAATACATCAATGTTCGCGTTGGTTGTCGCAGTTGCGCCATCTTCATCGGTCACGACAACATCTAGGCTGACATCACCGTTGAAGTTTTCGTTTGGTGCGAAGCTGAATGTGCCATCGCCGTTGTCAGTAAAGATACCGTCGGAGCCGCTGTAGCTGACGCTATCAATCGCCACCTCACCTTCAACATCAGAAGCATTCGCCAATAGCTGCTCAGAGCTAATGGTGATGACTTCGTCTTCGTTCACTGAGTAGCTGGTCGCGCCGGCAATTGGCGGATCGTTCACCTCAAGTACCGTAATACCTGCGGTGGTTGAATCCGTCGCACCGTCTTCATCGACAACCACAACGTCAAGGCTGACTTCACCATTGAAGTTCTCGTTTGGCGAGAAGGTGTAAGTACCGTCACCATTGTCTTGGAACACGCCATCTGCGCCGCTGTAGCTGACGCTATCAACCGCGACATCTCCTTCGACGTCAGATGAGTTAGCCAATAACTGCTCGTTACTGATGGTGATCGAATTGTCTTCATGCACCGTGTAAGACGTGCTACCTGCCACCGGTGGATCGTTCTCTGGCGTCACGCTTACGTCAATGTTTGCGGTCACGGTCTCCGTGCCATCAGAAATATCGAAGGTAAAGTTCACGTCGCCATTGAAGTTTTCGTTTGGCGCGAAGCTGTAAGTGCCATCACCATTGTCGGTTAGGACACCATCAGCACCTGTGTAGCTCACACCTTCAACCGAAAGGTCATCGCCATCGATATCCGTTGCGCCATCAAGCAGATCTTCATCAGTGAACAGCAAGACGCCATCTTCACCAATGGTGAACGCTTGATCTTCTGGCTGTGGTAGGTCGTTAACTGGATTAACCGTTAGGTCAGCCGTTGCAACAATAGTGTCGGTGCCGTCGTTGATGTCGAACGTGATATCAATGTCACCATTGAAGTTCGCATCAGGCGTAATGGTAAAGCTGCCATCATCATTTGCCGTAACCGTTGCATCACCGTCAACCATTAGGTTAGTCGCGGTTAGCGCGTCGCCTTCTACATCCGATGCTTGAGCAAGAAGCTGCTCTTGGCTTAGCGTAATCGAATTGTCTTCATCGACACTGTAAGCCAAGTTGCCCGATACTGGCGCATCGTTGATTGGCAATACATCGATGTTTGCGTTAGTTGCCGCAGTTGCACCGTCTTCATCAACAACCACAACATCTAGGCTAACATCGCCATCAAAGTTGGCGTTTGGTGCGAAGCTGAATGTGCCGTCACCGTTATCGGTAAAGATACCGTCGGAGCCGCTGTAGCTCACGCTATCAATCGCAACTTCACCTTCAACGTCAGAAGCGTTCGCCAATAACTGCTCAGAGCTAATGGTGATGACTTCGTCTTCGTTCACTGAGTAGCTAGTCGCGCCTGCAATTGGTGGATCGTTCACCTCAAGTACTGTAATACCTGCGGTAGTTGAATCCGTCGCACCGTCTTCATCGACCACGACAACATCTAGGCTCACTTCGCCATTGAAGTTCTCGTTTGGCGAGAAGGTGTACGTACCGTCACCATTGTCTTGGAACACACCATCTGTGCCGCTGTAGCTCACGCTATCAATCGCCACTTCGCCTTCTATATCAGACGAGTTAGCCAACAGCTGTTCGTTACTAATGGTGATCGAGTTGTCTTCATGCACTGTGTAAGATGTGCTACCTGCCACTGGTGGATCGTTCTCTGGTGTGACTGTCACATCGATATTCGCAGTCACGGTATCCGTGCCATCGGAAACATCGAAGGTGAAGTTCACATCACCATTGAAGTTCTCATTCGGTGCGAAGCTATATGTACCATCGCCATTGTCAGTTAGGACACCGTCCGCGCCTGTGTAAGTGACACCTTCTACCGATAGATCATCGCCATCGATGTCCGTTGCACCATCCAACAGGTCTTGATCAGTGAAGGTCAACACACCATCTTCACCAATGGTGAACGCTTGATTTTGTGGCTGCGGCAAATCATTAACTGGGTTAACGGTTAGGTCCGCCGTTGCAACAATAGTGTCGCTGCCGTCGTTGATATCGAACGTGATATCAATGTCGCCATTAAAGTTCGCATCTGGCGTGATAGTGAAGCTACCATCGTCGTTTGCCGTAACCGTTGCATCACCGTCAACCACTAGATTAGATGCGGTTAGCGCGTCGCCTTCTACATCCGATGCTTGAGCAAGAAGCTGCTCTTGGCTCAGTGTGATTGAGTTGTCTTCGTCAACACTGTACGCCAAGTTACCCGATACTGGTGCGTCATTGATTGGTAAGACATCGACTGTGATGTAAGTATCAACCTCTGCGCCGTCTTCATCGCGAATGGTCACATCCAACTGCACTTGACCGTTGAAGTTTTCATTCGGTGCGAAGCTACAAGTGCCATCACCGTTTACTGAGAAGATACCATCTGGACCGTCGTAGCTGATGCCTACTAGCTCAACATCCCCTTCAACATCCGAAGCATTCAGTAGCACTTGAGATTCACTAAAGGTTAGAACTTGGTCTTCATCGATAGTGTATGCGGTAGGACCTGCGATTGGTGGGTCATTTACCTCAATCACAGTAATGCCTGCAGTGGTCGAGTCCGTTGCACCATCTTCATCGACAACGACAACATCTAGGCTCACCTCGCCGCTGAAATTTTCGTTTGGTGAGAAGGTGTACGTACCATCACCGTTGATTTCCAGCACGCCATCGTTACCGCTGTAGCTCACGCTATCAATCGCCACTTCGCCTTCTATATCAGACGAGTTAGCCAACAGCTGTTCGTTACTAATGGTAATCGAATTGTCTTCATGAACGGTGTAAGCCGTGCTGCCTGCAACCGGTGGATCGTTCTCTGGCGTCACTGTTACATCGATATTTGCCGTCACGGTATCCGTGCCATCGGAAACATCGAAAGTGAAATTCACGTCGCCATTGAAGTTCTCGTTTGGTGCGAAGCTGTAGGTGCCATCACCATTGTCAGTAAGAACACCGTCTGCGCCTGTGTAAGTGACGCCCTCAACAGATAAGTCATCCCCTTCAATATCGGTAGCGCCTGTTAGGAGATCCGCATCAGTAAAGGTCAGCACACCATCTTCACCAATGGTGAACGCTTGATCTTGTGGTTCAGGCGCATCGTTAACTGGTGACACCAATAACTCAAGGTTGGTTGAGACAACATCATCGCCGTCAGACACATCGAACGTAAAGGTGATATCACCATTAAAGTCCGCATCTGGTGTTAAGGTGTAAGTACCGTCACCATTGTCTGTGATGGTGATGTTTTCATCATCCGTTGCCAAGTTCAGTGCTGTCAGTTGGTCTCCATCCAAGTCACGCGCATTAGCGAGCAAATCTTCTTGCGTGATTAGGATTGAACCATCTTCTTCAACCACAGCAGAAACAGGCAATGCTTCAGGCGTATGTTCAATGTGAGCACCCGTTGCATTGACGTAGATGGTTTGAGAAACGGTTTCAGAATCATTATTTGATAGCTCTGTTGCCGTTGCCGTTACATTGATTTCTAGCTGTTGGTTAAAGTCTTCTGGCAATTGAATCTGTAGCTCTTGTTCAATTGCTGTGGTTGGAAGCGTTACAGAACCATCTGGACCGACTGTTACTTCACCGCTGTAGATCTGGCTGTTCACTTCACCTACATCAATGGTGAAGTTGAAGTCACTATAATCGGCATCGCCGCCACCGTAGAGATCTTCAAAGCCGTAAACCAGTTCACCGTCTTCGTTCACAGTAGTTCGAGTATGTTCAATGCCATCTTGGTTGAGCTCTGAGCTTGTGCCGCCATGGAAGACTGCATCACCAAATTGGCTTTGAATCACGGTTTCAGAACCATCAGCACCCACAAACACGAGTTGTGGGTCGACCGTATCCATGTTCGCAGGAGAGCCATCTGCCGCACGGAACTCATACTGGCCATCTTGCATGGACGCAAAGTCATTGAAGTTATGACCGTTAGGAATCAAGAATAGGTTGAAGCTTTCCCCTTCCGAGATTTGGAAGCTGAACTGATCTTGTCCCGGAATGAGGTCACCGCCTCCGCCAACTTGAGAGGCGTTTTCGTACACCACTTCAACGCCAGTGATATTGCCGTCTTCATCGACTTTGTAGTAACCCGCTGTGTTTTGGTAACCCGCGGTTTCACCTTCAAACGTAACCGTGATTTCAGTATCGTTGAAACTGGTGATACCGTTGTCTTGATCGTTAAGTACCCCTTCGTTGTCGTAGCTGATCACCGAACCTTCTGGAACGCCATCAACGGTCACAGTCAGCGTTTCTGACAAGTCTTGGTCAACCAATGCTGCGGCGATGTTCACTTCAACAATACCGCCTGGCTCAACCAAGATCGCTTGGTCATCCACGTTTCGACCATCGCCATCAGTGATGACTAGGTCTGGCGCATCTGCCACGGCTTCGATATGGACATTAATGTCTTGCTCAACTTCATCAGTACCGTCAGAAACCGTAAAGCTGAACTGCAAGTCACCACTGAAGTGCTCTTCTGGTACGAAGCTAAATGTACCGTCACCGTTGTCAGTTACAGTACCTTCATCACCCGAGTAGTTAATGCTGGTAACGGTGAGGTCATCACCATCAATATCAATCGCACCACTTAGCAGATCTTCTTGCGTGAACAGGATGCTGCCATCCTCTTCAATGTGGTACATGCCAGGCGCAACAATTGGAATGTCATTGACTGGGTTCACCGTCAATGTCATTTCATTGGCAACACTCAATTCACCATCGCTCACTTCATAAGTAAACTCGATGTCTCCATTGAAGTGTTGTGAAGGCGTAACGGTAAAGGTGCCGTCACCGTTATCCACGATAGAGGCATTCGGATCATTGGTTTCTAGTGCCGTTGCGTATAGGTCATCACCATCTTGATCGCTGGCGTTTTCAAGCAGCATTTCTTGTGTCACGAGAATAGAGCCATCCTCGTCCACGTCTGCCACGATTGGCGCTGCTTCTGGTGCGTCGTTGACGAACTCAACTTTCAAGTCGATGTTTGCCGCCACCACATCGGTGCCATCACTCACATCAAACGTGAGGTCAACATTACCAAAGAAGCCCTGCTCTGGCGTTAACGTGTAGGTGCCATCGCCATTGTCTGTCACTTGAACCATATCGCTTAAGCTCGTCACGTTCACAACAGATAAGTCATCGCCTTCGATGTCCGTCGCTTGAGCCAGCAGCTCTGCTTCAGTAATCGTGATGGCTTCGCCGTCTTCTGTAGTGAAGGACAAATCAGGCACATCTGGCAGGTCATTCACAGGGTTAACGGTGAGGTTTAGATCTGCAGCGACGGTTTCAATCGCGTCAGTTACGTCATAAGTAAATTCGATTTCACCAAAGAAGTTTTCACTCGGTGTAATCGTGAAGCTACCATCAGCGTTCTCAACGATGGTTGCATTAGGATCGTTGGTCGACAGGTTCACCGCTTCAAGGTTGTCACCATCCACGTCCGTCGCGTTCGCTAACAAGTCTTCTTGAGTGATGGTAATTGAGCCATCTTCATCGACGACCGCATCAACAGGGCCGCTGACCTCTGGACCTTCGTTGACGATCTCAACATCGATCTTCGCTGTGCTTGGTGCGCTTGCTTGACCATCGCTGATGTCGAAGGTCAGGTTCACTTCGCCGTAGAAGTTCGAAGTTGGCTCGAAGGTAAAGGTGTTGTCGCCGTTGTCTGTCAACGTACCTTGTGACTGGTCAACAAGCAGCAGGTTCTCGATATGCAGAATGTCGCCATCCACATCGGTCGCACCTGATAACAGGTCTTTTGCTTCGATGATGATGGTGCCGTTTTCTAGCATTTGAGTATGCAGCGGCGCACCAGGAACTGGCACATCGTTGACTGGAATAACGGTCAGATCTAGATGGGTATCGACTTCATCGGTGCCATCGAAGACTTTGTAATCGATGTCGACTTCACCATTGAAGTTTTCATTCGGCATAAAGGTGTAAGTGCCGTCGCCATTGTCGACAAGCTCACCGTTGTCACCGCTGTAAGAGATATCAGAGATAGACAGCGCATCGCCTTCCACGTCACTTGCATTGGCAAGCAAATCATCCGCGCTAAACGTAATGCCCACATCCTCATCAGTCGACAACACAATCGGACCAGAAACGATTGGCGCATCGTTTACTGCTTCGAAGTTGATGTTGATGATGTTGTCGTCGGTGAGTTCACCATCCGTAACTTGGTAACCAAGCTCAATCTCACCATAGAAGTTCTCATCCGGTGTGACTGTCCATGTACCATCGCCGTTGTCGGTTAACGTAGCGTGCTCCGCGTTATCCCCCACCAGCTCTAGGTTTTGAATATCAAGAACGTCACTATCGATATCACTCGCTTGTGCGAGAAGCTGCTCTTCAGTGATAACCACAGAGGCAAACTGCGTAGAACCTTCGGTATCGATGGTCACATTTGGCAGATCAGCCGTCAGTTCGATTTCACTGTCACCTTCACGGATATTCAGTTCTACCGTTTCCGTGATTTCCGTGCCGTCCACGCCAATAGATGTGAACACCGCTTCATCATGACAAGTTTGCGAAACCGTCATGTTTTGAACCACGTAAGTACCGTTACCTTGAATCGTACCTAGCTCAAAGTAAGATACCGGTTCGTTCACCGTTAGGGTGTAATCCGTCTCATAGCTACCACGATCTTCTTTGTGGTAAGTCATCGAGTCGATCAAGTCACCATCAGAGTTAAAGGCGCGAATTTCGACTTCCGTAAAGTGGCGAGACTCTTCCATAAACCAGCCGCCTAGACCATCTAGGTGGAAGCTGATTTCGTTGATGTCTTGGCCTTCAACGGTCACAGTCAGTTTTTCATCACCGCTCAAGCCTTGGCGGTCAGTATCGCCAATACCGTGACCGATGTGTGTTTTACCATTCCACGCACCGAGTGGGTCGTCATTACTTTGAACGGTAACTTTCAAATCACCATCAACAAACTCACGTGTGTAAGGGTCAACAGCAGTCCCCCAATCATCGAGGCTAGCGTTGTCATCAAAGGTACCAATTTTACTCGTATGCGTACCGTTCGCCAATGCATCATCGTTTGGAATGAAGCGCACTTCCGTGTCTGCAGGCACCTCCTGCCCGACTTCTAGCTGTACCCATTCGTCATTTAGATTTGCTTCAATGATGCCGTTTTCAGGGGCTTGGTCGAGACGTAACGCAGGCTCTTCACGCAGAGAAACACCCACTGTTTGGTCTTCTTCTGCTTGAATAAAGATCTCGTCGCCCGCTTCTGGCGCATCGTTGACAGGATTAACGGTCAGATCCAACGTGGTCAGAACATCATTTTCGCCATCGCTGATGTTATAAGTGAAGTCCAACTCACCGTTAAAGTTTTCCGTATGCGTAATGGTGAATGAACCATCATCGTTGGCTACGATCGTCGCATCTGGGTCATTGGTTTGTAGATTGCTGGCAACAAGGTCATCACCTTCAATGTCTGTCGCATTCGCAAGCAACTGTTCTTGCGTGATGGTGATGGCGTTATCTTCATCCACTTCAGCTTGAATGCCTGATGTTTCAGGAGCGTCGTTCACCGCGATAACATCGATGCCTGCGGTTGTCGTATCCGTTGCACCATCTTGGTCGATGACCGTAACGTCGAGCGAAATGTTACCGTCAAAGTTCTCATTTGGTGTGAAGGTATATGTGCCGTCGCCATTGTCCACGAAGCTACCGTCGTTACCAGAGTAGCTAACATTCGCCAAGGCTACGTCGCCTTCCACATCAGAAGAGTTGGCTAACAACTGCTCGTCACTGATGGTGATTTGACCGTCTTCTTGAACCGTGTAAGACGTAGAACCTGCAACCGGCGGATCGTTCACTGGTGTCACGCTGACATCAATGAATGCTGGTGTTGAACCTGTGCCGTCAGACACATCGAATGTGAACTGAACATCACCGTTGAAGTTCTCATTCGGCGCGAAGCTGTAGGTGCCATCGCCATTGTCGGTAAGCACACCATCTGCACCTGTGTAGAGAACGTTTTCGATAGACAGATCATCGCCATCAATATCCGATGCGCCTTCCAATAGGTCTGCATCCGTGAACAGCAAGGTGCCATCTTCTTCTACCGTGAACTGTTGATCTTGCGCTTGTGGCAAGTCATTCACAGGATTAACCGTAATGTCCAGACCAACTTGTACCGAGCCACCATCGTTATCAATGATATCGAAGGTCAGATCTAGGTCGCCGTTGTAGTTTTCATCCGGTGTGATGGTGTAACTGCCATCATCGTTGTATTGAATCGTTGCGTTGTCATCTGTCGATAGATTGATGGCTTCAAGGTTCTCGCTATCAATATCGCCCGCTTTGGCAAGCAGCTGCTCTTGGCTTAGCGTGATTGAGCTGTCTTCGTTGATGGTGTAAGCCAAATCACCCGATACTGGTGGATCGTTGATTGGCAATACATCGACATTGATGTGCGTATCAACGGTTGCCCCATTCTCATCTTGAATGGTCACATCCAACTGAACTTGACCATTGAAGTTCTCGTTTGGTGCAAAGCTACAAGTACCATCGCCATTGACGGTAAAGATACCATCCGAGCCTTCATAGCTGATGCCAACAAGCTCTACATCGCCCTCGATATCAGATGCGTTAGCAAGAATTTGTGACTCACTGAATGTCAGTACTGAATCTTCGTCAATCGTGTAAGACGTTGGACCGGCAACTGGAGGGTCATTCACTTCAATGACGGTAATGCCTGCAGTCGTTTCGTCAATCGCACCTTGCTCATCCGCCACAATCACATCAAGGCTGATATCACCGCTGAAGTTCTCATTCGGCATGAAGGTGTAAGTGCCGTCACCGTTGTCTTGGAATACGCCATCGGTGCCTGAATAGGTCACGCTATCGATGGACACTGCGCCTTCCACATCCGAAGAGTTAGCCAGAAGCTGCTCGTCGGAAATGGTAATCGCGTTGTCTTCATCAACCGTGTAAGACGTAGAACCCGCAACCGGAGGATCGTTCACTGGAGTGACGCTCACGTCCACATTTGCTGGTACGGTTTCAGTACCGTCAGAAACACCAAAACTAAAGCTGACGTCTCCGTTGAAGTTTTCATTTGGTGCAAAGGTGTAAGTACCATCACCGTGGTCAGTCAGCACACCATCGCTGCCTGTGTAGCTAATGCCATCAACCGTTAAGTTATCGCCATCGATATCGGTCGCGCCAGCAAGCAAGTCTGCATCGGTAAACTGAAGCGTGCCATCTTCTTCAACACTGAACTGCTGGTCTTGAGGAACAGGAAGATCGTTAACTGGATTAACCGTTAGATCCGCCGTTGCTTGGATAGTGTCTGTGCCATCTGTAATGTTGAATTGGATATCAATGTCACCATTAAAGTCCGCATCTGGCGTAATCGTGAAGCTGCCATCGTCGTTCGCTGTGACGGTTGCGTTTCCATCTACAGTCAAATCGCTAGCAGTCAGACCATCTCCCTCAATATCAGACGCTTGAGAAAGAAGCTGTTCTTGGCTGAGTGTAATCGCACCGTCTTCATCAACACTGTAAGCCAAATCACCCGATACTGGCGCATCATTGATTGGCAATACATTCACATTAATGACGGTATCAACTTCTGCTCCATCTTCATCTCGAATGGTCACATCAAGTTGAACTTGCCCGTTAAAGTTCTCGTTTGGCGCGAAGCTGCACGTGCCATCATCGTTAACGGTGAAAATGCCATCCGGACCATCGTAACTAATGCCAACAAGCTCTACATCGCCTTCCACATCAGAGGCATTCAGCAGCACTTGCGATTCACTGAAGGTCAGAACTGAATCTTCATCAATGGTGTAAGAAGTTGGTCCTGCGACTGGTGGATCGTTCACTTCCAGCACCGTAATGCCAGCAGTGGTGGCATCCGTTGCGCCTTCTTCATCAGCGACGACAACATCAAGCGTAACTTCACCATTAAAGTTTTCATTTGGAGAGAAGGTGTACGTGCCGTCACCATTGATTTGCAACACACCATCGCTGCCAGAGTAGCTCACGCTATCAATCGAGACATCCCCTTCTAAATCCGAAGAGTTAGCCAGAAGCTGCTCGTCGGAAATCGTAATCGCATTATCTTCATCAACCGTGTAAGACGTTGAACCCGCAACCGGAGGATCGTTCACCGGAGTGACGCTCACATCCACATTGGCAGGTACGGTCTCAGTGCCGTCAGAAACACCAAAGCTAAAGCTGACGTCGCCGTTGAAGTTTTCATTTGGTGCAAAGGTGTAAGTACCATCGCCGTGGTCAGTCAGCACACCATCGCTGCCTGTGTAGCTAATGCCATCAACCGTTAAGTTATCGCCATCGATATCGGTCGCACCAGCAAGCAAGTCTGCGTCAGTAAACTGCAGCGTGCCGTCTTCTTCAACACTGAACTGCTGGTCTTGAGGAACAGGAAGATCGTTAACCGGATTAACCGTTAGATCCGCCGTTGCTTGGATAGTGTCTGTGCCGTCCGTAATGTTGAATTGGATATCAATGTCACCATTAAAGTCCGCATCTGGCGTAATCGTGAAGCTGCCATCATCGTTCGCTGTAACGGTTGCGTTTCCATCGACAGTCAAATCGCTAGCAGTCAGGTCATCGCCCTCAATATCAGACGCTTGAGAAAGAAGCTGCTCTTGGCTGAGTGTAATCGCACCGTCTTCATCAACGCTGTAAGCCAAATCACCCGATACTGGCGCATCATTGATTGGCAATACATTCACATTGATGACGGTATCAACTTCTGCCCCATCTTCATCTCGAATGGTCACATCAAGTTGAACTTGTCCGTTAAAGTTCTCGTTTGGCGCGAAGCTGCACGTGCCATCATCGTTAACAGTGAAAATACCATCCGGACCATCGTAACTAATGCCAACAAGCTCTACATCGCCTTCCACATCAGAGGCATTCAGCAGCACTTGCGACTCACTAAAGGTCAGAACTGAATCTTCATTAATGGTGTAAGAAGTTGGTCCTGCGACTGGTGGATCGTTCACTTCCAGTACTGTAATGCCGGCAGTGGTGACATCCGTTGCGCCTTCTTCATCAGCGACGACAACATCAAGCGTCACTTCACCATTAAAGTTTTCATTTGGAGAGAAGGTGTACGTACCGTCACCATTGATTTGCAACACACCATCGCTGCCAGAGTAGCTCACGCTATCTATCGAGACATCCCCTTCTAAATCCGAAGAGTTTGCCAACAGCTGCGCATCAGAAATGGTAATAGAGTTGTCTTCGTGAACCGTGTAAGACGTTGAACCAGCCACAGGAGGATCATTCACCGGCGTAACGCTCACATCTACATTCGCTGAAACTGTATCTGTGCCATCAGACACGTCGAAGCTGAAGTTTACATCACCGTTGAAGTTTTCATTTGGCGCAAAAGTGTAAGTCCCGTTACCGTTGTCGGTCAGGATGCCGTCGCCACCGTCGTAGCTCACGCCTTCAACTGTGAGGTTATCGCCTTCAATATCCGTTGCACCAGCAAGCAGGTCAGCATCGGTGAAGATCAGCGTGCCGTCTTCTTCCACCTCAAAGGTTTTATCTTCCGGCACTGGTGCGTCATTGATTGGACGAACAGTTAAATCAATCGAACTAGAAATGGTTTCTTGACCATCACTGATATCAAACGTTAAGTCGAGTTCACCATTAAAATCAGCTTCAGGTGTGACGGTATAAGTGCCATCACCATTATCCACAACTGATGCATTAGCACCCACTTGCACGTTAAATGCGGCAAGATCATCGCCATCAACATCACTCGCGTACCCGAGAAGTTGTTCTTGAGTGAAGGTAATAGTGCCATCTTCATCCATGATGTATGCCAGATCTTGCCCTACTTCTGGCGCGTCATTTTCACCTTCGACTTTAATTTGGAACGTCTCGCTCGTAGTTTCGGAGTCGAAATCGTCTTCTACTTGCGTCGTGGTTTCTTCGCTGGTGTCTTGTACATCCACCGCGAAGCTCTCTTCAGTGGTTTCTGAATCTAGCTCGTCACCACCTTGAGAACCTTCAGAGTCTGAAGAAGCACTTGGCGCAGATGAAGTTTGTACCGCTTGTCCTTGCGCTTCATTGCCTTCTGCGTCCGAACCACCTTCAGAGCCAGAGGCATCACCACCACCGACCGCTTGGGCACCCGCCCCAGAATCCGAACCACCGCTGCCCAGAGCCTCGTCACCTGATTCTCCGCTAGAAGCTACACTATCAACAACATTGGATTGTGCAGCGTCAGAGTCGCTGCTACTTTCAGTATCCTCTTCTTGAACTGCGCCACCCGAGCTCACTGCTTCTTCTTCCGTACCCGCGCCACTAGGATTTTCTTCCATCGCACGATTGGCTTCATCAACAGCATCTGCACTTTCAGCACCGGTCGCTACAGTCGAAGAGACGGTCGACTGCTGTTTTTCTTCTTTTGTCCCCGTATCCTTCGTTTCTGTTTGCTCTACCGCATCGTTAAGCTTTTCATTGTCTTTTTCTTGATTAGTGTCGCCTGCCATTACAGCCTCCGTTGCTTTTAGCTAACTGATCGTACTTAGAGGCAGTAAAGGACACCATTTTTAGAAACCAACTTTTTTATACAACTTTTTTCATACCTTTCGAGTTCCATAAAAACAAAAAAATTTGAAAACCCAGTATAAAGATCCTTACTTGTTGTCATTAAAGCAATTAGTGCGGTGGGATAATGATAAATATGACAAATCTGTTGCGCTCAGTCGACAACAGCCATAAAGGGCTGCAATTGCTATTAGGCGATTTTTACCAAGATTTCAGTGACGCAGGGATTGATATTGAGATGCTGCATAAACAAAACCGTTTTGAAGCACTCAGATGTTATTCAAAAAGACTAAAGACCATTCTCGTCTTGTTATGTGATGACGACTTACCACCAAAATTGGCAAAGCTTGAACACTTAAACAAACACCATTTCCCTGCTCCTAATGAATTGATTGAGGACGTTAAAACCGAGCTTAACAACGTAAACAAACAAATTAGCCAGCTGTTAAAAATCGAAAATTCAATCGATAGCCGCACTGGTAGTGAATCGTAGGGGTGGCTCATGAGTAATAAGCAAATAGAACATCACCTCAAAAAGGCGCTCGTTTCGAACAACGAAGCTTCGAAGGTAACAGCAGACGATACAATCGTGCTAGCCAGTGCAATGACCAGCGTACACAAAACCTTGCTGGTTATCTTTTTGCTTTCCATGGTGGCTATCGCCGTGGCATCTCAGGCTCGTATCGACATTGTGGTGTCGGTGCGCGGTGAGCTATTGCTCGAATCTGACATCGAAAAAGTGCAACACCTTGAAGGCGGTATTCTAGAAGAAATGCTAGTGCGCAAAGGCGAAGTGGTTTATGAAGGTCAACCTATTGCACGCCTTCGCTCTCTGGATAGAAACACTCAACTTGATACGGTAAACACAGAGATCATTCAGCTTGAGCTAGACAAGATTCGTTACGAAAGCCTGCGCGATATGGTGGAACCCGATTTTTCTGCCTACATCGAAAAGTACCCAGAATTAGTGCAAGTCAACATGAATACCTGGCAGCAAGAATTTTCTAAAAACCGTTCCAATGAAGAGTTGATCACTCACGATATCCAACATAAGAATTCGCTTATTGATTCAATGCTCAAGCGCCGTAAAAGCTCCGAGAACCAGCTCTCCTTGATACGCAAGCAGCTCAATATCAAGAACACCTTGTACAAAGAGGAAATGGCGTCTTACGTCGATGTTCTGAATATGCAGGTTCAAGAGTCAAACATGGTGCGTGAGATTGAAAACCTTGATGAGTCGGTCATGAATGAGCGCTTCCAACTCGACAAACTAGAGAAGCAGTACCGAGACTTGGTGGAGAATCGTAATGCCGAGTATCAAGCGCAAATCATTCAAGCAAACAAGGACTTAAAGTTGAAACGTATATTACGTCCTCAACACTCAGATAAAGTGGATCGCCTCGTGGTTTACGCCCCTATTGACGGTGTAGTAGATAAAGTGCACTTCAACTTCCGCTCCGCTGTGATACCGCCAGGTGAAAGCATCGCGGACATTGCACCGATCAATAACGCCCTTCACGGAGAGGCGAAGATCCCGCGTAAAGACATGGGTTTTGTAGAAATCGGACAAGCGGTCAAAGTGAAGATGGATACCTACAACTTTGCCAATTACGGATTTTTGGAAGGTCGAATTGCATCGATCAGCCGTTCTTCTTATGAAGAAGAAGACGCAGAATTCTATCTCGCGGAAATCCAAATCAGTCAAAACTATCTAGAGCGCGGAGGCACACAATACAAGCTGTCCCCTTATATGGAGTTTACCGCAGACGTGAAAACAGGTTCACGCCGGGTGATCGAATACGCAGCGAAGCCGGTTATGTCGGCTATCGAAGACGCATTCGATGAGAGGTGATGGATGAGTAGCAAACCTTCTTACAATATTTCCGTTCCTGTTATGCGCCTAAGCATCGCTTTCAGCTTGATGCTGGCTGCCCTCGCCTTTTATTTGTATATCTCTTGGGAAAAAGTGGATTCAGTCGAGAAAGTGCAAAACGCGCCTCTGTTGGTTCAAGCTCAACAGCTCAACCAAACTATCGAGTTTGATATTCAAACGCTTCAACGCTGTTTAAGCACACGTTATTGCAGTACAACAGAGCTTGATTTTGAGGTTCTGAAAGACGAAATTGACCAATTTAAGTCGCTCGCGTCACTCAACAAAACCGAGTTTAGCTTGGTGGGCGCGACCGAATACACGCAGCTTGAACTGGCAATCAATCGCTTCTCAGACAGCCAAAAAACACGCGACGATGTGTTGGCACTGTACCTCTCGCTCACCAATAACTACCTACAAATGGACGACAACTACCGGACCATATTTAACAACCATGCGAGCGACCTAATGATGGAGAAAAACGAGTTCTTCATTTGGTTGTTTGTGGTCGTTGTCGTACTGGTTGGTATCGCAGTGCTATCGAACTTGGTGGCAATCCTTAAACTGAAAAAATCCAGCTCGAATGAGCGTGACATTGACCAAGAATTCGATGAGCTTTATCAAGAACTCAAACTACTGGATTTACAAAGGTTGGAAGAGTTGCTGAATGAAGTGAGCATCAATCCTAAGCAGCGTCAGATCTACTCACACCTAAAACTGATTTTCAGCAAACTCGAAGAGCAAAAACGCAATAACGATCTCTACAAGCAGCTCTATGCTCTGATTGGTTACGAGATTCGTGGCATCACCAACACCATTAACGGCGGCGTGCAATATCTCGTTCAAGAGACCGATGAGAGCGGAGTGTTGATGGCGCAAGATATAACCTCGGCTGCCAATACCCTGTCTGAATTGGCAGAGAACTACAACCGACTCATTTCACAAGGGACCGAGAGCAAATCGAAAGAGTTTTCACTGCTGAATGTACTGTCTGAATTGATGATTCACATCAGTTCAAAAGTGCAGCGAAATGAAGGTGAGCTAGACTGCTTTATCTCAGATAACTTACCAAACCGTGTTGAAGGACAATCCACCAGCTTATTCTGGGTGTTGTTCCTTCAGCTATCAAATGCCATCCAACTCAAAGCCGACAAGAAACTGTTTGTCACCATTGAATCAGGTGCGGCGTCAGACATTGAAAATACCCGCCTGACCATCAATCTAAACTTCTTAACCACGCTGGATGTGCCGCTTGCCAAGCTCAATACCCTACACTGGAGCGACCATAAACAGCACACTGCAACCAAAGACGATTTGGCGAAAAGCGTGTTGAAAGATTATGGCTATTACGAGAGCCATTGGTATCAATCGGGCAATCAGGAACGTTTTCAAATTCAGCTCGATTTGAAAGCCAAAAGCTTCCACACCGAGAAAACTCGCTTCGACAATAAGCGCCTATTACTGTGTGCCAACTCTCAGCTGCGCATTGATGTGATGAACAAAATGTTAGTCAACTTGGGCTTAGAGATTACGCCAATTCGAACTCCGAACGAACTCTTCTCTGCGGCAAAAACCTTTGGCGAATACGATGCCATCATGCTGACCGACACGTTCGAGCCAAACAAGCTGCCCTCACTGAGCAAAACGGTGAAATCGCAACTGCGCAATCACCCGAACACGAAGTTGTTGCTTTCAGTCACGAGCACTCAGCAAGCACAAGAGAGCCATACCTTTGTCGACAAGATTCTGAACTCCCCTGCGATTCCGTATGAGTTCATCCCTAACCTATTAGCAATCATGGAAGCGGAAGCCTCTGAAGAACAGATGGAGAACAGCTCATTCCTGATTGTGGAGGATGACCGTGTTCAACAGATTCTACTCAAACGTATTTTGAGCAAGCAAGAATACGAAGCCGACACCGTTGGCGATGGCGCAGACGCCGTTCAGCATTTCATGAATCAGCGCTCAGACATCATTTTTATGGACTGCATCATGCCGGGCATGGGCGGCATTGAAGCGACCAAACGCATTCGACAATACGAACAAGAGAGCGGACAGAACCCTTGCACCATTATAGGTGCGACAGCATTGACCAGCAGTAATGAACACCAAGCTTGTATCGAAGCTGGAATGGATTACGTGATCAGCAAACCTTATAAAAACGACGAAATCATCAAGGTGATCAACAAGTATGTGGCGGTACAGAAACTTAACTAGCTGTGTATTGGCAGCGCTTACATTGAGCAACGCTCCTTCGGCAATGGCGACCACCTTGCTTGAGGCGGTCAAACTCGGCTTGGAAAACAATTTATCTCTGCGCGCTAGTGACAAAGGCGTGGAAGAAAACGAATACAACATCGACATTAGCCGTTCTAAGTTTCTACCCTCTTTAAACGGTGCTGCTGATACCACATGGAATGAAAACGAGACCATATTAACGGGAACACCGGATACACGTTCTAGCTACAACTCGAACAGCTACAGCGTGTCTTTATCCCAATCGGTGTTTAACCTTGGTGACATCTTTAAATACGGCACCGCGAAGCTTGACTTCAACATTGAAGAAATCAAACACGAGAACAAAATCCAGAGCACCATTTCTGAAATCGCGACGCAATATTTCGAATACCTGAAAAACAACGCGCAAATCAAAGCCACCCAAGTAGAACTTAAATCGTCTGAAACACGTGAGCGCCAAATGCGTCGCAACGTGGAACTTGGCAACACTGCGGCGAGCGAGTTGTATGAGGTAATTGCCCAGAAAGAAGGCATTGCTAATCGCTTAAGAACCTTAGAGAAAGACCGGCGCGTAATTTTGAACGGTTTAGAGATTCAAGTTCAATACCCAGTCACCCCATCACAGGACATCTACGAAAGCGTGCCCTTGGCGGAAATCAGCGAATCCGAACAACGTGAGATTCTTGAACAAGCTTTGAAGCTCAATAACGACTTATTGGTTGCGAAGAAAACCGTCGAGCGCAGCCGAAGAGCCTTGAAAGAAAGCGGTTCAAACTTTGTGCCGACCGTATCGCTCTCTGCCAGTTACCGTTACGACGATGCGAACAACTATAACCGAACCGACCCAACCGCAACAGGGGACAGTAACTCCACCAGTGTCGGCTTGAACTTGAATGTGCCAATTTTCTCAGGCGGTTCGGATTACTACGGTTTTCAAAAATCATCGACTGCTATCGAGCGAACGGAGCTGCTGTACCAAGATTCGTTGTTCACGACGCGCAATAGCGTTAACACCTCAGTACTCAACATTAATGACTTCTCCCGCGCCATCAGCAGTTACGAGAACATCATTCGAGCCAACTACGCTTCCTATAAAGGCATTCAACGCGCTTACCAGCTTGGTACGCGAACCATTACCGACTTACTGGCAGCGGAAAGTAAACTGTTTAGCGCGTTACGTGATTACGAGAGCGCGCGTTATGACTACATCATTGAATCGATCAATCTTGAGCAAATCAAAGGCATGTTATCGGTGCAATCCATCGAAAGCATCATGCAGTTGATGAGCGATATCGAAGGCAGAAGCAATCAAGACTTAGTTCCAAAACACCTTCTCTCCAAACCATCGATTAAGAAAGGAGGTCGCAATGCAAACTGAGCACTTTTCCCAAAAGATTAACTTTGCTGACAAGTGTTATCTGACTTTCTCAACGGTCATCTCAACACTGTTTGGTTTAGTGCTGCCCTTTTCGATTCTTATTATCTTTGACCGTGTTTTACCTAACCAAGCCAAAGACACGCTGTTTCTTCTGTTTGCCATTATCTTGATCACCATCTTCCTCGACTATCACTTAAAGAATCAGGAAGAGAAGATTTCGTCGGTGATCATGAAGCAATTCGAAACCAACTTAACCAACAAGGTGTTTCAATCCATCTGTTTGGCTGAGATATCGAAGTTTCGTCGCCTAGAACCCGGTGAATACCTAGAGCGTATTGCGACCATTCCCGAGATTAAATCCTTCTTTGGCGGAGAATCTGTACGGGCATTGATCAACCTTGCTGTCAGCATACTGACCATTCTGATTATCGGTCTGATCAACATCTGGGCAGGGGTGACCATCTTGCTCGCCTCCATCGTTTTAGCAGTGTTCGCACTCAGCCTCTCTAAGCAAAAGATCAACAGCCTAGAAAACAAATCCGACATCGAAGGCTTAACCACCTCGAAAATCATCGAGATCATCTCTAGCCCACTCGATATCAAAGCGCGCAATATGGAATATCGCGTTGAGAGCTTGATGACACAAATGGTGGAAGAGCGTGAAGTCGAGAACATCAAGTACGAGCAAATTGAATCAAACTTCAGCCTGATCTTGTCGCTCATACAACAGCTCTCCATCGCTTGTGTGGTGGTGGTTTTGGCAACGGCCGTTATCAACATGCAATCGAGTCAAGGCATCATGGCTGCTATCATCATGCTTACCAACCGTTACTTCGCGCCATACCAGCAAGTGATGCGCACGGTGAGCCGCTGGGAGTTGAACAAGCTTCATATTCAACGTATCGCCGAGCTGCTTGAGCTTGCTGCATCAGTAGAACAACAAAATGACACGACGGAAGTCGAGCGCATCTCGGTGAAGTATTCGGAAAAGCAACGCATCGAGTTTGAACGTGGTCAGGCTTACTTGCTAACAGGGAAAAGCGGCGCAGGCAAAACCCACCTCGCGAATTGCATTACGCGACAAAACACCGACGCCAAGCTCGATATCCAAATCTACGAGACACCATTGGATGACGTTAACTACAACGTCTGGCGTAATAGCGTGCTCATGGTCGACAAAACCAGTTCGTTCGTCGAAGGCACCATCATCGACAACTTGACTTGTTTTCGCCCGAGCTTAAATAACACCGCATTTGCGCTTTGCGAAACCATGAACATCAAAGCACAAATCGATGCCCTTCCCGCTGGTTTTTACACCGAGCTAAAAGGACATTTACGCAACCCATTCTCGCGCCAAGTCGCTTATGCCTTGTTGCTGGTACGTGCCTTACTTGCGAACAAACGTGTGTTGATCTTCGACGACATCGACTGTGTTTATGATGACGACTTTGCTCGATTGGTTTTGACCAGTACCGCCTATCGTGCCAACGACAAAATCCTCATCATCGTCAGCAACAAGATGGACAAACTCAATCATCGCCTCAAACGCGTCAAACTTACCGGAGGTGACCAATGAGTATTTTGGTTGATTTTAATAATGTCCCTCAGCGCTTGTTGGACTTTGAGGCTCGCAGTTATGACGAGCGATACAATGAGTCACCTTTGATTCGTGGTTTAGCTTACACCCTCATAGCGCTTGAATGGGAAGGCACACCTTCCATCCTCAGCGACGCTTTTATCCCTAAACCAAAAGACAGCGACAGTTTTATCGCTACGATTGAACGCCTTGGTTACCGTTGTGACGTCACCAAACTAAAAACGTTGGAGCACATCGAGGGGCACCCTCATCCTTGTTTTATCGAGATAGAAAACCTCACTGCGATTTTCTTGGGCACCAAAGACGGCAAGCTGATCCTGTTTGATTACACCAATAACAACACCATTGAATACCCGCTCTGCAAGAAGCCGTGCTTGTTGGTGTCGATCAGCGAATACTCCCGCTTATTCCGAGAGCCGCCACCTCAATCTCAAGACCGCAGTAACTGGATTAAATACGCGTTTTATCGCTACAACAATGAACTCAAAAGCCTGATTATTCTCAGCTTCGTGGTCAGCATTCTCGGCGCACTCCAGCCCTTTTTTATTATGAGTGTGTACAACTTCGCCTTAACCTCTAGCTCGCAAGCCACGCTTTATTGGCTCACGTTATTTGCTGTGATTGTTGGGTTCTCGGAATACTTTTTCAAGAAAATGCGGGTCAACATCATCGCCACATCAGGAAAGGATTTGGCGGTGCATATTTCTCAAAACGTAATATCCAAACTGTTGTGGCTTCCTTATTCGATGACATCTACCGCTGGTGTCTCTTCTCAGTTAGCACGATTGAAGGACATCGACACTTTCCGCCGTTTGGTAACCGCAGAGTCAACATTAAGCTACTTCGACATGCCGTTTGTTATCGTATTCATTATTGCCATTGCTCTTATGTCTGGTACCGCAGCGCTAGTCGTTATGGCGGGGTTGATTCTAATGTTGGTGTTCTGTGTTTATTCTCGTTACATCTACTCGCAAGCCACGTCCAAGAGCTCTCGCGCCAACGCCATGGTTTCTTACCAATGGAATGAGATTCTTCGTGGTATAAAAACCATCCAAGGCTTGCCATTATTGCGTGTTATCCAGTCCCGCTTTAGCGCATCGCATTTACAAAGCACCAACGATGCAGAACATGTTTCAGTGACTAATAGCAGGGTTCAGGCAGCAGGCGGGAGTTTGATTCAGGTTATTGGTACCGCAAGTATCGTCGCGGCCGTTATCGGCGTGATGGACGGCACCTCCGATGCAGGTGCAATGCTTGCTACCGTAATTTTAGTCTGGAAGGCGTTGGGGCCTATTATGGGCATCTACAACTCTATTTCTAAGTTCCAATCCATTAAGGCGTCTTCTGCGCAAATCAACAACCTTATGGCGATGAATGACGATAAGCTAACGTTAGAGAAAAGCCCCCCTATTCGCCTCTTTCAAGGTAGTATCGTCGGCTCTGGTGTGAGCCATCGTTATAGTGGTGCGGCAACAGGCTTAACTAATCTTGGTTTTAAAATTCCACCGGGCGCAAAAGTTGTGATTTGTGGACCAACAGGTTGCGGTAAAACGACGCTCATTTCTATTATCGCTGGGCTAGAGGAACGCTATCAAGGCTCAGTTTCGGTGGATGGTTATAACATCAAACAATTCAACAGTTACCGCTATCGAACCTCGATTAACTACATCCCGTTTAACCTGCATATTTTTGAAGGCTCCTTGGAGACTAACTTCATCTTGCATAATGGGTTAATCCCAACAGAAAAAATGCGTGAAATGGTGAGTTTCTTTGAGCTCGATACATGGTTGCCACAAGGCCTGGACACTCAATTGAGCGTTGATATCTGTAAAAGTTTACCAAATGGTATTCAACAAAGACTGCGGCTCGCATTAGGGCTAGGCAACTGCGAACAATCTTTGATTATCATTGACGAGCCATTTAATGGTGCAGAGCAAGAAAATTCCCACTACTTCAAGCGGTTATTTAGCGACAAACTACTCAATAAGACCGTTATTTTCTCAACGAATGATCCGGGCATGATCTCTACATCCAATATGAGCTTAGTCTTGGAGCCAGATGGCAACCTGAAGTATTTCGGGTTAACCGATAAGTACTTAAAAAGTCTAAGTTAAGTTCGGAATGTGGTGTGGTTCATCATTCATACTTGAGCACGGTCATTGACAAAAATGTAAACGATGAGACTATTTACTCTGTAAGCGCGTACACTAAGGAATCCGATGTATACATTTGTTGCAGACAAATTGGATGTGGTTTATTTATCAACGATACCAGAAAACTACCAGTTACAAGACTTCGACGTGCCTGAAGAAGAACTCGAAATTCGTGAAATTGTAGAGGTATGGTATGAGTGTGCGTTTCTTCCTGACTTTAACCTTCAACACATCGACATCGAAAACAAAACTGCTTTGGTCGAGACACAAGCGCAAGTCGTAAACAACTACACAAGTACGCTCGCTTTTTTACTCAAAAGTCGTACTTATCGCGCAGCACTTAACCGATTATTGAGTGTATGGAGATTGGAGGCAGCAGCTAAAGCACAGCTTGAGCTGCTGTTACTTACGGAAGAACAGAGTAGCAAGCCAGTAAATTAATCAGCTAGGATAAGGGGCTAAAAATCTCAAACCCAACCATCGAATCGGAGACGTTTCTGCACGCGTTCAACCGCCTCTATCTGCATCTGACGAACACGCTCGTTAGATACGTTTAATAACAGGCCTATTTCCGACAAGGTTTTCACTCTCTGGTCAAATAATCCGAATCGATGGATCAAGACTTTCTGCAACTTAGTTGGCAAAGTTTTAATAATATTTTCAATGGCTTGAGTAAAGCACTGGTTTTCACAGTCTTGTTGTGGATCTGGCGTGTACTCACTTTCACACAGTTCAAGAACAAATGGAACACGATGTAGGTCCGCAGTGGTCGATACATCAATAAAACCACTTAGAGCAACAAGTTCATCTATACGTTCTGCTTTCACCCCTGAGCAGCGTGAGAGTTCAGAAATAGACAACTCCTTGCTCTCACTTTTTGACGCATCTAGCTTTTTTAAAGCCAGGCTATTTATCTCTTTGCACACATGAGCAGGTAAACGTACCGTGCGGCCATTGTTCATTAATGCCGCTTCTATATTCTCGCGAATCCACCATACCGCATAAGTAGAAAAACGGTAGCCTGGCTCAGGATCGAACTTATCGACCGCTTTTATCAAACCAATGTTACCTTCTTCTATTAAATCGAGCAGAGTAAAGTTATTACCTGGCCGTTTGAGGTAACCTTTTGCGATTTTCACAACAAGTCGAAGATTAGACTCAATCAACATTTCGCGCGCTTCTTCATCACCAGCTCGATTAAGTTTGGCGTAATGCAACTCCTCTTCACGAGACAACAAATCAATCCCCACAATATCTTTGAGATAGTGAGCATAAGGGTCTTTCCCAACTGACAACGATTCTTTCATTGACAGTTCATCCGTGACAGCTCGGAACCTAGCAAAGCATTCGTTGTTCATTCCCCGTCCTTCTCAAGCCAACTTATTTCTTATCTTCTTTAATTGTTTTTGTACAACACTGTATGCATCATGCTTTATATGCATTACTTTACACTGAGTGTAGACAGGGGTTCTGATCTTTACCAAGAAATCACTTATCACTTTAAAACAATTACTGCTTCTATGATAAAAACGTGAGCAGGCGGGGGTTTATATATATGAAAGTGATAGTATTTGTACGCAAATTGGCCTCAAAGAAAACAACGCAACGTGGTCGTCAACGCTTACCACGTTACTCTGACTAAACCTTTGAGGCTTGAGGATGCTTTGAAGTATCAGTTGAATTAGCGAGACCTAATTCACTTGACGAAGCGCAGGTTGAAGCTGACAGTCTGTTATGACTTGGAAAACTGCACGATTCTTTCCTTCAGACTTACCTTGATACATCAACTCGTCAGCATCTTGCAAGCTCACGATGTGGGTAAACTCAGGATAGTAAGCACAGCCCAAACTGATACTCAAATGAATTGCTTGTCCGCCCAGTATAACAGGCTGATCGTAAACGGCTTTACAAAGCATATTCGCAAAATTGAGTGCTTCTCGCTCTGACAGAGACGACGTAACGAGTGCGAACTCTTCTCCTCCAATTCTCGCCAATGTCATTCGGTCATCAGTCATCGACTTAGCGGCTTCTGCGATGGCAACTATTGCTCGGTCTCCAGCAAGGTGGCCATATCGATCATTGATTGATTTAAAATCATCAATATCAAACACCATCACCGTTAAGTTTCGCTTCAAATGATTCAGTAGCGCCAATTGCTCAATCAGGTGTCTACGGTTGTATAGCTTTGTGAGAGAATCCGTCAACGTCATCTCTAGCAATTGCTGATTGGCAATCGTTAATTGCCTTGTCCGAAGAGCAACCATACGTTTGAGGGCAAAAATATGATAAAGCGTTGCAACCGCCATAATGAAAATAGCAATAGGGAAAAGATAAAGTGGATAAACCGTTTTCACCACACTCCAACGGGTGAGGATCCGCTCACGGTCCGTATCGATGACTTTTTCAAACGCTCTTGATACCTCTAAAATGGAAGTTGCACTGTGCATTCCTGCTGCAATCCGAAGATCTTTACTATATAAGCTAATTGTCGGGACAAACATACCCGCTCCCGGCGTGGTTGCCATATAAAAGTTAGCAACTTGCAGGTCTGCAACAAAGTACAGCACCTTTTTATCGACGGCGGCTTGTATCATCGAATCATTGTTAATGTATTCTGCGATAGGTGCATTCGGATAATTCGTCTGAACAAACTCAGACTCGTAACTTCCTTTAACAACGCCAATTGGCAGCGTCATTTCGCCAGTTAAAACACTCCTGATATCAACCGAAAGTACATCTTTATTTACGTACAATTTGGTTTGGATAGGCATTATGACGGCGCCAAAGTCCATATACTTCGCTCTTTCGGGCGAGTAGACAAGTCCTCCGTGAAAGTCAGCCTTACCCTCTTTTACGGCTTGCAAAGAAGCATCCCAATCCAAAAGGAGAAACTGAACGTCAATTTGGTTGTTCGCCGCGTACTCTTTCCAAAAGTCGATTAAAATACCTTTAGGTTCACCATCTGGGCTAAGGTAAGAGAACGGCTTCCACGCTTTGGAGTTAGCAACAATTAAAGAATGAGACTCTGATTTGTGCGCATGCGCCATCGGACAAATGGACAGCCACAGTAGTAATAAAGAAGCACACGCTTTTTTACATTTGCAACCATAAGTACCATAACTCGTCGATGACATACCTACTTCTCACCAGTCTTTTTAAACCATAATCTCGGCTGTTTGATTAGACTAAAGATATAGTAGAGTTGCATAAGACAGGAAGTGACGCTTATTGATATGAATCTAACTTAGTAAGTTTTAGTACTTAATTGGTACTTTCAACGCCTGGTTCGCTGAAGCAGTTGAAGCAGTTGAAGCAGTTGAAGCAGTTGAAGCAGTTGAAGCAGTTGAAGCAGTTGAAGCAGTTGAAGCAGTACATGATAAATTAGGAATAACTTATCTGGTACTAAAAAATTGAATATCATCAGTTTTGCAAACACCTAGTACCAATAAAAAAGCCCTATTCAAAATCCACCTTGGGGAGAACTTTGAATAGGGCTCTTTGCCTCTATGCTTCATTTTACGGCTGAAGCTACCTTTACCTTTTTTCGCTTTAACGACTCGTGTTTGGAACAGCTGACTGGTAACAACCGCTTTTAACGCGTTGTCTTTGATTTCACCTCTGCCGAAGTCGGTCTCATGTTGTGAGCCACTCGGTTGAGGACTGATTTTACGCTTTGCCATAAATCCTCCTTAATGGTCGAACCAGATTGGACAATAATTATATAAATAAGTCAAATTTATAGATTTAGTTGAATTTTATGCTAAAAAACTTCACATCACCGTCATTTATTTGAAATTTAATCAAAAACATGCTGGTTAAATAGTGACTAAATACAAATATTTGTCCATAAAGCACTAATATATGTTGACTCTTCGTGGAATTAACCTAGACTCAAACACGGCTAGAAAGAAAGTTCTTTGTTTTCACATTTCGTTGGATTACTTGTAACCCGTCGTCCTGTGGTACGCAATAGCAATTTATTTTTCCACGCTATAAGCGCCGTTGAGGCGAAAGATTACATTATTTAGATATTTAGGAAATAGACATGTCTAACACAGCTACTGGCACAGTTAAGTGGTTCAACGAAACTAAAGGCTTCGGTTTCATTCAACAAGAAAACGGTCCTGACGTATTTGCTCACTTCTCTGCAATCACTGGTGACGGCTTCCGTACTCTAGTTGAAGGCCAGAAAGTAGAATTTGTTATCTCTCAAGGCCAAAAAGGCCCTCAAGCAGAGCAAATCAAAGTACTTTAATTCTTAAAGAATTTGATACGATAGCCAGCTTTTAAAGCTGGCTATTTTTTTGCCTAAAACTTATTTTGCCAACAAAACGATATAAATCTATGGCTCTTAAACCAACCATTTACAAATTTCGTATCGCCATTTCCGATATGAATAATGACTATTACGATTCTAAAAATCTAACTATCGCCCTTCACCCTTCTGAAAAGCCGCAACGAATGTTGGCTCGCATTCTAGCTTACTGTGTAAATGCTCAAAGCAATCTGAAGTTTACAAAAGGACTCTCTACGATTGAAGAGCCTGATTTATGGCATGTTGGCGATGATCAAAGCATTACTCACTGGATTGAAATTGGCGAACCAGAACCAGACAGAATTAAGAAAGCTTCTCGCCTAGCAAAGCATGTAAAAGTTTACACTTATAACACCAAAGCGGCTGTCTGGTGGGACAAAATGTCAGGAAAGTTCTCAATGCTTCCCGTCAACGTAGAGAGCTTTGACTATGACGCTATCGACTTGATTTGTCAGCACCTTGACCGAGGTACTAGCCTTTCTGTTATGATTACTGGCAGCTCAATTTTTGTTGATATCAATGATCAGCATATCGAAGTAACGGTGAAGGAACTAAAAAACCATGACGTCTCTTAGTGAACTGAGTCAAGAGATGGGATTTGAAGAAATCCCCTTTGTTAAAGAACATAAAGCAGCAAAGCGACGTTGGTTAAAAGAACAGTCACAACTATTTACAAAAGTTTGTGAGAACAAACCCACAACAGCACCTACTCTTCACCTGCTTGGCCTTTTGACCAAATCACATATTGAAGCAAGTGCTAACTACGAGCAACATGCTCACTCTACCCAGCGTATGCAGCAAGTTCTGACTGACTCCTTGGGTAATGAGCACGCGGATAAGTTTACTAACCAATCTGCTGAAGACCTAATCTTAGTCACCCACCTTTGGTTATACACGCAAGGCTATTTAAATATGGATTTCAGCTTGGCGCACGATCATGCTGAGCAGACTCAAAATACATTGCAGCACGAGCTTGTCATAAAACGCATGGACGTTGATGCATTCAGAACCGAACTCATGCAAAGTTTTTATCAAGGTAAGGAAGCCCGTCCGGCTTCAGCAAGTGGCTTTTGGGGTTGGTTTAAACGTCTATTTTCCGCATAAAATACATGGTTTTATCCATTTCAAACAACTGATAGACTTCACGCTCAGTGCAACAAGCATCATGATTGCATTCTTAAAGGACAGTTACCCAATGAACATCAAGGGATCATTATGAAGTTTATCCGTTGGATTTTAGGCAAGGTTATCTTATTGCTGAACGCGGTGTTCTCACCTCGTGGTATTAAGCGCACCGCAGAAGAACAGCAACGTATTGATGAAAAAGCGAAACAATACGCACTTTACCAATTTGAAGCCTGCCCTTTTTGCGTAAAGGTCCGCCGTGCAATGAAGCGTCAATCGGTGAACATTGAGCTACGTGATGCAAAAAATAATCCTACTCATCGAGCTGAACTAGAGCAAGGTGGTGGGCGAGTTAAAGTCCCTTGCCTTCGTATCGAAAAAGATGGCGAAACACAGTGGTTATACGAGTCATCTGACATCGTCGCTTACGTTGAAAAAGAATTTGCCTAAGTTCCCCCTATGAACATTGGCGGATGTAAAAGAGGCACCTAACGGTGCCTCTTTTCTATTTTTTCTAGCTAAATGTTGCCGTGCGAGCTTTCCTTATTCAGTCTTCTTGCTCAACTCCGAACTTAAACTCCACTAAGCAAATAACGGGTATGTGAGAACAACACAACGAAGATTACCGCCTAACGTCTGCGTTATTCATCCACGATCAATGTTAGCTCTACGCGCCGATTGCAAGCTTTACCACTCGCTGTCGCATTGCTGCACTTCGGTACATACTCTCCGAAGCCTCTAGAAAACACTCGTTGACGTGGAATACTCGTCGCCAATAGTTGTTTTTCTACTTCACGAGCTCGCTTTTCAGATAGCGTGTCATTGAAGCTTTCAGCTCCCGTGCTATCCGCATGACCATCAATCACGACATCAACATCAGTTCTTCCAGCCAGATAGTGACCAATGTTTCGAATCCAGTCTTGAGATTGAGCAGATAACCGTGCAGAACCCGTTTGAAAATGCACTTGCTCTTTCAAACGTATCATCAGGTGACCACCACTGAGCGTCTCGTGAGGAATGTTATGCCTGCTCAGGAACATTTCCAGAGAGGTCACGTTTTGCGACTTTTTTACTGACGCCCTCGCCGTTTGATATGAGCGAGGGGAAGAAGCCACATTGGATGCGCTCGGGTATCCCCACTCTGGGTGTCTCAGCTCAGTGTTTGATTTAGGAGCTGTATCTAAAATGTTCCCACCTGGGACCATATCTTGATCGAGGCTGCTGCACCCGGCCAGAATGCCACAAACAATTAAAAACCAATGCTTCATACCATTACCAACGTAGAAAAACTCTTGTTCATTGTGTCGACAAAACACGCCGAATCTTTAGCGCTTTTGTCCACCGATTGGTTTGTCTATGCAGCGTTCATGCCACTGGAGTCAATGCAAAATCATCTCTCAAATAAAACGCAACACTAAAATACCCTACCCTTACAGTCCATACGTCAGGCAAAGTCTGTTACCAATGGTCTCACTTTATTGTTATTTAATGGTTTTAGTCACTATCGTTAACCGATAAACTAACGCAAATTTCTCATTTAGAGCACTACTATGTTAAAAACCATATCGAAAGGCTTTGCTGTTGTTGTTGCCGTAATGGCTTTGTCGGCATGCGATAGCGGCAAGAGTCAGCCTCAGCAAGGCAACCAATACGAAGTTTTGCCAGTATCCCTTGAAGAGTATGATTTAGCTCCCCTGACTGAAGCATTCTCTTTAACTTGTGGCCACTGCCGCTCAATGGAAGAGTTTGTCCCTCAAATTGAATCATTGACCGATCAAAGCGTTGAAAAAATGCATGTAACGTTCAATGAAAGTGCACAAGTGAGCGCCATCATCTTCTATACTGCCGTAATGCAGCTTGAATCAACACCAGATAAAGCGTTTATGGTGGATCTTTTTACTGCTGTGCAAATGGGTGCCGATGCAACGGCTGAGGAACGCCAAATCGCTGTTGAGAAAGCCTTTGAGTCTCGCAACCTTATCAGCCCTTACCATTTAGATGAAGCACAGCAAAAAACGCTGTTTGAGTACATCACTAAGGCAGAAGCGATCACGACTCGCGGCCAAATTAACTCCGTTCCAGCCTTTATCGTAAACGGAAAATATCAAGTGATTACTGGTGGTCATGACAGCGTTGAAGCCATGGCAGAAACCATCAACTTTTTGCTAAAACAACCTAAATAGACAAGGAGATTACGTGTCTAAATTTTTGTTTCCTCTTATTATTTTTATTTTGGCGGGCTTTTTCATTTACCGTACTTGGACAAACCATAAAGTAGCGGATGAAAACTTTGCCAAAGGCCAAGCATTCTTACTAGAAAATGCGAAAAAAGAAGGCGTCATCACAACAGAAAGTGGCCTTCAATACATGGTTCTTGAAAAAGGCGAAGGTGAGGTTCACCCAACGGCAACAAGTAAAGTAAAAGTACACTACCACGGCACCTTGATTGATGGCACGGTATTCGATAGCTCTGTTAATCGTGGTGAGCCTATTTCATTTGGTCTTAACCAAGTCATTAAAGGCTGGCAAGAAGGCCTACAATACATGGTAGAGGGTGAGAAAATCCGCCTTTTCGTACCAAGCACGCTTGGCTATGGTAAGAGTGGCTCTGGCCCAATTCCACCAGCAAGTGTTTTGATCTTTGATGTTGAGCTGCTAGAAATTCAATAAATCTAGAAAGCTTTGTCTTAAAGCCAAAGTATCAAAACCAAAAACGCCGCGAACCACGCGGCGTTTTCTGCTTTAAGAGAGGTTAAAAACCAATATAGTGATCCGAAAGCAATGCAATGAACAACGCCAAAAGATGATAGATAGAGAATTTAAACGTCTCCATCGCGGTATTTGGCTCTGGTGCATATTTTAGCTTCCATGCATGGTACATAAAGCCAGCATTGAGGAGTAGCGAGGCAAAAAGATACACCACGCCGACCATACCAACCAAAACCGGTAGGACACAAACCAAAGTCAATAGCACCGTATACAACAGAATAGAAGTTTTGGTGTACTCAATGCCGTGTGTCACTGGCAGCATGGGAATATCTACCTTGCGGTAATCCGCGACACGATGAATAGCCAGAGCCCAAAAATGTGGTGGCGTCCAGATAAAAATGATCATTACGAGCAGCCAAGCATTCGCATGTAATTGCCCTGTTACAGCAGTCCAACCGAGAAGAGGCGGCATCGCACCGGCAATCCCTGCAATGACGATATTTTGGGGCGTAGCACGTTTGAGGTACATTGTGTATACCATCGCATAGCCGAGCAAACTCATCAAAGTCAACCATGCCGTCAGCGGGTTGACTATCGCATAGAGAAGTACAAACCCTAAGACACCTAAAACTGTAGCGAAGGCTATCACCGATGATGGCTTAGTCTCACCCGATGGCAATGGTCGTTTGTGTGTGCGTGCCATTCTCGCATCAATTCGGCGGTCAATTAGATGATTAAACGCTGCCGCAGACCCGGCCATCAGACCAATCCCCGTTAGGCCAACTACCGCCTGCAACCAGGGGAAATCATCAACCGGGGCTAAGCTCATCCCTACTACTGCCGTCACCAACATTAACGCCACCACTTTAGGTTTCGTTAACTTCAAATAAACGGAACTTAGTCGCTTTCGCCCATTTAACAACAGCGCGATTTCTTTACTCATAGCGAACTCCTTTCGCGGTGTAATTCCAAGCCGTTTTACCCTGCCACAAGTAAAACTGGCTAACACAAACGAGACTCAACATAACAGCGGCACCAAGGTTGTGCGCCACCGCGACATAGATAGGAAGTTGAAATACTACGTTGCTTACACCCAGCATAATTTGGCACACCAGAGTGAATAACAACCACCCTCCGATTCTCTGTGAATGATGAGAATCTTGCCTCATAAGCCCAATACTATAAGCCAATACCACGGTGGCGGTAACAATAGCACCTATACGATGAGTGACGTGTATAGTCATTCTTGCCGGATACTCCAAGACACCAAATTCATAATTCTCGAATCCAGTTTGCCAGAAAGAAAACGCTTCTTTCCATGAGAGATGGCTCATCCAGTCTCCCTCACAAATCGGCAGTGTGGTACACATCAGCGCAGCATAATTTGACGAAGTCCATCCTCCAAGGAGCACTTGCACCAAAACAACCAGAAAAACCAACAATGAAAAGCCTCTCAGAGAGCTAGAAGATGGAGAGAAATAGAGATTGTTTTGCGCTTTTAATTGGCAGTAAAAAATCGCCTGTAACGCCAATAAAACGAAACCACCGAGCAAGTGAAGCATCACGATGGCGGGCATTAATTTAAGAGTAACTGTCCACATTCCCAAAAGTGCCTGCCCAATCACCAATACGCTTAGCAACATCGGAATGGTTGAATTTACACGCTCAGACCTTACTGATATCGCTGCCATCGCAAAAATGACTAAACCTAACGTTCCTGCAAAATAGCGATGAATCATCTCAAGCCATGCTTTCTCATGCTCTACTGCCCGCTCGGGGAAGTTCAGGTTAGCACGTATGACGTCTTCTTCTTGATGCGGCACAGAAAAGTGCCCATAACAACCAGGCCAGTCCGGGCAACCTAACCCTGCATCTGAAAGGCGAGTATATGCCCCTAACATGATCACCACGAGAGTTAGGAGCAAACTGAATCTAACCAACTGAATTAATTTCATATGCACTTCCTCTAACCGACTCGTGACAGTTTTAAGAGCTTGCGTAAGTCCGCCAACATACCTTTATTCAATAGGACTAAGTCCTCATTTGGTTTCGGCGAGTAAGACATCACCAGTTGCCCAAGAGGATCAACGATCAACATTTGCCCAGGTTTCACTTTTGCGGTAACCAATTCATTCATTTGCATCGCTAACATCGATACTTCTATGGGATCTGAATGCTCAGTCTGCCAAACGACTGGCACTACTCGCTCTTGATACTTACCTAAAGCAACATGGCTTTGCTGAAGCAGGTAAAGCTGCTGTTTACACTCTTCAGTGCATTCGTTAGGCAATACATAAGCGAGTTGCCAACCATGGTCTTTGAGAGGTGACTCTTGACCAAGTTGCTCTAACGTCGTGTATGGTTCGACTAACTCGCCTCTATTGGTCACTCCGCTTTGATACCACCCTTGTGTGAGAATGACTTTTGCAATGACAGCGGGAAGCGCGAACGTACAAACCAGCGCAATCAACATTAGTCGTCCTTTGGTTACTTTAGATGTCATGCTTCACCTCCATGTGACGCAACTTTTTTTGCCAACGAACAAAAACAATTAAAGTCAGTAATAAGAAAACACCTGCCATCGAAAACCATTGAATCGAATAGCCAAAATGTTTGGCACTATTGAGTGGCAATGGATTCCAAGGAAAGTCATAGGGCCAACGAGTTAAATTGTCTGGCTGCAAGACTGCGGGCATAAGTTCAATATTCAGTAGCTGATTCAATTGCGCGATGTTTAGGTTTTGCACGCGAATAACATCGCCAACTTCCGGCATTAACTCTGAGCTCAGTGGATTAGTAGATTTTCGGTACAGGCGTCCTGTGATGAAAGTCGAATTATCGAGTTTGGTGACCGTTGGTAACACTGAGCGTTCTGCTCTTCCCTCGACAAAACCAAGCTCCAATAACGCATAGGCACTAGGCTCATCGCTCGTCAATACAATCTGAAATGCTAAATATCCCACACTGCCTTGATGCGTTTGGTTGTCTAACAAAATTACGGGAAACGCCTGAGGAACAACATTAACTTCCACTTTTTTCCCGAGGATACTTTCCTCTCGCCAGTCGTTGTCTTCAAGAACGACGCTTAGTGCTTGGTACGCACTATCCGCACGCGCGAGAATGGCTTGTTCCAATGCTTGTTTTTCTTGCCCTCTCTCAAACTGCCAAAAACCCAGTTTGACCAAAAGAGAAAACACAACCACAGTTAAACCAACTGCAACCCAAAACCGTTTCGATAGCCATAATTGTCTTGATAACAACAATGATGAAACCGGAGGTGCCATGTCCACCGTATTTCTATTCAAACTGACGCTTGTCCTTTTGCTGCTTTTCATTATCTTCAACCTCGCAAAAGCGCTTATCGAAATGGTTCGTGAAGACCCAGATAATCCTGAAAAAAGAGACAAACCCATGAGTCATTACTTAGGCCGTCGAGTCATGTTCTCCGCTTTGGTGGTCATCCTTCTGCTTATTGCGCTCAGCTCGGGTTGGCTAGCGCCAAACCCTCGCCCTTATTAGTCGGACCAAGAGTTCACAATGAGCCTAAAGTACGTAAACAAACACAAACAGACATAACCAAACCACATCCACGAAATGCCAATACCAGCTGCCCGCTTGAAAGGCAAAATGGTTCTTTGGCGAAAAGTGATCTTTAGCGATTCTGAACAGCAGCACGATCAAAAAGATAGTCCCAAGACAAACGTGTAAACCGTGGAACCCCGTCAACATGAAGAACGTGTTACCGTAAATACCGGACTGCAACGTGAGCCCTATGTCTTGATAAGCATGAACATACTCAACCGCTTGGTAATATAGGAAAAAGCCAGCAAGTATGATGGTTATCTCTAACCAAATAATCAGTGCCGTTCTTTTGTCTTGTTCAAGGCTTATATGCGCCATATGTAGCGTAATAGACGACAATAGCAGCAAGATAGTATTGGTAAGGGGTATGCCCTGCCACGGCATAGCTTGTGTTGTTTCTCCCCCCGGTGTCAGTGTGAGTGGCCACATCGCTTCGAAGGTTGGCCACAGGACTTCGTTGGTCATGAAGTTATTATCTGCTCCACCTAACCAAGGCACAGAAATCATTCTGGCGTAAAACAAGGCACCAAAAAAGGCACCAAAAAACATCACTTCAGAAAAGATAAACCAGCTCATTCCTTGGCGAAAAGAACGAGTAATTTGCGAGCTGTATTTTCCACTCAGTGATTCAGTAATCACATTACTAAACCAACCAGCCAACATGTAAAGCAAGAACAAGAAGCCCACCGCTAGCACAATGCCACCAATGGTTCCCACTGCACCGTCACTTTGTGTCCCCTGGACGGTCATGCCTGCGCCAACAGCCACTAAAAACAGAGCAAATGCACCGATGATCGGCCAGCTACTTTGAGCGGGAACATAATATGTTCCTGGCTTGTTACTCATAATTTTTCTCCTTACTGACCAACCTTGGTCTGTATCTCTCTCCCTGAGTGGCTAAGAGCCTGTAGGAGGGGGAAGTTTATAGAGTGTGTAAGACAGCGTTAACGTGTGTATAGACTCCGGCAAGTCCGGTTCGATATAAAAAATCAACGGCATTTGAGCTTGCTGTTTACCATCCAGGGGCTGCTGGTTAAAACAAAAACACTCAATCTTGTTGAAGTAAGCAGCTCCAGTCCCGGGAGAAACAGAAGGAACGGCTTGCCCCACCAACTTCTGCCCGCTTTCATTAAATGCAAGGTATTCGGTTTGCACGACTTCACCTGGGTGAACATCCATCGAAATCACTTTGGGTCTAAACTCCCAAGGCATATCTGGGCTGACATGCGCCATAAACTCCACGCGAATAGTTCGGCTCATGTCCGGTTGCATACCTGTCGGTTGAATGACGGCCACTTCACTTGTCTTTCCATTGATTCCCAGTGCGTCGCACATCACGTCATAAAGTGGGACCAGTGCATAGCCGAAGCCAAACATTAACAGGGTCGCCAAAAGTAACTTCACTGTGAGCTTCTTGTTTGATGGATTCGGTTTCATGTCACTCACCCCACTTGCTAGTCAATCTTAGGCGGTGTAGTAAACGTATGATGTGGCGCAGGGCTTGGCACTGTCCACTCTAAGCCTTCCGCACGTTCCCATGGTTTTGCAGAAGCCTTCTCCCCGCCACGAATACACTTGATCACCAACCATAAGAAGATCAGTTGTGACAACCCAAATGCAAACCCACCAATTGATACTATTTGATTAACATCAGCAAACTGAATGGCGTAATCCGGTATGCGTCTTGGCATGCCCGCTAAGCCTAGGAAGTGCATTGGGAAAAACAGGACATTGACGGAAATAATTGAGCACCAGAAATGCCATAAACTCAGCTTGTGGTCGTACATATTGCCCGTCCACTTAGGTAGCCAGTAGTATGCCGCTGCCATGATCGAGAATACCGCACCAGATACCAACACATAATGGAAATGGGCAACCACGAAGTAAGTGTCATGATATTGGAAATCCGCCGGTACAATCGCCAACATCAGTCCCGAGAAGCCGCCAATAGTAAAAAGCACAATAAAGGCAATGGCAAACAACATTGGCGTTTCAAATGTCAGAGCTCCACGCCACATGGTGGCAACCCAGTTAAAGACTTTAACCCCCGTTGGTACCGCAATCAGCATAGTGCAATACATAAAGAAGAGCTCAGCAAAAACTGGCATCCCCGTGGTAAACATGTGGTGCGCCCACACAAGGAAAGATAACAATGCAATGCTGCACGTCGCGTAAACCATCGAATGATAACCAAACAGCTTCTTACCACTGAAAGCAGGCAGAATGGCGGAGATGATTCCAAACGACGGTAAAATCATGATGTACACTTCTGGGTGACCAAAGAACCAAAAGATGTGTTGGAACATTACCGGGTCACCACCACCAGCTGCGTCAAAGAAGCTAGTCCCGAAATATTTGTCAGTAAGAACCATGGTCACCGCACCCGCTAATACCGGCATAACCGCGATCAACAAGAAAGCGGTAATTAACCAAGTCCAAACAAACATTGGTAACTTGAACCAAGTCATTCCCGGAGCTCGCATATTTACGATCGTCACGATAACGTTGATCGCGCCCATAATGGAGCTGATACCCATGATATGCACAGAGAATACAAACAGCGCAGTGCTATCTGGTCCATAAGTCGTGGACAGCGGAGCATAAAACGTCCAACCAAAATCAGGACCGCCGCCAGGTAAAAACAACGAGCTCAACAAAATAAGAAATGCAAAAGGTAAGATCCAAAAGCTCAAGTTGTTCATGCGCGGCAGCGCCATATCTGGAGCGCCGATCATCATCGGGATCATCCAGTTAGCAAGGCCAGTAAATGCTGGCATCACCGCACCAAATACCATCACTAAACCGTGTACCGTGGTCATTTGATTAAAAAACTGCGGATCGACTAGCTGTAGCCCTGGCTGGAACAGTTCGGCACGAATGATCATAGCCATCGCACCACCTGTTAGAAACATTGCAAAACTAAACCAAAGGTAGAGGGTGCCTATGTCTTTATGGCTTGTAGAATACAACCAACGAGTGATGCCCTGGGGTGCATGATGCTCGTGACCATCATCAATCGCAATGGTACTGTTCGCACTGGCTTCTGCTGGCGCAGACTTCACTGCCTTATCTATTGGCTTACTCATATTTCCTCCTTAGCACTGCCTTGTGCTTTAAAGGCATTCACATCGGATGCTTGCACTGTATCGCCAGTATCGTTGCCCCATGCATTTCGTTGATATGTGATAACCGCGCCAATTTCTTTGTCACTTAACTGATTAGAAAAAGCCTGCATCGCGGTGCCCGGGCGACCGTTGACAATAATATCTATGTGCTCTGTAACATCTCCGGTTGCAATAGGACTGCCTTTAATCGCGGGAAATGCACCCGGAATCCCCTCACCATTTGCCTGATGACACACAGCGCAACGCGCCGTGTATATCGATTCGCCTTGCGACATCAATTCATCCATAGATAAGTCTTGAGAGAGCGCTTCTTGTGCCGCCGCTTTTTGAAGTGCGAGTTCTTGCTTCTTACTCGCTAGCCATTCATCGAACTTCTCTTCTTCCATCGCATGCACCACCACCGGCATAAATCCGTGTGCACGACCACATAGCTCCGCACATTGGCCGCGATATACGCCTGGCTCATCAATTCTTGTCCATGCTTCATTAATAAAACCTGGAATGGTGTCTTTCTTGACGGCAAAGTCCGGTACCCACCAAGAGTGAATGACATCATCAGAAGTCATCAAAAAACGCACTTTGCGATTCACAGGCAACACCAAAGGGTTGTCTACTTCCAGTAAGTAATGTGCGCCTTTAGCTTCGATTCCATCAATTTGTTTTTGGCTGGTGGCAAGCAAACTAAAAAACTCAACATCTTCGCCAAAATAGCTGTAATGCCATTTCCATTGCGAGCCTGTGATCTTGACCGTGATATCCGATTGGCTTGTGTCTTCCATTGCTACTAGAGTTTTTGTTGCGGGAATCGCCATAGCGACAAGAATGATGATGGGTATGACCGTCCAAATAATTTCCACTTTTGTACTTTCATGGAAATGTGCGGCAACTGCTCCTTTTGACTTGCGATGACGGAAGATGGAATAGAACATCACACCAAAAACAATCAAAGCAATTACACAGCAGATATAGAAAATCAGCATATGTAATTCATACACTTGCCCACTTATCTCTGTGACCCCTTTTGTCATGTTGTAGTCATTTTCCTTTGACCAACCAAAAGAGGAAAATGTGATTAAAATCACATTCAGTGATAAGGCTAGAGTAGTCGTTAATCTTTTCAAAAGATCTCTCCTCTGCTCAGCCGCTACGCCTACGCGAGCTTCCTTGCGTCCCGATGCAAATATCGAACAACTTTACGAAAAATCACAAAAACTACGATTTCGACACGGTTTGTTATATTTATGTTAAAAGGCTAGTTATAGTTCCAAGGTTCTTCAAGAAATTAAATATGATTAAATTTTGTTCGGATAAGAAAAATTAATTCGGTTTATCGATTGCCCTCTTTGAAATGTAATTGAGAACCATTTACATTGATTTAAAAGAAAACATTGAGATACTTACCAAACGAAGTGTCCAAGAAAGTAGGCTCCCCCTACTAAGGAATGACTGATATGACAGCACTAATTACGCAATGGCTAGAACGAGACCCTGATCCTAAGACTCGTGAAGAGCTACAACACCTCGTCGATACGAACAATGAACAAGAACTTACTGATCGCTTTGGCTCACGCCTTGCCTTTGGTACTGCAGGCTTACGTGGCAAAGTGGGCGCAGGTCCAAACCGAATGAACCGCTTGGTGATTCAAGAGACCGCCACTGGTTTAGGGAACTATTTGCTTGAGCAAGTCAAAGATGCCGCGAGTCGTGGTGTCGTTATTGGCTACGACGGTCGTCCCGATTCAAAACAATTCGCGCATGATACCGCCTCCGTACTGACGGCCCTTGGTATCAAGGTTTACCTAACGTATGACGTTGCAGCAACCCCAATTGTTGCGTTTGGTGTCCGTACATTGAATGCTGCGGCCGCTGTTGTTGTTACTGCCAGCCACAATCCACCAGAATACAATGGCTTTAAAGTATATTGGGAAAATGGCGCACAGATTATTCCTCCGCACGACTCTGGAATCGCAGCGAAAATTGATGACGCAACAACGAAGCCATTACCTTTAATGTCTCTCGATGATGCAAAACAGCACGGTTTGTTAGTTTGGTTGGAAGACGACTACTACCAAACTTACCGTAAGACAATGAATGAAAACGCGCTGCTTACTCCTGACAACAATACCGATATATCTATTGCTTACACCGCAATGCATGGCGTTGGCGCGAATATGGCGGAAACGCTACTTGCCGACGCAGGCTTCCAAAAAGTGGCAAGTGTTAAGGAACAGCGCGAACCTGATGGAAGCTTCCCAACCGTCAACTTCCCAAACCCTGAAGAAGCCGGTGCAATGGATATGGTGATGGCATTAGGTAAGTCCGTAGATGCCGATATCGCTTGCGCGAACGATCCAGATGCGGACCGTTTTGCCGTGGCAGTTAAACGCCCAGATGGCGAGTATCAAATGCTAACAGGTGATCAGGTGGGCTCACTGTTTGGCGATTACTTGCTGGAACAGCAACCTAACGCTTTGGTTGGCAACACCATCGTATCCTCAAGAATGCTGAGCAGCATCGCTAAGGCGCATGGCGCACAATACTATCAAACATTAACTGGCTTTAAATGGCTTACTAACGTTGCCATGGAACAAGAGACAGAAACCAACCCATTCTTGTTTGCTTATGAGGAAGCGCTCGGTTATACCGTGGGTAACAAGGTGTGGGATAAAGATGGTTTATCTGCAATCGTTGCGTTTTCACAGCTAACAGGCAAGCTTAAAGCGCAAGGCAAAACACTGTGGGATAAACTGGAAGAGCTGTACCGCGAGCACGGTTTCTACTTCAACGCACAACGCAGCATCGCTCTCGACCCGAACTCTCCACCAATCGGCGACAAACTCCGAGCAAATCCACCAACAGAGATTGCTGGTAAAAAAGTTGCAGTAACCGAAGATCTTAAAACATCGGTTCGCATGTTTGACGACGGCTCTGAAGAATCCATTGACTTACCAGCAAGTGACGTATTGATTTATCACCTAGAAGATCAATCACGCGTGATTGTTCGTCCTTCTGGTACTGAGCCAAAACTAAAATGTTACTACGAAGTCATCAACCTCTTCCCTGCGGATATGAGCTATGAACAAGCACAGCAAGCAGCAGAAGCGAAGATGAACGAACTTATCGACGCGCACCAGCAAAGTTTGTAAGTCAAAGGGAAACATAGATATTTGATACAACAAGAGGCGCAAATTCGCGCCTCTTTTTTTGATTTTGACTAGAACAAGTCAAGCTAACCCGTGCTTTCCCTAGCCTACAATTTCCTTTTGTAGAAAGTACTTGTGGATGCCCTCTGCAGGATAGCCTGAATACTGCCCCACTTTCTCAAAACCCAATTTGAGATAGAACTCAAGAGCTTGAAAGCTGTAGGTATCCAAATAAACATGGGTAACCCCATGAGGCTTTACTTTTTGTTCTAGCATCGACATTAATTGACTACCGAGACCAGAGGTTCGACTTTCAGCGTCTACCCACAAAAACTCAACAAACACCGTATTTTTAAACATTTCGCCAGTCAAGCCACCCATGATCTTGCCATTCTCATCTTTTGCGAAACAGCCTACAGCATGCACTTCCCCTTCAGGTAAATGCAGTCGGTTATAAGATCGAATACCTTCACGAACAAAATCAAGGTCTGTTTGATCTGGATTTAAACAAAATTCAAGCTTCATATATCCTCTCCTTAGGAAACACCAATATCCTAAAACAAAAAGCCAGCAATTGCTGGCTTTCTAATGGAATATGATAACTTTACAAGGCGAAACTACTCAGCATCCACAACGCCAGAATAACAAACACTAACCCCATTAGTTTATGTTGATACGTGCGGAATTTTTCGTTCTCGAGCAGCCCTTTGCCCAATGTGCCTGCTAACCCAACAAGTAATAAATTGAATGACAAGCCAAGAACGTTCAACAATAACCCTAGCGCTAGCATCTGCTCACCGGAAGATGCAGTGATATTGCTTGAGACAAACTGCGGCAAAAACATCACAAAAAAGACCAAGGCTTTAGGGTTAAGCAAATTACTCATCAAAGCACGCTGATAATAAGTTGATGCCATTTTGTTTTGACCATCAAGCTCTGGAGCCGAAGATGCCTCAGCTCGTAAGCAGTCCCAACCCATTTTTAACAAGTAAGCGCCACCTAATAGATGAAGGACTTTAAGGGCTATTGGGCTCATGGCAATCAGGGTAGATACGCCCATCGCAGCAAGCAAAGTAAGAATAACACCAGACGTCGCATTGCCTAAGCTAGCAAAAAGACCGACCTTCTTACCGTAACTCATACTTGAGCTCGCTATCAGCAACATATCAGGCCCTGGTAAGAGCAATAAGGCGACAACTGCGGTGAGATAAACAGGAAGTACAGATAAATCAATCATGATGGAACCGCTTTTCTACAACAAGGCGGCGAATGTTATACCAACAAAATGACATCATCCAGCCCAAAATAGCCAAGATAAATCAAAAAATAAAAATCATAGTTTGCCCAGCCGAAAAATAGCAATCAATTCGCCTGTTTATCAAAATCGAATAGCAATTTTGTACAAAAATAAGCACGATGGATCCGTTACACTTCTAAAATGATTTTCTTGAGCAGACCGGATAAAGATGAAAGAAAAGAATAAGGAAATCGCTACCTTCAAGATAGCTCAAGAGCTCGGAGGTTTAGAGCTTCTCGATGCAAAGTATGAGAAGCAGAATTTTTCACGCCATAGCCACGAAGGTTACACTATTGGTGTCATCGAAAAAGGTGCACAACAATTTTTTAGGACGGGCGGGAATCATATCGCGCCACAGGATAGCATCATCCTTGTTAATGCAGATGAAGTACACAACGGGCATTCAGCCTCGGAAGGCGGCTGGGAATACAAAGCAATGTACCCCGTACCTCAGCAGTTTCAAACTTTAGGACAAGAGCTTGGCTCACCAAACGTAGCTCTGCCCTATTTCCCTCAACCTGTGGTTTACGATCCTGAACTGGCTAGTCAGTTACGATTGGTATTTGAAACACTAGAAAAATCAGACAACCGTTTATTGAGAGAAACTTTAGTTTACGGCACGTTGATCAAGCTAGCCAGTAAACACAGCACTCATCGGGCACCACTGAAAGAATCAACCAGAGCTCAGCGACAAGTGCAGCTCGTCAGAGAATTTTTGGAAGACTTTCCACAAACGGACGTCTCACTAGAAGAACTCGCGAAGCTGTCTGGATTAAGCCCTTTTCATCTGCTGAGAGAATTTCAAAAGCAATTTGGCTTTCCGCCTCATGCCTATCAAATTCAGCAACGTTTACGTATGGCGAAGAAGCTACTAAAAATGGGACAAAAAATTTCAGACGTGGCACAAGAATGCGGCTTCCATGATCAAAGCCATCTGCATCGACACTTTAAAAAAGCCATGGGCGTCACTCCCGGCCAATACGTCCGTCACAGCTAAAGCAGCAATATTGTACAAGGCGTTATGCGACTACCGAGCTATCTTGGTAATCTGATTTAGGAATAAATAAGAAGAAACTATGGACCACACTTTGCCGTTAAAAAAAGAATCAAAAGCCACGCTATTTTGGCAAGGTACACTTGCGATGATGCCTCTGAGTATCGCAGTGCTCCCTTGGGGCTTACTCGCAGGCTCATTCGCAATTGATACTGGGCTTCACCCTTTGGAAGGACAAGCACTATCAGCCATTTTGTTCGCAGGTTCTGCACAGCTCGTCGCGATGGGAATGATTAAAACGGGAGCAGGTCTAGTGACCATGTTACTGACAACGTTTTTTATCACCTCTCGACACTTCCTCTACAGTGTATCGATGCGCAGTAAAATTGCACCGCTCCCTCTAAAATGGCGATTATCACTCGGCTTCTTACTTACTGACGAGCTGTTTGCGATTGTAGGCCACCATTCCGATAAACAATTTAATCGCTGGTATGCACTTGGGGCTGGTCTGAGTTTTTACCTGTTTTGGAATGTCGCGACATTGACGGGCATTATTGCGGGAAGTCTAATCCCTGAACTGAACGAAATGGGTTTGGAATTTGCTGTAGCCGCTACTTTTATCGCGATAGTAGTACCCACCATTAAAAATGCAGCGGTGCTCGCGAGTGTTATTGTGGCTTTGGTGAGCTCAGTTGCCCTAACCTATTATCAAATTGAGGGAAGTTTGATGATTTCGAGCATTTTAGCCATGCTTACTGGTTACTTTGTGGAACAAGTAAAGGAGAAACGCTAATGATCATGTTGGCTATTTTGCTGATGACGGTACTTGTTTTCACCAGCCGCTACTTGTTTTTAGAACCCAAGCTACCATTGCGATTAGGGACGCGCACTCAAAAAGTACTCAATTACGCTAGCCCCGCAGTACTGACTGCGATCTGGGCACCGATCGTTTTCATTCCCGATGGGGAGCTCAGCGTCAATGTGCAAAACCCATTTTTACTGGCTGCCGTACTGGCTGCTTTAATCGCGTATTTTACTAAAAATGTTCTTTTAACGACGGTTATCAGTATGGTGGTATTTCTCGTTCTGCGAATTTGGCTTTAATCCGCCAACCACTCAATCTCCAACAAGGTGACATCGCCACACTTTAATCGACCAAGGAAGATGTCACCTTCATGTACCTCACCAACGCCCTTTGGTGTACCAGTCATCACTACATCGCCATCTTGAAGTGTTGTGTAACTGGTTAATTCATCCAGGATAGTTAGCGGCGGATAGAGCATTTGGTTAACGTGACCTTTTTGTACACGAACACAGTTGATTAAGAGCTCAAGGTTAAGATCATTGATATCAATGTTATCCAAAGAGACAAACCGACTAAACACAGCAGAGCCATCAAATGCCTTAGCTCGCTCCCACGGCAACCCCTGATTTTTAAGCGAGGATTGCAAACCACGCTTGGTCAGATCCAATCCCAAACCAACCGCTGAATAACGTCCATCCTTGATCAAAAAGCAGATTTCAGCCTCATAATGAAGGGGCTCTTGATGGAATGAACGCAGAGTTGTTGATACAGAAGTTGCGGGTTTATTAAATACCACCATTTGCTCAGGCATTGCATTATTAAGCTCATGAATATGTTCAACGTAATTTCGTCCAACACAAAGCACTTTACCCACTTCTACTTTCTTTTCTTCAACTTGAATAACACTCATCATTCTTCCCTGCAAAACAAAAATCCCATCATAATCTAACCTATTGACTTAACGACACTAAATAGCAACCTCTAGTGTAAAAAATAAGACATTCACCCCGTTTTGAGTTTTGTATCATCTAATTGAAACAGCAAAGTATTTGTAAAACAAATAGACAAAAAAGCCAGCACGAGGCTGGCTTTAGATCAATGAGCTTGAATAATAGTTCTCGCTAAACCCTATTATAGGTAGTAACGAGCACCTAACGCCCATTTGTCATCAGTTTCACGACCATTGTCGTCATTTAGGTCAAACTGGTAACCCGCGTAACCAACAAATTTAGGCGTGAAGTTGTATTCTGCTTGTAGTGCCATTTCTTCACGAGCAGTTTCTGTTTTAGAGCTCTTAAACTCTTTACCTTCCACCATCTCATAGTTAACACTCAAGTTTAGGCTGTTTGCTAGAGCGTATGCGATGATCGCTTCGTACGCATCACTTTCTTCTAAACGGTCGCCTTTTGCACTGAAGTTCATGTTTTCGTTTGAACCATAAACCGCAGCAAGGAATAGGCCTTGGCCGTACGCACCGTAAGATGCTGATACAACGTGTGATTCCGCCGTGTGCTTACCTGCATATGCAGGGTGCTGGAAATCGCCGCCATTGTAAGAGTAACCGATTTTAGCGCCCATGATTGAGTAAGAAAGCGCAGCTTGCACACGGTCATCGTATTTAGCACCGCCAGTTATAACTCCAGCATCGTTGCGCGTGTAATCATCGTTTGCACCCTGCCAACCAAGACCAAAGTTGATCACACCCGCTTCACCCAGCTCGATGGCATTACGGTAAGAAAGCATTTTATCCGCACGGCCAGTACCAAGGTTTCCATGATCGTCATAGATGAAGTCGTTGGCAAACGCGATTGGCATATCTGCAATACCTGCGACATCGTAGTAAGGTGACCATTGCGTACCACCTACTGCACGACCATAAACCTCATGCGTTATACCTAAGTAACCTAGACGAGTTTTAAACGACTCTTCACCACCGTCTAAGTAGTTTAGCGCCCATTCACCACGTGCGTCTGCGGTGAAGCCATTACCCAAATCCTGTGTCGCAGAGATATTGATACGAGGAGAGTTAGTACCCACATCCGTGTCACCTTGCTCTGATCCATTTAAATTAACAGAAACGTGGCCGCCCATCGAAAATGTTGTGCCATCGTTATTATATAGTTCCACTGCAACTGCTTGAGTACCGAAGGTTGCTGCCGCGATTGCCGCTGCTAATAATTTTTTATTCATTTCTAAATCCATTACTTATTAGTTGGTTAGTCAGTTTTAGACCCGGCTTTGTTTCACTTTCGTAAAAACGAAATGATGAACAAAGAGAGGAATACAAAGGCTATCCGAGGCATCGTTTCCACCAGATTAGTTTTACCTTTGTGTAACAACTGCCGACACTTTATTTGATTAGTTCCTGACAACCGAGTGAAAAGATCTCAGACAAAACCTAAAAAGCAATCGTTTACTTAGCCTTCAAGAAATCGAGAAATAAAAACCTTACAATAAGAAATGCTTTAGAGAGAGTTAGCTCACAAATAGCTGATGATTCGCTATTTTTAGGCCAAACTTCCCTGCCAAATTGAAATGTTTACTTACATTTAGGGTCAAGAAACAATTCAGGAACTTTTTGAAAAAAACACAGTCTTCAACGGAGAGGAAAAAACCTCAAAAAAGATAAACCTTTCTTTTTATAAGTGGTATGAGAAGGGGCACTTATTCTCGCCAGCAATAAAAGTGCAATCAAATCATAACTTAACAGAAATCTATCTTTCATTTTCAGCCTTTACCTTAGCGTCATCAACACATCGGGCAAGAAAGCCCATCGATTACAACTAGGGTAATAAGAAAATGAAAAAGGCAGCACTAACTACTGCAATTCTTACAGCATTGGTATCAGCACCATCATTCGCAGCAACTGTATACAAAAACGACGGTACTGAATTAAAAGTTGGCGGCCGCGTTGAGTTTCGTGGTGACTTCATCGGTTCAGACGGTGCTGAAGTTGAAGGTTCTATGGAAGATAAAAGCCGTGCTCGTCTTAACCTAAAAGGTAAAACAGACATCGGCAACGGCCTTTCTGCTTTCGGTGTTTACGAAGCCGAACAAAAAACGGGCAAGAGTGAATTCAAAAACCGCTACATGTATGCAGGCGTCGACTCTGATATCGGTGCTTTCTCTGTAGGTCGTCAAGACATGGCTGCAGTCATCATCTCTGACATGACGGATATCACTGAATTCTCTGGTGTTCAGCAAGTTATTGATTCGTCGTCTGATAAGCAAGACAGCGTTTTCGCATACCGTGGTGCGTTTGATGCACTACAACTTCAAGCAACCTACCAAGCAAACTCTAGCGATAACGAAGATAAATACGGCATCTCTGGAATGTACTCACTACCAATGGGCCTCGACTTTGGTCTTGCATACTCTGGTGGCGATGTAGATAAAGATAACTCTGAAGATCAAATTCTAGGTGGTATCGCTTACTCGATGGACAACCTTTACCTAGCAGGTACTTATTCTCAAGGTTCCCTGACTGACTCTGAAGACTTTACGGCTTACGAGCTAGTCGCAAGCTACAAAGTAGCAAGCAAAGTGACACTTGCAGCTCTATACACAGCTCAAGAGAATGATCCAGACAACGGTTCAAAGTACGACACCGTTGAAGGTATCGAGCTTGTTGGTTACTACAAACTAAACAGCAACTTCCGTACTTACCTGTCTTACTACATCAACCAACTTGATGAAGCAAAAGATGCAACAACAGGTCTAGTAACAGAAGGCGAAGATACACTGCGCCTAGGCGTACGTTACGATTTCTAATTCACTCTTGTCCTAAGAGCGAGTCCACTTGGCCAGCACCTTTGCTGGCCATTTTTTATTTAACCCAACACAACTCGATAAGTTTTCACACTATCCAAGCATCGCTCAGCAATGAAAAACGAGCGTAACGACGCCTACTTCTGCCCTCTTTTAATGCGATTGATCACTAAGTTAGTGCATTTCATCTAATCGACAACATAGAAAAACCAAAAAACCATTTAAAATCAAATATATAAAAGTTGGCACGTGTTCTGCAATATTATTTATGCAAATGCATGGCAGCGTTTGTGCTTCTCGTTCTTTGTACCTGTTATAACAGGCACGTCCTTTGAATTGGTAATGTCGCCTCCCTCTGGGAGGCATTTTTTTATTGGCGCGAAAAACAATAGGACGTATGATCCCGCCACCTCTATCAAACTGGAATTTTTCAATTGAATCATCATCCTGTTCAAGGTGCGTCCTGGATGCTAACAGCAGGCTTGGCATTCGCCATAGTGAACAGCTTCGCCCAAATTGCTAGCATCAACTTTGGTGTCTCCTCCACCACATTTGCGTTATTCCAATATGCAATCGCCTTATTTGTTATTCTGCCCTACCTACGTACACTTGGGATTAGACGTTCTTTAAGAACCCAACACTTTGGCTGGCATGCATTCCGCATTTTTCTCTCTGTTATCGGGATTCAACTTTGGTTATGGGCTCTCGCTTACCCAGTTCCAATTTGGCAAGGTATTGCACTTCTCATGACCTCCCCGTTATTTGCCACAGTTGGTTCTGGCTTGTTACTCAAAGAGAAAGTAGGTACTGCACGCTGGCTCGCTACATTGACGGGGTTTGTTGGTGCCATGATCATTCTTGAGCCTTGGGCAGACTCATTTACATGGGCGACCCTGCTCCCTGTTGGCGCCGCATTTTTCTGGGCAGCGTATTCATTAATGGTTAAAAAAATGTCGGTAAACGATCCGCCTTCAACCATGGTCGTCTATTTATTACTGCTGATAACGCCATTTAATATCTTGTTAGCGATACCGACGTTTACTATGCCAGATACGTGGACGATATGGGGTGTGCTTTTAGCCGCAGGTGCACTTACAGCACTCGCTCAATGGGCTATCGTTAAAGCATATGCAGTAGCAGACGCCTCATTTGTGCAACCATTTGATCACGCCAAACTGCCTTTGAATGTTGTTGCTGGTTGGTTGGTGTTTGGTTGGGTGCCACCTGGTCGTTTATGGTTAGGTGCTGCGATTATTATTGCATCTATTGCGTTTATTACGCATTGGGAAGCGAAAAAGACAAAGTTAGTTGAAAGAAAAATCTAATTTAAAAGTTCTATATTTTCAGGAAAGGAAATGAGGAACCCATATGAGTCAACCAATCAAAATTACACTGTATCGCTGGGCTGGTAGTTGGGGCCCATTCAAAGTCAATATTCCTTGTGGTGAATGTACATTAACCAAAGATATTTTAAAGGATACTTTTGAAAACGAACTAGCCGATGTGCCCGTTGAACTCGAGATAAAAGATTGGTTATCTCACTGGTGGGAACCATTAAAAGCGGGGGCTTGGCATGCACCCATTCTTCTTGTCGAAGGGAAAGTTATCAGTCAAGGAGAAGCATTGAATCGGGGTGTGCTTGTACAGTCTGTTATTGCTGAGTGGGTAAAACGCGATGAGCTAAAAGGCAACATTGTTTATGGTAAAGCAACTTGCCCTTACTGTGTCAAAGCCAAACAATTACTTGACGAGGCTGGCGTTCAGTATGAGTACCATGATGTAGTTAAAGACAGCGCCGCCTTATACCGCATGATTCCTGAAGTAAAAGCCATCATTGGCGAAAAAACACCGGTAACAGTGCCGCAAATTTGGTTAGATGGAAAATATATTGGAGGGGCTGACGATTTAGAGAAGTGGTTATCAGCAAAGGGGCTAGATAAAGTGCCTAACAATGTTGTGGAGATACCAAGCCAATCCGCGTAATTCTAGATTTAAATGTCATCAGTCTTTGAGTAGCGTTTTGCCAATGTTGTGCAATATGTTGGCTACTTACTAACAACAAAACAGAGAAAAGCAAAAAGCCCTGATTTTTCAATCAGGGCTTTTTAAATTATTTCGCCAGTTTTTTAATAACACGAGCAAAAACAGAAGCTTTTTTCTTCTTCGCTTTACCGTAAAGCGCTTTGTGCATCGCGTCTTTTGCAATCATCTGGCCAATATAAGCACCACCAAGTTCGTTACCCATGACCTTCTCCTGAATGTATTGACTTAACTATGTTGTAATTTTACACCACAATTAGATAAAAACAAGACTCCAGTCACATTTATTTTGTAATTAACTTTCAGTTTGATTTTCGTGGATTTCTTGAAATGAGCGTCTATCGCTTAGGTTGTTGGTATGTTTTACCCGCTGCGACGTACGTATCTTTCTGTTTGATTTCAAAGAATGTTTCAAAGAACCACGCAGCAAACTTGATCAAGTGATCGCCTTCATTCATGACGTGCTCTACGTATTCTTGCTCTTCTCCGGACTCATCTTCTTGAGTGGTAATATGGTAAATACGTTTCTCACCATCAACTTCTGCAAGGCCAAACTGACCCGTTAGGGATTGCGCCGCTTGTGCAACTTCTTCTTCCTCACACGCCTTCAAGATTTCAAGTGCCTTTGGCATGCTTTCTTGCTGAGTAATTTCTTTTACCAGTGTTTCAAATTCGTTTTGTTGCATTCTTTCACCTAACGATTAGAGATCGGATAGCCATTGGGCAGAAATGTATTCCAAGCTTGAGAGAAGTATCAAGGTTCGCCCTCTTCCTTTCAAACCAAGTCATTCAGTATACACAACAAGCCAGACTTAATTTAGCTGCGCATTTTAGAAAGCCGACCTTCTGGTTGCAAGTATATTCAGATGGAAGTTTCTGCTTGAACCGTCCCTTCTGGCACTTTACGAAATTGGCTTAGTACAAGAACAAAGCAAGAAAGTAACGCAATAAACAAATAAAACACCCCAAGCTGCTGCTGATTCGTAACCCATGAGTCTACTAAGTACCCACCAAACAAACCTGCTAAACACATTTGAATAGAGCCAGATAACGCAGAAACCGCGCCTGCCTGTTGCTTATGTGGCGAGAGTAGCAAACTAATCGATACTGGGAATGACATGCCTTGGGCAAAACTTAAACACGTGAATGCCGTCAGCAATGAAAATACACTGAAGGGGGTAACCAACAACATGAAGCCAGCAACAGCAACAATCGCGAAACTCATCAGCAAGATTTGCTGAGCTTTGTAACGAGCATTGATCAAATTCAGCACTAAGCTACCCGTCAGCAAACCAACTGACGGTATGATCATCAACGAGCCGTAATCCGCCGCCGTTAATCCTAACTCTTGTTGCATTAAAAATGGATACAAGGAGAGCGTAACCAGAGCCGATAAATAACTAAGCCAGTTGTAGCTCGCACTACCAATCACTTGTGTATTCGTTAACAGACGCAAATAGTTCGCGCTTACTTCGCCTACTTTAAATTTTCTCTTCGGATAAGGCAGCGTTTCTGGCAGCACCAATAAACCAAGTGTAAAAATTGCCATTAAGTAAATCAGCACAAACACGAAGACAGCATGCCAACTCAGGTGAAAAGCAATCCAGCCACCAAACAGCGGAGCAATAATTGGCATCACTGAAGCAGTGACTGAAATATAAGATAGCGCTTTGGTTAATTGCATACCGTCATAACTATCACGCAGTACTGACCGACCAAGTACCGAAGCGCTGCCCGCTCCTAGGCCTTGCAGTAACCGTCCCGCTTCAAGGGCAACAATGTTGTCCGAAAACGCGATGCAAATAACCGTACCAACTAGATATACACTTTGCCCCAGAATAAACACCGGCCGACGACCAATCGCATCAGACAATGGGCCGTAAAAAAGCTGAGAGATACCGAAGCCAACGAGAAATAGCGTGACGAGATTCTGAATCGAATGTTGCGGCAAATTCAAGTCATGACCAATCAATGGCAAAGAAGGAAGATAAATACTAACGCCAACTTGGCCTGTGGCAATGATCATCATCGCTAATAACAATGGTGTTTTACGCAAACGTTCCTCCTACTTTGTGACAGATTGATGGCAAACAGTGTATATTTGATACTCAAAGATGATAATCAGCTAAGTTAGAAAGGAATTAATTCCCAAGGAGATACAATGGACTGGATTCAAAGCGTGAAGAGTTATATTCGTGTGGTCGAAGAAGGTAGCTTTAATGCAGCAGCGCGGAAACTCAATACCACCAGCTCAGCTATCAGTAAGCGAGTTCAATGGCTAGAAGATAAAATTGGCGTTCAACTACTCAAACGTACGACCCGCTCAATTAGCCAAACTGAAGCTGGTGCTCTGTTTTATCAACGAGCAAAAAGTCAGCTTGATTCATGGCAATCGGTATTAGATGAGACTCGCTCAGTCAACCAATCACCAGCAGGGCTATTAAAAATTGGGGCAACGCTGGCCGTTGGTTCTAAATTTCTAGTTCATTATCTTGATGATTTTCTTGATAAATATCCAGACATCACACTTCAATTAACCACAACGCTACCAGGCCAATTGCCAGAGCTAAGTTTAGACCTATTTATTAGCCGGGAATTAGAGCAACTGAACTCTCTAAGTTTCAAAGCTACTGCGCTTTTCGAACATAAAGCCCAGTTTTACGCCGCGCCTAGTTACCTAAAGAAATATGGCACCCCACAATGCGTTGAGGATCTGACAGAGCATAATGTCCTGATTTGGGGAGAAAAACCCTCACGAGAAATCAAAACAAATCGAGGTAAGCGTATCAGCTTGTCAGGTAACTTTGCCACGACCAACCCAGAAACGCTGTTTCATGGTGCCAAAAGAGGCATGGGTATTTTGATGACGAACAACGTCATGATCAAAGATGATCTCAAATCCGGCGCGTTAGTCCCTATCCTGCCCGATATCACAGCGGATAAAGCCACTGTATATGCCTACTATCCAAAGCTGGATTATCAGCATACCCGAACTAAGCTATTCCTCGATTATCTCAAATCACGATTAGAAGAGGAGAAGCGAGCCTAGCTTAGCGTTTTTATCGCTATAGCTTTAAAAGGTTCAAGCATAAAAACATGAAAATAATGATTTGTTCGTTCACAAAATTTGAAAAATCTGCCTTAGTAACCGATAGTTTATTTGATGCATATCAAATAATAATTCGTCGTGTCTTACACGATATGTTAATAACAACGCTAGGTGAAATGCTCAATGGGTCAGGTACAAATCAGTTTCCACAAAATTGATGAGATATTGAAGCTAAACGGCACGGCTCAGCTAAACCGGGTCACGCTAGATATTCATCAACACTTGCAGAGCCATTGCACTTGCGTCGTAGAAGTTGCGCATCTTCAGCATTCGGCTCATACCATTTCCTTCGCCAGCAATGGAAAAATTACAGACAACCTAAGCTACCACCTTTCAGGCACCCCCTGTGAAAAAGTGGCGAAAGACATTGGCGAACATATTTTCTATCAAGACCAGGTATACAAGCGTTTTCCTGAAGATCAGATGTTTCAAGAAGATGGCATTCAAGCTTACATTGGCCTGCCATTGAAGACACAAAATGGCGAAGTTCTGGGAATTTTACTGTCTACCTTTACCCGAAGCATCCACGCGAAAGAAGCGCAAGATATCCTCGACTTCCACCGATTTTATGCCAATGTCATTATTCATAGCTTACGTGAAAAGTGGGTCAGTGAACGTTCAGATAAGCTTCTTAATCAGCTTAGCTATGAGGTATCGCATGATAACCTAACTGGACTGCTCAACCGTAGCTGTTTAGCTGATACCTTGGAGACATTAACGCAGCAGGCGACTCGCCCATTCAGTTTGGCGTATCTTGATATCGATAATTTCAAATCGATCAATGATATCAACGGAAACTATATCGGCGACCAAATCATTAAGTTCACAGCTAACGCCATTCAACAGAGCTTGTCGTCGCCAAACAATGCGTTCCGTGTTGCAGGAGATGAATTCGCCTTCATCACGTACGACGAAGATCCTGTCGCCGTGTGTCAGGAAGTACTCGACAAAATTGAAAGCGGCTACAGCGACAAATCTAACCGGATTTCTTTCACCGTTAGTATTGGTATTGCACGTGCCCCAGTACATATGTTGAACAGCGATGAGCTGATTTTGAATGCCAGTCTCGCTCTCAAAGATTGTAAAAAACACCGCGATACACGGATTCAGCATTACGACACACACCTTAGTGCGTTATACCACCGTAGGACGCAGCTTATTGAGGCAATGCGAATCCAGCTAAGTACTGATATACAAGACAGCGATGAGTTGTATGTAGTGGTTCAACCGATCGTCGATATCACGAGCGACCGCTGGAATTACTTTGAAATTTTGACTCGTTGGAATAGCAATATCTATGGAAATATCTCTCCAGCGGAGTTCATTGAAGCTGCCGAGCAATCAGGCCTGATTATCGAGTTAGGTGAACGGATTATTGAACTCGCGTGTATCGCAAAGCAAGAACTCGAAGCGAACCTAGGCTATAAAGTCAAACTCTCCATCAATTGCTCAGCGTATGAGCTGGTTGATTCCAACCGTTATATTAATCACTTAACCAACATGGTTGAAAAGTATCAGCACGAAGCAAAAGACTTTGTTATAGAGCTCACCGAGACCGTCTTACTCTCACAAAGTGGCCGTGAACAGATGGTACTTAACTCGTTGCGATACTTGGGTTTTAAAGTCGCACTGGATGATTTTGGTACGGGATACTCAAGCTTGAACTATATACACAATTATCCGATTGATAGCATCAAAATCGATGCTACCTTTGTGCAGAACATGCTCTCAAATACAACCTCTGAACAAGTAGTGTTTTTGATAGCACAATTGGCAGAGCTGCTTGATGTGGATTTGATTGCCGAAGGCGTAGAAGACGATAGAGCACTACAAAAGTTAATTGAAATGGGCTGCCACTACATCCAAGGTTATTTTTACTCTCGTCCACACAGTGTTGAAGAAATCGTACACCTGATAAATGAACGTGAAGTGCGGAGTGCCTAACGTACTGAACAGACTGCTGTCATAGAATTCAAATCTAGTTAATGCACAAAGTAAAAGAGACCAAGCTATGCTTAGTCTCTTTTTGTTTTTTAAGCGAAGTACTTTATTACAGCACTGCTTTCTCTTTATCGCGTAATAGTCTATCCATTTCATCTCTGTTCGCGACAAAAGTAGCCATCTCTTTCTTAGGAACAGAACTCGCCATTGGGATATTTGCTCGCATAGCGTTAACTGGACGGCCGTATTCAATCAACTCATAGTGAAGGTGTGGCCCAGTCACTCGACCTGTTTTACCAGAAAGACCGATACGCTGGCCTCGAGAAACCTTTTGCCCTTTCTTCACCAAAATCTTACTTAGGTGTAAGTAACGGGTTTTGTATTTGCTGCCGTGCTCAACAACCACGTAGTTACCCGCATATGGGTGTTTACGAGTCATGATCACTGTACCATCACCAGTAGAAACGACTGGTGTACCGGTTGGTACAGCAAAGTCAGTGCCGTTATGCGGCGCAACACGCCCCGTTACTGGATGTAAACGATTAGGGTTGAAGCCAGAACTGATACGCCAACGACTACTTACAGGGTAACGCTGGAATGCGCGCTGTAAGCTTTCACCTTTGGCATTGTAGAATTGACCATCAGTATGAAGGTAAGCGGTGATCTCGCGGCCGCGATTATAAATCTTAATCGCCTCAATTTCGTTCTTACCTGTTGGTACACCATTGATGCTTTGTGAGCGACGAACAACTTCAAATCGATCACCTGCACGAAGATCACGTCCAAAGTTAAGTTGTTCTTTGAGTAAGCTTACGACTTGACTCACTTCCGCCGACGTTAAACCTAAACGACTGGCAGAAGAAGAAAAACTGCCTTGAATAACGCCAACTAAAGGTTCTTGGCTCCACACGCCAGGAATGGAAATATCAGTAAAGTCATAGCTACCATCACTATTCAGCTTGTAGACCACTTTATCTGCAATAGAAAATTGCAGTTCCATTTTCGCTAACTCGCCTGTTGCATCATCACGCCAGAAACGGAGCGTATTGCCCGGCTTAAGTGTATCAAGTGCCAAGTAGTTCAAATCCGTTTCCATTACTTTCATTAACGAGCTGTAACCGAAACCGAGCTGACTAAAAATAGTGCTTAGGTTGTCACCTGTTTGGATTTGATATTCGAAGTTCGGGGGAGTGACAACTTCGGCAGTTGTCGCATCAAGAATTTTTTCAACGACCTGAGATTCAGGTAGGTTCAATGCGATGGTTTTGGTTAAAGATGACTCTTTGAGAGAGTGAGAAACACCAATCGCAACTAAAACTGGCAAGGAGTATAACAGCAGCGCTCTACGACTTGTCAGATTCGGCAACCGTCTTGTAATTTCATTTGTAGACACGGGAATTACTATCTCCTTTCAAACAAGGCTCATAGCTTATGCATTCCCGAATAAGAAATCACTAGGAAATTTCGAGATCTAGCGCAGAAAATACTGAATTTTTACAGAACTCAAAAAAAATTCATCACTGTTGCATATGTAAGTTATTCCCTACACGCTGTAATGTGTATGAATTGAATTGATTTGGCGTGTCTGCCATTGCTTGATCGTCACCGTGCGCTAAATATGAAAGCGTGATAGTTGTATCACTTTTCCATTCGAGCTGAGTAAATTTCACGCGGTCACCAACAAAAATACTGTCTAAAAGGACAACTCGGCTCGGCAAGGGGTCAAACTTGAACAAGCCAACATAGTTAAACGAACCGCTACCTTGTGTTGTTACAATCATCGGTGCAACAACCCATGAAACACCTTCAATCTCACGCTGACTAATCGACGCAGTTGGAACAAGTACCTGACCTTTCGTCACACCTGCATCATAGTCACCTATCAAATAGCCGTTTTCTTTATCCCACTCATCAAGAAAAGTGACCGCACCCTGCTCGGGGACTTGGATCGTCCAAGGATTACGTGCAGTGATACCAAGCGTCTCTTGCACAATAACGTTCGTTTCTACTTTTGTTTGAGGAAACTTAGCCATGATCTCGTCATCAGACAAACTAAAACGATAAACACCTGCGATCACAACCACAACTAATAAAACGATTGGAATAAGTAGAATAAGTGGTATCGGCAGGATTTTTTTGTGAGTCATGAAGACTTCCTTGTTTCAAGGTATAAACGAAAAGCGAGTATACCATTGTATACCCAAATGATTTCACCTCTTCAAGTGTTTCAAAATTAAACTAAACTGATTGTATCCAAATAGTTTCAAGTCCAGAGCTCATAACGAGCTAGTGACACAAGCTCTGTGCTCTAGGTCTATTGGTGTATTGGGACAAATAGGTAATCACGATGACAAAAACCATTCATACATGCGAGTGCGCCTGCGGTTTAGTTGAGATCCGTTGTAAGGGAGAGCCCACCCACACGTCTGTCTGCCATTGCTTCGAATGCCAAAAACGAACTGGCAGTGTTTTTGGGGTACAAGCTCGCTTTGAAAAAGAGCACGTCACTTTAAACGGTGAAGTCACTAGCTATACCCGAATTGGAGATGATGGCAGTGAGGTTCAGTATGACTTTTGTCCATCCTGCGGCACGACAATGAGGTTGTTCGTTTCTGCATACCCGGAAATCATGATCATTCCCGTCGGTCTATTTACCGATAAAGAGTTCCACCAACCTACCGTTTCAGTCTATGAACAAATGAAACACGGGTGGGTGAGTTTCGAATGCACAACGGAACACATCTGCTAGCGGGCAATCCACGTTCACATATTTACTTTGGCTCGGACAAACACCCTATAAGTGAGATTTTTTTGAGAATGATCAATCGAGTTTTACTGTAAAGGGTTTCGTAACTCGGTGTGAGCGTTATAATCGGCTCCTAATATTTGGTGGGGGTTTATTGTGATTTCCAGACTTCCTCGTTGGGTGGAATATGGCGCGTTTCTACTAGCTCTTCTCGCGGGCTGCGTCAACGCCGTTGGTCTTCTCGGCTTTCAACACCAAGCGATAACTCATCTTTCGGGAACCGTAACTCAGCTAGGGAACAGCTTGCTAACAGGTGTGGATAGCTCCATTCACCTGCTCTTCATCGTATTTAGCTTTTTGATTGGCGCTGCCTTTAGCGGCTTTTTTATTGAAAGCAGTGCGTTAAAACTAGGGCGAAGATATGGTGTTGCACTGTGCATAGAAGGGAGCTTGCTCTTACTCAGCCTGGGCTTTTTGGTGCAAGGGGATTTGTACGGCCAATATCTAGCATCAGCAGCATGTGGATTACAAAACGCCATGATCACCACGTTTAGCGGCGCAGTAGTCAGAACCACACATATGACCGGAATCATCACCGATCTAGGGATTATGATTGGAGAGAGCTTGAGAGGTCGTCAATTTGACCGACGTAAAGCTAAATTATTCCTATTCATTTTCTTTGGCTTTTTGTTTGGCGGCGTCGCGGGAGCGGCTCTATTTACGGTATATAGTTTATATACGCTGGTTTTCCCAGCAATATTGGCTTTTTCTACAGCTCTGATTTACTGGAGTTACCTATACATACTTAGCCGTCAACAAAAAGCATAAAATTTCGATCCGATTGAAGTGACATACTTCAATCGGATTTGGCTCAATAGGTTCACACTGCAACGGTACAAGAAACGCTGAACGGTATTTTGACACCACTAAAAACCTTAAAATAGATAAGGCTAACTGAATTTCTGGCAAAGAAGTTAGTTAGATCAAAATCACATTTGTTTACCATTTTATTATTCCAGTCACAATGCGCCCCATAATTCACTGCGCAATTCGCCCCTCGTGCTACAATTTTCTAACACAAGCAACATATTCGCATACACTTAGACGTTATTTGACCAATTACCCGACAAATCGGCTGAATAACTAGATGTATTTAATGAATAGTATTGCAATGGATGCAGTTTGCGGGTACCCTCCGCAAAACTGTGATTAAATACGGATGTTTAGTGAATATTTATGTCATGGAAATGGCAAGTATTGACTAGTAGTAACACGAGACAACTATGCATAACACCACTAATGCTACTGAAGCTCCTAAGGGCAACTTTTGGATGTTTTTCATCCCTTCCCTAATTGGTCTTCTACTCTTTATGGCTCCGATCTCTTACGATGGCGGCCTAACCATTCCCGTTGCCGTGATGGCAAAAGTCATCCCAGCGGTGTTAGGCGATACCTTGATTGCTATCGTCACCAGTATCATCGCTTTCATGGCCGTTGCTTCTGTTCTTTGCAAAATTTTTAAGCCAGCTGCAATTTTACGTAATGGTTTTTTAAACGGTCTCTTCAATCCATCTCCACTTTGGCTCGTTGTTCGTTTAATCGGCGGCGCTGCCGTGTTAATGACGTTCTTCCAACTGGGTCCAAAAGCAATTTGGGAAGAGAACACTGGCGGGCTTGTTCTTACTGGTCTTCTACCTACTCTGTTTGCCGTTTTCATTTTCGCGGGTTTACTGCTTCCGCTTCTTTTGAACTTCGGTCTTCTGGAGCTATTTGGTGCGTTACTCAGTAAAATAATGCGTCCGGTATTCAACCTACCTGGCCGCAGTGCAATTGACTGTATGGCATCTTGGTTAGGCGACGGAAGTGTTGGTATCTTGCTAACCAGCAAGCAATACGAAAATAAGTTCTACACTCAGCGTGAAGCGGCTGTTGTCGGGACCACTTTCTCAGCAGTATCGATCACGTTTAGCTTAGTTGTTATCGCTCAGGTAAAACTAGAGCACTTATTTTTGCCTTTCTACGGCGCTATCTGTCTAGCTGGTATCGTAGCTGCGATTATCATTCCTCGCCTGCCTCCGCTTAGTCTGAAGAAAGATCGCTACATTGACGGCAGCAACCCAGATAAAGACGCAGATGCAGTGCCAGAAGGCCACACCACATTCTCTTGGGGTATGGATCTAGCTCTTAAGCGTGCTGGTCAAGTCACATCGGTTCAGTCTGTATTTAAAGAAGGCGTACACAACGCAGTCGACATGGTATTTGGCGTACTACCTGTAGTTATGGGTCTTGGTACCGTTGCATTGGTGATTGCAGAATACACGCCTGTATTTGCGATTCTGGGTCAACCGTTTATCCCATACCTAGAGCTACTGCAAGTCCCTGAAGCTGTTGCAGCATCACAGACAATCGTTGTTGGCTTTGCGGATATGTTTATTCCAGCAATTTTAGCGGCCTCAATCGATAACGAAATGACACGTTTTGTTATTGCGGCAATGTCAGTAACTCAGCTTATCTACATGTCGGAAGTAGGTGCCCTACTGTTAGGCAGCAAAATTCCAGTAAACATTGTAGAGCTCTTCGTAATCTTCATTTTACGTACGCTAATCACGTTACCTGTGATTGCTGGCGTTGCTCATCTTATTTTCTAAAATCGAGACGTCAATTAACAAAGGCTCCGCATCGTCGGGGCCTTTTTTATACCTAAAACTCCGTCCACATTAGGCTTTTAGTAAAAAGCTCATAATTTACAAAGACAAAACTTCAACAAAACACCTTTCAGCACCAACAAAATTTTCATCACCTCACCTGTAAAGCCAGTTAATGCCACTGTTTGTTAAGCAATTCTTTTCATTATGACAATTTCACTAATCGAGCTCGCAAACATGATCACACTCACAAGTTTTAACGTAAATTGTCGGTTTGTTTAAATTTAGTTAAAAAAGACGACAAATGAGTTCATGTTTTTGACAAAGATGTCGATAAAAATATAACCAAACACAATAGGTTTCTCTTTATGCCCAATTCGCTCGGTTTAAAAGAGGCGAAAGCAAAGTGGAACCAACCGGGAGAATCAGAGGAAAGCTCATGAAATTCAGACATAAGGTTGTCACAGCCTCTTCATTTTTGCTGCTAATTACTGTGTCGTTATTGTCGACACAACAAGTTATGACCATCCGCTCCCAAACTCAGGAGCAAATCGACTCAAGTGTCAACGAGATATTGACCAGTGTTGGTAACACTGTGCAATCAGAAATGAATGCAAAGAAGGATCTCGCTCGCTCCATTACTGAAGTGATTGAGCTTGATCCCAGTTCACATAGCTATGTTCAAAACATACTTGAAAGACCGACGCCAAAAAGCAGCTTCCTTGCCATCGGTTTTGGTTATGAAAGTAATGGCTTTGTGATTGAAAATGACGACGGCTGGGATGCGGGTCCAGACTACGACCCACGTCAGCGTCCTTGGTTTATTGCAGCTAAGAGCAAAGGCGATTTGGTCGTAACCGATCCGTACGTCGATGCGTCTTCGAAAAACGTTATCATCTCTGTTGGTACGCCAGTAAAAGAAAATGGCCAATTTTTAGCCGGTATGTTTTATGACCTCGAATTAACTACCCTTTCTGATCTGGTCAACCAAGTGAATCTGTTTGATGCTGGCTACTTATTTCTGATCACCGCTGATGGCACAACCATTGCTCACCCTCAAAGTAAGTATAACGGCGAGAAGGTCGGTAGCTACCTCCCGCAAATCGAACTTACGCAATCAGCACAACATGTTGAGATTGATGGCAACCGCTACATGGTTAACCTGACTCACATTCCTGGCGAGAACTGGTACGTAGGTTCGGTGATCGATGAAGCTGTTGCCTATTCTGCCGTAGGAGAGCTTCGTAACAACGCTATTATTTATTCAATCATTGCCGTGATTGCATCTATTATCGCCCTAACTCTGTTGATTCGCACTCTCATGCGTCCTTTGGACACGCTAAACAATGCGATTAAAGATGTAGCATCAGGGAAAGGCGACCTTACACAACGCCTCGAAACAGATACTGACCAAGAGTTTTCTGAGCTTGCCACAAACTTCAATACGTTCATGGAGAACTTACAACAGCAAATCATTGAGTCGAAACGTATTTCTGATCAAATTTTAAACGGAACTCAAATCACCGCTGAGGGCGCAAAAGACTCGGCAGGCGCAATTCACACTCAGCTGCAAGAGCTAGAACAACTTGCTACCGCGATGCATGAGATGTCTGTCACCGCGACAGAGGTTGCTAATAATGCGCAAGGTGCGGCAAGTGCAGCCAAAGAAGCCGACCAAGCAACGGTTGAGGGGTCTTCTATCGTTGGTGAATCGACACAAACGATAAACATGCTTTCCGATAGCATTGACCTTGCAGTCGAAGAAGTACAAGTGTTGGAATCTGCTACCGCCAATATCGAAACGATTCTAAAAGTCATCAACGATATTGCGGACCAAACGAACTTACTCGCGTTGAATGCCGCAATCGAGGCTGCACGTGCGGGAGAATCTGGCCGAGGCTTCGCCGTTGTTGCAGATGAAGTACGTACACTGGCACAACGTACTCAAGAGTCGACAACAGAGATTCGTACTATGATTGAGCAACTACAATCTGGCGCTTCATCTGTGGCAAATGCCATGCATCAAAGCAAAGGTAGTGCTATAGAGGCCGTTGAAAAAGCGGGTTTAGCAAATAGTGCGTTACAACGCATTCGTGATGCGATTCAGCGTATTTCCGATATGAACTTGCAAATTGCCTCAGCAGCGGAAGAGCAAAGCCTCGTCGCTGAAGAGATCAACAACAATACGGTGAATATTAAAGACCTATCGACTCAAGTCGCCGAATCGGCAAATCGAACCAACGACGCGATGCAGGCGCAACAAGAAGATGTACATAAACAAGATCAAATCTTAAATAGATTTACTGTCTAACACTCATTTAAGCAAAAACAGCGAGCACCGGCTCGCTGTTTTTGTTTTTAACCCTCTACCCTAGTATTGGTCGATGTTACATGTGCCATGTTGGTGCTATTAAGCTCAACATTACAAGAACGCCGACTATGTGTCCTTTCAAGTTTAATTGAGCTCGACATGGATATAGCGATCATTAGAACGACGATAATAGCGGTCGTCCACTTTTAGATAAGTGAAATCTCCAATCTTTATGTAGGTACTATTCCGAGGAATTCGGTCATGGTAATAGTAACTGCGCCTTGGTCGTCTGGTCTCCACATAAATAACGTCACGATGTTTGTGTTTATGCTTGTGCTTGCGCTTGTGTTTATGATGGTGGTGATGCGCATGATGGTGATCGTACCCGTACCGATGTCCATGCTTATGCTTCGGGTCAGCCACCGCTTCTGTACTCAACACACCTAAAGACAACATAACGCCAACCATGGCAAAAGATAATTGCTTTGACACAACAGAGCCTCTTATTCATATCAACATTGATATAATAGGAGGGTGAATCACTGTACATGTCAGCCTTTCGCTAAGGAGTTTTACTAAAAAGTCAGCGCTAACCGTGATTATCAGAGAAACGTCAAACATCACAAATGCTGATGACTTTGAGTGGCCTGGGTTCGGCTATGAATACAAAAAAGCCGCCCGTTTGAATACGAGCGGCTCAGTTTTTAAATAAGCTAGCGTGGTTTTATACTGCTTGGGCAAACAGCAAGAAACAGCCGAATAGGAAGATCATGCTCATTCCCATTGCGCCGCCACCAGCTTCATAAATATTGTCATCTTCTACCGGCACTCGGCGCACTTTCATGGTCATTGATAATGGGACAAAGACCGCGAGAAACACAAGAATAATCCCCGCGTAGCTGAGAATAGCTAGGAAGTGTTCTGGCGCAAATACAGCACCTAATAGTGGTAGCACAAAAGTAGTAACAAAAATCACTGGCTTACTTGCTTTCAGTAGGTCTGCATTTTGATCGTATAGCGCCATTGCAACACCTAAGAACGACGTTAGTAGTGCCAAACCAGTAAACATGGATAGGATGAACTCTAAGCCCTCGTATTGCTGACCTAGTACCGATATCAACTCTGTTACGTTGGAGTATTGAACAAGCTCATGAGGTGGTAGGTTGCCGACAACCGCTAACAACCATAATAGGTAACAAACAAGCGGAATAGTTGAGCCCACGATAATCATATTACGCAGCTGTGTTTTACTCGCTTCTTTGTTGTAAGTTACAAGCGATGGGATCACGACCATAAAACCGAAACTGGTGAAAAGCACCGAACTGGTTTTGATAAGTGCCATTTTATCGTCGCTCACAACCTCATCAAGTCCTTCAAACGAGACGCTTGGTGCAAGCGCAAAAAGTGTCAGGATCAGCGCTACGATCATGCCTAGGAACAAACCGCGATTCAGCTTATCTACTACCCCTGTACCTGCCGAAACAATGATACCAACTAAAAGAGTAAAACCGACTTGGCTTGAGATCGTAGATGTTGGAAGCCCAAATGAGGCTGTTACTTTTTGTACGAGATCACCCGCACCAATGATGTAAGCCATTAATAGACAAACTAACAGGGCGTAAAGCAAGCTGTTGGTTACCAACTGGCCTCCTTTACCAAGCGTTTCGCGAGCAATTGCATTCATGCTCACACCACCACCTACTTTACAACTGGCTTCAAGAAGGAGCAGCGCAGCATAAGTCGTTCCAGCCCAGATGAACAACATAAGAAGAGTGCCCCAAAGGAGGCCAAATTGAGCAAGCACCATTGGTATAGCAAGCATACCAGCGCCAAGAGCAGTACCTGCAACGATCAGGGAGCTGCCGACAAGTTTTAGGTTCACGGTTAATACCTCTAAATTCAATCCGTTAATTTCTCACCAGTTGTGCTTTATCTAAAGCACACAACAAAACGCTCCGACTTAGTCAAAATTTGGTTACAAGAGCACTATGTTACAAGAGCCCTGTATGGCTAAGAAAACACGCAACAAAAGGTGGTTAATCATTTGCACATGAACACTTGAGAGTCGTTTTTGGCGATGTCATCGTTGATGAAATGTGCGCAACTTTGGGTTCGAAGCAAAATTGTTCATCTTAATTCATCAACCCCATTCGTTATGAATGGATTTGGTTCGAAAAGATTGTAAGGCATAAGCAGGACGATTGAAAAGCAAAAGGTCAATCTTATAGCGATATATTTTAACAACTCTTATCTTTTACCTAAGATGTGTTGTTTTTTTCGTCACTAATTAGTCTTTTATCGCTTAAAGAGAAGGAAGAACGTGCTCAATGGCTCAATTTGGCTGGGTGTACAGATTAATTTACAGTTTAAGTGAAGGTGTTAGATTCCAAGGACGTAGCCTAGATCGGACAATATCGCTATTATTCGCTGCGTACCGACACTGTTCGGTTCACATACCTCTAAACACTGATTTACGGTTCGAAAATATAGGTAAATGAGTGTTCGAATGCTGGGTGTGGTTCCCCAGCATTTGCATCCTTTCTTTTAGATGTCATCAATTGATCGAAATTGCGTAAATCTTGTATCGCCCGACTTTACGACTGTGTTAATACGCTTTATCTAGCGCGCCAATGATATAAGTTAACACTGGAATACCCATATCGGCGACCTGCTTCTCAGTCTCACTCATATTTTCATGCGCCATCCGCAGCTCTACTTCACTTATCGATTCTTTGTGAAGGTAAAGCTCTTTGTAGTTCATCAATCGCTGTTGTGACTGTTGAATCAGTGTCACAACATTCTCTTTAGTCTCACGATGTTGCTGATCAATTTCACTAAATAAATGATCTAAAATGCGTTGCATTTTGCGAATAGAAGCTTTCGTTTCTATTGATTTGTATGATTGATACTTTTCCATTGAGTTAATAACTGACTAAAATATTTACGTTTTTATAAGACAGTTATTTTTATACTGATTGCAAAGCAGGTAAATATGTGGTGGTTAAACTGGTCCACTTCTTGCTCCGTTTAGGTCAAAACTGTCCTTTCAGGAGAGCACATGCAGGTAGACCCTATAATTCAAGCACTGATCGCAAGACGAAAATCGAATGGCCTCTCCCGTGAGCAAATGGCAAACATCGCTGGAATGAGCGTAAAAACATATCAAAGGATCGAGCGCGGAGAGTCCGATCTTAAACTCTCACAATATCGTGCCATATTGCGTTCGCTTCATTTGACTGACCTAGATATTGCCTTAGATGTACGTGATGTTCAGCATGTCACAGCAAATGACCTAACGGCCGTGGCGAGATTGCTCTCACCGGAAGCTCAGTCCCTGCTCGTTCGCCTATTATCGTTAGTCCTTGAACAAAATAACAAGAAAGGTGATTAACGACATTGCTCATACCCAAACGATGAATGCCCTGTTGAGCGTTGAAACATGAATCGTTTAGACAAAAATAAAACTCGTCAAATGACGAGTTTTATTCTTTATATCAGTCCGTTACTCTAGGCTTTTTAATTCCGATGTATCAACGCCTTTTATTGCATCTTTCGCCACTTTATCAGCATCAAAGACATCACGTTCTTCATACGAATTATCAATCATGCCTTGTCCTATCGCGGTCGCCTGCTTTTGTAACTTGTTACCCTCTACCTCACCAGCATCCCAGCCTTGTCGATAATCGGAGTCGGTTTGATACCTTGTTTCGTCCTTAATATAGTGTTCAAAATCATTCCCTGCCTCTTGCATACCACTATGCCGACCGTCATGAAAGCCTTGAATATAAGCTTCATCATAACCGCTCTCTTTTAACGCGCTGTCACTCGTACCACAGCCTGAGAGGAGAACAAAAAATAGCGAAACGAATACCTTATGAAACATATTTAGGCCTCAAAGCTTTCAAATAAATTAATCATAGTTCGCGATTTCAACTTCTGCTTACTTCAGGCTATTAGATAGCATTGTGACTCGACGAAGCCTGTGAACTTGAGTCCCTACAGTGAGTACAAAGCGGGACAAAGCATCACACCTACTGATAAACATTATACTCAACGCGCGTTTAATACTTCCATCGCAAGTGCTTCATCATCTTGCTCAGCCAAACCACTGATACCAATTGCACCGACGATTTTCCCCTCTTGTTCTATAGGCACACCACCCATAAAGCCTGTGATCTTCGGGTCAGTCCAATAACTCAACTGCTTACCCGTCTCACGAGCCCAAGCACCCAGATTGCCGCTAGGCTGACGGTCTCTAGCCGAGGTGTAAGCTTTGTTCTGTGCCAACAAACCTGCTTGCACACTCACATCATCCATTCGGGCAAAACCGAGCAATTCTCCATGTGTATCAACCACGGCAACCGCAATGTTTTGCTTGCGAGCAGTCGCAATTTCCAATGCCGTTTGAATTAGAGTTTGAACTTGTACGTATTTCATTTTTCTCTCCTACGGGATCTCATGACCAAGGGTTTTCTCGAACAAGCCATACCAATGGCTACGTGATAGCGTGACGTTCTCTACTTGAGCACAAGCGCGAATACGCTGTGGGTTTGCGGTACCAATAACAGGCTGAATTTGGTTTGGATGACGCATTAGGAAGGCTAAAACAATCGCCTCAGACGACACGCCATATTCAGCTGCTAGCGCCATTACCATCTCCGCCGTCTGTCTGGTGTTGTGATCATCAGAATGTAAACCACGCTCTGAGAATCTTCCTTGCGCCATACTGCCCCACGCTTGCAGTTGGATATTATGCTTACGGGCATGTTCCAGTGTTCCCGCAACGTAGTCAGATTCCGACGAAGGAAGCCCCATGCCTTGCTTAATAAAGTCAGACTTAGCCAGACTCATTTCCAACTGGTTCGCCACAACAACTTCGCCCGTTGCTTGTTGAAGAAGGTCAATTTGAGCACTGTTCATGTTAGAAACACCGAAGTGGTTAACTTTGCCAGCTTGTTTCAGGGCTTTTAGCGTTGTGCCCAGTTCTTCAAATTCAACCAAAGGATCAGGACGATGCAGCATCAAAACATCAAGATTTTCCACACCAAGGCGTTCAAGAATGCCCTCAACAGAAGCCGTCACCCATTTGGCAGAGAAGTCATACTGCTTAACACCTTGCTCATCTCCTAGACGGATGCCGCACTTTGATTGCAGATACATTCGTTCTCGTAAGGTTGAGTCATTGGCTAAGATGCGCCCAAACACTTCTTCAGCCTTACCGAATTTGTAGATATCCGCATGATCAAAGAGATTGATGCCAACCTCTAATGCTGCCTCTACAGCGGCATAAGCTTGGTTTTCATCTTGGGCGGTTAATGGGTTGCGATTCCACTCCCCTCCAAGTCCCATACAGCCGAAGACCAAGCGGCTAACGTTAGGTAAGGTTTTGGCGAGCGGTAGTGTTGGATTGTTCATCGTTATTCTCACTTTTCCGATTTCTGCATCTTCAATTTCTTAAGTTAACTCTAACCATCTTACCGTTCGTAAAAATTAGTTTAATACCGTAAAATCGAATTCATTATCCTCGCTACCGAACAATTAAAGCGAACAATAAAGACGAGCAATCAAGATGGTAGATTATAAGAGAATCGAAAAACTGATGCTGTTTGCTGAAGTGGCTCAAACACTTAACTTTTCTAGGGCAGCGGAGCAACTTGGCATTTCTAAAAGTTACCTGTCGGAACAAATCAAGCGCTTGGAATCGGAACTCGCAACGCCTTTGATTGTTCGAACCACACGCAGCGTGAGATTGACGGCAGAAGGTGAATCGATCTTTGCACAAGCGGAAGATCTCAAACGCCGCGTAATGGAAATGGAAAAGAGTTTAAGTCAGCGATCTGAACAAATAGACGGTCTGATTCGTCTTACCGCTCCTAAGATGTTTGCTGAAGCGGTGCTGCATGATTTGTGCGTAGCGTTTCGCGCTTTACATCCAAACGTAGAGTTCGAGATCCTTTCTAGCTATCAAGCGTTTAATCTGACAGAAACCAGCGTTGATTTTGCGTTTCGAGCGACAAGAACGCCGCCAGAGAATATGATTGCTCTTCACCTTTTGGACTACCACCACTGGCTGGTTGCCTCTCCTCAGTATCTGCAAGAAGAAGGTACGCCGGAGACATTAGATGATTTACAAGAGCATCAATGCTTAACCACATTGCATCAAAAAGAGTGGCCGTTAAAAACGGGAACAGTTCAAACCCAAGGTTGGCTTTCAAGCAATGAAAACCGCTTACTCAAAGAATCAGCCCTGTCTGGCAATGGCATTGCTCGGTTAGCAAGTTACTTTGTCGAACAAGACGTTGAGCACTGCCGTCTAGTGCAGGTTCTATCGGAAGAAACCGACCACCAGCACAACGCGGTTTACTTGGTGTACCCACAACTTATCTATCAATCGGCGAAAACCAGAGCCTTCATTGAATTTGTGAAGCAGCACTTTGCTCAATAACTAAAGTAGTTAATCCGCTGACCACACCGAGCGAATATCTGGCCAACCCCAGTTAGTAAGAGCGACGTCTTCTAAAACACCTTGGAAACGCAAAGTTTGTGTATGGTGGAACATGGGTGCAATCCAGTATTCGCTGATCAACGTCGATGCAATTGGCTCCAATGCATTAAGGTAGTCCTCAAGTGGAACGAAAGATCTGACTCTCTGTAGTTGTTCATCTAACCATTGTGCGTTCTTCTCTCCCAAAGTGTGGAATAGCACAGCGTTGCTGAAGAAGTTCGTGAACGCTGAGGCATGACGATTATCATCTAGGTTTATGTTCGTCACGACCATCGTCTCATTTAGCTCACCATTCTTAGCTTTCTCGTTCAGCTCACGATAGGAATACATAACAATTTCTACTTTACTGCCAACACTCACCAAACGATTAGAAATAGCCCGCGCACAGCGACGCAACGCGGTATAGTTATATCCGGCTATCGTAATGTGTTTAGGTAACTTAAGCGGCTCACTGAACGGACGGAGCACTGGCTTCCAACCTGGTAGCAGGTTATAAGCGGGTATACTCCCAAATACAATATTCTCGCGGCGCATCACTTCGGCCAAGTGCTCAGGCTGAATTAGCTCACTAATATAACGGCGCTGCGCTAAAGAGAGTTTGTGCTTAGCGTGCTGATTAAATAAGGCGAATAAGCAACCATCTTCTATTCGACTACGCTTGCTCGCCGATGAGTTTTCTCGGTTTTGCGTCGACATATAGTGTCCACACAAATCCTCCTCGGGCGAAGCATCCCTTTGCAACGTATTTGCTGCCAATGACGGGTTCTCCATTTGCTCGTCATTAACAATCCAGATAGTCACCAAATCCGTTAGAACTCTACATGCATAGTAACCATTAAATGCTTGCAGTTTTAAACGACTTTCATTGTGCTCGACAACAGAGAATGGGCCACTTCCGACCACCAGCTTGTTATTCGCTACGTTAACTTGGCTTACTGGTTGAACGCCGTATTTCACTCCAGAAATAAGTCCAGCAAAGCCCAAGTCAGCTCGATTAAGCTTAAAAACAACTTTCAATGGCGTTGGCGCAGTAATGTTAGCAACATGTGCCAACTCTTTTTCGTAGTACTGTAGTGAACTCAACTTTGCAAACAAGCTAACCACTGTTTCTGCATCAATGGAATTACCATTATGAAAAGTCAGACCTGGACGAAGGTAGAAAGTCCATTCGTAGGTGTCTTCGTCATAACGCCAGTGATGTGCGAGTTCTGGTTGCACTTTCCCATTGTGATCACTCGAAACTAAGCAACAATAGATTTGCCTTAATAAGAAACGTTCGCTGCTACGCTGAAGTTGATGTGGAACGACGCGCTCAAACATTCGCTTATAGGTTAATTGAATATTGAGCTGTCCTTCTTGCACAGAAGCACCAGACGTTGTTTTTAACAAACGGCCAAATGCCATTTCGTCTTCATCTAATATCGCCAGTGCTTTTTCATACTTGCCTAGCTTGATACGTTCAAGAGCCAAGCTCTCTTTTAAAACGTCTAACTCCATATTCAGAATAAGAGTCGATCGTTGGTTCCGCCCAGCTTTCGGGTGCCAGCTCAACCACGCCTTCTGCTGCATCTGCGTTAGCAGGCTACGAGCATGCCGAGAAGAAGTGAACATGATGTCAGCAATGTCCTGTAACGTGGTTTTTGTTTCATCACCAACACTAAACGAGAGTAATCGTTGGTAATAGCGAAACAAATTGAGATCAGACACTGAATCAACCTTAGATCTGTGAAGTTTGTGGATAGGAATAGTTTACTTAAGTTGGCGGTAATAAAATAAGAAAACTTCCTAATTATCTGTTCCCCTTTTCCACAATTAACCTCCAAATTCGGCTTTAAAGCCCCATATATTTACGTTATTAGGAAAAAAGCCAACAAAAGCACTCTCTTTTTTATATCCCCTTTTATACGCATAATTTACTCGTCAGCTAAAGGAGGAAAAAATGAAGAAGCCAATGATGGCGTACTTTTTTCAGCAACGCCTAGCTCAATCGAGTAATAAAATAGAAGTGATGACTCTGGTTTATCTTAACGATATGTTCCAGTGGTCATAGCCTAACCTCAAGCAGAACTTAGCTCCTGATACTACACCCCCACTTCGTTGTATCTTAAGTTCTGCTTTTTCATCTTTTGCACTCTACTACCTTATTGCAGGTTACTAAAAGTTAACTAGTTGAAACACCGCAAAACAGAGTCTACATTGAAGTCTCATCCCCCAATCGCTTTGTTGAGAAAGGGGCATTCATGGATATACACCACCAATTCGGGAGTCAATATGGCAACTTCAGTGAAACTTAAAGCGGGCGACAGCTTCCCTCATCTTCAAGCCACTTTGCTAGATGGTTCAAGCGTAACGTTGGGTCAGCCGCAAGGTGATGCGACTTGGCAAGCAGTATTCGTTTATCGTGGTAAACACTGCCCTCTTTGTACTAAGTACCTCAACGAGCTTGAGAGTTACAAACAGGCTTTCGCTGATGCTGGCGTCGATATTCTTGCCGTTTCTGGCGATTCAAAAGCACAACTAGAGGGGCATCTAGAGAAACTCGAAATCAGCTTCCCTATCGCTTACGGCCTGACCGAAGAACAAATGAAAACGCTAGGCTTGTATGTATCTATTCCTCGATCTGAACAGGAAACCGATCATAATTTCGCAGAACCAGGTCTGTTTGTGGTGAATGAACACGGCGACTTACACGTGGTGGATATTTCAAACAACCCGTTTGTTCGCCCTGAGCTTGGCGCACTATCACGCGGATTGGCATGGATTCGCGATCCAAACAATAACTACCCTATCCGTGGCACATTGGATTACTAATATCTTCTACACCCAAGTAAACTTTCTATCCTTAAATAAGCTAGGATTCTTGCCTTAGTGAGAATAACTTGGAATACATATCAGATCCGTGAGATCTGATATGTATCAACAAGTTGGAAATAGAGTCCTTGTTCATTATACAACGCCTTGATGAAAAACAAGATCAGTGAAGCCCAGGCTCCCCTCAAACAACGTTAGTTATTTACTTCTAAGTCACTTTCACGATAAATACATGAAATTAAGACTAAAAACTTAGACTTAACGGATATATAAATCATAACGGTACCTACACAAGTAGTTGGCTAGCGATTATTATCCTATTGCAACTCACAATTGTGCAATTCTAATAATTCATACCATAAATGAAAACATAGATACCGTAAGAGACAAAATAAAAGCAAACGATTAAATTACCAATAAAACACCGTTCAATTAAAAATAAAAATTTTCACTTTATATAAATATAATTAATCGTTATTTGCAATCACACATCTTAATTGAGAAATACAGTATGAATAAAATCTCTTTGCTTTATATGGCCGTTTGTATCGGATTAGTTGGATGCGGTTCAGGAGGAAGCGACAACGATCCAGCAAAAGATATACATCCCACCATTTCAAATCCGGAACAAATCAACGCAATGACGGTGGAAAAAGGTCATTTCTATTGTTCTGTAAACCAACAAAAACTGGAACACGGAGGGACATCTGCAAGCATGTCCTACCTGATTGAAAAGAAAAGAAATTCTACGGTTGTTGACGATTATGAATGTACCGAATACGGTTTAAAGAAAGGTGAGTCAATTATCGTCACTAAAAGTGCAATTGAAAACTTTTCATACTCAAAACATTATAAAAGCACGAAGAAGAATGACATTAATGGGTTTAAAATCATCTACCCTACAGGACTTACGACTCCGATTAATAAAGATTATGAAAAAATTACGATCACGTATAATACGGAGAGACCTGACGTTAACATTAAGATAATTCAATATTTTGACGAAAAGTCTAAATTATATACCATCAAAAAATATGAAAGCCACGTTAACGACAACTCACCAATAGGTTTAGTTGAGAAAGAGGAATTCGATAAATATTCCGATTTTGAAAAGAAACTGGAATTAAATAGTGCTTTTTTAAATTCAACTGAAGTGAGTGATTTATTCTACAACTTATTAAGTATGATAAAATAATAACTAAAAATCAAAAACTTAAAAAGTACGATTATGCTCAAGTAGCTTCGATATGCCTGACTCGAAAGAGTACGTTGTTTTACGAAACAAATTACGATTTTAATGAAGCACATCTAAGTTACTTGGGTATAAACGGCGATGTATTGTTAATCAGCTTTCAAAAGAGAGTGACGTTTGCGATTAACTACTTTGGTCTTAACGAAGCTCAATTTGATGCTTTTCAGACCAAATTCGCAAATCATCAAGAATCTTAAGTGCGGTACGGCCGAACTCTGTTAGTTCATAGCTGACTGCAATTGGGCGGTCGCTGATCACTTTACGCACCACCATACCTTCCGCTTCTAGCTCTTTCAGGCGTTGGTCGATCATCTTTTTACTTGCACCGCCTAGCATGCGTGCTAAGTCATTGAAACGAACTGGGCCGTCTTTCAAATGATAAATCAGAGAACCTTTCCATTTACCACCAATTAGACGCATCCCTTTCTCGATAGCACATGGCTCCGCACATACGTTCACCACTGACTTACGACCTTTGCTATCTACACTGATTCTGCTTTCCACAATACACCTCAAGATACGCACCTAATCTAGGTAACGAAAAGTAAGCTATATACATTTAGTGCTTTAGAGTAATAAAAACGTCACCTCGCCGCAAACAAATAAAAATGGACCGCATGTAGCAGTCCATCTCAATTCATCATTCAGTTCGCACTATCTTTCTAAAAGGATTAGAAGTTTTCGTTAATGTGAGCTTCGAAACGAACAAAATCGTTTTCGATATCTGCGTTCTTCATCACATCATAACAAGCGAATGTAGGTAATGCTGACATACCAAAGAAGCGGAAGTTAGCGTGCATGTGGAACATCAAATCGTCCACGCCTTTACCTTGGAATAGGTATTCGCTCTCATCATCAAACGATTCTTCTGGCGCGTTGAATGTCAGTGACAGCATGTATTTGCTGTTGGTTTGAGTGCCGCCTGTACCATAGTTTTTCTTTGGTTCTTCTGCGCTACGGCCATCGAATGCACATAGTGCGCCGCCCATACCCGCAGTAAACACGTCGTCCATGTATTTTTTGAATGACCAAGGCACAGACATCCAGTTGATTGGGCTTTGGATGATCACGCGATCAGCCCACTCAAAGTGTGCGAGTTGCTCATCTACGTTGATCTCATCTTGCATTGTCACAACGCGAACCTCATGGCCTTTTGCTTGCAGAAGCGTCTGTGCTTTGTCGACAAGAGAAGCATTTAGACGACCTTCTGAATATGGTGATGGTTCGTGTGCATTGATGATCAGTACGTTGCTCATGGGATTACCTTTAAATAAGTTCACAAGATGACGCAGTAACCATTGTGCGTCGGATGTGGTTTATTATGGTAACCTAGAAATATAGTGCAATTAGTTAACTTTTAGTAACCTACTTAATTTTTTATTATATCACTGTTTTTAAAACATATATTTTTTCAATTTTTTATTCATCGTTATTTTACGATTAATTTTTTCATCGAGTTGTTGCATCTTCCACAGAGCAGGCGTACACTTTATCGCAATTCGACGATTAACTATTAAGGCCAGCGAATGAGTGATAAGTGCAAGGACACGTGCGAAGTTGTTTTTCAGACAACGCAACAACAGCTCGAGAAAGAACAAACTCTCGCAGCGCAAGCAAAAGCTTTGTCGCATCCAGCACGTTTGCGCATTCTGCATATCCTGCACACGCTCGATACCATGGGCGGTTGTTTGAACAGTGATTTGGTTTCTGAACTGGGTCTTGCGCAATCTACTGTTTCCGAGCACTTGCGTATTCTCAAGCAAGCAGGCTTTATCAGCGCCGAGCCAAACCCACCTAAGGTGTGTTACCGCATTCAACGCGACGCGTTTGATCAGTTCAATCTAGGATTTTCCAAGTTATTTGATTAATTCCCTTTGCACGCTGGTCAGGCGTGCAGAGATAAACTATACCTTTAACTATCGCCTTTCGACGATAAACGAATAAGAGAACACTATGACTACTCAAGTTTTAAATAGTGCCAGCGACAAAATGAGCTTCTTGGACCGTTACTTAACGGTGTGGATTTTTGTTGCAATGGCAATCGGTGTAGGTATTGGCGCAGCATTCCCTCAAGTTGCTGAGTGGAACGAGTCAATGTCAGTTGGTAGCACAAACGTACCGCTAGCGATTGGTTTGATTTTGATGATGTACCCGCCACTCGCAAAGGTGAACTACAACTTGCTAGGCACAGTGACGAAAGATAAAAAAGCGATCACGCTGTCTTTGGTCATGAACTGGATTGTCGGCCCTATTTTGATGTTCATCCTTGCATTGACTTTCCTAGGTGATCATCCGGGTTACATGGTTGGTATCATTCTGATTGGTCTTGCTCGTTGTATTGCCATGGTATTGGTATGGAACGATATCGGTGGCGGTAACAAAGAATACGGTGCAGCCCTAGTTGCACTAAACAGCGCTTTCCAAATCGTGACTTACAGTGTGATGGCATGGTTATTCATCACTGTGTTGCCACCAGTCTTTGGTTACGAAGGTTTCGTGGTTGATATCTCGATGATGGACATCGCGGAAAGCGTTCTGATTTACCTTGGTATCCCATTCCTAGCGGGCTTCCTAAGCCGTAAATGGCTGGTCGCTGCGAAAGGTGAGCAATGGTACAACGACGTGTTCATCCCACGCATTTCACCAATTACCCTTATCGCCCTACTTGCGACCATCGTACTGATGTTCAGCTTAAAAGGTGAGATGATTCTTGAACTGCCAATGGATGTATTCCGTGTAGCAATTCCACTGGCTATCTACTTTGTGTTGATGTTCTTTGTCAGCTTCTTCGTTGGTAAGAAAATGGGCATCGACTACGACAAAAATGCGTCGATTGCCTTCACAGCAACAGGCAACAACTTTGAATTGGCTATTGCGGTTTCTATCGCGGTGTTTGGCCTAAACTCAGACCAAGCTTTTGCTGGTGTCATTGGTCCACTGATCGAAGTGCCTGTATTGATTGCTTTGGTGAACGTAGCATTGCGAATGAAAACCAAATATTATGGTTAACCTAAAAAGCACAAAAAATAAAAAAGCGGTAAAACATTAACTCACCACCGTTTTAATATACTCACTGGGCGTTAGGCCGAACTTACTTTTAAAGCGCTGGCTAAAACGCCCCTCTGACTGATAACCACACAACTGTGCGAGCAGCGCAACGTTATACGAGCCATTTTGCATCAAGTAAAGTGCGTGATTTAAGCGGACTTCTGCCAATACTTCGCGATACTGAGTACCTTCTTGTTTCAGTTTGCGTATCAATGTTGCTCGGCTCATAGCAAAGTGCCCCGCGACCATATCTAATGGATGCTCCTCCCCTGGAGAGCGCGATAAGTAACGACTAAGTTTCTGACTAAAAGAGATATGTGAACTCGAGAACAACCGATGCAATAACCCTCTCTCAGCTAGCTGCTGATATAGGCCCATAATCCAATAGCGTTGTGTCGCTTCACTTAAGCTTTCCCGCTCAAACGAAAACAAAGCATTTAACGTCGCTTGCAATGCTTTATCTGTCTCAACAACGGGTACATAGTTTCCTAATGCGTTGCTCATGCTTAGCTCCAACATTTCATCGCTAGGCACACAGTGAAAACTGAACATTCGAGAAAGAAATCGCCCTTGTAGAGGAAGATTTTCAAAATTTAGGGATGCATTTGCTTCACAAAGCATGATATTTGGATGATGGATGTCGAGTACTCCATCTTTCCAGAAAAGATGTTTACTCCCCTTAACAATCTGAATAAGGCTTGGGGAGTGAATCCTGACATTACGAAGCTTCTGCTGCTGCTCCGCACGAAACAGCGTAACCTGATATTGGTGACCCATTCTCTCCCCTTATATTCAATTATCGCGTGTAAGTCGTGGTTAATGTCGCTTTACCCAAAGCAACACTATTCAAAGTAAACCCTACAATGGCTGGTGGCGTGTTTTCATCCAAATTCAGTTCTTCAGTTGGCAATGCCCACACCGTAAACTGGTAACGATGCATCCCATCATTCTTTGGAGGACACGCGCCGCCGAACCCCGTTGTGCCGTAGTCAATACGAGATTCTTTGCCGCCTAACTTGTTCATATCAATGCCTCGAGGCAGTTCGCTAACGGTGGATGGAATATTAAACGCTATCCAATGCCAAAAACCACTGCCTGTTGGCGCGTCGGGGTCATACACGGTGATCGCAAAACTTTTTGTGCCCTTTGGAGCTTCTTTCCACATCAATTGTGGTGATTGATTCCCGCCATCACATCCCCAACCAGAGTATTCAAATGTCTTCGCCATCGGGTGGCCTTCTTGAATATCTCTACTCACGAGTTCAAATGCATGGGCAGAACCGACCGCAAAAACACTCAATGCCAAAACTGATTTGTAGATCGCTTTCATGTTTTTCTTCCTTTCAATGAATTCAACACTAGTGTAAGTACCCAGCAGTCCGAATCCTTGTCAGTAAGTATCAAAAAACACAAAATAATCTATAATTTTGACACTTTAAGATTCTAACACAAATTTCTTACTCTCTTAATTGCACTTGGTTTATGCTAATTAATCGCTCACGGAACAAGGAAGGAAAATGGAATTGGATATCTACGTGGTGGACGCCTTCACCGATACGCAATTCAAAGGCAACTCAGCAGCGGTCGTACCGTTAGAGGAATGGCTAGCCCCAGAATTGATGCAAAATATCGCGACAGAAAACAACTTGTCGGAAACGGCTTTTCTAAAATCCATTGGCGCAAACCGATATGAGATTCGTTGGTTCTCTCCGATTACTGAAATCGATTTCTGTGGACACGCAACACTGGCCTCTTCGTTAGTGCTGTTTGATGAGTTTGGCATTAATGGCACGATTGAATTTCATACTCTGGAAGTAGGAACCCTCACCGTAGAGAAGAATGCGCAAGGTAAGATCGAGATGACGTTCCCTGCTCGTCCTCCAAAAGCCGTTTCTGATATTCCCTCGGCATTGATTGATGGCCTAAGTTGCGATGTGGAACGCGTACTGCTTAGCCCTCAAGCGTATTTCGTGGTGGTCGGCAACCAGCAGGAGGTACTTGAGGTTCAATACCGTTCAGAGCACCTCAAGACACTCGCTCCTTACGATGTGGTCGTTACCGCGAAAGGTGATCAACAAGACTTTGTATCGCGTTACTTTTGGCCTGCAAATGGTGGTGACGAAGACCCCGTAACCGGCTCGATTCACGCTGGATTAGCACCATTCTGGGCAGAAAAATTAGGCAAAACATCACTGGTTGCTTACCAAGCTTCTCAGCGCGGAGGTATTCTTCATTGTGAAGTTATTGGCGAACAAGTAAGAGTGTCTGGCGACGGCGTGCTCTACATGAAAGGCAAGATTTTTGTTTAAATGATATTCATGTAATCAACTTAAAAGAGCCAAGTAAAGCACGGCTTCCGCAGGATCAAGCCAACTTCAATAATTAATCAATTGATGAATATTGAAGGAATTAACTTCCTAGCCGGACAAAACTGACTCACGTTACACTGAATGCAGTCCCATACTCTTCTATAGCTTGATACGAGTTCGAGCTCACCTTCTTAGAGGAAGCGTCGCATGATGAAGCGAATCATTCTTGGCACCCTAGCCCTGACTCTTTTAACTGCCTGTTCCAAAGATGACGGACAGCAAGCCCTTGGTACACTAGAACGTGACCGCGTAACCTTCACTGCCACCTCTAGCGAGATAATTCGTGCCCTACCCATTAAGGAAGGCAGCCAAGTCACCGAAGGAGAAGTGCTGGTTCAGCTCGATACAAAGAACCAAGAAGCCGTTTTAGCTCACGCCGTTGCCGAACAAGCCAAGGCTGACGCCTATCTTTTGAAATTGACCAATGGTGAGCGACCAGAAGACATTGCCGCAGCGCAAGCTCGCGTTGCCAGAGCGGAAGCTCAATTGATTGAAGCGCAAAAGAACTACCAACGTAAAGCGGAGTTAGTTCGTAAAAAACTCATCAGCCAATCAGAAAAAGACACCGCTTTAGCAGCCAGAGATTCTGCCCGTGCAGAGCTAGACTCCTCACAAGAAGAGTTCAGCAAACTGACGGCTGGCTCTCGCCCTGAAGATATTGAACAAGCGAAAGCCGCACTCATGGCAGCAAAAGCCGATGTGGCACTGCAAGAACAAAAACTGGCAGAACTCACCATCACCGCCACGCGAGATGGCTTGTTAGATAACCTACCGTTTAACCTTGGCGAACGCGTTCCTGTGAATGGCGTGGTTGCTGTAATACAAGCCAGTCGCGTCCCATACGCTCGCGTTTATGTTCCTGCCAACTACCGAGTCGATTTTGTCCCGGGTAAAACGGTTAACGTGCATGTAGATGGCGTTGAGCAACCTTATAGCGGCACCGTTCGTTGGGTTGCGACTGAGCCTTCATTTACGCCTTATTTCGCGCTTACCGAAGAAGAACGCTCGCGTTTGATGTACCTTGCAGAAGTCGACCTACAAGACTCCGCACAATCCTTGCCTTCGGGCATTCCAGCGCAAGTGGATTTGGTGGAGTAAGCCAATGACCGAATACGCGATTCAAGCTGAAAATGTGGTGAAGAAGTTTGGTGACTTCACCGCCATCAACAACATCACGCTTAATGTGCCCAAAGGCAGTATTTATGGTTTTCTTGGTCCTAACGGCTGTGGCAAATCGACAACTATTCGTGTGTTAACTGGCTTACTTAGCCCAAGCGAAGGCAATGTCGATGTACTCGGGCTAGAGATCCCAAAACAATCTGAGCTTCTGCGCCTCAAGATTGGCTACATGACGCAAAAGTTCTCGCTTTATGATGATCTGACGGTTCAAGAGAATCTTGAGTTTATTGGACAAATCTTTGGTATGGAAACCAAGGCTCTGAAAGCTCGCATCGAAGAACAACTATCCACCTACGGTCTCGACCAACTACGTAAACAGCGCGTCGGCGGAATGAGTGGCGGTCAGAAGCAGCGCTTGTCTCTCGCCGCAGCCACTATGCATAAACCAGAACTGTTGTTCCTCGATGAACCCACGTCTGCGGTTGACCCAGAGAACCGACGCGATTTCTGGGAGCAGTTGTTTGATCTCTCTGACCAAGGCACGACGATTTTGGTCACTACGCACTACATGGACGAAGCCGAACGCTGTCATCGTCTGGCGATTATGGAAGCGGGCGAAATCCGCGCCGATGGTGAGCCAGAAGAACTCATGGCGCAAATGGGCGTTAACATCGTCGAAGTCAAAGCGGATAATTTACGCGAGCTAAAAGAGAAAGTCATGCAGCGTGAAGAGGTCCGTTCTGCCGCACAACTAGGCATTCGCTTACGCATTTTGATCCACCAGCACATCGAACAACCGATCGAATGGTTAACCCAGACCTTTCCAGAGCTTGAGGGCTGCGAGATGAACATTGCTCGCCCGAGCTTGGAAGATGTGTTTGTCAGCGTGACGGGAGAAGGTCGCCAATGATGAAATCTATTGCCCGTATGAAAGCGGTGATGATCAAAGAGATCCGTCAGCTTTCACGTGACCGAATTACCTTTGGCATGGTCGTGATGATCCCGTTGATTCAGCTTTTGCTGTTCGGCTTTGCCATTAATACGGATATTCGCAACATTCCCGTTGGCGTCGTCGATCAAAGTGGCAGTACTGCCGGGCGTGTGATTACCGAATCCGTCAAAGTCACACAAGTGGTCGATGTGGTCGAAACCTTCGCTACCGCTTCTGAAGCCGAGCAAGCCATTCAAGACGGTTTGGTGCGAGCGGCTTTAATTCTGCCTAGCGACTTAACCCAACGTATGGTGCAAGGGCGAGAGCTTGGGCAGTGGATTGTAGATGGTTCAGACACCATGATCAGTTCTGCGATTCTCTCACTGCAAACCATGCCGTTAACAGATTTTGATTTTGAGATACGCCCTGCTCCAACCAAAACCTTTGAAGTTGCGCTGTATTACAACCCGAGTCGGCGCTCGGCGGTGAACATTGTCCCCGGTCTATTGGGCGTGATTCTGACTATGACGATGATCTTGTTCACCAGTGCGGCCATTGTTCGGGAACGGGAACGAGGCAATTTGGAGTTATTGATTACTACGCCAATCCACTCCATCGAACTCATGGTGGCGAAGATCATTCCCTACATCTTTGTTGGTCTGATACAAGTGTTTATCATTTTAGGCTTGGGGCACTGGATATTTGGTGTGCCGATAAACGGCGCCATTAGTCAGATACTGTTTGGCACGCTGTTGTTTATCGCCGCGAGTTTAACCTTAGGTTTGGTGATATCCACCATTGCGACGACACAGCTTCAAGCAATGCAAATGACGGTGTTTATTCTTTTGCCGTCGATTCTTCTGTCAGGATTTATGTTCCCTTATGAAGGAATGCCCGTCGCGGCACAATGGATCTCAGAAGCCCTGCCTGCCACTCACTTTATGCGCATTATTCGTGGTGTGGTGTTGCGTGGTGCAGATTTAATGGAGCTATGGCGAGATACAGTCTGGTTACTTGGATTCACTGTTATCGGCCTTATTGTCGCTTCATTTCGCTTCAAAAAATCACTCGACTAATCCCACGATATTGCGTTCATTCCTTAAAAACAAAAATAGCCCCAACGAAGGGCTATTTTTTGTTTGTGTATTCATACACTGTGCTATCGAGCTCAACTCTCAGACAATATTAATAGTACTCACCGTAGGAACAATCTCGTAAATCGGAAATATTGTAGTTTTTCAAAGAGTTTATTTTAAAGTTGAACACTACCTGTTTACAGACAACGCCTTCGCGATCCGTGTACGTGATAATACCTTCACTGTACGCACGCTGACCATCAGAGGATGTCACGTCAGCAACAAGTTCCAAATGGCCCTTATGCGCGTCTACGCGATTCATCATCTCAAACACATCGACCCACTCTTCGCGATTTGCCATTTGTATTAGCATGGACTTCGCCTGTGTTTCCAACTGCTGGGGGTATACATAATAACGGTTGTAACCAAAGTATGCGCACATAAGTAATAAAACGAGTGCAAATGAGGTTGTTCTTGTCATACAAGCTTCCTCTTGTTGTTATAAAAATCTTGCTTCGTTAATTCAGTATAGGAAGCGAGCAAAGTTTAGGTTATAGAACTTGCCCAAATAACAGAGGACAGTCAGAGACAGTCAATTCTATGACAAGCTCAACAACAAACTTTATTGCACTCTCATCATGGGCTTGAACAAAAATACGCCATAGAGACAGTAAGAAGTAAGAAGGGAAAACTAACCGGAGCGCGGTGATAACAGAAAAGTAAAAGGAGTTTGAAGAAAAAGACAATCCGAGTGAATGTAGTGAGAGCGGAAATCAAGATTAGATTATCCGCCCATCAACTAGGCTCAAATTGTCAGTGACAACAACGTGACTCACCGAGTTTAAACGTGTTGGTAACTATCTTCGAGAGACTCTGTCTGCGTTGTCTTTTCGCTCACTTCCACTTTAACCGCAGCGACCTTGAACTCAGGGATCTTCGCATGCGGATCAGTCGCCGTTGTCGTTAGGCGGTTGACTGGCGATTCAACAAAGTGGAATGGAATGAACACCACACCTTTTTGAATACGCTTAGTCACAAAGGCATCAATCTCAATGCTGCCGCGACGTGTAGACACTGTCAGACGCTGACCATTACTGATGCCAAGTGCTTCTGCGTCTTCCACGCTAACCATTGCGCGAGGGCCAGCAAGGTTATCCAACCCTTTGGTTTTGCGCGTCATGGTGCCAGTGTGGAACTGCTCAAGTACACGACCTGTAGTAAGCACCAGTGGATACTCTTCATCTGGCAGCTCAGCCGCATAACGGAACGGTACGCCCACCATTTGCCCTTTACCACGAGTAAACTGGGTTTGGTGCATGATGCGAGTACCCGCTGGGTTGTTCTTGTTGCTCGGCCATTGCACACCGTTTGGCGTAATGGCATCCCAACGAAGTCCCGCGTATTGAGGCGTCACTCGTGCAATTTCATTGGTGATATCAGACACGCAGTGGTAATCCCAATCACTGCCCATGGCATTGGCGATTTCTTGAATAATCCACCAATCTTCTTTTGCCTCACCCGGTGCCGTGACAACCGGATTCACACGCTGAACACGACGCTCCGTATTGGTGAAGTGACCCGCTTTCTCTGCAAACGAGCAAGAAGGCAGAACCACATCCGCGTATTGTGCAGTCTCCGTTAGGAAGATGTCTTGAACCACCAAGAAGTCGAGCGTTTCTAAACCTTCAATCACATGCGCTTGGTTCGGGTCACTCAACACTGGGTTCTCACCCATAATGTACATACCACGGACGTCACGATGGCAAGCCGCATCAATGATTTCTGTCAGGGTTAGACCTTGCTCAGAAGGCAGATTTGGTGCGTTCCATTCAATCGCAAACTTCTGACGCACAATTGGGTTGTATACCTTTTGGTAGCCTGGGAAGCTGTTTGGCAAAGCACCCATATCACACGCGCCTTGCACGTTAGATTGACCACGTAGCGGGTTAATACCACCACCTTCAATACCGATGTTGCCACACAGTAATTGCAGGTTAGCGATAGAACGCACGTTGTCATGACCAGTCGTATGCTGAGTGATACCCATCGAGTAGTAAACAGCGGTACGATCTGCCGTACCGATCATGCGCGCCATTGCTTGAATGTCTTCGGCTTTTACGCCCGTCACCAACTCCACTTTATCGAGGTTGTAAGCTGACGACATCACTTCTTGCAGTAAGGTATCAAAGCCGTCGACACGTTCTTCGATGTACTCTTGATCGTACCAACCGTTCTTGATGATCTGCTGCATGACGCCGTTAAGGAGCATCACATCCGTACCCGGACGGTGCGCCATATACAGCTCAGCATGCTCTGCCATATCGACACGTTTCGGGTCAGCCACAATCAAACGTGCGCCATGGTGACGAATTGCTTGCTTGATGTGTGAAGCGATGATCGGGTGCGCCGATGTAGTATCCGAGCCAATAATAAAGATCACATCCGAGTGCTTAATACTTGGGATGTCATTGGTCATTGCACCACTACCGAGTGACGCTTCAAGACCGGTTACACTCGATGCGTGACACAAACGCGCACAGTGATCGACGTTATTGGTGCCCAGTTCACGACGGACAAATTTTTGGAACGCGTAGTTGTCTTCATTGGTGGTTTTTGCTGAAGAGAAACCCGCTAATGCGTTGCTGCCAAAATCTTGCTTGATGCCAGAGAACTTGTTCGCAATCAGTTGAATCGCCTCTTCCCAGCTTGCAGGCTGCAACCAACCATCTTTACGGATCAATGGCGTGGTAAGACGCTCTTCACTGCCAATGAAATCAAAACCAAAGCGCCCTTTCACACACAGCATGCCTTGGTTCACCGGCGAGTCACCGCCTTTCACGTAGCGAATCGTGTTGGTTGTCTCGTCCACGAACATAGTCAACTTACAGCCCACACCACAGTATGTACAAATGGTGTCGACCGCTTTCAGATCTTCAGTACGACCTTGTGAACGGTCACGACTATCGACCATCGCGCCCGTTGGACACACTTGAACACACGCGCCACATTGTACGCAGTTCGAATCGCCCATTAGGGTTAAGCCATTCTTATTACTTCCAAAGTGTGGACGATCATCAGGACGTAATGCCGGACGACCTTGTTTATCGCACACGAAGTTCAGTACACCGTGTACGGCTTTGTCGCGGCACGCTTGGATGCACTGACCACAGCTAATACAGCGGTTAGCATCAAACTCAATAAACTCAGAACTGCGGTCAACTTCGTACTTATGACGCAAGTCTTTCGCACGAAGATCTAACCAATCTTGGTGTGATTTAATCTGCAAGGAGAAGTCAAAGCTTTGCTCGGCTTCATATTCGGTGGAGTAATCACGCAGCGCACAATCGGTATTTGCCTGACAGCCACATTCAAGGCAGCGTGCAGCTTCCTTCATCGCTTCTTCGTTATCAAAGCCCAACTCGACTTCAGCGAAGCTTTGCTCGCGTTGTGCTGGAGTCAGTTCAGGCATGATAGAGCGAGCGACTTTCTGGATGTTCTCGAAGTGAAGCGGGTCGACTTGAGAGAGCTTCTTCTCTTTACGCGAGTTAAACGCCGCCTTTGGCATATCTGCCATATCGCCATTCAAAAACAGATCAATGGCTTTTGCCGCAACGCGGCCATCTCCCACGGCTTCAACTGCCGTTGCAGGACCACGGCGGAAATCACCAATACTGAAGATGTTGCCCGTGCCGGTGTGCATGGTCTTTTCATCTGCATCAGAGGTGTTCCAGCGTGTAAGCGGAATCGACAAATCTTCACCTTCGAGGAAGCTCAGGTCTGGCTTTTGCGATACTGCTGCAATCACGGTGTCGAACTCTTCGGTGAAGAACTCGCCGGTTGGTTTAGGGCTGCGACGACCAGATGCATCCGGCTCACCCAATGCCATGCGCTCTAGGCGAATCGCACTCACGCGTCCAGTTTCATCGGCAAGGTTTTCTGCAGGGTTGGTCAAGAAGTGGAATTTCACCCCTTCGTGTTCCGCTTCGACAATCTCGTAGTCTTCTGCCGGCATTTCGTCACGTGTACGACGATAAATCAACGTGGTGTCTGCACCAGCACGACGCGCAGTACGAGCACAGTCAATTGCCGTATTACCACCGCCGATCACCGCGACTTTCTGACCCGTTACATAGTTTTGCTCAGTGACGTAATCTTTAAGGTAATCAACGCCTAAGTAGCAACCTTCAAGATCACTGCCTGTGTAATGCATTTCAACCGCTTGAGACGCGCCGACAGCTAAACACACCGCATCGTATTCTTCGCTCAATTGAGAAAGCGTGAAATCCACAACCAGCTTTTGATTAGTGTGAACTTGCATGCCATTACGGCACATCAGTTCGATTTCTTTATCGAGAATGTCTTTTGGCAAACGGTATTCAGGAATACCGTAACGCAACCAACCGCCCGCTTTTGGCATGGATTCAAAGACCGTAACGTCATAGCCTTCGTTCGATAGGTAGTAGCCAGCCGTTAGACCACCAGGACCACTGCCGACGACGGCAATGTTCAACCCTTTACTTGGTTTCTTTTCTGGTACATAGGCTTCATGCGCAGACAAATCCGCATCCGCGGCATGACGTTTTAGCTGACGAATTGCAATAGGCTCATCGACTAACGAGCGGCGACATTCGCTCTCACAAAATGCCGGGCACACACGACCAATCGATAGCGGCATAGGAAGCGTACGCTTAATCACTTCAATCGCTTTTTGATGATCGTTCTGTGCGATGTGATAAAGGTACGATTGGATATCCACGCCCGCTGGACACGCGGTTTTACATGGCGCTTCACAATCGGCGTAATGGTCCGTCATGATGCGGTTGAGTGCTTTTCTGCGGTGCTCGCTTAATTGTTCTGATTGCGTGACCACATTAAGGCCGCGGTAAACTTCGAGTTCACACGCACGCTTAGTACCGCCACTTTCGACTTCAACTACACACAAGTCACACGGTACTTTTTCATTACTTTTGTTCATTCCGCATAGCGATGGGATCTCGACCCCACACACTTTTGCTGCTTCTAAAAGGGTTAGACCCTCTTCTACAATTCTATATTTTCCATCGATGACAATTTCTATCATGCAACCCCCGCAGCAAAGCAAATCCAAATCTGCACAAGTAAAACCATGCATTCTATAAGGATAATCATTTGTAAGACAAGTTAGTGTGATGTAAAACTTATAAACCACATTTTTCACGTGTCATAAAAAGCGAGGGTTTCTTTCGCTAACTTTCAACACTCGGTGTTTAACAAACGTTTTACTCCCTCGAAAGTGCGAAAACTGAAGGGGTGGACTATTTTGATAATAAGAGTAATAAATGATTGACCTTACCCTTAGGTTAACCTTTAGAATCGAAGGGTTTTCATCATTTTCATCAAACACATGGGAAAGGGTATGCACTTAAAATCGCTGCATACAATCTGGTTAACTCTCTTCACGACGCTAGTACTATTGGTATCTAGTGTGGTGAACAGTGAACCGTTGATGAATATTCAAATGATGTCTACTGGCATGGCTCACCATCCTTCTATGATGAGTGACAGCGAACACTGCGGTATGCCTGGCATGATGGACGTCTCCATGACTGACGGTTCTATGTCCGAAGATGGCGATGCAAGAGAAACCAGCATGAACTGTGGTGGAGGCTCCGGCATGGTTCATACCTGCTGTACTGCCGCGTGTACGATAGTTTTCGTCCCCCTACCGAATCCTGTCAATAGCCCGATGCCCGTCGTCTATCGCGCAACTATTACTCCTGAAGTTGCTTCCCCAGTCGTACACGTCAGCCGCGACCTGTACCGACCTCCTATAGCCTAAATCCGTCCTAGCATTCGACCCTGCACGTGTATCGCAGGTTGTTTTAATGCGCCTGAGCGATGAGGTAACAAGGCTTTACTGTTCCCGCAATAAAATCCGCACCTCCATCGATCCGGCGAACACTGGATTTAGATTATGGATATCAAACCATACCGCTTAGCTGCACCTATTTTTATGGTGGCTCTGGTCGCTGCGCCAACCTTGGTTAACGCCGCTGGTAAAGAGACGCACGCAGCACAAAATTCCACATCAAGTGAGCGAGCTTCAACGACCAAGCTTGCCCAACTGATCAACGTCGCTTTGAGTAACGATGGCAATCGTATGCAATACTCAGCGCAATCTGCTGCCATGCGTGAAACGGGCGTCGCGAGCGCGACCTTGATGGACCCAAAACTGAAAGTGGGTTTTGGTGGCTTGCCTGTCGACAGCTTCAAATTCGATGAAGACCCAATGACCAACATCTCCGTTGGTTTAATGCAACAGTTTGAGCGTGGCTCTACGCTTGATTTACAGCAGAAGAAAGCCAATCAACAAGCCGACGGCCTTGGGCTTCAAGTGCATGCTCGTGAGCTTGAGGTAGCCAACAGCATGACTCAACTTTGGTTAGAACTTGGGTACCAGCAACGCGCTGAGCAAATCTTGCTTGAGAATCGCAAGTTGATGAAGGAGATGGAAAGCTATATTCAAACCAACTATTCGATTGGCAAGAGTGAAGCGCAAGATCTGCTCAATGCCCAACTTCAAGTCAGCAAGTTGGATGAGAAACTGCAAGCCAATGCACAAATGCAACGTCGTCTTATCTCTCAACTCTCCGAATGGTTGGGGTCAGATTGGTTGGCAAACGAAGAGGCTCTGCACGCGAGCAATCAACTTAATTGGGACACACTGAACAGCAAACTTGCTGCCAGTCAGGGTTCCACCAAGCATTATCAGCAACTCAGCCAACACCCGATGGTTAAGATGGCCGATGTCAGCATTTCTGCCAATAAAACTCAGGTGGAGATTGCTGAGCAAGCCTACAACCCGCAGTTTGGCGTCGAAGTAATGTACGCCTACCGCCAAGCCGACAACATGATGGGTGAACCTGCCTCCGATTTGGTCAGCGCTTACCTAACCATGGACATTCCGTTGTTTACGGGTGACCGCCAAGATCGCAATCTCGCGGCCGCTCAATACCAAGTTGGCGCGGCACAATCACAAAAGGACACCTTACTGACGCAGATGAATGCCAAGGTGAACACTTTGCTGGTTGATCGCGGCAACTTAACCCAGCGTTTAGAACGTTATCAATTCACCTTATTGCCTCAAGCGAAAGCGCGCATTCAAGCCGTTGAGCGAGGTTATCAAAACAACACAGCGCAGTTTAACGATGTGATTTCTGCCACGACTGACGAGTTGGCTCTGCAATTGGAGCAACAACGTCTACTGACCGATCTCAACATCGCAAACAGCAATTTAGCCACCCTACTCGGTGGTTTCGACTACCAAGTCGCTTCACCAGAAGCTCGCTCTATTTCGACATATTAATTTGTGATTCCCCAAGACAGTTGAGGCTACAGCTAGGCGGCAAACGAGAGAATCCCATGAGCACTTTCCCTAACAAACTAAGGGATCTGCTATGTGATTTGGGTGAACGAGAGCAGGCAACAACGCTGTAGCGTCAAATGTGAAGGGGAAAATAAGGTAAAACAATGAAAACATTTAAAATTGCAACCATCGCGCTGATTGTTGGTGGTGCTTTAGGGTTTGGTGCTAATCATTTTCTTACGGGCTCGGCTCACGACATGAGTGCGATGGGTGGCGAATCTGCTGCAAACTCTAATGATCCGCTTTACTGGGTTGCCCCAATGGATCCGAACTACAAACGCGACAAGCCGGGTAAGTCCCCAATGGGCATGGATTTGATTCCGGTTTACGCAGAAGACCTATCCGGTGAACAAGATGCACCGGGTACAGTGACTATTGACCCTTCAGTAGAAAATAACCTCGGGGTTAAAACCGCAAACGCGACACTACAACAGCTATCACCACGCATCGAAACGGTTGGCTATATTGCCTTTGATGAAAGTCTGTTATGGCAAACCAACGTTCGTGTGGCGGGTTGGGTAGAAAAACTCTACATCAATGCCGTCGGTGAGAAAGTGAAGAAAGGCGATGTGCTTTTCACGCTCTACTCTCCGGAACTGGTTAAGGCACAGGAAGAACTGCTGAATGCTTACCGTACTGGTCGTAAAGGACTAGTGAAAGGGGCGACCGAGCGCTTAGTAACGCTTGGTGTTGACCGTGCACAAATCAAATCCATTACTCGTCGTGGCAAAGCATCCCAAACCATTGAAATTAAAGCGCCTGCTGATGGTGTTATCGCGAGCTTAAACGTGCGTGAAGGTGGCTATTTATCCCCTGCCCAAGCGGTGATCAGTGCAGGTCCTTTGGACAATGTTTGGGTTGATGCAGAAGTCTTTGAGCGTCAAGCACACTGGATGAAAGCGGGCTCTCAAGCCACGATGACCCTTGACGCGATTCCGGGCAATGAATGGCAAGGTGTCGTGGATTACGTGTACCCAATCCTCGATCAGAAAACACGTACGTTGCGTGTGCGTCTTAAATTCCCTAACCCAGATGGCGCATTGAAGCCAAACATGTTCGCCAATATTGCCTTGCAGCCTGTCACTGACGACGCAGTGTTAACGATTCCTAAATCATCTGTTATCCGCTCTGGCGGTATGACTCGCGTTGTTCTGGCGGAAGGTGATGGCAAATACCGTTCTGCTCGAATTGAAGTTGGCCGCGAAGCTGGCGAACAAATCGAAGTATTACAAGGACTTAAACAGGGCGATAAGATCGTTACTTCATCTCACTTCATGCTCGACTCTGAATCAAGCCAGTCGGCGGATCTGTCTCGCATCAATGGTGTAGAAGCGGCAGCAGAAACGGCATGGGCCAAAGGTGAGATCACGGATGTGATGAAAGATCACCGTATGCTGACCATAAACCACCAACCTGTACCAGAATGGGATTGGCCGGGCATGGTAATGAACTTCACTTTCGCAGATGGCGTTGAGATGGGTGACTTGAAAAAAGGTCAGGCTATCGAATTTGAAATGCAGAAAACAGAATCTGGTCAGTACCAAATCGTTGACTATAAGGCAGACAACAGCGTCATTGCAGCTGAAGTTTGGCTGACTGGTGACATCACAATGCTGATGGCTGATTTTGGCATGATCACCTTAAACCACCTACCGGTTGCAGAATGGAACTGGGATGCGGGCGAGATGAACTTCTCTGTCGGTGAAGAGGTGGATTTTTCCGGTTTTGAAGAAGGACAAAAGGTTCGATTTCTAGTTGAAAAACAAGGGTCTGACTACGTTCTTAAACAGCTAGTTCCTGCAACAACAGCCGTCGAGGGTTAATTATGATCAATGCTATTATTCGTTGGTCACTGGGCAACCGATTCCTAGTGTTGGTCGCGACTTTAGGCCTTATATTAGGCGGACTTTACAGTGTAAAGAATACGCCTGTTGATGCGATTCCGGATCTTTCTGATGTGCAAGTGATCATCAAGACAAGCTATCCGGGTCAAGCTCCTCAAGTCGTCGAGGATCAAGTTACTTACCCACTCACCACCGCCATGCTTGCCGTGCCAGGTGCTGAGACAGTTCGTGGCTACTCCTTCTTTGGTGACTCTTACGTTTATATCATTTTCAACGATGATACCGACATGTACTGGGCACGTTCACGCGTGTTGGAGTACTTAAGCCAAGTAGCACCAAAGCTGCCACCGAACGCAAAACCAACGCTAGGTCCTGATGCAACGGGTGTGGGCTGGGTTTACAGCTACGTATTACAAGACAAAACCGGCAAGCATGATTTGGCCGATCTTCGCAGCCTGCAAGACTGGTTCTTGAAGTACGAATTACAAACCGTGGATGGCGTTTCTGAAGTCGCTACCGTGGGCGGCATGGTGAAGCAGTATCAAGTGCAGATTGATCCTGCCAAGCTGCGTGCTTACAACCTCACTCTGCAACAAGTGAACATGGCAATCCAAAACGGTAACCAAGAAACCGGCGCGTCCGTTATCGAAGTGGCCGAAGCCGAACACATGGTTCGTACCACGGGCTACCTAACCAGCATTGAAGACATCAAATCACTGCCGCTAAAAGTCACCGAGAAAGGCACGCCGTTGCTATTAGGAGACATAGCAGACATTAACCTTGGCCCACAAATGCGCCGTGGTATCTCAGAGCTGAATGGCGAAGGTGAAGCGGTCGGTGGCGTTATCGTGATGCGCTTTGGTGAAAACGCCAGTGAAGTGATTGCGAAAGTCAAAGACAAACTGGCAGACCTACAACGCAGCCTGCCAGAAGGTGTGGAAATTGTTGCAACTTACGATCGCTCTACCCTTATCGATTCAGCGGTAGAAAACCTCTGGAAGAAGCTTGCAGAAGAGTTCATCGTCGTCGCGATTATGTGTGCGTTGTTCTTGTTCCACATTCGTTCTTCATTGGTTATCGCTCTGAGCCTACCGGTCGGTATTCTTAGTGCGTTTATCGTAATGCATTGGCAAGGCATCAACGCCAACATCATGTCTTTGGGTGGTATTGCGATTGCTATCGGTGCCATGGTGGATGGTGCAATCGTGATGATTGAAAACGTTCATAAGCACATTGAACGAACGCCACTGACCGACAAAAACCGCTGGCAAGTAATTGGCAAAGCCGCAGAAGAAGTTGGCGCACCGCTGTTCTTCTCGTTGCTGATCATTACTCTTAGCTTCGTACCGGTGTTCGCCTTAGAAGGCCAAGAAGGCAAGATGTTCTCGCCGCTTGCGTTCACTAAGACTTACGCCATGGCAGCGGCAGCAGGTTTGGCAATCACACTCGTCCCTGTTCTTATGGGCTACTTCATTCGCGGTAAGGTGTTACCGGAGCACAAAAACCCGGTTAACCGTGGCTTGGTCGCGTTGTACCGCCCGCTGTTGAACACCAGCTTAAAATACCCTAAGACCATGATTGTTATCGCATTAGGTCTAATGGCATCGGCTTACTACCCAACCAGTAAACTGGGTAGCGAGTTCATCCCGCCGCTGGATGAAGGCGACTTGATGTACATGCCAACGACCTATCCGGGTATCTCTATTGGTAAAGCACGTGAGCTTCTACAACAAACCAACAAGCTGATCAAAACCGTTCCAGAAGTGAAAACCGTATGGGGCAAAATTGGGCGAGCTGAGACCGCAACCGATCCAGCGCCACTCACCATGATTGAAACCGTGATTCAGTTGAAGCCACGCGATCAATGGCGTGAAGGCGTAACAACCGAGTCGCTACGCAAAGAGTTCGACAAGCTGGTTCAGTTCCCTGGTCTTACTAACGCTTGGGTAATGCCTATCAAAACGCGTATCGACATGCTGGCAACGGGCATCAAAACCCCTATCGGCATTAAAATCGCGGGCCCTGATCTGAAAGTGATTGAGAAGATCGGTTCTCAGCTGGAGCCAATTCTTAATGGCGTACAAGGTACAGCATCGGTTTATGCAGAACGTGTCGCAGGTGGTCGTTATGTCACGATCGACATTAAACGTCGTGCCGCAGCGCGTTATGGATTAAGCATCAAAGACGTTCAACAGGTGATCTCCACCGCGGTGGGCGGCATGAATGTGGGTGAAACCATTGAAGGCTTGGAGCGTTACCCAATCAACGTTCGTTACCCACAAGACTACCGCGACTCAGTGGTTAAACTGCAAAACCTGCCGTTAGTGACACCAAATGGTGCTCGTATTGCGCTGGCTGATGTAGCGGACATTCGTTACGAAGACGGCCCTCCGATGATCAAGACGGAAAACGCGCGTCCAAACGGCTGGGTATTTGTCGACATCGATGGTCGTGACCTTGGCTCTTACGTCGTGGAAGCGCAACAGGTTGTTGCTGATCAATTGGAACTTCCTGCGGGTTACTCGCTGGCTTGGTCTGGTCAATACGAATACATGGAGCGTGCGAAAGACCGCTTGAGTGTCGTGGTACCAATCACCATCGCCATCATTATGCTGCTGCTTTACTTCAGCTTCCGTCGTGTCGGCGAAGTAATGATCATCATGCTTACGCTACCGCTCGCTATGGTCGGTGGCTTATGGCTCATGCATATCCTCAACTACAACTTCTCGATTGCCGTTGGGGTCGGCTTTATTGCCCTAGCAGGCGTCGCGGTTGAGATTGGGGTCATCATGCTCGTCTACCTCAACCAAGCATGGCACTACAAAAAACTCGATGCGGAAGAGAGCCAACAGAAGCTTGAGGCGAAAGACCTAACCGATGCCATTCGTGAAGGTGCGGGCCTGCGTGTTCGCCCAGTAATGATGACGGTACTGACGGTCATTATTGGTCTAATTCCGATCATGTACGGCGAAGGGACAGGCTCAGAAGTGATGCAACGTATCGCTGCACCAATGATTGGCGGTATGGCATCGGCACTGCTGCTGACGCTGTTAGTGCTTCCAGCCATCTTCAAGCTGTGGAAACAACGTGAGTTGCGCCCAAGCAACTCAACTCCGAGCCAAACAAGCACGCAAACTGGCAACAAGGCTTAATCCCTACCTTCCTCTCAAACATGCCGTTTGAGGGGAAGCAACCAAGTTATTAATGAATTAAAACAAGGATATAAAAATGAAAAAGACACTAATCACTCTTGCTCTAGCCCTAACAACAACGACTGCGTTTGCCCAAATGGATCATTCAAACATGGACCATGGCAACATGAAGCATGAAAACATGGACCACGGCAGCATGAAGATGGACCACAGTAAAATGGACCATTCAAACATGATGGATATGCCGGGCATGTCGGCAGTAGGTATGCCAGCGAAAGGGGCAAAGCCAGACAAGGTGGTACACGTAATCTTGGGTGATGACATGACCATCAAGTTCAAGAAAGACGTCAAGATTGAGCCAAACGATGTGGTGCAGTTTGTTGTGATGAACACCGGTAAGATCAACCACGAGTTCACAATCGGTTCTGCCAAAGAGCAGTTAGAACATCGCGAAATGATGAAGACAATGAGCGGTGATCACATGCATGACTCAGGCAACGCAGTTACGGTAGAACCAGGTAAAGCGAAGCAATTACTGTGGCACTTCCACGGTGACAACAAGGTTGAGTTCGCGTGCAACATTCCAGGCCATGCAGAATCGGGCATGGTTAAAAAGATTGAACTGTAAGTAATTATCCAACTAGACAAAGGAGCTGATGATTCAGCTCCTTTTATTTCTGGATCAAACTATTCGTTAGCTCATGATAAGAAATTCTGAGCCAGTGTCTCACGCTAAGATATTTTTGTGACCGAATCACCGACGTAATATATAAGCCAAACTACAGGCCTTGATAGCAACACTCTTCTCCCCATATTGAGACCGTTTAAGCGTATTGCAAAGAATCCTACATAAAGTAGACATAGATTTAACAGTGTTTAGAGTATTGGCTCGTTATAGTTTACGTGACATCGCTACCGTGCGAACTAAAACTAAAATTGAAGAACACGATCCATGAAAAAGTTATTTTTGTTGGCTGGGCTAATGGTTTGCTCAACCCTAAGTTACGCGTCCCAACTGAATGAGGACATTTCTCTCCTCGAGCAACAAACCTCAAGCAGAATTGGGGTGTCAGTTTGGGATACCCAAGCAGACGAGCGTTGGGATTACCGTGGCGATGAACGCTTCCCACTCATGAGCACATTCAAAACCCTAGCTTGTGCCAAAATGTTAAGTGATATGGACAGCGGTAAGCTAAGTAAAAATGCGACCGCAAAAGTCGATGAGCGCAGTATCGTTGTATGGTCTCCAGTGATGGATAAGCTCGCAGGCCAAAACACACGTATAGAGCACGCGTGTGAAGCCGCTATGTTAATGAGTGATAATACCGCAGCCAACTTAGTATTAAATGAAATTGGCGGCCCTAAGGCCGTAACAATGTTTCTGCGAACAATTGGAGATAAAGCAACGCGCCTAGACAGAATAGAACCTCGCTTGAACGAAGCCACACCAGGCGACAGCCGCGACACAACTACACCTAACGCCATACTAAACACTCTTCGAACTTTGGTCGAAGGCGAAACGTTGTCTTATGAGTCTCGTGTACAATTAAAAATCTGGATGCAGGACAACAAAGTTTCAGACTCGTTAATGCGTTCTGTATTACCAACAGGTTGGTCTATTGCAGACCGTTCTGGTGCGGGAGGTCATGGTTCGCGTGGCATTAACGCGATTATATGGAAGGAAAATCATCGACCTGTTTACATTAGTATTTATGTCACAGAAACCGAGCTCTCACTTCAAGCTAGGGACCAACTCGTTGCGCAGATAAGTCAGTTGATTTTACAAAAGTACAAAGACAATTAAGTCACCACTCACCTGACCCTATTTGTATCCTTTTCTAGCCCTTCTATTCCAGAAGGGCTCATTCTGTACTTCCATCTTAAAAACACCACTTATTGAGTAATGACTTACTTATAAATAGGTATAAGATTTACTTATTTAGGGTGAGTTAACGCCCACATTAAGCAACCAAATGCACACAAACGGCGATAATTAAACCATACTCTTACCAAGAAGCGCATTTTCTACAAAATAGCTTCACGTAATTTATTGTTGGTATTTGCAACATTGCCAAGGAGATGTCTATTGAGACTTGAAAGAACTTTTAACCCTGATGACTTATCGATGCAAAACATGGAAAGTCCGATATGTATGCCGATAGGGTTTGTTCACTTTTTAGCTCAATCGGAAACACTACAGCAAGTACTTGATACGGTGGCAGAATGGATAAATCGTATATTTAATTCTGACCGTGCGAGTATCACACTTTATGAAAACAATGATCATTTAAAGGTCTACTCTTTCTCTGGTAGTAAAGCGATTCCCGCTGAATTTTTAGTGCCCATTCATCAAGCGTTTGTTGGCCGAGTGTTCAAAAAGCAACAACTGATGATCTGCGACGATGTTACGCAATCTGATGAGATCGATTGTGTGATGCTCGCATCTAATGGTATGGGTACGTGTATGGACGCGCCTTTAATGCACGGTAAAGTCTGCCTAGGAACGCTTAATGTTGCGCATCATCAAACGCACATTTACACAAACGAACAAGCGGCACAGCTTCAGTGCATCGCTAATTGGATTGCTTTAAACATTGCCCTTCATATACAGATTATGAAAATGGAACACCTCGCCACGACGGATGATCTAACAGGTATTCCAAACCGCAGAGAGTTCATGCGACAAATCGAAAGCCGCCTAAATGAATACCGAACCCAGGGCATTGACTTCCATGTTGCTATTTTAGATCTCGACAATTTTAAAAGCCTCAATGACCGATTTGGTCATGACGCAGGCGATAAATCACTGATCCATGCAGTTAATACTATTAAAAGTCATCTACTTGATTGTGACTTACTTGCCAGAGTTGGCGGTGAAGAGTTTGCCATCGTATTAAGAAGTCGCTCATCACAGCAAGCTCTAGACACATTAGAAACGATTCGTAATGCACTAGAAACGACGACCGTTCAACATTCAGGTTGTGATATGAGCTTCACCGCGAGTATTGGGGTAACTCAAGTCTGTCGTCTCGACGACTCATTTGAACCATTAGTTAAACGCGCCGACTTAGCACTTTACAAGGCAAAAGAAACTGGAAGAAATCGCGTTGAGTTTCATATTGGTGAAGAAAGGTAGAAAAAATAAAAAAAGGTAGCGACTCATTGCGCTACCTTTTATCGATTCTAACCCGCTTAAAATAACTAATACGAACTTTAAGCCAGTTAAAAATAAGAATGAGCAAATTTAATTATGCTTTCTTAAGATCTTTAGCTGGGTAAGTTAGTGTTTTTTCGCCTGCTTTTACATGTGTGTAAAAACCGCCACTGCTTAAACCTGTAACAACCATTTCGCCAAGATCGATACCTTTAGTCGCTACTACTACGTCACCGATTGAAAACATATTGAATACCTTGTTTGTTTAGATTAAGACACTAAGTCGTTGCGCGGTATTTAATACGATATTAGGCAAAGCACCTAATCGAGTTTTTTATCGTAAAGATTAATTTATATTTGTCGTGAACTCTAAGTTTCCACATTGAAAATCACAGGATATTTTCCAAAAAAAGATGCGCTATTCTTGTGAAATACGGTAATATTTTCTAGCATCAAGTGCGGAGGTATTCTCCGCCCTCATTGGAGAAAAATGATGAAGAAAGGCCTAAAAATGCGTGCATTAGAGCGTTCTGATTTGCGCTTTATTCATGAACTGAATAACAACCGAAATATCATGGCCTACTGGTTCGAAGAACCTTACGAGTCTTATGACGAGCTCGAAGAACTTTATCGAAAACATATACATGATGACGCTGAAAGGCGTTTTGTCGTCGAAGATGAAGACGGCATCGTAATTGGCTTAGTTGAGCTGATCGAGATTAACTACATTCACCGCAGCGCGGAATTTCAGATAATCATCGCCCCAGAGCATCAAGGCCGAGGTTATGCGACAGAGATGATTAATCGTGCGTTAGATTACTCATTCTCAATTCTTAATCTACGCAAAATCTACTTATTAGTCGCAGTGGATAACGAAGTCGCTATTCACTTATACAAAAAATGCGGCTTTATCGAAGAAGGTCACCTTGTAGAAGAATACTTTATTAACGGCGCTTACAGCGATGTTAAGCGCATGTATATATTAAAACACCAATACCAGAAAAAGATCGAAGAAAACAACTCAATTCACTAGTTCATTCTATCAAAGTAAAAGCGCAGCTATTTGGGCTGCGTTTTTATTTATTCAAATTGATATTGATATGATAATACGATGCGCTTGTCTGCTTCATCCAAATAGGTGTTGTTGTCCATGACAAACGTCATTACGTTAAAAGAGTGGCGTTTGCTCACGAGGTAACCAAGACCAATACCACCAAAGAAGCCTTTGTAGTTCTCTCCTTCACTGTTTTCTGAGCCGTAAGTGCCTGCTGCGAAGCTGATTAACGTCAGCTCTTTGGTAAACGATTTCAGCGCAAATGCACCAACGTAACCGCTACTGCCTGAAGAGCTAATCATATTGAAGCCATTCTCTGCACTTGGCGTACCCGTAAAGTTAGGCTCGCTACAGTGGCTACTTTCTGCACCGTCACAAACAGGAACATCACCAGTGTTGTACGTATAGCCTGCCATTGGGAAAATTTGGAAGCCTGCTGGCTCAATCCCGAAATAACTTAGCGGCATAAAGGTACCAACGCTGTAGTTGGTTTGATCCGCGCCGTTTACGTATTCATTTTTACCGAAGTTGAAGTTCACGATACCGACCGGAAACAACCACGAGCCACCAATACGCCACTCGCTCGCATCATCATTGATACGCAGGTTAATTTTGCGCGCTTGGTCAAGCGCAAGTGAGCCCGAGAATGAGATGTTTTGATCATCAAAATCGTAGTTGTTTGCGTACGACGCGCCAAATTTCGTGATGACTTTTGTTGGGTCATCCGCCAACTTGTTTTTATTGTCTTTTACTCGATGCTCGGCACCATGAGCCAGCGTACTGACCAACAAAGTTATACACACTAACGCTAGTTTATTTTTCATTTTTTAGTCCTTTGAGATGTTGAATACCCGCACTTAGCTGCGCAGATATTTTTTGAATCATCACTCACTGGATGTGACAAAAGCGCCCTAACTACCTTAGATGGCGTGACAGCATCCAGTGCAGGTAGTTAGGGTAGAATGGCCTGTAAGGAAGGCGTTTTAGCGATTAGGAATGATTAGTTTTTCCAGTTGTAGCCCATGCTCATGAAGTACAGCGCAGGCTCATCAAAGCCCGCTTGGAAGCGTGGAGTTTCTGACGATTCCATCAAGATCGCTTCAAACGCGAAACCAATTGAGTTTTCTGAATCCAATTTGTAATCAATGCCTGTACCAATGCGGTACGCCTTGCCAGTAGGAACGGTAATGTCACCGTTTGATTGGTTTTCATACATGCTGGTATCGAATGCAAAACCTGCATTCCACATCATTTTTTCATTCAGTTTGTACTGAGTACCCAATGCGATTTGGTAAGTGTCTTGTGTCTCTACGTTCAGCGTGGTTGTGTATTCGCTCCAGTCTTGCCAGTTCACGTTCCACATCACCGCTAGGTCATCATTCACTTCATGGTAAGCACTGAAGATCAGTTGTTGTGGAGCAATGGAGTTGCTATTGTCGAATTCAAATTCGGTTTCAGAAGAGTAAGACAACCCAAGACGCGTGCCTGCTGTTGCTTCATAAAGCACACCTACTCGGCCGTTAACCTGTGTGTCTTGGTCTTCGTCATTGAAGTTCAGGGCTCCCTTTGTTTCCACTTCATACATACCGTACTGAATGCCAAGCGCCGCACCCACAGACCAGTGATCATTGATGCGGTAAGAAGCGGAAGGTTGAATGGTCAAGGCTTGCGTCGTTGCTGTAGGAATATCTAAATGATTATTCAAAAGACCTTCGTACTCGAGGCCAAGGCCGTAATTGCCATACAGACCAATACCCAGCGTCCATTTGTCGTTCACTTGTTGGCTGTAAAATGCCGACGCCATAGGAACAAAACCAATCACGTTGCCCGCATCGCCAGTCATCGTGTCTAGTTGCGCGTCACCGTAAAGGCCAATCAGGTTACCAGAGAAAGATTTACCAGAAACATTCGCCAGACCAGCCGGGTTTGCTGCCATTACTGAGGCATCTTGCGCACGAGCCGCCATACCTGCAGATGCCAAACCAATATCCGATGCTGTAGTTTCGTAAAGGTATAACCCGCCCGCTTGCGCAGCAGCACATGTCAGCAGAGAGCTCGCTACTACGATTTTTGAAAGATTTTTCATGCTAAAACCTATTATTGTTGTGAAAACCCACGCTGCGACGGTGGTTGTATATCAATGAAAGGCATTGGCCAATCGCACACAGCGTGGGGGTGTTGTGGAGTCAGTCCGTTGAAATCAGCGTTATTACTCGCTCACCTCAAGTTCAGTGGGTTTATTTCGCTTAAACTTCTCGCGCAAAGATTGCATCATCACGAAGAACACTGGAGTCAGCAACGTGCCTACAAACGTAGAGAGAATCATGCCGCCGAATACTGCAAAGCCCAGTGAGTGACGAGATGCCGCACCGGCACCCGATGCAATCACCAACGGGAATACCCCCCAGATGAAGGCGAATGCGGTCATCTGTACTGCACGGAAACGGATTCGAGCAGCTTCTTTGGCAGAATCAATGATGGATAAGCCCTTTTCTTCTCGCAGAACTTTGGCAAATTCCACGATAAGAATCGCCACTTTGGCGGACATACCGATCAAGATGACCACACCAATCTGCACATACAAGTCGAACGGTTGTCCCACCAGCAGTAGCGTGCCCATTGCGCCGAGAATCGCGACTGGAACCGCCATCATTACCGCAGCAGGAATGGTCCAACTTTCGTACTGAGCCACCAAGAACAAGTAGGTGAACAGCAAAGACAATGCGAACGCGATTGGTGCCATGTTGCCTGCTTTCATCTCTTGGTAAGTCATGCCGGACCACTCGTACGAGTAACCACTTGGCAAAGATTCTGCAGCCAGTTTTTCAATGGCTTTTACAACATCACCCGAGCTGTAGCCTGGCGCTGGCGCACCGTTCACGGTTGCAGAACTGAACATGTTGTAGTTCGACAAAGTATCAGGGCCGAAGATCGGCTTCACTTTCACTAGCGTTGCCAGTGACACCATTTTTCCAGAGCTTGAGCGAACAAACAGATGGTTGATGTCGTCGATATTGTCACGGTATTGCTCTTCTGCTTGCACTTTCACTTGGTACGAACGACCAAACAAGTTGAAGTCAGAAATGTAGGCGCCGCCCAACTGTGCTTGCAGTGTGCTGAAGATTTCATTCAACGGTACGCCCATCGAAATCGCTTTATCGCGATCAATATCGATGTAACGTTGCGGAATATTCGCACGGAAAATCGAGAACGCACGTGCCACTTCAGGCAGTTGGTTGATTTGGGCAACAAAATCAGCGGTTGTTTTTGCCAACTCTTGTGGAGAACGGCCCAAGTTGTCCTGCAGCACAAGGTTGAAACCATCCACCGCACCCATACCTTTGATTGCCGGCGTCGCGAAAACGAACGAAGCGGCATCTGGCGTTGAGTTCAGCATTTGGTTAACTTTATTCATCAATGCGCGTTGGTGTAGTTCAGGGTCTTTACGTTTGCTCCAGTTATCCAGTTTGATGATCAACATGCCCGAGTTTGGAATCGACGCCATATTAATTACCGAGAAGCCCGCAACCGAAACCACGTTCTCCACACCTTCCATCTGTTTTAGCTCATCAACGTACTTCTTCATTAATGGTGCAGTACGCTGCAATGCTGCTGCGTCTGGCAAACGCATTTCGACCATGAACACGCCTTTATCTTCGTTCGGAACGAAAGAAGAAGGTACGGTCATGAACGCAAATGCCAGCACCGCAATAAGCGCGCCATAAACACCGATACTCAGCACAATGCGGCGGCTCAAGAAGCCAACTAAACCTTGGTATTTGCGCGTTATTGCTTCAAAACCTCGGTTAAACGCACGCAAAGGCGCAATAGGTTGCGAGTGAGTAGATTTCAACATCAACGCACAAAGCGCTGGCGTTAACGTTAATGCGTTGATCGCAGAGATCAGCACCGACACACAGATGGTGACTGCGAACTGGTTGAACATTCGACCGGAAATACCCGGCAATAGCGCAACCGGTACGAATACCGCCAACAAAATAAGCGTTGTTGCCAATACTGGCCCCGTCACTTCTTTCATAGCTTGGATCGTGGCCGGAATCGGGTCTAAATGCTCTTCATGGATAACCCGCTCCACGTTCTCTACCACGATGATCGCATCGTCCACCACGATACCGATGGCGAGGATCAAGCCAAACAACGAGATCGTGTTAATGGTCATGCCCATCACGCCCATGATTGCGAACGTCGCAATGATGGAAACCGGAATCGCTAAGGTTGGAATGATAGTCGCTCGCCAGTTCTGCAAGAAAACATACACAACGAAGGTGACAAGAAGTACCGCAATCACCAACGTCTCGTACACTTCATCAATCGATGTCTCTACGTATTCGGTAGAGTCATAAGCGATGTCGTAAACCAAATCATCTGGGAACGATTTCTCGTACTCTTTCATTGCCTCTTTCACGCGTTCCATCACGTCTAGCGCGTTCGCTGTCGGCAACTGGTACAATGCCAGAACGGCGGCTGGTTCGTTATTCATACGACCATCAGCTTCGTAACCTTGTGCGCCAACTTCCACACGAGCCACATCTTTCAAGCGAATCAAAGAACCTTTCTTGCTCGCACGAATGATGATGTTCTCGAACTCTTCCGCAGAAGTGAGGCGGCCTTTGGTTTGCAAAACATATTGATATTGCTGGTCACCCGGAGCTGGCATACCACCGATCTTACCCGCCGCCACTTGGATGTTTTGCGTTTTAATTGCGCCAATAACATCGCTAGCAGAAAGCTTCAAGGTAGCCAGTTTATTTGGGTTCAACCAAATACGCATTGAGTAGTCTTTCTTACCCAGCAGCGTAATGTCACTCATACCTTCGATACGTTTTAGACGCTCGACAATATTGAGATCCGCGTAGTTAGAAAGGTAGATACTGTCGTGAGACTGTTTCGGAGAACGCAGTGTGATAACGCCCAGCATGTCGGAAGATTTCTTCTTAACCGTCACACCGATTTGGTTTACTTCTTGTGGTAGAGACGACGTCGCCTGTGCCACCAAGTTGTTCACACGAACCTGCGCCATATCGCCATCTGCGCCCACTCGGAAGTAAATACGCAATGTGTATGAGCCATCGTTACCAATCACAGAAGACATGTAAATCATGTCTTCAACGCCGTTGACTTTGGCTTCTATCGGTTGTGCTACGGTCTTTTTAACCACGTCCGCGTTTGCACCCGGATACATGGTGCTCACCGTAATTACCGTTGGAGAGATTTGAGGATACTCAGAAATTGGCAAGACTTTCAGGGCGATCATACCCATCAATGTCATCGCCAGTGAGATCACCAAAGCAAACTTCGGCCGGTGAATGAAAAATTTACTTAACATCAGTACTCGCTCAGCCTTGTTCACTCTGTAGCTCAACGTCTTTCACCGTTGCACCCGGACGCACTTTTTGTAGACCATTGACGATGACTTTTTCGTTAGCCGCCAAACCAGTCAGCACAGCACGTTTCACACCGTAGGTCTGACCGAGTTCAACGTTACGACGAGACACCACGTGATCATCACCAACCACCATGACGTAGTCACCCGCTTGGTCTTGCTGAACAGCCGCCGATGGGATAAGCAAACCATCAATGGTTTTGTTGCGCAGCTTGATGGTCAAGTTGCCATATTCACCCGGCATAAGCGCGTAAGTTGGGTTATCAAATTGTGCTTCTGCTCGAATTGAGCCTGTTTCTAAATCGATCTTATTGCCAACGGCGTAGATCTTGCCATCAAGCGGATACAATGAACCGTCTGAAAGCGTCAGTGTTAAATCAACATCCAGTTTGTCATCGTTACGATGAGCCACATCAATGGCACTTCTTACGCGGCGGTAGAGCTTCTCATCCACATCAAAGCCAAAGCGAATTGGGTCGATTTGAGTGATCGAAACAAGAGGAACGAGTTGAATTTTCGAAATACGGTCACCCACTCGGAAGTTGCTGAAACCCACGCGGCCAGAGAAAGGAGCACGCACAGAGCTAAATTCAAGATCGAGCCTTGCTGAAACCAGCGTCGCTTTCGCCTCTTCTACCGAAGCAATCGCTGCGGCGTGCGCGGCAATGGCGTCATCGTATTGCTGCTCACTGATGCTTTTATCTTTGATGAGTTTCTTCACACGTTCTGCATCACGCGTAGTTTGAACGAGTTGCGCTTTTGCTTTTTGCAACGACGCTTTTGCATACGCCAGTGCCGCTTTGTAAGGACGGTCGTCGATTTCAAACAACAATTGGCCTTTTTCGACCATATCGCCATCTTTAAAATAAATCGCGGTTAATTCTCCACCGACTCGCGGCATAATATCAACGTCATTTACCGCTTCAGTTCGACCGATAAAAGTATGATAAGGAGTGATTTTTGTTTCGGTTAGGGTAACGGTTTCAACAGAGGGTGCTTGGGCAGTTTTCGTTGCGATATCGCCAGTTTTGCATCCTGTTAGTAATGCAGAAGATATAGCAATAGATACCAACGCAAATTTATATTTGGCTTTCATGATAAACCTACTTTATTTAGAAAGTGCCCTAGCCTAAATATTTAAATATATGGATAAACACACTTTCTATTCTGGAAATAAACGAGGGAGTTAGAATTGGTAGTTAAATTCGATACGGTGATCACCATCACCGAAATTAACGTGATCATTCCAGTTTGCAAAGTAACGAATATTTGCGCGAGGATTAATTTGATAAGACAACGCAAACTCATGAGCCAAGATATTATCTTCACCCGCGTAATAAGTATCTTTATATTGACTAGACCCTGACAATGTATGCATATACATTGGGTTGTAGTTAATCCAGATTTTATCGGTTAATTCAATTTTTGAGTACATACCGACAACGGTGAAAGTACCTGGAATTTCATAACCTTTGTCATCACCACTAAAATCATTAGCAATAGTGACACCCGCACCAGCTAAAGGAAATAGCTGCAACATACCAAACTTAGGTAGACCTTGAATAAAGCTATAAGATGCATCTAATTTATCGTTATCAACGTCGTAGTTTACATCTAATTGACGGCCTAGACCTTTTGCGACTTCTACTTGGAAATTACGTAGTCGGAAAGAGTCAATGCTGTCATCAACGTTGCCATATATTGGATCGTCATTGTCGCGAATGCCAAATAGCTCACCACCAATGCCTTTCATTTCAATGATGTTCATCGCCATGGTACCAGGCTGGCTAGATTGGTAAGTTTGACCGATTTTGATGTTCGCGCCTTTATCAGTAATACCAAAGCCAGCTTGGGTGTATACCGCAAGTGGGTCAGACATATCTTGTAGTTCTTCGTTATTGTTTGTCTGCGCATAGGCAGAAGACGCGAGTTGTAGGGCTGCAACCATAATGGCAACAGACGGTTTCACTAAATTCATAAAACTGTATCCATTTTAATGATTATAAAATTATTCACGTCATGAGGTCATCATAAATAGCAAGCAACACAACTCGCTTTGGATAACATAAATTATCAAAGCAAATTCAATAATGACGAAACATTCGACGTTTTAATTAAAATAAAATAAAGCATCGTAAAAGTTCAATCACCGCTACTTATATCTTATATAACTTGAAATTTGGTAATAACAATGAAGAAGGAAATATTAAAACTTATGAAAATTCAATTATCATTAGAACGAATGATTAATTAATTTTACCATATAAATAGAGAGTGCAATGGATTTAGGTGATCGCGATCAATGTTTCATTTCGATCGTACAACACTCTTCAGATTAATTAGAACATTATAATAATTTTAAAAACCTTAGTTTGATTAGCCTAGCATCAGATTAGAATAGTAGGCCTATAATAAATAATAAGGGAATCACTCTCTGTGATTCCCTTTTATTATCGAGCGATAAGGCGCCGATGCGTTTCGATAACTAAAACGCAAACAATTCGCACTATTGCAGTTTCTCTATTCCCATATTGAACAGTGCAAAACTATAAATATCTGCATTTGTCTCAATTATTTTACGCGTTGGTGTGCCTGCACCATGTCCTGCATTGGTTTCGATGCGAATTAAGGTCGGATTTGAACCCGCTTGCTTCGATTGCAACTCAGCAGCAAATTTGTATGAGTGAGCAGGAACAACACGGTCATCATGATCACCGGTTGTAATCAATGTTGCTGGATATTCCACCCCTGCTTTTACATTGTGCACCGGCGAATAACTTTTCAGATATTGGAACATCTCTTTACTTTGCTCTGCCGTGCCGTAGTCATACGCCCAACCAGCACCTGCGGTAAAAGTATGGTAACGCAGCATATCCAGTACGCCGACTGCTGGCAGCGCCACTTTAAACAGCTCTGGACGTTGCGTCATAACGGCCCCTACTAACAAGCCACCATTCGATCCACCGTTAATGGCTAACTTGTTTGATGACGTTACCTTTTCATCAATTAGGAATTCAGCCGCAGCAATAAAGTCATCAAACACATTTTGCTTTTGCATTTGAATGCCAGCGTTGTGCCATTCTTTGCCATATTCCCCACCACCACGAATGTTCGCTACCGCGTAAACACCACCAAGCTCTAACCAAGCCGCACGTGTCGGGCTAAAAGATGGCGTGAGGCTAATGTTGAAACCGCCATAACCATATAGGATGGTTGGTGCACTGCCGTCCATCGGTGTCCCTTTTTTATAGGTGATGATCATCGGCACTTTTGTTCCGTCTTTTGAGGTGTAAAACACCTGGCGAGATTCATACAAAGCAGGATCAAATGGCGCTTTAGATTTGTAGTACACCTCGCTATCACCGTCTTTGATGTTCAGACGATAGGTCGTGCTTGGCATCTTGTAGTTGGTGAAAGAATAGTAGACTTCGGTTTCTTCTTTTTTCCCCGAGAAACCGTATGCGCTGCCAATATCAGGCAATTTGATTTCTCGGATGAGTTTGCCGTTCATGTCGTATTGCTTCACCATCGAGATCGCATCAACAATATAGCTCGCAAACAAATTGCCACCCGCGGTAGAAACACGTAACACGTTCTTTGTTTCAGGAATCACATCTTTCCAGTTTTTGGGCTGCGGCTGACTCGCATCCACCGTCACGACGCGTTTGTTCGGCGCATTAAGGTTCGTAACCAAGTACAGTTTCGTGCCTTGGTTGTCTATCACCCAAGTATCAGAACTGGTGTTATCTAAAATGGTTTTCAGCGGGCTATTTGGCTTACTCAGGTCTTTGAAGAACAGTTTGTTACCCGACGTCGATACGCTGGCTGAGATAAACAAGTAGCGTTCATCTTCCGACGTGTAACCCCCAACGTAGCGATACTTTTCGTCCTTTACACCACCGAAAATTAATTGGTCTTCACTTTGTTTCGTTCCAAGTTTATGAAAGTAGAGCTTGTGTTGGTCTGTCTTCGCGGAAAGTTCACTCCCTTTTGGCTTGTCATAACTTGAGTAATAGAAACCTTGATTGCCGAGCCAACTGATGCCACTGAACTTAATATCCACCAGCGTTTCGCCGACGGGCTTTTTGGTTTCTGTGTCTAACACAATGACTTTGCGCCAATCGCTACCGCCTTCCGAAATGCTGTATGCAACCAAAGAACCATCACGTGAAAAGCTCACTCCCGCTAACGATGTGGTGCCATCTTCACTAAAAGTATTTGGATCGAGGAAAATTTCTGCTTCGCCATCACCTAACTTCCGATAAAGCACATCTTGGTTTTGTAGCCCGTCATTTTTGTAGAAATAAGTGAACTTACCCTCTTTGAACGGTTGGCTTTGCTTTTCGTAATCCATGAGCTTAGTAATGCGCTCTTCAATCTGCTCGCGGTAAGGGATTTTCGACAGATAATCAAACGTCACTGCATTTTGTGCCTTAACCCATTCTGCGGTTTCTGGGCTGAGATCGTCTTCCAACCAGCGATAAGGATCACTCACTTTTGTACCAAAGTAGTCATCGACAACATCCACTTTTTGTGTGGTTGGATACGTGATGGTTTTCGGGGTTACCTGTTCAACCGACGATTGCGCCGCTTCATTTGCATACGCCACAGACAACACACTTCCGAGTGCGAGAGCCGTTGTGAGTGCTAGGGTGTTCTTTTTCATGAAATTCCTTTTTATTTTTCTGTTGTCTTTTTGTGCAATACATCAGAACTCTACTATATATCGACAAAATGAATCTAATTTCATTAAACGAGTTGTGAAAGCCATCCTAACTCCCTCATTTCCTTCCAGTTCTACAAACTAGTAAGTGGAAGTGTAGAACTTGGGAACAATACTGAAGAGCCACGATGGCGTTTACTCTCTTTCGTCTAAGTCAGCTCGATTTGGCGCAAAACCCCAGACTCAGAAGCGAAATCTTGGTCGTGACTAATCAGAACAAATCCACCTTTGTATACATTTAACGCCTGGCTAAGCATTATTTTTGACTCGAGGTCGAGATGGTTATCTGGTTCATCAAGCAGCAGCAAAGGCTGAGAATTTTGGTGGCTGACTATCAGCATCGCGAGCTTCATCTTCTCGCCACCGCTCAGTAGGCGCCCCAATCGAAACACTGCATCTCGACGAAAACCGATCCCGGCCAATAAGGTCCTCGCTTCACTTTCCGTCATCTCTTGGCAGCTCTCCATTACGTTCTCAAGTAACGAAAGATTTGGATTCACTGCACCAAAATGTTGGTCGAGATAATACAAAGGCGTATTCACTTGCAACTCACCACTCTGCAACGATAACTCGCCAAGCAACGTCTTTAACAAGGTTGATTTTCCGCAGCCATTTCTCCCTTTGAGATGGACTTTGTCGTTCGCAAAAATCTGCAACGTGATAGGCGTAGAATTCCCAAAAGGTAATATACCTTCTTGTATCGACAACACTTTTCGCGAACGGTTCGGATTATCTGTAAGATAAAGCTTTTGCGCCTTGAGTTGCTCATGTCGCGATTGCAACGCCTGTTCTTTGGCTTGTAAATGCGCTTGTCTGAGTTGCTCATTCTTATTGCGATTTGAAGCGCTGGCGGTCGCGCTATCCTTTTTTCCATCAAGCAAAATTTTGGGCTGACTGCCGTCTTTGCGCAGTTTGTTCCCTTGCGCGGCGCGTTGGTCTGCTTTTTCGCGATTTTTCTGGGCTTGCTCGGCTAACCGTTTTTTCTGTTTATCGACTTGCGCTAACTGCCTCTCGACCGCTTGCAGTTCAGTGCGTTTTTTCTCGGCGTACACATCGTAATTTCCACCAAAAGCCTGTAAACCTAGGCCCGATAGATCCCAAATTTCCTCCATCTCTCGCAGCAGCTCACGATCGTGACTGATGAGTAAAATCGCGCCGCTGAAATGCGTCATAGACTCTATCAGCCATTGTTTCGCCTGGGTATCGAGGTGATTGGATGGTTCATCGAGAATCAAAAGCTCCGTTTCGTTTTCAAACAACTGCCATAGCTGCAAACGTGCCAACTGACCACCACTGAGCCGAGCACAAGAGAAATCAGGGTCTTGCGGTAATCCCATCGCAGCGAGCTGCTGTTTGAGTTTTAATTCAATATCCCACTGCTCACCAACCAGTTCGAACCAATGTTCAGAAACATCACCTTGTTCAATCTGCTTTAAAGCATGCAAGACCGCATCTTTGCCCAGAAACTGGGCGATCGATTGCTGACCTGAAAGCAGATCAGACGGCAGCTGGCGATACATCATGAAAGAAGAGGGAGCATTCACAACACCGCTGGCAGGCTGAGTTTCGCCCGCCAAAATGGAAGCCAAAAGCGACTTGCCGATGCCATTGCGCCCAACCAAACCAACACGTCGTTTAGTCATGGAACAAGAAATAGACTGGAATAGCGTATCGCCATTATCAAACTGATGGCTAACATTAAAAGCTTGTAAAACTGGCATAATTTGCCTCCTGTATGACAGGGACAACAGCCGTAGCTATGATTTGAGATTGCAACAAAACGCGTGCACAAACGCATTAAGCTCTATGTAAAGCTCGACGATATACGTCAAATCAAAAAGTCGTCTTGTTGCAAAGAAATATCGGAAAGTGAGCTACGCCTACTAACCCTGCAGATCCAAAAAATAAGTAAAAATATGGATGACAGGTTTAGTTCTTCATGTTGGCGTAATCTCCTAGAGAAATGATGCGTAGAGTGTAGCTGCTTTTTTGTTCAAAAAGCAAGCTTTCTAACCAAATGTGAACAAAAAGAAAGTTTCACAGTAAGTTGTTATATCACATTAACTTTTTAACAAGTCTTTGAACAATTTCGAGATCTTAGCAACACAATTTTTATCCAAGCCATACTATGCTTAGGGTAAAGATAATCCACATAAGGGCGTGGTTATGAAATACAAACATATCCTTGTTGCACTCGAACTGTCAGATGAAAGCACCGTGCTTATCGACAGAGCGGTATCAATGGCAAACTATCTCGACTCCGATATCTCCTTTATTCATATTGATGGTACGCACGGAGAAATCTATCGTGAGCTTGTAGACATTAAAGAAAACCCGGATCAAAGGCCGTTGAATGAGCATTCAATGGAATGTTTAAAAACATTTAGTGATTACATGGATTACCCACTTAAACATTTCTTCGTAGGTACTGGCGACTTGGCTGATAAATTAGAGGTCACCATTAAAGAGCAAGAAGTGGATCTTCTGATTTGTGGTCACCACCAAGATTTCTGGAGCAAGATTATTTCTTACTCCAGACACTTAATTAACAAGTCACCGGTGGATATTCTAGTCGTCCCTATTCATGATTAGTAAAACGTAACGCTTCCCAAAACCACCAATTTATTTGGTGGTTTTTTATTGATATTGAAACAGCTTAAACAGTTTTCCAAACTAGCTTGGCGATCATTTATGAGTTACATTTTCTAACCAACCCGCGCTCCTACTGGGCATGGTTATTTAGATAGCAAGGATCCCTATGGCAAATAAAAAAGTACTCATTCTCTTTGCTCATCCTTCCCAGCATCGTTCAGAAGTGAATACTCCACTTTTCAAAGAAGCTCAAAAAATTGAAGGCGTGACATGTGTTGATCTCTATGGCGAATACCCTCGTTTCGATATTAATATCGACCGTGAGCAGCAACGCTTACGTGAACATGACGTGGTGATTTTCCAATTCCCACTATATTGGTATTCAACGCCTGCGATTTTAAAAGAGTGGCAAGATCTGGTTTTGGAATATGGCTTTGCTTACGGTACAGATGGCACAGCACTGCAAGGCAAGACCATGCTTTGTGTGCTGTCTGCAGGGGGCAAAGAAGAAGCTTATAAGGCAGAGGGCTACAACCACTTTACGATTCGTCAACTGCTTGCGCCTATTGAACAAATGTCCGCACTGACCGGCATGAACTACATTGCCCCTCTCGCGATGTTTGGCGCACGTACAGCAGATGAAGAAGGGCGAATCCCTCGTCATGTTGAGCGGTACAAGAGCCTGCTAACAGCTTTAGTCGAAGATAGGTTGGATGTTGAAGCTGCGGCGTCATTAATCAAGCTTAACAGCGCATTGCCAGAGCTCATTAAGGAGGCTTCATGACAGGGATATTCTTACAAGCCTTCGTATATTTGATTGCTGCTGTAATTGCAGTCCCACTTGCTAAGCGTTTGGGACTTGGGTCCGTTTTAGGCTATCTCATCGCAGGTGTGGTCATTGGCCCAATTATCGGTTTAGTCGGTGAAGAAACAACAACAATCCAGCACTTTGCCGAGTTTGGCGTGGTGATGATGCTGTTTCTCGTTGGCTTAGAGCTCGAACCCAAAATGTTGTGGGCGATGCGCAATCGCTTAATGGGCTTAGGAGGTCTGCAAGTCGGCGGTACCGTCGCGGCGATTATGGGTATTGCCTTGTATTTTGACCAGCCTTGGACCATAGCCTTAGCCATAGGTTTGATCTTCGCCCTCTCTTCTACTGCGATTGTTTTGCAAACTTTTAGCGAAAAAGGATTAACGAAGACGGAAGGTGGACAAAACGCTTTCTCCGTGTTGCTTTTTCAAGATATTGCAGTGATACCAATGTTGGCGTTCATTCCTCTATTGGCCTTACCTGAATTAATTGAACAGGCACAGTCCGCGGCTCAAACAGCCGCAGCGCACCATGAAGAATTAAGCCTCGTTGCGGGGTTGCCCGGCTGGGCATACGGCATCGTAATCACAGCATCGATTGCAATCGTCGTCGTTGGTGGACACTTTTTAAGTCGACCTCTGCTCAATTATGTGGCTAGCTCTGGTTTGCGAGAAATCTTTACCGCAACTGCACTCATGCTGGTCATTGGTATCGCTGCGCTGATGAGCTTAGTGGGCTTATCTCCTGCCTTAGGAACCTTCTTGGCTGGCGTTGTATTGGCGAACAGTGAATTCCGCCACGAGTTAGAATCCAACATCGAACCATTTAAAGGCCTATTGTTAGGTCTGTTCTTTATTACCGTTGGCGCAGGGATCAACTTCTCGGTCCTTTTTGGTGATTTCTGGTTGGTCATGGCATTGACCATTGGCGTGATGGTTTTGAAAGCCTTGGTGCTGTTTATTCTTGCACTGATATTTAGGGTGAAAGGCAGCAACCGCTGGCTGTTTACCCTAAGCTTGGCTCAAGCAGGTGAATTCGGCTTTGTGCTTCTAAGCTTTTCAGTGCAAAACCACGTCATCCCATTTGAACTTTCACAAACTCTTGCGTTAGTGGTTGCGATTTCGATGTTCCTGACACCAGGTTTGTTTATTCTGTTTGATAGAGTGATTCTGCCGCGCTTTGAAAGCCAGTCAAATGAACGCGAAAGCGATACGATTGAGGAAACAGGCACGGTGATCATCGCCGGCATCGGCCGCTTTGGACAAATAGTGAATCGCCTATTGGTATCAAACGGCGTGACTACCGTGGTACTTGACCATCAATCTGACCAAGTCGATAACATGCGCCAGATTGGCACTCGCGCCTATTTTGGCGACGCGACTCGACCAGATATGCTACATACAGCCGGCATTGAGCACGCCGCTGCGTTGGTTGTGGCGATTGATAACCAAGAATCGAGTGTAGAACTGGTGAAGTACGTTAAGCACACGTACCCAAAAGTAACAGTGATTGCACGTGCCTTTGACCGTGGACATGGCTATCTTTTGCGTCAAGCGGGGGCTGATATTATTGAATCAGAGACCTACCATTCTGCATTGGAGATGGGCGGTCACACAATGAAAGCCCTTGGCATTCACCCCTTCTTTGTTGAACAACAGAAGGCGACATATAAGCGTGTTGAAGCACGTAAGTCAGAAATACTTTACAAAGCTTGGGAGGATGATTCTGAAGGTGAACGCTATGACAACAATTTCCGACAACTGTTTATTCAGTTAGAGGAGAAAATGGCGGAAGAGATGCAAAAAGATCGTCATGACAAACTATCGCGGTCAGAACGTGGTTGGACACCGCCACCTAAAGGTTACGCCGATGACTTTAATGAAGATAACGTCCAAGAGCTAATACCACCAAGAGAAGAGCTTATCCAACGATAACGCACTCCATATTAAAAACCTCCCGCTTGGGAGGTTTTTATTTTTTCAGTACAGAGCCACACGCCGTGCAGGATAAAATGATCTTCTCGATATTACATAAGATCATTCATTAAAATCTCATACTCTTCGTTTGCTTCTTCCACTAAATGAGAAAGCTCTAACGCATCAGTAACTGCAAGATTGAACTGCCACGGAGTTGTGTCTTCTTTACCACAGATTCGAGTTTCACACCCACGACTCTCAAAAGACAAATCATCAAATTCTGTGGTGTGGCGCTCTTGAAGTTCAACAATCTCAACTTCTAATTTACCGACAGGATTGACTTTAACGTGGGCATGTAACTCCGAACTGTTAGACAAACAATAATCTCTATGAACCGCAATCATGGCCGCCTCCTTGGTCTGCCAACTGACAACTCAACATTGAGTGTAGACGAGGGATTTTGAACGTGGCGTGAAATAATAATGAAGATTGATCTGTCTCATTAGAACAGACAATTGTTGTCATGAAGGCATTAGCCAGCATGAATCTCATCTGATTTAAATTGTTCTGAGATCGTAATAGTTGGCATTTACCGAGACTTTCCCTATTATCGAAACAAAATTACTGTGGTCATTCTTTAGAGGTCAGTATGGAGCTTGAAGCCGTTGCTAAAGCACTAAAAGAGTTAGGGCATCCGACTCGTTTAAGTATTTACAAAGAAGTCGTCAAAGCGGGATACAAAGGTATCGCGGTAGGCGGCGTACAAGAAAAGCTTGGCATTCCAGCATCCACTCTCTCTCATCATATCTCGAGCCTTGCTTCAGCTGGTCTTCTCACCCAGCGCCGCGAGGGTAGAACCCTTTTTTGTGTTGCAGAGTATCAGTGCTTAGATGACGTAATTGGTTTTTTAAAAGCAGAATGTTGCGTTAACGAGTGCTCATAAATTTCTAGCAAAAACGAGAGAGTTTGAGTTTCTATTGAACTTCAGCAGAACGTGAATGACGATGAAAAACATACACACCGAAGTTGCTAACCTCGGTGTGTACATCTTCTAGTTCGCGACGAGTAACATTGACGACTTAGATGGTACGATTAACTTACCGTCAGTTGGAATGATTTGTTCTGTCATCAAATCAACCCAATTACCATCGATTTTTAATGTCAAAGACTGTTGACGCTGTGATTTATTAAGCACCACAATACCTTTGTCACCTCGCTTAAGTACGAGCATGTCATCGTTACCTTCAAGAACACTCATCGGCTCGCCATGCGTCATATTATGGAACTGGATCATTTTTGCCATTCTCGGATCGCTCCATGCACCTTGCCATCTTGGCTGACCATTTTTACCTTTAATACCGCTGGTGTTTAAGTCGGTATAAATCAACGGCACACCACCATCTCGGCCTAGAATATAGGCATAAGCTAACCATTCGTTTTCCTCGTCCATGATGAGATCAAGAAAGACATCATTGTTAGGAATATCATGTGTGATAGCAAATGTAATCGCACGACCGGGGGACAGAGCCTGACCAAAACAATAGGGATCAATCAGAGACTTGAAGCTGCCCTTTTTAGCAAACGCCTTAAACATGGTTGAGAACAAAGGGAAATCGTACGCACCTAGGCGAGTTTCCTGTAGATACGGCTCAAGAAACAGCTGATACTCTTCTTCCGTCGCACCGCCATCGGTAATAATTTCACCAAATATATGCACATCCCGCGTGATGTCGTCTGTCCAAACACGCTTAAGATGCTCTAACGTCATGTGTTTCGCAGCGTCAATACGAAAACCTTTCACACCAATAGCTTTCAGCGCCGTTAGGTACGCTCGCTGCTGTTCAACGACATGGTCACAAACACGAAGAGTTGGCAAGCCAGGGTCGGTTGGCCCACCTGTGATACGTCCATTTTGAACCTGCCACTTATCTTTCCAGTCTTTAATGCCGAATGCTTCAACAAAGTCCTCTTCATCAAAAAGTGGTTGAGATAGATCGCCAAACAACGCTAGCGACTGATATTTCTGCTTGTTGTTCTGGTATTCCTCCAAGACCTCTTGTCTTGGGTACTGAAGGTCTCTGCGAAGGTGGGCCTCATTTGCCATATGGTTAAACACTACGTCGGCATAAACCCACACACCAACTTGCTCCAGTTCACGAACCATATGAATAAAATCTTTGGTATCACCCAAGGCATTATCGATAACACGATAATCTTGTGGTTGATAACGCTGCCACCAGCGCTCATCGTGTGCGCTTTTCATTGGTGGCGAAACCAACACAGAGCCATAACCAAGCTCGCGGATTTCTTTTGCTCGTTGGGCAATGTCAGCATACTTCCAATCAAACGCATGTAAGATAACGTTTGCACCGAATGATTGTGTTTCCTGTGAGCCACTCATGTTGTTCTCCTGCTCGTTTCCACTCACGATTACTTGTTTGCATTTTTTGTGAGTGAATTCAATAATCGAAATTATAAAAGCTATTCATCAGAGGCACTCACCCTTTTAGCACTAACTCAAGGCTGAAATCGAAGGCGTAGCGACTCATCCATTGCACAGCGATAAATCGTTCTGAGTGAATAACGGGCACACAACATACACCCCAAACAGCCCCAAAAAAAACACTAAGCCATTGTTTTATTTAACAAAAATTTCAATTGAAAAAGATAAAATATAAGACCTACGTACGCCCTAAAATAGGCCCAAAGGATAAAAATAGCCAAGCCAACCCGTTGAGTAATCAATTGTTAATAAAACGAAACTGGCAGATGGATCACGTTTGGCGCGTTTCAAAAATCCAGTAAATCACCATACCTAGCGTTAAAAGACTAAAGATTTCTGTTTGTATCTGTCCCGAAATGACTTCAAAATGCGAAACTTAGCTTATCTCTATGGGGTATGCTCTACCTTGGAGGATAATAATGAATATCAAAGAATTTTCTGACCTCGTCGGGCTATCTGCTCATACTCTTCGATACTATGAAAAAATCGGTTTACTTAAACATGTCCATAGAAACGCGAGTGGACATCGAATGTATAGTTCGAAAGATCTAAACTGGATAAGCTTTGTTAAGCGTTTAAAAGAAACTGCAATGCCACTTGAAGAGATTCTAGAGTATGCCAAATTAAGGGAAGTCGGCTCTCAATCTGTACCACAACGTCAAGCCCTGTTAGAACAACACCAAGAAAACCTCAAACGCCACATTGAGCAACAGAAAAAGCACTTATCGGCTCTAGAAGAAAAAATTGCCTTGTATAAAAGCGGAAAAGTTCGTTGACTTAGAGTTAACTCTAACGATTAAGGTGTGTTTACGTTTATTCACTAGGAACATACCGATGGAACAATCACGCTTTAACAAAGGATTAGAACTACTCTCTCAAATTGATGGCGACGCTGGTCATAATGTCATCGAAACCTTACAAGATATTTGTCCAGATTTAGCTCAGTACACCATTGAGTATCCGTTTGGCGATATTTATGCTCGCCCGGGCTTAGACCTAAAATCGAGAGAAATCGCAACCGTCGCCGCGCTAACGGCAATGGGGAATTGCGCGCCGCAACTAAAAGTGCACTTAAATGCAGCGCTGAATGTAGGCTGTAGCGAGGATGAGATTAAAGAGATCATTTTGCAGATGTCCGTCTACGCAGGTTTTCCCGCGGCATTAAACGGCATGTTTGCATTCAAAGAAGTGCTAGCGGAAAGAGCAGAGTAATAACGACGTTGAAATCAATTTAACCGCAATTAAAAACGGCCCTTGGGGTTCGGGCCGTGATTAAAACAACGAGTGAATTAGCGCTCAGGAGTTTCAAGCAGTTTAACCGCGCAATCTACCGCGTTGTTAATGCCTTGACTGCTCTCCAACTTGCCTGAACTTGCAGGACCAAGGGCACAAGAATACAAAGCCAGCTGCTTATCGAACGGCAGATCCAACTGTTCATAGAGATTTTGTCGGATTCTTGCATGTTGTTCTGGTTCTTGGTTAGCAAGGCTAATCAACGTTTCATAAATAAGCGTTTTCATGTCTTTCCCTTTTCACTTTATTGCACGGGGTGCATATATATTGTATCCATTTGGGAAGCACAAATCAGAAGCTAGGTCACAGAACGCGTCGCTAAAAAAGTTTATGTACTCGGTAAATTGCAATACAAACTTAAAGTCGTTTAGAAAAAGGGCAACTGATAACTCGATAGATCAGCCGATTAACTAGCATTCGCCGCTGTTTGTTTATAATCGTGTCCGATATAAACAAAAACGTCGCTGTATCAGCGACGTTTTATCTCGACTTTAGTTAATCGAATTTTTTTAGTTGAAGTGCACTAGCATTTCAACGTCATCGCCTTGCTCTGGAGCCTGAAGAGCGAAGTGCACGTACCCTGCTTCAGTAACAGGAATCGCAAGGTATTCATTGCTGCCTGCATAGTTGGACGCATACTCGTGCTGCTCTACTGTAGGCCAATGCTCCCTACTCGCGTATAGATCGACATTACCAGTTTGAGAGTGAGCCGTTAGCCATACACGAACCTCTTCAACACCTTCAGGCACATAAACTGCTGCATAACGCTGCTTGTGAACGGTAAGCATTTTGGCTTCACCAGACTCTAATACCACAGGTGCTAAATCATCTTGCACTTGGGTTGGCGGTGTTTGCGCTTCCACTTCTAACGCAGCCACAAGATTCACTGAGTCATAGCTATCACGTCCAGTTAAGCTGATGTAGTAACGACCCGCTTTAACGTAACCATCTTGCTCTGGTTCAAACACAATCTCTTCATTGCTGCCATCAGCATATTGACTCATTTCGAAATCATAGTAATGCGCGACTTTGTTGTAGCTCATGTAAAGATCCGCATCACCCGCACCCTCAATAGATACATTGAAGTTAACGGTGTTGGCTGGAACATCAACGTAGAACAGTTTTTCGCTGTATGCTTCGCCACTGAGCTGAAGGCTTTGGTTCGCCGTCAATTCAGTCACTTGTGCTTCAGGGCTTGTTGGCTCTGTTGGCTCTTCTGGGTCTGTATCAGGTTGCTCAGGTTCCACTTTTAATGTGTCCAACCAACGTTCAAACTCAGCATCGTATTGTTGACCTAAAGACGTCACCTGCTGTGCCCATTGTTCGAACTGGCCAGAGCGCGACAATGCCAACAAGCTTTCGACGTCTTGTGGATGATTTTCTAACATGAATCGAACAGCTAGATAACCCCAACGATAGATACGATTGGTATCGTGAGAGTACGTGGTATCAAACACAGTGGAAAGGCTAAGTTTACCATCTGCAATCAGCTCAATCGCAGCTTGGTAACCTTGCTTGTAATGCATGTATTCAGCAAAACCTTCTAGCCACCAAACAATATGACCATGAGCCAAGTTATCGCTGAACGAACCGTATTGGTTAAATCGTGCATCTAAATAGTGCGTGTATTCATGTTCTAGGTTCAAGATAGAGAGATCTTCACCATTCGCGTAGCGATAAGCGACGAAACGCGCAGTATTTTCCGCTTTTGAAGGGTCACCTTCTAGGTACTGACCACCGTTGTCCGTTGTATTACCAAATAGGAATGAAGAGTAATCAACGTAACTAGCGTTACTCGCGAATACCGCCACTTCAACACGATCATTCAAATCATCAGCGACAGGTTGATTACCCGTATTCGCAACTCGATGGAAGTCGGCTTCTTTTGCCGCTAGCACTTCACACGCTTTCGCTGCTTGAGCATCGGTCAGATCTTCAGAGCGAATAATGGCAGGTCCCTGACATTCAAAACGATTTGGCATTACACGTGCAGCTAAATCTTGCTTGGCTTGCTCAATATTCAGACCATTTAGGCCTTCTGGTGCGTAGTAGCTCATCATTTCAACGGCAGCAAGCCATAGTTTGTCATGCTCACTACCCAGTGGATAACGCTGCATCACCTGTTGCATTACTGCCAATGCTTTGCGTTTGGTCTCCTGATCTGGGCTCGCGAGCAAACGACCAGTTTCACGTAATGCATTGAAAACGATAAAGCTTGCATCCGTATCTAATGCCCAAGCATTATCAGATGCGAATTTCACCAACGTATCAATATGGTGTGTATTGTTTGCCATGTATCGGTAGAACGCATCGTTCGCCGCATGGCCTGCCATAGAGCGGAACAAGTTGTTTAAACCATCAACCCATTGCGTGTCCTGCGCGGTTTCACGATTAAAGTGCATCAACGCGGCCATCATGCTATCCATGGTCAGCGGCAACTGCTTAACGTTATCAACCATCAAAGTCAGGCTCTTCATTGCACCAACTTGTTCACGACCTTGATCCAAAGCATGAGGGTTGTTTAGGAATAGGTTCGTCGACTGAGCAAAACGCTGACTCAACGCTTGCGAAAACTCGGGTGTACCAGTACCAGCGTTGTAGCGAACGTAGTAGGCCGCTCGAATAAATTCGCCTAGGTTCTCTAGAATACGAGCTTGATCTGCTTCACCACGATAGCGAGCGATTTCTTGATCCAGCGCGACTTGGATACGGCTTAGGCTCGCTTCACTATAGATATCATTCAGCGTTTCTGAAGGTGCTGAAAACCAAGCGTGGTAGCAATCATACTCAGCACCAGAAACGGCAGTAGCCAGATCTCGCGATTGTTGTAAATCAGCAACAGCACACTGATTTTGTGCAAAAGAGAAGCCAGACACACTCGCTAGCATACAAGCAAGCGCCAAACGATGGCGCGGGAAAAAACGGATATGAGACATAACAACACTCATTGATTATTAACATACATTGAGTGGGGGTTTATATTCTTTACAGCTCAAACAGTGAAATCAGTGTCATAAAATTTATGAAACCGCTCCCAAAAATAGGTCTTTTACTCTAATTAAATGGGAGCAATCCCACTCCAAAAAAACTCACAATTATCAATAAAAACATTAATTTACCTTTTTCTAAATAACGACTTTATGAGGAAAATTGCCTTTAAACGCCCCCCTTAACTCTTCCAGATAGAGTTCACGACAATCAAAGGTTCTAAATTAAATTTTGATGCTTAATACCATCTATTTTTATTTGTGACTCATTCCCAATAAGTCATAGAGTGCATATCAAAAGGTTGGCATTAATGGTAAATTCTCCGCCAAATCAAACACATTTACTCCTCCAGTCATTGATGAGTGAATAAAGCAGATATTTGGCTAGGGATAATACATGTCACTTTGGGGATTTTTGGGAGCGGGGATTGCCTACTTCATGACAACGTTTGCCTTTGTTTTTGGCGGCATTTTTTGGTTATGTGCTGAAGGTAATACATTAAGAGAAACAAAGCGCCAATCATCAATAATGTCCGGGGTTATTGCTTGTACTATTGGAACTTGGGTGCTTGCTTTTGGTGTTTACGTTTACGGTTACTTTTGGGATAACTCTTCTCACTATTATTTTTATTTGCTCGCTCCATGGGGACTTGCCATTTTTGGGGTAAAACTTCGTAACCGCTGGGTTAAGCAATACGCGCGTGTAAAACACGCAAAAGAAGAACAGTGGCAAAAGCGCTGGCGAGAATTATTAGGGGAAGATACTGAAGAGCTTCCACCATATACACATGATTACGAGCTCTACTCGGGCATTTGGCAAGCCAATGAAGCGCTCCAAGAACAGTGTTTCGCAGCCCTTCCTCACGGGAAAGCAGTCTACGAGAGAGTGAAAGCCTTCCAAACGATGGCCTCCCCCGCTGGTGGCATAAACAATCAAGTTTTGCTGAGTAAACTCGATCAACTAGAGGATGAAATCATTCAAGTTCTTGAGCAACACTCGCAAAAGAAAGTAAGCATTGAAACTGGCGCAGGTACTTTACAAAAAGAGTCAAAACGCAATGTTTATCACCATGAGAATGGCCCAACAGAAGAGCAACTGTACGACTCAATCAACCTCCAACATGATTTGGATCGAGAGCTACGCAACATTATCTATGATCGGCTCGGTTACGATGGCGAAGATGAGTACTTTTTCCTCCAAGCGCCACTCGGAGAGCTTACCGAGGATGAAACCGCAATCAACTGGATGCTCTGGGGGTTAGTAAGCGACCATTTTGCTGTTGACCCATACCAAACGGCGTTGGATCTCAGCCTAATGAATGCGGAACCAAGATGGGGGCAAAATGAACGGTTTGTAATGATTACGGCTCAATAAACGCAAGTACTAAGTCTAACTTTAATACAACCTATTCTGAGACCACCCTCGCGTTGGTTAACTTAGCCAGTAAGCGGCCAACGCGATCGCGCATTTCACGTCTATCGACAATCATATCTAGCGCACCATGCGCTAGTAAAAATTCACTTCGCTGAAACTCGTCTGGTAGCTTTTCACGTACCGTTTGCTCAATGACCCGTCTTCCCGCAAAGCCAATACTTGCTTTAGGTTCACCAATATTGATGTCTCCTAACATGGCTAAACTCGCCGAGACGCCGCCATAAGTTTGGTCCGTCAATACTGAGATATAGGGTAATCTGTGCTCAGATAAGTGGTTTAACGCGGCGCTGGTTTTTGACATTTGCATGAGTGCCACCAAAGACTCTTGCATGCGCGCCCCTCCGCAAGCGGAAAAACATACTAACCCAGATTTTGTATTAATTGCGCTTTCAACTGCTCGGACAAACTTCTCGCCAACCACTGCGCCCATCGAGCCTGCCATGAAAGAGAATTCGAATGCACACGCAACAACAGGCAGCCCCAATAACTTGCCCTCCATCACCACCAACGCATCTTTTTCTCCAGTCGTTTTCTGTGCTAAAGCAATTCGCTCTTTATATCGCTTTAAGTCTTTAAAACCCAAAATATCTTGTGGCTCCAACTCACTTGCCAACTCTTGTTGTGTTCCATGGTCCAGAAAAGAGATCAACCTTTGACGCGCAGCCATTCTCATGTGATATGAGCATTTAGGGCATACTTCCAAATTTTCTTTTAACGCGGCACGATAAAGTATTTGTTCACACTCAGGACACTTTGTCCAAACGCCCTCAGGGATAGACGCTTTGCGCGAACCTATTATATTTTTATTCTCAAATAACCGTTCTAACCAGCTCATAAATTCACCACTATTGATTACGTTCTAGCGCGATATCTCGTTGTTTGTTCGCTTAAACTTGTAAATAAAATTGTATGTAACTTAGTACAGGGATAAAGTGCGATATGCTGGCTTGATAATCCAATAAAGTGGGATAATGAAATGTTTGATAACGTTGACCAAATCTGGTTAAAAAGTTTTCACTGTGTTTATGAGAACAACAGCTTTAAGCGAGCCGCTGAGTGTTTGAATATACCAACATCAAATATCAGCCGACACATTGCCCTGCTTGAAGAAAAGTTAAACATTAGGTTGTTCAATAGAACAACAAGGCGAATGACGCCTACCGAGGCTGGAGAAGAGCTCTATAGCAGCACTCGTCCGTTATTGGAGCAACTCAACGCCGCACTAGAAACGGTAACGCGCCACTCACACACGGTAACAGGGGAACTGCGAATTCTTATGCCAGACACACCTGTACTCGCCAAAGCGGTTGTCACCTTTTGCACGCAATACCCGTCAATCTCTTTGTCTTGCGATACAACGCTAAACCCTAAAGATGATGTTATTGACAGCTTTGATGTCATTTTGAGTTTTCATAGAGGGACTTTGTCAGACAGTAACTGGGTGGCGAGAGAGATAAAACGCTGGCCCAGTGCCATTTTAGCCGCGCCTCAACTAATTGAGAAATACGCCACCCCTCACAAAATTACGGATCTAAGTCATGTTCCCTGCATCACGACGCTTACCGCAGTAAATGGTGCACCATGGGTATTCAGAAGCCCTGCTGGGGGCCATATTACTCAAACTGTGCAATCTTCATTCAAAGTAAACAGCGGTCATCTCGCCAGATATGGCGCGTTATCAGGGCTTGGGTACGCAATATTGCCAATTGAGTCATGCCAAAATGAGATCAAAAATGGTGAGCTAGAAATCGTCACTCTAGAGTACGAACCTGAGGATTTAGTGCTTTACGCCTTTTACTCGTCTAGAAAACATGTAGCTAAGAAAATATCTATGTTTGTTGAACATTTAAAGCAAAATGCGAAACTTAACGCTTAGCTAAGCTTTACTCAACTAATTTATCATATTTTGTTTTATCGTCTAGAAAGGACAGACACCGCTAAGCGATTTGAGACTCGATTTTTTCAAATAAAAAAGCCAGCAATTAACATTTACTGGCTTTTTATTAAAGAGGGTCAGTTGGCGTTTAGATTCTAAACGCTCCTACGTGACGATCGAGTGTTCGCGATAGCTCCGCGAGTTGTTGACTTGATTCTTCTAGTTGCTCACTCGCCGTTAGCGCACTTTTCACTGAGTGGCTGACGGTATCCATGTTCATATTAATTTCGTTTGCTACCGTTGATTGCTGTTCTGTTGCGGTTGCTACTTGAGTATTGATATCTGAAATAGTCGTCACTTGTGCAGCTATTGCTTCTAAAGCCTGTCGAGCTAACTCAGTTTCTGCCGTTCCTTCTTCAATAAGAGTCTTACTATTACTCATTGAATTCACCGCACTTTGAGCTTCAGTTTGTAGCTGGTGAATCATATTGTCAATTTCATCGGTAGAATGAGCCGTTTTAGTCGCTAGGTTGCGAACTTCATCAGCGACTACTGCAAAACCTCGGCCGGCATCACCAGCGCGTGCCGCTTCGATAGCCGCATTGAGAGCCAATAGATTGGTTTGCTCCGAAATACCTCTAATCACCTCTAGAATACTACCAATCGACTGAGTATTTTCAGCAAGACTCACGATAATGTTGGAAGTGCTGTTCATCTCGTTTTCAAGATTAGTCATCGCCGTTTTGGTTCTTTCTAGCGTCGTGTAGCCATCTTGCGCTTCATTACTTGCTGCACTCGCAGCATTTGCCGCTCCGGCAGCATTGGAGGCAATTTCATTGACCGTCGCAATCATTTCGTTCATGGATGTGACAACCAGCATGGTTTGCTCGTTCTGCTCTTGCCCTCTTGTGAGCGCTTGTTGAGATTGCCCACGCAAAGCGACAGCTGAACTATTAAGCTCCACACCAGTATTTACAACTTGTGTAATAATCTCATGTACTTTCCCAACAAAAACGTTGAAAGCAGAAGAAATTTGCGCGACTTCGTCATTACCTTTCGCTGGCAAACGAACGGTTAAGTCTCCGTCTCCTTTTGAGATGTCTTGTAGAGCGTCTTTAAGCGCAGAAAGCGGTCTCATCAGTTTATTTAGCAGAAGTGACAGAATCAAAACACACATAACGAAGATCGCCACCATAGAGATCAACTGGTAAGTAATAATTCCATTCGTCGCTTGGCTCACTTCAGTAATAGGAATACCGATATCAAAAGTACCGTATAACTGACCATCCACATAAATTGGTGCCATGATGTCAAACACCCATACTTTCTGGACATCGGCATACCACTTTGAGTACTGTTGAACACCTCTCGTCGCGCCTTCAACAGTATATTCATCGTTATAGGTTTTGTTCAGCTTGTGCTTATCACTGTGGGCTACTGCCGTTACGTTACGGTCAATTACAACGGCATAACTCACGTCTGAACGTTGTTTCAGCCCCTCAACAAGCGATTGTAAATCTTGCATTGGATTGGCTGAGTTCTCCAAGATATAACTCGCATTTCCCGCTAGAAACTCAGCTTGAACTTGGGATTTGTTTAAGATGATGTCATCGATTTTCTGACTCGAAATTAGGTACGTTGATGCCATACTCGCCACGACAGCAATACCAAACATGGCGCAGACTGCTAATAAGATGATTCTTTTCATTATAATTGTCTCAATACAATTCAATTGATGCTCATTAATCGAGCGCTAAGCCTTTCTTCTCCAAAACCAACCAAACTGCATTTTGGGTCTGTTTGGCAGAGCAAGACATAACTTTATAACTATGTATCTGCTTGGTTCCCGATTACTTTAGACAGAAGGAAAAAAAGTCTTCAAAACGTCACATTTCTACGAGGTTTGGCGAAGGGACGAGTACGCAAAAGGAAACGTTTGCATAGTTAAAGTTAACTATGCGACCAAATTGGTATCGAACATTAAAGAAAAGACTTCTAATTAGCGTTTTGACCGTCGGGAGCACTGTGGTCAGTGCTCCCGTTTTATCATTTAGTATCTCAGGTTCAGATATTAGAGCCACAATCGCAGCGGTTGTAATACAAGATGTTTGGTGAAGCGAGAATGACTTGGTTTGTAGATATGGCAGCGATGTCAGATCGAGTGATTCTCAATCAAGAATCGGCAGCAAAATAGGCAAACCAAGGCATGAAGCTATTACCCATGCAAAAAGAAAGGAAAAGAATCTTTACCACAGAGTTTAACTTGTCAGCGATATGTATCCATGCATACCCATGTACAAACCAACTGCACTGATCAAGACGCCCGATAAGTAAGGAGCTCGACGTGCAACATCATTCAAACCGCTCCATTTAGATGTCGCTTTTTGCACGCCCACTGCTGCCACAACGCCAACAGCAACCAGAGTCAAGGCTAAGCCAATACTGAATGACACAACTAATGTCGCACCAAGAGTCATTGCCTTAAGCTGCAAACAGATAAGCAAAACCGTTACCGCAGCAGGGCATGGAATCAAACCGCCCGTTAATCCAAACAGCAGAATTTGCCCATTCGTCACGTCTCGATTCTCAAAGCGTTTTTGAATGTCTAAAGCGTGAGCGCGTTCGTGAGCATCTTGATATTCCTTATCTTCGCTTTCTAAATGAGAACCAGGACGAAAATGTACATCAAAGTCATGGGTATGATCATGGTGCCCGATGATCAAAGTGACAGAAAGTCCATTAGAGACTTCAATGCAAGACGCCGATTCCAAGTATCCATCACGCTCTATAAAGTGATAAATATCAGCAGGTTGATAACCATCACTCGATACCGAAACCTTGATACCTTCAGCAGTTAAAGGTTTACCGCTGAGTGTTCGCAACTGGAAACGGTGATGGTCCCCTTCCTGTGTAATCGAAAGCGAAACATGCCCATGTCCTGTATCCACAACTTGCGTCGTCCAGTCGCGAGCATGATCCTGAGCTTTGTTCCAAGCTCGCTCATCGCTCCATGTCCGCCAAAACATCCATACGCCGGTTGTCACGATAATGACTCCAGAGATAAGTTGCATCCATGGTTCAGCCGCTTCAGCGGTGAATTTCTGGCTAATATACATCCCGCCAACAGCGATTAACCATACAATTATAGTGTGAGAAAGTGTGGCAGCTAAACCCAGCATCACGGCTTGTTTGACCGTTCCTTTCACCGCGACAATGAACGCCGCCATCATCGTTTTAGAGTGCCCAGGTTCTAAACCATGCAAGGCGCCAAGAAAAATGGCACTGGGAATAAAGAACCACCCATTACCTTGTTGTAGTAACGCGACAAAATCCATTGTTGTTCTCTGTTGTTGATTCTAATTTATCGCAAACTATACTCCCCCCTAGTATTAAATACTACCCCCCAGTATAAATTGAGTGCTACATTATCAGTTAGAATAACTCGGCCCGTAACTTAAAGAAGATAAGACATGTCGCATACAACCAGAGATCAAAAGAAGCTCAACACTCGAGTCAGTAAAATACAGGGTCAGGTGAATGGACTTAAAAAAATGCTGGAAGAAGAGCATGAATGCCAAGATGTGTTGCAGCAGATTGCCGCTATTCGGGGAGCAGTAAATGGTTTGATGCGAGAAGTAATTAAAGGTCACTTACTTGAACACGTCGTACTTGAGGAAGACAAAACTCAACGTGAAAAAGATATGGAAGTCGTATTAAAAGTACTGGACTCTTATATAAAGTAACCCTACTTCGCTAGAGTAAAATCACTAGAGTTAAACTCGAATAGAACCTTTATAGGTAATCGCTTACTAAGCGGGAAATAACAATTCCATTTCATATTGATTAAGTTGAAAACGGAACCTATATCGGTTCAATTTAAATAGTTTATTTATAAGAACTAAAACGGCCCAAACATAGGGCCGTTCATATTATTAACAATCTCTAAACCATCTGATAAAAATACATGTTGTGATAGGTTTTTACTTTATGGAAGAGTACAAGTAAACCTTTATACCTCTTGTAATTCGACGTGCTTAGCGCTGTAAGATTTTGTAAATGCAACACACCCCAAAAGTACAGCAAGTGGTAACACGGGATCAAAGATTGAACCATGAGATCCGAAGAATAAGTTAAGAATCATGACTAATGAACCACCAATAGCCCAAGCAATTGTTGTTGGAATAGTCCAAATAATGAGTTGTTTCTTAACCTCAGTCACCCCCATTAGTCGATTAACAATATGGAATAGCGAGTCATTAAAGTAGCCAGCAAATAGAGATCCCATCGTAGCTGCCGTCGCTGCGAATAAAAGGTTAACGTCAGGAATATTTACTAAAACTGGGGCAGATATAGAAGCAGCGGTTATCATGGAGACTGTACCAGAGCCCTGAATAATACGAACTAACGTCGCAATAATAAATGGAATCATAACCGCAGAAATAGGAAGCCCCGCAACTTGGTTAGCAATCTCTGCGCCCGCACCCGTTTCACGCAATACGGCACCTAACGCGCCACCAGCTCCTGTTACTAACAAAATGATGCCACAAGTGGAGATTCCTTGTTCCATCTTTTCATTCGCTTCTTCTTTGGTAAGGTTATTACCCAATGTGTAAACCGCTAATAACGTCGCTATTGATAGTGCAATAGTAGGGCTGCCGATAAAAGCGATAAATTGACCAAATGTTGTTGCAGTCAGCCCTTCGAAACCGAAAGTCCCCTCTAATAAACCCATCACTGATTTCGCAAGTATAAGTAAAATAGGGATAATAATTGGAGCGATAGATTTACTTAAAGATGGTAGGTCTTTCGCTTCTTTACTTGCAATGTACTCTTTGTGATCATTAATCAGTTGCTCACTAGACTTCGAGAAATGTTCGGTTGGAATGAATTCAGGAAACTGCTTTTCTAACCATCTTGCATACCAAACAATACCCATGACACAAGGCGCTGCGATCATCAAACCAAAACCTAACATGCTGGCAAGATCGACACCAAAGATACCAGCAACGCCCAAAGGTCCTGGAGTCGGCGGAATAGCGTGATGCGCTACGACCAAGCCGCCCGCCAGAGCAACCGTAAGCGTTAAAATCGAGCGATTGGACGTTTTTGACAAAGACTTCGCAATTGGATAAAGAATGATAAGCGCGCTATCCACAAAGATTGGGATGCTAACAATATAGCCAGTTACAGCAAGAGCGGCCTCTTCTTTCTTTTTTCCTAACCACTTTATAAAATTATAGGCAATACTTTCTCCTGCTCCAGAAGCCTCTAAAATAGCCCCCATCATAACGCCGAGACCGATAACAATCCCTATACCGCCTAATGTTCCACCAAATCCTTTGCTAACGGTCGCAATCGTGTCGTCAACACTTAACCCACCAATAATACCTGCGATACATGCCGCAATTAACATCGCAATTAACACATGTACTTTTGTACGTAATACAAGAAAAACAAGGACTGATACGGCTACTATTAGTCCAATTACTGAGGTTGGTAACATTAGACAATCTCCATATTGTTAACAGAAATAAATTGTTGTAATACATCCTTGAAATTACTGTCTGCTTTAAATCCAAGCTCCAGTTCTTTAGTACAATCAATTTTTTGTGGCCAACTACTCACAATACGATCAATACCCGCATCATGCTCATAGGTAATATAATTAGAAAGTTGTTTACCCATTAGAGTGTCCATTGTTTGAATCATCTCAGCTGGTGTAGTTTGAATACCAGGTAAATTAAGCGTTCTATAGGACAGATTATTTAACTGCTCATAAGGCATTAGCCCTGCATATTGAATATTGTCCACCACTCTAGACGGGCTCGATATCCAAAGTTTTAGCGTAGGGTCTACAGGACAATTTGATTCTTGAGCATTCAAAGGCTCACGAATAATTCCGCTTACGAAAGAGCTAGCGGCAAGGTTTGGTTTCCCAGGGCGAATACAAATAGTCGGTAAACGTACGGATACAGCTTTAACAAAGCCTTTACGGGCATAGTCGTTCACCAATAACTCACCTATAGCTTTTTGCGTCCCGTAGGATGACTGAGGATGAAGTGCTGTTATTGGTGTAATCGTTTCCGGAAGATCACCACCAAATACAGCTAAAGATGAAGCAAACGTAAAACGAATATTAGGGTTTACTTTACGGCAACGCTCAAGCAATAACTGTGTGGTCGTCAGATTTACAGCTACGCCTAAATCAAAATCTTGCTCAGCATGGCTCGATACAATTGCCGCTAAATGAAAAATGTGTGTCGTTTCGGCAGTAATAACTTGGTCTATATTTTCTCGCTTTGTCATATCCATGACTAAAGAAACGACTCGGTCATCAATGCCCTCTAAGCGCGACTTTTGAATGTCGACAATAGTAATACTTTCAGCTTTGTTTTCTTTTAGTAGTGATTTGGCAAGTAGGGTTCCGAGAAAACCCGCCCCTCCAGTTATGATAATATTCATAGTCACGACCCTTTGTTTTTGTAATTGGTTTCAAGTTATTTATGGATAGAAATTAAAATTGTTATAGGTATGGTTTAACCCAACTAAGGCCCAGCTGCGTGCTATGCCTTGGGTTGTATTCACAACCGATCCAGCCTTGGTAACCAGAGTCATCCAAAACATTGAATAGGTGTGGGTAATTCAGTTCGCCTTCCGATGGTTCGTGCCTTTCAGGCACAGAAGCAATTTGAATATGGCCTGTGTATGGCGCCACATCGCGAATCAACGTACTCAGATCACCGTCCATAATTTGTGCGTGATAGAGATCGAGCTGCAATTTCACGTTTGGACGAGCCACTTGTTTGATGAGTTCCACCGCTTCACGTTGATGTGCAACAAAGTAGTTCGGTACATCGCGATTGTTGAGTGGCTCAATCATCAGCTCAACACCATGTTCGGCAAACTTATCCGCTGCATAACGAATGTTTGAGATAAAGGTTTCAATATGCTGATCACGAGTGAAGCGTGAATCAACAATGCCAGACATAGCGTGAACCTTTTTACAGTTCAGTGCCTTGGCGTACATCAGCGCAGTCTCGACACTCGTTTTAAATTCATCCTCACGCCCCGGAATAGCTGCAAAACCTCGTTCACCTGCATCCCAATCACCTGGAGGCATGTTGAATAACGCTTGCTCAAAACCAAACTGCTGTATCTTGCTTGCTAGTTCTTGCGCTTCGAATGCGTATGGGAAAAGGTATTCCACCGCTTTGAAGCCCGCTTGGTGTGCTTTTTCGAAACGATCTAGAAAAGGAACTTCTGTGAATAACATTGTCAGATTTGCCGCGAATTTAGCCATTACTTACCTCTCCCTTTTAGGTCTTGAATCTCAGTATCCGTTAAATAGCGGATGTTGCTGTCTTTAAGAATGAACGCTAGCTTCGCTGTCTCTTCTAGCTCTTCTGCGTTATCTACTGCATCTTCAAAGTCCGTACCCGTGATCACTGGACCATGGTTCGCCAGGAGGAAAGCTCGGTAGTCACTAGCCCGTTGCGCAAGTTCTTCAGCAATCTGAGGGTCGCCCGGGCGCAGGTACGGAATCACTGGCAGTTCGCCAATGCGCATTACAAAGTAAGGTGTAAAAGCTTTGATGGCATTCTCGCGATCTAGACCTTCAAGACAAGAAAGCGCCGTCAAGTAAGTAGAATGCAGATGCACAATCGCATTACACTTTGAGTTATTTCGATAAATCGCCAGATGAAAAGCCACTTCTTTTGATGGCTTTTCACCAGAGATATGGTTGCCATCAATATCTACAACCGAAAGCTCTTCAGCAATCAAGCGGCCGAACGAAGAACCAGTTGGCGTTGCCAGAAAGTGTCCATTAGGCAGTTTTAGAGAAAGGTTGCCAGCGCCGCCAGTCGCATAGCCACGTTCAAACATAGAGCGCGCCATAGTGACCATTTGCTCTCGCAGTTGTTGTTCTGTCATCAATTCTTTATTCATCACAACCTCACCTATTCAAAAAACGACTGTGCTTTGGCAAAGAAGTGTTCATCGCCGAAGTTGCCCGATTTCAGAGCCAAAGAAAGCTCGCCTTCAAGTGACTTCACCCAAGGTACACCTGGTGCGATTTGAGGACCGATATGAAAACCTTTTACGGCTAGGCTTTGGGTTACAACCCCTGAGGTTTCCCCACCCGCAACGATGAAATTTTTCACACCGTGCTGCTGAAGTTTGATTGCAAGTTGGCTAAAGAATTGTTCAACCGCGTGACTTGAAGCATGCGCGCCAAACTCTTGTTGAATCGCTTTTAACGCCGCTGCATCTGCGGTTGCGTAAACCAGTGGTGCGAACTCGCTTTCGATGTTGGTCATGACCCAATCAAACACTTGATTTAAGTAATCTTCTTCCGTCAGACACGCCTTCACATCAATAGCAAAGTGTGGCGCTTTTTCTTTGTAAACAGCGACCTGTTGGTTGGTCATGACAGAACAAGATCCAGATAACACAACGGTTGGTGCCTTTTTAGGGTTCCCCTCTTGCTTCGCATCACTTTGATCTTCAAGGTTCTCTATCCAGTTCTTAGCAATACCCGCAGCCAAACCAGAACCACCAGTTACCAGTTTTAGAGACTTCGCCGCTTGGCCAAGTGTGACAAGATGCTCTGCATTGAATGCATCAACCACTGCATAGCGGTTACCTTGTACTTTTAGCTCTTCAAAGCGCTCAATTACCGCTTTTGGACCTTGTTCAATTATTTGGAAGTTTACCAGGCCAGATTTGCCTTGAGATTGAGCATCCATCATACGAACTAGGCTTGAATCAGTCATTGGTGTCACAGGGTGATTACGCATACCTGAGTCGCTTAGCAAGTCTTGGAATACAAATAGATGGCCGTTGTAAACTGTGCGACCATTCACTGGTAATGATGGGCATACAATGGTGAACGCTTCACCTAGCTCTGCAAGCAGTGCATCCGTTACAGGACCAATGTTACCTTCTGCTGTGCTGTCAAACGTTGAGCAGTACTTGAAGTAAAACTGCTGACAGCCATTTGCTTGCAGCCACTTAAGCGCAGCTACTGAATCCTCGATTGCCTCATCTACAGGACAGGAGCGAGATTTAAGACTGATCACGACCGCATCTGCATTTACATCAATCTCTTCTTTTGGAATACCGTTAAGCTGAACTGTGCGCATGCCGTTTTCTACAAGAAAACCTGCGATGTCTGTTGCGCCAGTAAAGTCGTCTGCGATAACGCCTAATAACATCATTTTTTCTCCGTTTTACGTGCGCTTACTTCTGTTTGTTTTCTACACCTGGAAGCTCAATACCATCAAAAATCTTGATAACGGCACTGTCGTCTTCCTGGCCAAAACCAGCATTGCTTGCACTCAAAAACATGTTTAGTGCTGTGCTTGATAGAGGAAGTGGAAATTTGAGATCTTTTGCTGTGTCCGATACGAGGTTTAGATCTTTCACAAAGATGTCGACCATAGATTTAGGGGAGTAGTCACCATCAACTACATGCTTCATGCGGTTCTCAAACATCCAAGAGTTACCCGCTGCATTCGTCACCACGTCGTACATCAGGTCAAGAGGAATGTTTGCACGTGCCGCTAATGCCATTGCTTCAGCACCAGCTGCGATATGAACACCTGCTAGCAATTGGTGGATAACCTTCACAGTTGCGCCTAGGCCAATCGCTTCACCGATGTTGTAGACTTTAGCTGCCGTTGCGTTGAGTACTGGTTCAAGTGCATCAAATGTGCTTTGCGCTCCCGACGCCATAATAGTCATCTCACCTAATTCTGCTTTTGCAGCACCACCAGATACCGGTGCATCAAGCATCACAAGATTGTGTTCTGCCAATTTCGCTTCAATTTGTTTTGCGTCTTCTGCTGAGATGGTTGCTGAAACCATTACTGGCGTATTCGGCTTAAGCGCTGTAGCAAGACCGGTTTTGAACAAGACCGTGTTAACTTGAGCTGCGTTCACAACAAGAACTAGAACCGAATCAAGCTTATCTGCAAACTCAACTGCATTTGTAGAAACAGCTTTTGCACCGAATGAACCTAACTCTTCAAGCGCTTGAGAATTTAAATCGAAACCATAGACATCTAGGCCTGCACGCACACATGACTTTGCGGCGCCCATTCCCATAGAGCCTAAACCGATAACACCTACAGATTGAACTTCACTCATAAAAACAATGCCTTCTGGTCTATTAAACTTTGTTAATTCTTGTTTGGTTGGTGTGATTATATGTGAAGATTAATACTAAGACCTCGCTTTAAATCACATTTTTTCACACAAATTAACAATGTCGTGATATATACCTCTTTATAGGCAGAGATATTCCGAGCAGTTAACACAAGCGAAGGCTGTTCTTACAACGTTGAGAACATAATTCACAGATATTCACAACAAATGAAAAGATTGGTAGGATACTGAAAAACAAGAATATAGAAGTGAAACTATGATCCCAGCAGAACGTCAAAGAACCATATTATCCCTGTTATCACATCAAGAAGTGTTAAGCATTTCAGATTTAACCGACCACCTTGGCGTATCACATATGACCATTCGTCGTGATATCGTGAAGCTTGAATCCTCAGGTAAAGTCGTTTCTGTTTCTGGTGGAGTGCAACTCGCTCAAGCTCTACATTCCGAACTTTCCCATGATGCGAAGGTCGAGCAACAAGCGGATGAAAAAATTCAAATTGGTAAGCTGGCGGCTACGTTAATTGGTCAAGACGCTACGATTTACTTGGATGCGGGAACAACCTCTCTAGAAATCGCCCATCAAATAGCAAATCGTAATGATCTTTTAGTGATCACCAATGACTTCTCTATTGCTGCTTTCCTTATGACGCACAGTGAATGTGAGCTTTACCACACTGGGGGAAAAATTGACCGCGAGAACCAATCCACCATTGGAGGAAAAGTCGCAGAGTTCTTGAATGGGCTAAATATTGATATCGCCTTTATTTCGACTTCATCTTGGAGCTTGAAAGGCTTATCAACACCTAATGAAAATAAAGTTCTCGTTAAAAAAGCAATCATCAAGGCGGCACAAACCAATTATCTGATCTCAGACTCAACTAAATACGGTCAGATAGCGAGCTTTCATGCATTAGACATCGAGCAATTGGACGGAATTATTACCGATCGAAACCTATCCGAAGTGGTCACTCAAGAATTAACGGATAAAGGATTACGTGTGTATAAAGAGTAACACTACCTAAACATCTGAGTTCGCGTAACTTTTATACTCGTTAATTTATAGGTGCTTCCAATATACATAGACCGTGCTGTGTACTTTCTGGCAGAAAACACATCCTTTTGTTTTCTAAATTACCAAATTACTGATTACATCTGGGATATGGAAGCTCACTTCGCTTTATCGCTGCTCGTCACTTGTCATCAAAAATCAAATTCACCGCAATTGCCATCAAAACTAAGCCTAAGATTGGCAGCAAGACACCCAATGGTGAGCGCTCTATGTAAGGCAAGTTTTCAGCAATCAATAAGCCCCACTCAGGTTCGGGCGGCTTAACGCCAAGTCCGATAAAACTCAGAGACGTCAGGCTAAGCGTAATGTAAGGCAAACGCAGAAACGCATGACGAATCAATGGCGGCAGCACATAAGGCAACAAGTAGTAACGGAGTACTCGCCACTGACTGGTTCCCCAAATGGGCGCAAGATGCGTGTAAGGCTGCGCTTTGGCTTCCATCAACAAGCTCGCACAGTGCGCCGCTAATGGTGCCCATGACACCATAACAATCGCAATCAAAGCGCTGTTTGGGTTCATCCCCGTTAGACCAGCAATCAGCAGACCCGCCACAATGTATGGCACACCTTTGGTGATCTCAATTAAGCCTTGGCTATAACGAGTCACGAAGCCGAGCAGCAAACCAATCACCAAACTTAGGAAGGTTGCGATGATGCCCATTTTGATTGTCGACATCATACCGCCGCCAACACGAGCAAGCAGATCTCGACCGACCGCATCGGCACCAAACGGGGCAGCTAAGCTTGGCGATTCAAGGCGGGTAAATTGGATAGTGTAAGGATCGCGCATTAAGGCCCATCCCGCACAACCAATCAGCAAGGCAAAGATTGTCGCACTGACAACACGTTTGGTGGTGCTTTGGGTAAAACGAAACGTGCTGTGACTGCTGATCAACTTGCCACTCGTGACACTGTGCCCGAGTAACCAGCGTTGCAATAAGATGCTCGCACTGCTGATCAACATCGAGAACACCAGCAACACTAACAAACCACCTTGCAGCATCGGCAGATCTTGTGACTTCGCCGCGCCTAAGATCAATCGTCCGATACCCGGAATGGAAAACACTTGCTCCACAGCAACCGCACCGCCGGTTAAACCAATCACCGTCATTGCGATTTGAGGAATCAAGTTACTAACGGCACGCCACAAGGCAAAGCGTAAGATTTGAAACTTACTGACGTTCGCCGATAGCCAAGTGATCACCCAAGGCTCATCTAGTACACGCTTGAGGCTGTCATTGAGCAAGCGACCGAACAAGCCAGCAGCAGGCAATGCCATTGCCAAACTGGGTAGCCAGAGGTTTTGCACGCCTTGCCAACCATAAGGTGGGAACCAACCCAACCAGATGGAAAATACCATGATCAGCAATGAAGCAATCACGTATTCAGGCAATGAAACCAACACCGAACTGAGCGTATCATGATGCTTGTCTAAACGATTCTGTTGCCAACGACGCACGGTGTAAAGCACACTCGCCATGCACATTACAAATGCCATGCCTAACGCTGTAAGCATCAGTAATAGTGACGTTTTTGCGGTTTGTTGAACGCTCTCCATGACGGATGCCCCGCTCACCCAAGAGACACCTAAGTCACCTTGCATGGCAAGCGTCAACCAATCCCACAGTCGCTCAGCAGCGCTGCGGTCAAGTTGAAGATCTTCTCGAATGGCTTGCAGAGCTTCTGCCGTCAGCAATTGTTGAGCACCCGCACGGGCACGGAGGATTGATTGGCTTGGGTCGATACCTGCAATATCCGGCATCAAACCCACCAGCACAACCACTACCCCGAGTGACAGGAAGCGTGACAAAAAACGCGTAAACCATTCAGGCATACAAGCGCTCCAACGAGAGCGCATGTTGGCAACAGACGACATCGAGTTAGTTCACCTCAGTAAACTGGTCGATCAGGCGACGCTCACGTGGATCACGTTGTGCGTTCTTCACGCGGTCACTCTCACCTTGGATTACACGCTCGTGAAGCAGTGGAATCACAGCGTATTGCTCAAGGATTTTGCTTTCTGCTTCGATGATCGCTTGTTGGCGTTTCTCACCCAAAGGCTGACGATCAGCGTGTTTCAATGCTGCGTCCACTTCTTCAGAGCAGAACTGACCTAGGTTGTAAGAACCTTTACAGCTAAAGTCACTTTGCATGTACGCCACTGGGTCACCAGAATCCAACACTGTTGCACGTGACAACAAGAACGCATCGAACTTACCTGCTAGTGCATCGTTTTCGATTTGTGCGTATTCACGAACGTCTAGTTCAACCACAAAGCCAGCCGCTTCAAGTTGTTGCTTTAACAGCACCGCTACTTCTGGCAACTCAGCACGGTCGGTAAATGTACCAATGGTGATCTTCTCACCATTCGCGCGGCGCATTTCCATGGTTTCCATACGAGGGTTCGCATCACGAATTGATTGAGCCCATGCCAATGCTGGACCTAACAGACCTTTTGCTGAATCGGCGTGGTTCTCGTAAACCGTTTTGATGATTTGCTCACGGTTAACCGCTTGAGCAGCTGCTTTACGCAAACCGAACTGGCTAAACACATCTGATTTATTGTTTAGGTAAAGCGTGTTGGTACGCGGCATTGCCACTTCGTGCAGCTGTGAAGATTCCATCATCGCGATTTGCGATACAGGAACCGCTTCAACGACATCCGCCTCACCGGTACGCAGCGCTGCAGCACGAGCAAAACCGTTTGGTACGTATTCCGCAAAAATGCTATCTACTTTCGCTTTTTCACCCCAGTAACCATCAAAACGCTTTAATTTAGCGCTGGTTGTCCCGTTGATTTCTGTCAGAACGAATGGACCCGTACCCGCATTGATTGGCACAACACGACCGTTTTCTTGGTATGCAGCACCAGAAAGGATCGCTAGCTGTGGGCTAGATAGACGGCTTGGCAACAGTGGATCGTTAAAGGTCGTTTTGATTTCAACAGTGAAGTCGTCCAATGCGCGAACTTGCCATTCGATACCATCCAAAATGCGTGGCTTTGGTGCAGCATCTAATGCTTTTTGTAGAGAGTTCACGACCGCGTTGGCATCAAGCTCAGAACCATCGTGGAATTTCACGCCTTTACGTACCTTAAATTGCCACGTCATTGGGTCAACTTGTTCCCACTCTGTTGCCAGCATAGGCTCTGATACCGACTGATCGTTTAGGTTCACTAGCGTTTCTGCCGTGCTCCAACGTGACAGTTTGAACGCGTCATCTGAAAGTGGCGACAAACCTGTGCGTGGTGGTTGCATCATGGCAACGCGAATTTCCGTTGCTTGCGGTGCAGCTGCTTTTCCCGCTTCTGGCTTGCTTTCGCCAGAGTCAAAACAACCCGTCAGCAGTGCGCTTAAAGCCAGCGACAAAGCTAACTTGGGAGTACTAAGGTGCATAAGAAACCTCTCCAATGGTTTTTGTGAATTCATTACTTTTGTGTTGAGCGCTCATCAAGGCTCTCGTGATCAAGTGTGATGGGTTATTTGTCACGTTCCGTGCTGTGCCGTGCTCGACAACGCGTCCTTTGTCTAACACTAGGATTTCATCGCATAGGGTTTGTGCCGCATCGAGGTCATGAGTCACCAAAATCAGGCGCATCTGACGACTCTTTTGAATGCCTGCCAACAAGTCGAGAATCTGTTTACGACTGACGGGATCTAGGCTGCTGGTTGGCTCATCGGCAACCAACACACAAGGCTCGACAATCAAAGCTCTAGCGATAGCCACGCGTTGGGCTTGCCCAACTGATAATTGCTGCGGGTTACGATCCAACAATGTGAGATCCAAACCGACATCCGCCAACACCTTTTCCACCTTCTCGTTGAGCTCTTGCGTCAAACCAATGTTGCTTAGCGGCTCCAGTAAGATCTGGCGAACGGTGTAATAAGGATTCAAGCTCGATTGCGGCTCTTGCGGAATCAATTGAATGTGCTGACACAACTCTTGGCGCTGCTTAGCCGAACTACGCGATAGCGGATAACCACACACATACACTTCACCAGATGTGGGTTTACGAAGACCAAACAGAAGTTCAATCAAGGTCGATTTACCCGCACCAGACGGACCAACAATCGCAATGTTCTTTGTGTCGATGGCAAGATCCAATTGTTCGAGCGCTTTGAACGGTTTGCCCCCTAACCAACTTGGTTTGGAGTAATAGTGAACACTGGCTTGCTCAAAGCGAACTTCCGCCGATTTAGGCTGCGTGTGCCCGCTCAAGTTGTGCTTAGTCAAAATAGGCTCCAGAGATGAGGTTAAGGCAGCAGTTTCGCAAGTTGTTGGCAGAAAGGATGCGAACTTTGCTGAATGGCTTGCCATGGTGCGCCATAAGCCACCATGGTGTTGTCCGCAATCACCAAGACTTTGTCACACGCCAAAGCCGCAGACAGATCGTGCGTGATCAACAAACCACTGATGTTGCGTTGCTGAACACTGCTGCGGAACAACTCAAGGATCTCCGCTTCGGTGATTGGATCGAGCGCACTGGTGGGCTCATCAGCGATGATCAAGTTGGCACTACCAAGCAATGCAATGGCAATACAAATACGCTGGCGCTGACCACCAGATAGCTGACTTGGATGCTGCGCCAATGCTGCTTTTGGATCCGCAAATCCGAGTTGAGACAACAAGGTCGTCACCGTGTCTCGGTTTGCTGAAGACAAGCGCGTTTTGTTGCCCGTCAATGCCAAACACAGTTGTTGTTCGACAGAGGCCAATGGATTCAGTGCTTTGAGTGCATCTTGGAAAATGACCGCGGGACGCTGCGACTGACTGCGTTGCAGCATGACAGTTTGTGCGACTTCACTGCTGTTAAGCTGGATACTTCCGTCTACCCAAATATCAGACGGCAAAAAACCTGCGACGGCTTTCGACAACATGGATTTACCAATGCCGGAAGGTCCCATAATGGCAAGAACTTCACCTTGAAACAGCTCAAAAGAAATGTCTTTGAAGAGTGTGCGCTCTGAGTCTGTAAGGCTGAGATTATTAACGGAGAGTATTGGTCGAGAAATCACGGCATCAAACTAAATGTAATAATATAACATCACAAATAATATCATGCGGGTTAAAGCAAGGAAACCAGTCGGAAAGGTTATTTCATCACCTTTTTCAGATTTATCAGCAAGGGCAGATGGCCCCACCCTTGTTATAAGAACATCTAAATTAGGTCGTTTGTGACAGTGTGAATTAAAGACACTTTTGTTTAACTTGACCGAGGTATGGGAACAAGAAGACAAAACGCCCAACGTAGAACAAAGTGAATGCCAGCCACAAACCGTGATTGCCCCAATATTGCACCGCAATAAATTGAGTCACTAAGAACAAAACCATGGTTAGGAAGGTAGAGTTACGCACTGGTCGCGTCGTCCCTGTACCGGTAAAGATGCCGTAAAACGTAAGACCAAAACCAGCAACCAACGGAAATGCCAATAACCAAGGGCTCATGTCTAGATACAGCTCAACAAGGTTTGGCAAAGTGGTAAATAACGACACCACTTGATGTTTGAACAGCACTAACAGCAAGGTCAAGACAACAACGAACGCCGCGGTCCATTGCGTGTTTAGCTTAATCACGTTATCAAGCAATGTCGGATTCTTCTGGCCTACGGCTTTACCTGCGAAGACGCTCGACGCATTCGCCACACCATCGAACATGTAGCTGACGATAAAGGTCACTTGCATCAAGATTGCGTTCGCAGCAAGCACATCAGAACCAAGCTGAGAGCCTACACGCGCCATCATGTTGAAGAACACCAATAGACACACAGTGCGAAGCAGCAGATCCATATTGGAAGACGCGATAACTTTGAGATCTTTACGCGTCATTTTCGCGGTCTGAATGTAATCAAACAGCGGGAAGCGACAGGTTTTCAACACCAGCACCGCACCAATAACAAACGTCGAAATTTGCGCGATAAGTGTCGCTACCGCAACGCCAGCAATGCCCATATCGAAGTACAACACAAAGACGATATCCAGCACGATGTTCAGCACGTTACCAAACACTTGCGTGAACAAGGTTTCTTTGGCTTTCGCCTGCCCCATCAACCAACCAATCACGGTGTAGTTCAGCAGTACAAACGGCGCACCAAAGATCATGATATCGAAGTAAGTCTTAGCGTTTTCTGCCACGACTGCATCAGGGGAGATAATCAGCTCTGCCCCCATCCAAATCACGGACTGCAACGCAATGAAAATCAAGCCAAGGCAGAGCGAAAGCACGAAAGGACGGAATAAGCTGCTCGCTTGATCTTCTGGGCTATTTTTACCTAATGCGATTGCACTTTGCCCGGTAGTACTGACGCGGAAGAAGCCAAACAGCCAATACAAGGTATTCATGATGACGGTGCCGATCGCTACACCACCAATCATCTCAGCCACACCGAGTTTACCGATCACCGCGGTGTCCACCGCCCCCAATAATGGTTGGGTTACCGTAGAAACGATGAAAGGAAATGCGATTTTAAAATAGTCTTTATGAGTCAGGGACATCTTAAATTATGAACAGGATTAATTTTTATAAGGTCGCTATCATATGCGAATGGCGCCCGAAGATGAACCAAAGTTCGCCAGCAAGGAATAGCATTGATAATTGATACAACCAGCCAACGTATTCTCATACCAAAGCTTGAAATAGGATAACGACTTATGAGAAAAGCCAAGTTAACTGCCTATAAATGAGTTTCTAGTTTGGAAAGATTAGCGTTTGGTGGAGCATGGCAGATCAGAATGTATCTGCCATGTCATAACGGTAGTGATTGGTGAAAAGAGACCGTACAGATGATATTTAATGCTTGTGGGTTTCATCTGACAATGTTTAGGTCGATACCAAGCCTTATGTTCTGTAAAGCACCTTTACAACATGCCAACCGAACTTGGTTTTAACTAGATGCGGCGTTAACACTTCGCCAGAAAAGCACACTTTGTCGAATTGAGGTACCATTTGACCACGGCGGAATTCACCAAGGTCACCACCGCGTTTGCCTGACGGGCAAGTTGAATACTTCTTCGCTAATGTCTGAAACTTTGCGCCTTTTTTCAGTTGCTTGATTATGTCTTCCGCTTGCTCTTTGTGCTTCACAAGAATATGTAATGCGGCTGCTGTATTTGCCATTGATCTATCTCTCACTATTCTGGTCGCGCAAGTGTACCCAATCCTTTTTAACAGACCAAACATTTCTTAATAATAGCTCAGCGGTAAAGGCCCAACTACACGAGGAATATAAAATCGTCTACATAATGAGTTTAAAATACAAACAAGTTTTGCTCAGTTAATCACTATTCTCTAAAAGATTGTCTAAAAAGCTCACATTTGTCTCTCCGATGGTTGAAGCCTTCGTCTGATAAGATTAGATTAGACACAATTCGGTGGTATTTATAAGGTTATTTTCATGGCAAAAGTCGTTAGCAAAGCGAATCAATCTCAGGGTATGTTGATGTTTAAGCTCACCCTGCAACAGAGTTTCGCTATCGGTACGCTAAAAGTCCGTGAAATCGTCCCGTACATGCCAACGACAAAGATCCCTTACTCGCATCATCACGTCATTGGAACCGTTACGATACGTAACTTAACAGTACCAGTGATCGATATGTCAGCGGCTGTTGGCTTTCGTCCTATAAGTGAAGAAGAATATAAAAGCTGCTACTTGATCGTGACAGATTGCTTGCGAACCGTGGTTGCTTTTATGGTTCGTAGTATAGAGAAGATCATTGAGTGCGATTGGAAAGCTATTGAAACGCCACCTCCGAGCGCTGGAAAAAATATTTTCGTGACTGGAATTACTCGCTACGAGGATAAAACGGTTCAAATGCTGGATGTGGAACTGCTACTTTCCAAAATTTATCCGCAGTACGAGAATTCAAAGATCCCAATGCTGACAGATATTGAGCGAGAACGCCTAAAAGCACTCAGTATTCTATTGGTGGATGACTCTTCCATCGCTCGTAAACAGCTATGTGACGCACTCGATAGCATCAATATTGGGTATCAAATCTGTAAAAATGGTTTAGATGCATTGGAACTGATGAAAAGTGACGCTGCGGCTCATCGCCCAATTGATATTCTGGTCAGCGATATTGAAATGCCCGGATTAGACGGTTATGAGTTAGCATTTGAAGTTCAGAATAATTCCTCTCTGAACCATTCATACCGCATTTTACACACATCGTTATCGAGCGAAATCTGTCTAGACAGAGCTCACCAAGTTGGCGCGCATGAGGCACTTGAGAAATTCAATGCAGGAGAACTAATCGAAGCGATGCTTCGCGGAGCAAAAGAGCTAGAAGCCAAAGCTATGACTTCTTAACTCTTATTGGACGACTTGATTTGAGAATATAATGCAGTGCTTGTCCTATCCCTGATGCTCACATCCGCTAATTTCTCAGCTCACTTCTTTGGCATCGCGTAACTACGAGAAACGAATTCCGTCTCTTTGACTTGGTGAGCATGATTAATATAAGAAGCTAGGCTGTAAAGTACATTCGCTAATAAGTTCGCGTAACGAAACAAAATAGGTGCGGGCTGCTTCTTACCTGTATGTTCAACGGCAACTAATGCTCGTACCGTTTTTTTAGCTTGGCAACGGCACAAATGCAATTGACTGGCTGCCGGGTGCCCTCCGGGTAGAACAAAGCCTTTGAAGCCGCCATCAATACGTTGCTTGAGCAAAGCATAATCGGCCTTTAACTCTTCAACTTCCGTCTCTGTAATCGCTAATTTTCCGCGAACCGAACCATTTAGATGATAAACATTAGGCTGCATTCTTGTCAGTATATCGCGGCTAAACTTGTCCAATTCCATAGCGAGAACAAGGCCAATACGACTACAAAGTTCATCTGCTGTAATTTCAAAGTCACAAACCGGACTGTCCTCGTAAATAAACGGATAGCAAATCTCGCTCAATTCCTTGCTTACAGGTTTCATGCTTTTGTTCCAATATAAAAAAGGGAGTCAGTATAACCTAACTCCCTTTAAACGTTCATTATGCCAAATGATCGACATTCATATGATCGGTTTACAATCAGGCACTTTCGACTTTCTTATGACCTTCTTGAAGGTGAACAAAATCTACTAAATCATCACCAGACACTTGATACGCCTGACCAAAACCTTTAACAAATAGCCCCGATTCTGGCTTTAAGTTGAACAACACGAAATCCTCTAGCTGGCTTAGACCATCAATAATCTCACCAAAACGCTCTTTCATTTGTCCAACAACTTGTTGCCACATCTCTGTGTCTCGCTCAACTACATTCGCTACCGCATCAAAAGTTAAGCGCTTACGAGCAAACAGCTGCTTTGAAGACTCTTCATCTTCGATCATCATCAATGAAACATTTGGATTTTCTAAAAGGTTACGGGCATGACGAGCGATTTTAGAAATGAGAACGAAATAACCTTCCTGGTTTTGGACATAAGGCGCGTAGCTTACATTCGGGCGACCTTCTGCATCGACAGTTGCAAGCTGAAGTGTACGACGCTCCTGACGGAACTCTTTGATCTCTGGCCCTAAACGACCTTGCAAACGCTCTTGTTTAACTTGTTGATCCATATTGATACCTGACTTTACTAATTAGTATTCGAGTTAAGCCTCGATTATGTTTGTGATTACTTTTTTAATTCGGCTTGTAGGGCGCGAAATGCAGTTACTTGCTCTTCAATCAACTCGCGCTTTTCGTTACGGCCTAAATAAACCTTGAAAATATTGCTTCCGCACTCTGAGAAAAAACCAAAATAGTGGCTCTCTCTACCCATAAACGGTTTACTGACTAATGCGACATTTTTAACGTTATCTAATTTAAGGTGGCCGTGCAGTTCACCTTCTCTACCCATTAAATTGTAATAACCACGCGCCACTTTTCCTTTTGGAAACGGCGCTTTAACTTCAAAGATAGAACCAAAAGAGTGGACGATGGTCGTCACCGGGCCAAAACCAACCAAACTTTCTAAGATGCTTTGCGCTTGCTCTCCTGGTGCAATAGCCACCATTTCCTGAGGTAGAGCCGCAACAACCTCAAACTCGGAAATGCCAAGACGCTCTGCCATCGCAGCTGGCAATAATCGTGGTTCTTGCTCTAGTAATACTTCAACTTGTTGCTTGATTGATTCCATTGTGTCTTCCGTTTTTGTTCAATTTGTTTTCATTAATTATTGGATGCTTTCGGTACGGTTTCGTTCATCTCCGACGTGAGTACCTGAATACAACTTTGAGCCAATGACACTGCCCAGAAGCTGCCTGCAAGAGTAAGGACTGCGCTACGTTCATGTAGTTGTACTAAGCCTTTCGCTTGCCACACTTTAAATAGAGGCAATAAAAACCCGAACGCGTCCTCTCCCATAAATGATGGAAGTTGATTTGCTTGAACAATGCCACGGTCAAACGCAGATTTGAGTGCAGAAAAAAGTGGTTCTAGAGGGCTTTGCTTCATCATCATCGCGATGGTGCTTTGACCTTCTTTGACCGCTTTAATATAGGTCTCTAGTGTGCGGTGTTGCATCATCCCGTAGCCACCGATATTACCTCCAGCACCACAGCCAATTGGCAATACCTCTGCATAAGTCTTGGCTAAACTATTGTATAAACTACGCTCGCGGTTATCGATTGCCCAATGGTTCACGCTAAGTTGCTTCATATGGTGTTTGGCCATAAAGTTCACACCGAACTCATACATTCCCGCTTTTTCTGGTGTGGTCGCAGGTGGCGGGATTTTTCCCTTTTCTACGAGGTTGAGCATGGGAGCTGACCCACCAACCACTAACTGATACAAGTCCAGTCCGTGTGCGCCAGTCGAGAGGAAATCATTTAAATCTTGCTCTAACACTTCTTTGGTTTGATAAGGTAAGCCATAGAGTAAATCGATAATGACCGGAATTTTGTCTTCTTTGGCGATCTCGCTCACCCGTTTGAGGACATCTTCTCTATCATCTAAACGTTTTGCGCTGCGGCGCACTTGTGTATTAAAACTTTGCACACCAAAAGAGAAACGATTAAACCCACCGTCTAAAGCGCCTTGATACAACTCATCAGAAAAACGATTGATGCGACCTTCTAAGGTGATTTCGCAGTCTGCGGCCAAAGGAAAGTGGTCTCGGATAGCCTGGCCTAACACACGAACCTGTATTGGAGATAAATCCGTTGGCGTTCCGCCCCCGATATATACGGCGTGAAAAATACCATTTTGTGTCCAAGGTAATGCCGCTTTCTCTCTAAGCTCCTGCATTAATGCTTCAAAGTACTCATCAACCAGTGTGCGACTTGCAGCATTTTGAAAGAAGTTACAAAAAGTGCAACGAACGCGACAAAACGGAACATGAATATAAAGACAGCGCTTATTGGTCGCTTTAATTGAGTTAGCCGTAATACTCGAAAAAATCGCCTGTTGTTGAGACGAGGGCACAGGTACGCTCGCTCCCCCGGCATGTGCAGAATGCTTCTTAACAAAAGCAAATCGCAATGGATCAGGACTATCACTGCCCAACACTGATTCATCAAGCTTATCGATATCGACGCTCATATATACTCGCTTAACTCCCATCATGTAAGGGATGGAAGCTGATCTTAAAAATTCTGCAAGAATCATAATTTGAGCGTAATGATAATGCAATTGATAATTGATCTTATTTCTATTGTAAGTAATAATCTGCCCAAGTTTTCATAGTTTCCCGAGATATTCCGTGAACGTACAAAGATATGTCATTGCAGGAGGTGCTTCCCTTGCCATCCATGCCGCACTTCTTTTTGTTTCTCAAGAGACAAAGGTGTTCGCGATGCCGGCTGGAAACCCAGCAAGTTCGGTAAGTCTAAATCTTGTGTCTGCTCCTCCCGCTGTCGAAAAATCTACACCAGAAAATGTAGCGCCACCAAAAGAGCAGCCTCAAGACCAACCTGAACCAGAAAAGAAGATTGTAAAAAAACAGGTCGTCAAGAAAGACGCTGTTAAGAAGAAGGTAGTAGAGAAAAAACCAGAACCGGTTAAACAATCTAAACCTAAAACGGTCGAGCCCACCAAAACCGTAACAAAGCAAAAGGTTCAGCCCGAAGCGAAACCAAAGAAAAAAACGGAACCGGTGAAGAAAGAGACGGTAGCTCAACAATCCGCACCTGCGAGCCAATCCAAAGGGGCAACGTCTCAGCCTGTCTTGGTAGACAAACCAACGTTTGTGAGTCAACCAACACAACCCCGTTACCCAAGGTCTGCACAAAGACGCGGTATTGAAGGTGTAGCCTTGTATGAGATATGGCTAGATGAGAATGGTAACCAGATTAAACAGGTTTTGATTGAGTCTTCCGGCACAGAGTCGCTAGATGCCTCAGCACTTCGTGCGATCAAACAGTGGCAATTTACACCACATATTTCAGGTGGGCTAAAAGTCGCTCACCGAGTACAAGTACCTGTTCGTTTTAAGTTGGATGGATAATGGAACAACTACAAGAATTACAAACTCAATTTGGGCTGATGACATGGCCTTTGATCATTTGCTCAGCTCTAACCGTGATGATCATCGCCGAGCGATTATTCCATGTGTTAATTAGCCTTGGTGTAGGAAAGCGAGCCATTCGCCAAAAGCTCACAGGATTAGACCCAACAAATGGGAGCGAACTTGAAGCACTTGCTGAAGAGTTGTCGAATAAGCGGCCGCTTCTGTACCGTGGTGTTGCGATGTTGCTTGCTCATCATTCTTTCTCTAAATCTTTAAGAGAGGATGCCGCAGGTATTTGGCTGCAAGAAAAACGCCATCAGCTGCATTCCGGCCTTCGTTTGCTGACGCTGATTGGCGTCATCAGCCCTTTAATTGGCTTGCTTGGTACGGTACTTGGCTTAATTGACATGTTTAAAGGCATCGCGGTTTCAACGGGGAATATCACTCCGAATGATTTGGCTGACGGCCTAGGTCTTGCTATGCGCACCACTGCCGCGGGTCTCATTATCGCACTTCCTGCCATTTCAGGAGCGCAGATCATTGGTTTGTGGGCGGATCGTGTAATCGCCAAGCTTGAGCACACTTTAAACTACGTCAACTTATGGCTTGAAGGTATCTCGTTACAGCATGTCTCGCCAGACCACTCAAAAGTAACACTGCGCTCTTCTGAGAAGATTGAGGCAGCAACTCAATGATTAAAACACCACAAGAAAATAGTCGTAACGGTTTAACCCCCGATTTAACACCGCTGTTAGACATTATTTTTATCGTCATGGTTTTCCTGATGTTAACCGCAGCGGTCAAACTCGATTCATTAGACGTCAATTTACCGAGCACAGAATCTCAGGCTGTTGCAGATGTCGATAAGCAATCCATCACGGTAAATATTCTTAAAGACGAGCCTTACTGGGCTATTAACGGCAAGACATATATCGATTGGGACAACTTTACCCTCGCGCTGTTAGAAGAGAGTAAGTCAAGCGATAAACCGATTGTAATTGGAGCAGAAAAAACCGCGAATATTCAGTCGCTAGTACAACTTCTCGGCTTTTTACAAGAAAACGGAATTCAAGCAACTCAGTTACTCACTGAAGAGCCATCATAAAAATAAGTAAGATAGAGATCCTTTCAAAATGAAGAACACACGCATCACTATTCATGCTGTTGTCACGGCAGCTATTTCCCTACTTGCGAGTAGTCAACTTTTTGCCAATGAAACGCCATCCTCAGAGCGCGTTGTTAGCGCAGGCAGCGCCGTCACTGAACTCTTGCTTGAACTCGACGCTAAAGATAGCTTGGTTGCTATCGACGTCACCAGTCAATTACCAAAAGGAATGGAACTGCCTAAAGTGGGCTACCATCGTCGTCTTTCAGCGGAGGGGTTGCTCGCCTTACGTCCGACAAAAGTCATTGGTTCTGATGAGATGGGGCCGAAAACAACATTGAGCCAATTGAAATCGGCTGGCGTAGATGTAGAAATCGTTAATACTGATGCAAATGTCGAGGGCCTTTATCAACGTATTGATCAAATTGCGAACCTTATGGATCGCAAAGCTCAAGCTGAAAGCTTAAAGCAAGATGTCCAGGCGCAAGTACAAGCACTCAATGCAAACCAACCTGATCAAGCGAAGAAAAAGAAAGTGCTCTTTCTGCTGATCCATGAAGGGCGACCTGCAAATGTTGCGGGCTCACAAACGACACCCGATGCAATTATTCAACTCGCCGGCGGACAAAACCCAGCCGCTACACAACTCTCGTCTTACAAGCCTCTATCCACAGAAGCGATGGTAGAGATGCAGCCTGACGTGATTCTTGTTAGTGGTCGCAGCTATGAAACGTTGGGTGGTGCCGATGCAATTTTAAAAGCAATGCCGCTTCTTGCTGCAACACCCGCTGGAAAGAACAAAGACATCATAACGATTGATGGCCATGCTCTGGTAGGTGGTTTGGGCCTTAAAAGCCTTGCAGAAGCTAAACGCTTGAATGCACTGCTTTACCCATAGAGACATGACATGTTGTTAAGACGCATCCCCCTTTCAACGACGTTATCAGTGCTTAGTGGATTTTTAGCATTTATTGCTATCGCCTCTATTACCGTTGGCCCAATGAACATTAGCTTTGCTGACAGTTTGCGTAGCCTAACGGGAGGCAGTTCTGATCTCGCTCCTCACATTCAGTTGGTCATTAACGAAATCCGATTGCCTCGCACCATTTTGTGTATGTTCATCGGCGCCATTTTGGCAGTTTGTGGTGTGGTTATGCAGGGCTTGTTCCGTAACCCATTAGCCGAGCCTGGTATCATTGGTGTGTCTGCTGGCGCTGCTCTTGGTGGTGCATTCGCTATTGTTGTATTTGCTGAATTTAGCCAAAACTATCCGCAACTAATGAACTTAGCGGCTCTGCCTCTTTTTGCTTTCCTTGGCGGTGCACTAACGACTATTCTCGTTTATAAACTCGGCACAAGTAAGTTTGGTACCTCAGTTACAATTATGTTGTTAGCCGGCGTTGCCATCAGCGCGCTCTCGGGTGCTGCGATTGGTTACATGAACTTTATCGCAGATAATCAGATGCTGCGAGACTTGACGCTTTGGTCGATGGGCTCATTAGCTGGTGCAAATTGGTCAGGGATTGCTCTATCTGCTATAACACTCGTCATCCTATTGCTCTGGTTTCAGAAGAAGTCGATGGCGCTGAATGCTCTGTTGTTAGGGGAATCAGAAGCAAGACACTTAGGAGTTCCGGTTCAAAAACTCAAACGTCAGCTTATTTTACTTTCTGCACTGGGTGTTGGTATTACGGTGAGCATCAGTGGTGCAATTGGCTTTATTGGGCTCGTGATTCCTCACTTAGGGCGCATGCTCGCTGGGCCTGACCATCGAACGCTATTACCAATATCTGCCTTAATGGGAGCACTGCTTCTTACTGCCGCAGATATGTTTGCTCGTGTTGCCGTGGCACCAGCTGAATTACCAGTTGGAATCGTGACCGCATTGATTGGCGCGCCCTTTTTCATCTACTTATTGTTCCAGCAAAAAGGGAAGATTTTGTAATGAACCAGATCGTTTTATCGGGGAAAAACATTTCGATGACATATGGCAACCGTGTGGTGCTCGATGACATCAACATTGATATCCGAGCTGGTGAAGTGACCGCCCTACTCGGCCCCAATGGCGCAGGTAAAAGTACTTTACTCAAGCTTCTATGCGGTGAGATCTCTTCGAATCATCACATCACCTACTTCGGTAAACAAAAGCATGATTGGGAGCCTGAAAAAAGCGCCAAACATATTGCAATGCTCCCGCAGCACAGCACCTTAACCTTCCCATTTCTAGCCAGAGAAGTAGTAGAGCTGGGGGCAATACCGCTATCACTGTCCAATAAAGAAACCACTAAACTGGCTTTACAGTACATGGAACAAACCGACGTATTGCATTTAGCAGAAAGCCTGTACCCGTCTTTATCTGGTGGAGAAAAGCAACGACTGCATCTAGCACGAGTGATGACACAACTACATCAATCTGGCGAAAAACGAATCTTAATGCTTGATGAACCTACCTCTGCGTTGGATCTCGCCCATCAACACAACACGTTAAAAATTGCTCGTGAAACGGCAAAAGCACAGAACGCTGCGGTGGTTGTGGTGTTACATGACTTGAATCTAGCCTCTCAGTACGCGGACCGCCTTGTACTCTTGCATAACGGGAAACTAGTTTGTGATGACACGCCATGGAATGCACTAACGTCAGAGCGCATTGAACAAGTTTATGGCTATCGCTCTATTGTGACAAAACATCCGACGCTAGACTTCCCTCAAGTGCATGCCGCAGCATAAAGCGTATCTCCTCTAAAGCCGTCTCGAAAACACTTTGATACGACAAAGGCCCGCAATATGAGAGTTGCGGGCCTTTGCTTTGATATTGGCAGAATTTGTTGCTTTAAAGGCTATTACTTGCTCATTTGGATCAATGAACGACCAATCAACCACTCAAGCTCTTTGTCACCACCCGCACCAAACTGGCTTTCAACCATTTTGTATAAGCGGTCAATACCATTAGCAGCAAATTCTTGCGCATTTTCAGCGGTGACAATGTGATGGAATAGCAGTCGTAAAATCGCGAGGAACTCAGCATCTTCCAGCGCTTTAATCCAACTTTGTGAAAATGCATTTAATCCTTTATCAAACTCTAAGTGTTCAATAAACATTTTAAAGATACGGCCATCCAGTGCTGCGGTGAAGTCCGTTTTCTTAGGGAAGTGATGGCTAATACCGGTACGCGATATACCTGTCTGCTGGCTTAGCGTCGTGTACGACATTTTGTCGTAACCTAATCTGAGTAGCTGATCAATAACGGCATCCATGATCTTTTGGATAGTGATTTCGGTATCTTCTTTACTACGCTTTGGCATATTTTAAGCTCTTCTCTTTGTAAATCCATCTAACTCACTATTAAATGAGGCCAGAATGAAATCATTCTTAGCATTATACCCGGCTCGCCGATGCGGTTCGATTAGCGAAAACCTAGAAATCAGGTTGCTAAGCGCTGCACTTGAAAGCGCTTTGGGTATATGTATTGCGACTATTTAATATCATGTCGAGTTCCAAACCATAACGTCTTTACACTGCGTAATGTGTAATTTTCAGTTATGTTTTTGTCAATACATGCTACTCAAAATAAGGCGAAAAGTTAGTCTCATCAAAACCTTGCGCCAATTATTCATCGAAACTATTCAAAGACCAAGAATGATAATTATTAAAAATAATCAATCAAGAAATAGTCTTATAAATTAACCATTAGTTCAACTGGACTGAGCAAAATCTCGTCACTATGTTCGTTAATTGATTTTAAATGTTGATATATATCACATTAACGTTCTTGATGATTTAGTAATCCAATCTTTAACCCTTACTTAACAAGTGCCTATTCTGTTCCTTTTTTACGCAAAAGTCGTCATTTTTGTAGATACAGATCAAATACCTGATAGAATACCCTTAGTATTTACAAGAGGATTCGTTATGAGTGTCGAATTAGAAAAAAACCAAGTATGTGAGGCCTGCGGCTGTGCTGGCGAGATTGGCTTTATCATCAAAGAAGGTGACGAAGTTGCCGACGTAACGGTTTTCGCACAGACAAAAACAGAGCTAGAGTCTGAACTACAAAAATACATCGAGCTCGCTAAATCAGTATGTGCTGATGTTGAATACAATGTTTCAGAAATAACCGAAGAATCGAACCAAGCGACGGCTCGATTCAAATTTGAAGTAAGTGCTGAAAAACTTATCTTTGAATTAAAAACGCGCTCACTCGCGCGTTAATGAAAAAAGCGAGCATGATGCTCGCTTTTTATTTTTCCAATCTCTTAATCTTAAACCGCTCTAAATGAAACAGACAACTTCGGCGCGTTTATTTATCTTTTCTGAACACGACCCACTTTAACGAGCCATTGGTTTCAAAATCGTTCTCAGCGGTACACATCAGTAATACGCCTTCAACATTAATCACGGCCCCTGTGGTGTAGGCTTTATCATCGTAGTAACAGATACGCTGACCTACCTTACCGTCAGCAACTATTAGCGCTTTGTTTTCTGGTGTACTGTATGATTTAGCAAAAACGGAACCCGACAGCAGTACTGCAAAAACACCAGCGGTAAAAATAGATACACTTTTTAACTTCATGAAAATCTCCCTCAAACCTCAATAATACTAACAAGGACCTTTGTGAAGTTCTTGGAAGAATCTCATATTATTCAAATATCTACTGATATTTTTCTCACCTCTACACTTGGGTCTGCTTCACATTCAATCATTTAATTTATCTCATTTTAGTAAGCTTGAAGTTACTTAGCTCAGTAAAGAAGCGCACACTTTTAACGTGTATCTCTAATTTGAATATTTAAGTTATGAATCAAAAACTGTGAGCAAAAAATGCATAATAGGTTTATTTAAGTATAAGATAAGCACCTGTTGATCTCGGTATTTAACTAACTCTTTGACTATGCGTTTTGTTTCCCTATGCCTTACTTCAATCCTACTCTGCTCGTCTCCTTTGGCATATGAGCTAGATTACTATTCTAAGTTTGGTCACATCGATAATTACGGCAATCTTGATCTTAGAAACAAGCCTTACACCCAACTACCCTCTGGCCTAATGGTAAAGGGCAACTTAAACATCTCACAAACCCCTATCAAAACCTTGCCTAAAGGGCTTGATGTTGAAGGCAGTCTGGAAGCAACTAACAGCGCACTCAAAGTTATTCGCTCAGGAACAAAGATAAAAGGCTATGCAAACCTACTAGGTAGTAAGATCGAAAACTGGCCTAAAGGCATCAAACTAGGCGGTTACCTAAATCTGACAGATACACCGTTAAAAGCGCTTCCAGCTAAACTTCGAGTAAAAGGTGATCTAAGTGTTATTCGCACTCCCATTTCTGAACTTCCTGAAGGATTGGTGGTTGATGGTAATCTTTATATTGGAGGATCAGCGCTGAAAGTATTTCCAGACACAATGACGGTGAAAGGGAATATCTATTTAGGTGGTAACAGGATCACCAAATGGCCTAGCAATTTAACCCTTGGTGGCGCCGTCGCACCTTAAAGAGCAGATAAACAAAAGCCCCGGCAGACCGAGGCTTTAAGGCATTCTGAATCAACAGAGTTCAGTGACGAAAGTTACTCTTGGTTATTCACAGGATTGGCATAGCTCGCCACCAAATAAGGTCTTGCGCCTTCAGGTAGCTGATCCAACTTATCCGCGAGATGACGCTTAACTGCTTCCGTAATGATGCTCGAATCTTCATGCCCAGCAGCTAACAAGTTGATTGGGTACAACTTGTAGTTGTTGTGAATTTGGCGGTCGATTTCACCAGCAAGAGATTCCGGCGTTTCAAACTCTTGCTCAATCACATCACCAAACGCAACATGTACACGGCCTTTATAGCCAACGATACCTTGAATGATGCTTTCGATATCTTCAAATTCGCCTTTTTCATAGCGGCCATTTTCTGCTTTTTCGTACAGCTCTTTTGCTTTGGCAATGTCACATGGATCATTTTCATAGGCAATCGAGACAGGAACGATTTTCAGAGAACGCGTGTACTCACCAAAGCTGATCTTTTGTTTACGACCTTCAACATGGAACATTTTTAAAATCGCAGGATCAGTAAAGTCGTTTCCATCTTTAGCACGGCCTTCCTTTTGGGCAATCCAAATTGAATTGCCAGTATCAAGCGAATGTTTGATATAGCTTGAAAGTTGTCCCAATGCTTTCATCATTTCTCTAGGCGCTTTAGCAGAGCGCTTAACGATGAAGCTCTTATTGAGTCGCATCAATTCTGTCGCACATGGCTTCTTCAGCAGGTTATCGCCAATCGCTATACGAACTGTACGGTGCCCACTTTGGTACAAGCCATAGTTTACGAGCGCAGGGTCCATCGCAATATCACGGTGGTTAGAAACGAATAGGTATGACGTGTTTTTATCCAGCTTATCCAAACCAGAAAAAGTGACGCCATCCGTTGTCTTATTCAATGTATCTTTCAGATACTTCTTCACTTCAATCTGAATTGCTTCGACAGAATCAAGCTTGCTCCACTTAGCTTTCAGGTAGATGCGCAGGATCGGGCTCATTAGCGTTTTGAACCATGCTGCTTTATTAGCAAAGCGATGTTCTAGGATAGCAGTGATAAATTCATCATCTTGAATTAGACGATCCAGCGCTGCTGGAATTTCTTCGTCGTTGTAAGGACGAATTTCAATATAAGGATCGGTATTGGCTGTCATTGTTCATTACATATCAAAAAAAGCTGGCACATTTTACGCATAGTTTTGCTGACAAGCAGCATTTCAACCCATACTTTTAACATGGTCATACCAGTTAAGCCACCATTTATCATGCTAAAAAATTCTCTCAGCAGGTTGGAATCGTATGGGTTTAACGTTACCCTTAGCGCCAAAAAACACTGGTACTCATAATGAACTACGCAATTGAATTTCACGACGCTAAATACCCCTTTCTTGATGTAGCTGCGCGTAAAAAAGCATTGAAGCACAGTCTACTGTCTGTCATCGAAGGGTTAGCCGTCATTAAATTGGGTAAGCAGGAGTATGCCATTGAACCAGGCCAATATTTTTGGATTCCTCAAGGATGTTTGAGCTCCCTCACCTTTTTACCTAATTCTCGTGTATATCGTTGTGATTTTTCTGTGCGTTTAAATGACGACTTCTCACAACAGGCGGGCTTTGTGAAGCCTTCACCGCTACTCAAAGCGCTCGTCGAGAAGCTAGCAACAACTGCCGAACGCTCGGATCTGCAAACCGATCTACTGACAGTAGTAAGACATGAAATATTGACGCTGTCTCCTAAACTAGCGCACTCAACGTTAACGAGAACCATCAATCAATGGACTCCTGGCTGTGACATGAATATTTCTAAAGAGCTTTGCTTGGTACTAACACTACGTGAAGCAAGAAAAATGAAACTGTCGGGGAAGAAGGAAGAGCAAATTGTTGACTCTCTTTTTGCTGGTAACATCGAAGAATATGAACAGCTTTGCTTTTTAGTCTTTGGAGAAGCGCTATAACTTGCTCTTCAACAAGCTACGTGTTCAGCATTACGTAGAATTACGGACACAGAAAGTAGAGATTCAAGTAAAAGCAAAAAGGGCGTACATTGATAATGTACGCCCTTTTTTCATTTGCTTGAGGTGTCTAGAAAGGTACCTCTATCTGCATCATCCAGTCAGCGTCATAATATTCGTGCCAACGATAATCAAACCGCATTCTTGGCTGTCCGTCGGATTTATCACCAAAACCAACGCTGAACATCAACCCGTGACTACGAAGCCACTCTTCTGTATCCATTTTACTCTCTTCGTCTCGAAGCTCTTCCGGCATCCAAAAACCAAGACCAAAGTAATTCTTTTCTAAGTTTTGAGTTAGAAGTGGGGTGTCTTCCGGCTTAATCGCCCACTCCTCCCAATAGTTTTCTGTTGGTCCTTCAAGCTTCGCTTCCGCTGCATACCAAATCAATGCTTCAGTACTTAACACGCCGATGGAATCTAAAATTTCTTCACAGATTGGAAGCGTGTTATCTTCAAACACCACGGAACGATCAGAAAAATAGTTACACGCGGAATGAGCTTGTGTCACCACAAGCAGCGCACATGCACTAAATAAAACGACTCTGACCATGAAAATCTGACCTCTCAGTTCCCAGACAATGTTTCTCTGTATAAGCCTTTACTAAGTAATAAATCACGTACGGAAGGTGTTGTATAGGCGCCGATCTCTTCACCCTCGGCCAATGCTTTGCGAATATCCGTGCTTCTGACTTTTACTTTTTCAGGACATGCCATAACAGTCCAACGTTCCGTAATCTCTTCAGCTCTACTAAATTTAGCAAATTTGAAGAAATTATCAGGACCAATGACAAAAGTTATATCGGCAGTTGGGTAGATTTCTTGAATTTTTTCTAACAACGCATAGGTCGTCACACTTTGTCCAGGTTGGTATAAAGCTTGCTCTGCATCAGAACGCTGAACATTAGAAAGCCCCATATCCTTGATGAACGCATCAACCATTTTGCACCGAGTTGGGTAATCAAGCATGTTCTTGCCCCAAGCGTGTGCAATGCTTGGCTCAAGTAGCACAAGATCAAAGTGGCTCAATGACTCAATAACACTTTTATGCCCTAAACTAGGTGGGTTAAATGCACTACCAAAAATGGCGATTTTTTTCATATCCGGTGATTACCTGGTTGAAGAGAGTTTTCTAATCTGATGATTTCGGTATGATACTACTAATCTTTACAGCTTTTGACCCTAAAGTCGCGTTTAATGAGCCTCAACTGTATGGTTTATCACCATTTGAGCAAATGTGCTTTAGAGTCTGAAATATTTGCAGGAAAAGGAACCCTAAATGGAACAATCCATCCGTGACGAAATGCGCGTACTCCCTTCAATTGATCCGCATTTTGAAATTGAACGCCGTGTCGCTTTTATTAAGCGTAAATTGCAAGAAGCGGGCTGTAAGTCTCTTGTTCTTGGCATCAGCGGTGGCGTTGACTCAACGACATGCGGTCGTTTAGCTCAGTTGGCTGTAGACCAACTGAACGAAGAAGCGGGCAACAACAGCTACCAATTTATCGCAGTTCGCCTGCCTTATGGGGAGCAAAAAGATGAAGATGAGGCTCAGCTCGCTCTGTCTTTTATCCAGCCAACCCATTCTGTATCGGTAAACATCAAAGCAGGTGTTGATGGGCTTCATTCGGCTTCTCACGTTGCATTAGAAGGTACAGGTCTTTTACCAACTGATGCAGCAAAAGTCGACTTCGTAAAAGGCAATGTAAAAGCGCGTGCTCGCATGGTTGCTCAATACGAGATCGCGGGCTACGTAGGCGGCCTTGTTCTTGGTACTGATCACTCAGCAGAAAACATCACTGGTTTCTACACTAAATTTGGTGATGGCGCTTGTGACATGGCACCATTGTTCGGATTAAGTAAGCGCCAAGTTCGTGAAGTGGCTGCTACATTGGGTGCACCTGAGCAACTAGTGAAGAAAGTGCCAACAGCAGACTTAGAAGAGCTTGCTCCACAAAAAGCAGATGAAGATGCCCTAAGCTTAACTTACGAGCAAATCGACGATTTCTTAGAGGGCAAACCCGTTCCACAGCAAGTGAGTGACCGTCTGGTAGCGATTTACAAAGCAACGCAGCACAAACGCCAGCCAATCCCGACGATTTACGACTAAGCGATATTTTCAGCTCTCTTTAAAACTCAAAACGCTGCTAAAAATAGCAGCGTTTTTTTGTCTAGGAACAGTTTTTGTCGAAGGAAAAAGGTGCTCTCGCCTAGTTGGTTACTGTTACGTCCGTCTCTGGCACAGCACAACACGCCAATACGGTTCCCATTGCACGTTCCTCATCAGTCAACGCGGGCACGTCCGGATGATGTACTTGACCCGACGTAAGCTGAACTTTACAGGCACCACATAAGCCTGCACGACAGCTATTGCTGATGACCTTCCCAGCATCTTCGAGCTGATCTAACAACGTTTTTTGGTTGTTGCCTACGAATTTAGTTCCATTAAAGTCAATAGCGAGACTCTTCTCTGGCTTTGACGTAAGAGAAGAAACTCCAAACGCTTCTTGATGGTAGTTTTCCTCTGGCAGCCCTTTTCTTAGCAGGAGATTTTTCGCTTTCTCCATAAAACCATCAGGACCACACACAAACACTTGGCGCTGTTCAACATCTTTGATTTGCTTAATGTGTGACAAACTTAAACGCCCTTTTAACCCAAACCAATCAACGGGAGGCTGCGTTAAACAGACTTTTACTTCTAGCCCTGGGTGCTCACGCTTTAACTGCTCCAACTCTGAGCGACAAGGAATATCATTTTCGGTCCGACATTGATGGTAGAAAACCACGTTCTCCAACTGATTATGATCCGCTAAGTAACGTACCATCGATAGCATTGGTGTTACTCCGCTACCCGCAGAGAGTAACAATAGAGGCTGCGCTTCATGCGTTTTTAGGTGGAACTGGCCATCAGGTTGTTCTGCCTCTAAAACATCACCGACTTGTAAGTTGTCTAAGAGTGAGTTAGAGACTCTTCCACCCGCGATACGCTTTACAGAAATAGCATAACGACCCGGGCGAGAAGGACTGGATGACAAGGTATAGCGTCGACCCACTTTCTTACCATCAATATTCACCTCTATTGGCAGGTGTTGTCCTGGCAAGTAATTAGGCAAAGAACCTTTGTTTGGCTCTAACCATAAGGTCACAAAGTCTTGGGCAATTTCTCCACGCTCAACACATGTAAGCTTCATGCGCACTGGCGAGTTATCTGCGTAAAACTCCGGCTCTTTGTACTCCAATACTTCAACTTTATCGCCTTGACGAATAATGCCTTCATTTCGCGCGACAAGATTCTGGCCAAAGAACACACCACCGACATCGTTTGCACGGAACTGTTGCAAGGTTTTGAGCGGCTCTTTGCTCTCACGGAATGTGCCTCTTTGGGTATTCACCGTAGTCAGGATACAGCGCTCGCAAGGTTTGAGAGACTCAAACTCTACCTCACCGATTCGTATGCGCTTCCATGAATCTTCTTCAAATGGCTTAGTATCAGAGACAACTAAGTTAGTACGAAACTGATCCATTGAGTGTAGCTCTGAACTTCTTCGGTTCAGCTCATCAAGTGAAGCTTGGCTGATCACTAAAACCGGATAACCATCAGCAAAACTGACGTTTTGACCTAGCTTTTCACGGACACGATTCGATTGCTCACCACTAAACAACAACTCAACGCGTTGCCCCAACACACGACTAAACCAGTCATCTGCATCATCTGTCGTGGTATAGGCAGTAAATGTATCTTTCCAAACCGTTGCAGGTGTCTCCTGCATTTTGAAATCTTGGTAACGGATTTTAAGTGGCTCCATACCCAAACTACTAAACACCACTCCATCGGACAATAAGGCAGACTTAATAGTTACCATTTGCGGATACTTTCGCGCAGTGATCATCGAGCCATCAGCTTTCGCAATCATAAAGCGACGATCGAAGCTCAATCCTTGCTTCTCAACCCATACGGACGACAGCGATAATCCGCCAACTGACTTAACCGGAAAAACATTAATTTGGGATAAAATGGGTTGCGACATGGCCTTCTTCCTACGGGTGTTTTTTATTTGTTGCGGTATTGTATACTCAAATCAAATTAAGTTGCAGAGTCTACTGCCTCTTCATCCATCGCAACTTTCTCGAAACCATATTCTTATAAATTTGGTTTTAGTGACAAGTATTTACTACACTCAATATTCGCGTTTTTTAACACCGTTCTGACCAAATACCGTTTGATAAAGTGTGATACGACACACATAATTCACCCAAGTTATCACTACTCCCATTTATCGATTTGGAGCTTAATTATGGATACAAGAAAACTGGTTCTGATTTTGTTATGTATCTTTCTTCCGCCTGTCGCGGTGTTTATGGAGAAAGGTCTAAATAAAGACTTTTTGATCAACCTAATCTTGACGTGTTTCTTCTTTCTACCAGGTACGATCCACGCGCTTTGGTTAACAATGAAGTAACCACTTACACTCTCACTCTTTATAAAATTGAAAAATGGGATGAAATATGAGGGCAATTCCTCTATCATCCTGTCGCCTAAGCGCAAGCGTTTGCTCAAAAGCAAATACGGCGCTTAGGCTCCAATCAGACAACTTTTCAATGGTGGGAGCAATTAATGACAACACTGACTATCACTCGTCCTGACGACTGGCACGTTCACTTACGCGATGGGGAAGTTCTTAAAGACACCGTTCGCGACATCAGCCGCTACAATGGCCGTGCGCTGATTATGCCAAATACCGTCCCACCTGTTACTACAACTGAGCTCGCCCTAGCCTACCGTGACCGAATTATTAAAGAGCAACATGGCGAACAGTTTGAGCCTTTAATGGCGCTTTACCTTACAGATAACACGACACCAGACGAAATACGTAAGGCTAAAGCCACCGGACACATTGTTGCTGCCAAGCTTTATCCTGCAGGCGCTACCACAAACTCAGATTCCGGTGTGACCAATGCGAAGAACATTTATCACGTTTTAGAAGCGATGGAAGAAGTCGGAATGTTACTTCTGGTTCATGGCGAAGTAACACATCACGATGTTGATATCTTCGACCGAGAGAAAGAATTCCTTGATACTGTCCTCGCTCCTATCGTCAATGATTTCCCTAATCTTAAAATCGTACTAGAACATATCACCACCGCCGACGCAGCAAACTTCGTTAACAACGCCTCAGACAACGTAGCGGCTACCATCACTGCCCACCACCTTCTTTTCAACCGTAACCACATGCTTGTGGGTGGTATTAAACCTCATTTCTACTGTTTGCCAATTCTTAAGCGCGGAACCCACCAGCAAGCGCTGATCGAAGCAGCAACTAGTGGTAGCAAGAAGTTTTTCCTAGGTACAGACTCAGCGCCACATGCGAAAGGGGCAAAAGAATCGGCTTGCGGTTGTGCTGGTTCTTACACTGCACACGCTGCGCTAGAGCTTTATGCAGAAGTCTTCGAAAAAGAAGGCAAGTTGGAAAACTTGGAAGCTTTCGCAAGCTTCAACGGTCCTGATTTTTACGGCATTGCACGTAACACAGATACAGTAACGTTAGAAAAATCCGCTTGGGATGTGCCAGAAACGATGCCATTTGGCAATGATATCGTTGTGCCTATTCGAGCAAATGAACAGATCGAGTGGAAAGTGAAGTAAGTACTTTACTGACGTTTCACCCATAAAACAGGGTCATGCTTTTTGTAAAAAGAAGTCATGACCCTTGTTATTATCGTCTCATGTTTTAGATGTGATTATTGACCACGAAGCTTTTCAACCATCGTCCATACCGCAACCACAACCACCCCCGCCACAAAGCCGATAATACCGTTCAATAAAATAGGCAAAATGGCTGTAGCAACCGAATGACCGCTAAAGTTCATAATAATCGGCTCTACAAAGTGATGAATGGCTGGCACGTTGTGCACCACAATTCCCCCACCCACCAAAAACATCGCAGCAGTTCCTACAATGGTTAACAACTTCATCAACTTTGGTGCAAAAGCGACCAAGGCCCCTCCGACTTTCGCCACCCAACCTTTACCGTTTGAGCGACTTTCAAGGTAAAGGCCTAAATCATCTAGCTTCACAATCCCAGCGACCAGTCCATAAACTCCAACCGTCATAATCACTGCAATTAAACTGACAACTAAAATTTGCGTAACAAGACTGGCTCCTGTCACGGTACCTAACGCAATCACGATGATTTCTGCTGAAAGGATAAAGTCTGTCCGAATCGCACCAGAAACTTTACGCTTTTCATACTCTTCTATCGACTCGCCAGTATTAACTAGCTCATCTTCTTCTTCGTGCGGATGCGAGTGAGGAAACACTTTCTCAAGTACTTTCTCTGCCCCTTCAAAGCAGAGAAATAAGCCGCCAATTAGCAATAATGGCATGATAAGCCATGGAATAATCGCGCTAATAAGTAAAGCTGAAGGAACTAAAATCAATTTATTTTTGAATGAGCCTTTTGCAACCGCCCAAACCACTGGAATCTCTCGCTCAGATGCAACACCAGACACTTGTTGAGCGTTTAACGCTAGATCATCTCCCAACACACCTGCGGTTTTCTTTGCCGCCATTTTTGACATTAAGGCGACATCATCAAGCACCGTGGCAATATCGTCCAACAGTGTGAGTAAACTTGCTCCAGCCATTTTTTGTCTCTTATATGAAATTGAGTAAGTAACAAAATGTAACACCAATGAATCACTCATCAAAGTGATGATTTTGCAAAGAATACCACCCCAAATGGTGTTTTATATTGCTGTAAAGATAAGACAGGTCTAGTCTTGTGATACCTTTCAGCAGTCAAAAGAAAAAGTATAGATGAAAAGTGGATACATTTACCCGATCGGTACTCCTGGCCAACCTTGGAACGAAGAAGAACGTAAAGCTTGGTTAGCAACGCAAGAAGTAAAACGTAGCTACCAAGATGAAGTCGTCAGTAAAATCGATGCCCTACGCGAGCGTTTTGATGTTGAACAATATGGGGCGCTCTCATACAACGAGGCACGCTTCCCTCTGTTTTGTATCAAAACACGCAATTGGGATTCAACTAAACCTGTTGTGTTGGTCACAGGCGGCGTGCACGGTTACGAAACCAGCGGTGTACATGGCGCATTAAAGTTTGTAGAAACAGAAGCAGAGCGCTATGCAGAGCATTTCAATATTGTCGTTGCACCCTGCGTAAGCCCTTGGGGTTACGAGGTGATCAACCGCTGGAATCCAAACGCGATTGATCCAAACCGCTCTTTCTATAAGGATAGCCCTGCCGAAGAGTCCGCTAACCTCATAAAGCTCGTTGCAACTTTAGGCGATGTGTTAATGCACATTGATCTACATGAAACGACAGATTCTGACGAAACTGAGTTCCGTCCAGCCTTAGCTGCTCGTGATGGTATTGAGTACATTGAAGGTATGATCCCAGATGGCTTTTACACGGTGGGAGATAGTGAAAACCCTCAGCCTGACTTCCAAAAAGCGGTCATTGAGTCAGTTGCAAAAGTGACTCACATTGCACCAGCAGATGAAAACGGCGAAATCATTGGTTCACCCGTCGTACAGTTTGGCGTTATCAACTACCCAATGGTAAAACTGGGCCTGTGTGGCGGCGTAACAAATTGCGTTTACGGCACGACAACGGAAGTGTACCCAGACAGCCCAACGGTGACCGACGAAGAATGCAACGATGCGCAAGTTGCAGCCGTGGTCGGTGGTCTGAATTACGTTCTGGCTCAGTTATAATAAGCGGTTCTTATATTGCTCCGGTGTCATGCCGGAGTATTTCTTGAACATCGCGATAAAAGGGCTAGCTTGGTTATAACCTAACGTCAGAGCGACTTCTTTTACGGTCTGCCCTTTACGCAACAACTCCATAGAATGTAAATATCGCACACGTAAGCGCCACTCAGTAAAGCTCATGCCTAACTCACTCTGGCAATGTCTCGCTAACGTGCGTTCAGTGGTGTGCACTTTTTCTGCCCATTCCGCCAAACTGATCTCATCCGTCGGCGATTCTTCTACCGCTTTTAAGATTGGCTGAAGATATTTGTTGTCGGTTGTCGGTAAAAAGTGATGTTCGACTTCTTGCTTTGCAAGCTGGTCCAATAACACTTGTACCAAGCGCTTGTCTTCATCAGTTTGCGCCACATTAATGTCTCGCTGACGAAAGTCCTCAATAATAGATGACACGATTGGAGTCACTTTGATCAAGCTCGTTTTGGTAGGAAAATGCGCTGTCAATTCAGGGGCAATGTTCAAAGAACAATATTCGATTGGCTTACGGTTGTAGCTAGTGTGACGAATTCCGGCGGGAACCCAAATAGCAAGATGTGGAGGTGCTAGAAATCTTGTGTCTTCTGCATCCATCTCCAGAATCCCACCGCTGATCAGTTGCACTTGCCCCCAAGGGTGGCTATGAATTCGTGTTTCTGTATTAGAGAGAAACGCTTCGAAATTCATAAATACATCTGATGGCGCACGATCGATTGATAAGGAGGGGTGAAGATTTCTGGCGCTCTTTTTCAAAATTGTCTTCCTATCGCTTACGATGTCTTTTAAGAGATACTTTTTATTATAAAGACCTGCCAGACTAGCGCCATCAATAATTGTGCAATAGGGTTCTCATGATTTATTTACTTCCGTTTTTCACCGTTATGATTTGGGGTGGTAACTCAATTGTGAACAAGATGGCAGCAAGCGCCATTGAACCAAGTGCGATGAGTTTCTACCGTTGGTTTGTCGCAATGGTACTCCTAACGCCATTTTGCCTGCCTGCAATCATCAAACAACGACACATTATTCGACCTTACTTAGCTAAGTTGGCGTTTCTTGCGTTACTTGGTATGGTTCTCAACCAGTCACTTGGATACTATGCCGGTTTAACAACAACGGCCTCTAATATGGCCCTGATCACCTCTTTAGTTCCTTTGATCAGTGTGTTTTTAAGTGTCCCATTGCTCGGTAAATCTATATCAATGTTAAGTATCGTCGGTGGTGTCATTTCGCTCGGCGGATTGGCATTTATGCTTGGTCACGGTGATATCACTTACTTTTTACATCAAGACTTAACGCAAGGTGACAGCTTAATGCTCGTTGCTGCCATGGTATACGCGGCTTATTGTGTTCTGCTAAAACGCTGGAAAATGCCATTCAGTAGTTTGACTCTGGTTTACATGCAGGGCTTCTTTTCTGTTTTGATGCTCACACCACTTTGGCTCTCTAGTGAGCAACTGTTACCAAGCCAAGACGCGCTACCATTAATCGCTTATGCTGGTATTGCTGCTTCCATTTTCGCGCCGCTGATGTGGGTCAAAGCGATTGACTCAATTGGTGCTGATTCAAGTGCTATGTTCATGAACCTAATGCCTGTGGTTTCCGTCATACTTGCTTCAACACTAATTGGTGAGAAAATTTACGCTTACCACATTATTGGTGGGTTGTTAGTCATCTCTGGCGTTATCTTGTCGCAAATAAAAGTAAGACAGAGAAAACCATTATCCAATTCTGAGATTGCCTCTACCGCCAATTAACATCTACACCCCAAGCCACAGAACTACGCTGTGGCTTGTCACTTCCAGCGTTCGAATAAAAGTTAATATTTTGTTTCATTCGCTATTCCCGAAAATTCATCTTGCTGCTAAATTGGGAAAACAATAACCCATCAAGGAAAGACAGATGAGCAGTGGTCAAAGAGACATTACCCTTCGCTTTTTAGCAGAACCCAGCGACGTAAATTTTGGCGGAAAAGTGCACGGCGGCGCCGTAATGAAATGGATCGACTTGGCAGCGTACGCCTGTTCTGCAGCGTGGAGTGGTAAATATTGCATTACCGCATATGCTGGCGGCATTCGGTTTGTTGCTCCGATTCATGTCGGCAACTTAGTCGAAGTTAGCGCGAAAGTCATTTATACCGGACGAAGCTCAATGCACATTGCGATTGACGTGCAAGCCAGTGATCCAAAGCAAATGAAAAACAGACTCACCACTCACTGTATCGTTATCATGGTTGCTGTAGATGAAAACGGAAAACCAACCGATGTACCGAAATGGATTCCAGAGTCAGATGAAGACAAAGCCTTAGAGCAATCCGCGATCCGTCTTATGAACATGCGTAAAGAGATTGGGGAAGAAATGGAAGCACACGTTAAATATCTCAAGTAACTGGCATCCGTTAAGAACGCTATTAAGTACCTCAACGTTACCTAGACCCAGAGTGTGGAGCAACATCATGGTTTTGCCATTTGTTTCACGCTCGCCCTTCTCTGTCATAAATCCTTCACCTAGCTTTGCTTAAATCCATTCATTATTTTAGAGTTGGATAGAGTTTGGATCTTGAGACTAAAAGAAACGACCTTAAGTGAAGAGACGTTGACCAATTTAAAAGCGGTCGAGTACCAGTGGGTGAGAACCATGTACGTCGAGGGGTATAACGAAGCAGAAATTAATCATTACATTCAAACTTGCTTTGGCGGTGACGTTACCTTTGCTAATCTATTTCGTCGCGTCGCACTGCAGCAAGAAAGTTTGTACACGCTGCTTCAATACGTTGGATGCGCACCTTCCAGCCGAGAGTTTTAATCTCTTCCTTCCCTACCTCAATTTAGCTTTTTACTAAGCTCTAGTTATTTATGTGAAGTGCTACGCAGGGCATTATTCAAGCCCTGTGTAATCCATTGCAAAGCCGCTAACCTCTATCAACTTATTGCAAAATTGCCTTTAAAAGGCATAAAAAAACCTGAGTCTAAACTCAGGTTATGGTTACAAAAACTGTTAGTGATTGAATCGTAAGGAACTAAGCTAACAGCCAGCTATGCGTAACGCCAATAAAAGCCAAGATATTACTGATCGGCGGCCAAACCAAAATTGTAATATCCTTGCTAAGTATAAGGGCGACCATGTGGTCGCCCTTTTCTAGTTATTCTTATCAATCTCAGACCACAAGAGATTATCCTTTTACACCACCAGCGGTTAGACCACCAACCAACCAGCGCTGCGCAAGTAAGAATACGGCAGTGATTGGCACTGCTGAAAGTACAGCAGCTGCGGCAAAGTCACCCCACAAGTAGTTTTGTGGATATAGGTATTGCTGCATACCCACTGCAAGTGTGTACGAGTCTACATCAGAAAGCAGTAGTGACGCTACAGGAACTTCACCAATTACCATGATGAACGACAATATGAAGACTACCGCTAGGATTGGCACAGACAGTGGCAGCAATACCAAACGGAATGCTTGCCATGGTGTAGCACCATCAAGAGCCGCTGCTTCTTCTAGAGACGAGTCAATACTTTCGAAGTAGCCTTTAATGGTCCAAACGTGCAGTGCGATACCACCTAAGTAAGCGAAGATCAGACCGCCATGCGTGTTCAGACCAAGGAAAGGAATGTACTGACCCAGTTTGTCGAACAACGCGTACAGAGCAACCAGTGCCAACACCGCAGGGAACATCTGGAAGATCATCATCGCTTTAAGAATGGTGTTCTTACCTTTGAACTTCATACGAGCAAACGCGTAAGCCGATGTGGTTGATAGCGCCACGATTAGGATTGCAGAAATACCACCCACTTTTACCGAGTTCCACAACCATGTCATTACTGGGAATGGTGGCGGTGTAACTGTACCGTCTGGATTAGTCACCGAGAAACCTAATGCCAATTTCCAGTGATCAAGTGTTGGGTTGTCTGGGATCAGGCTACCCGTTGCAAAGTTACCTTCACGGAATGAAATCGCGATGATCATCAGTAAAGGGAAAATAATCAGTGCCAAGAATGCCCACATTGCAATATGAGTAGCCCAAACACGATACTTTAATGACTTACCTTGTACCATTGCCATTGTAATTTCTCCTTAGTCCTGAGCTACTTTAGTTACACGTAGGTTGATAAGTGCCAATGCGCCAACCAATAGGAAGATAAGCGTTGCTACCGCACTTGCTAGACCGAAGTCTTGACCGCCAGCACCTTCGAATGCGATTCGGTAGGTGTAACTTACTAGTAGGTCGGTGTAACCCGCAGGCTCTGATGTACCAATCATGTTTGGACCACCGCCAGTCAACAACTGGATAAGTACAAAGTTGTTGAAGTTAAATGCAAAACTCGCGATCAACAATGGTGTTAACGGCTTCAACATCATTGGTAGTGTGATACGTGTAAAGTTCGTGACAAAGTTCGCACCATCAATTGCTGATGCTTCATATAAATCGTCTGGAATCGCTTTTAGTAAGCCCATACACAAAATCATCATGTAAGGGAAACCAAGCCAAGTGTTCACAATTAAGATCATGGTTTTCGCCATGAACGGGTCAGAGAACCAAGCCGGGCTAATGCCGAATAAGCCTTCCAACAACATGTTGATCTCACCAAAGCTTTGGTTAAACAAACCTTTAAAGATCAAGATAGAAATAAACGCCGGAACTGCATAAGGCAGGATTAGCAACAAACGGTAAACTGAGCGACCTTTAAGTGCTTCCCACTGAACCACACTGGCAAGGACAAGACCAATAACAAGCGTAAACAATACGGTTAGCGCAGAGAAAACAATGGTCCAGATAAAGATACTGATAAACGGCTCTTTGATACCATCATCTTTCCAAACACGCTCAAAGTTGTGGGTACCAATGTTCACCACGAAACCTGGTGACACTGTGCTGCCAACAAATTGACCGTTTTCATCGACAGGCTGGTAGTAACCTACTTCCATATTTGGACGTAGCGTTTCTTCAGTCCGGTTGTTGTAAAGCGTTTCACCATCTTCTTGTAATGTGTACAAAGGCACAACTGCAGCAAATTTGCGCAGCCCACTCATACGGATATCATCACCGCTTGGCAAATGTAAATCGACACTGCTCAACGCACTGCGGTTCTTAACAATCGCCTTGATTGATTCTTTTTCACCCGTCACTTCTTCAATTGGTGAAAGATCAAACTCCGATGCTGAAAGGTTATCAAGCTGAAAAGTCGGGCTTGCAAGTAGCTCACCATCTTTTTCAACCACAAGTTGATGGCCTTGCTCCGTTTTATACAAAGTGAACGGGTAGCTATCACCACTTTGGTAAGTTCGGTCCAAAAGTACGTTCTGAGCGCGATCAAAAGAGAGTTGGTTCTTCGCGCTATAGTTGGTAAACGCCAAACCTATGGTGTACGCCAAAGGAAAAAGAATGAAAAGGATCATCCCTGCTATACCAGGGTAGATGTAACGGTGTGCGTACGTCTTTTTACTACCAAAGATGAACAACGCTAAAGCGGTAAGAATGAGCGTAAGTAGTGCAAACGCAATCTCACCGCGAGAATACATAAGGATTGTTGCGTAGCCATTGATGATGCCGACTGTGCCTAAAAGTGACCATTTCATGAACACTTTTTTGCTGCTCGGAAGGCTGGCTTCTGGTGCTGTCATAGCATTTGTACCTTGAACTGACTGCATAGGGAACCTGCTAGCGAATATAGAATAAATATAGAAAAGTAAGGAGGAGTTGCCTCCTCCTTAAAAAGGTCTTACTTAATTATTTAGTCATTTGTTTTTCTGCATCTGCAAGAGCTGCATCGACAGTTTGACGACCGTCAACTACGTTGATGATTGCGTTCTTAGCCGCACCCCAGAATGCGTTCATTTGAGGGATATTTGGCATGATTTCGCCGTTCATCGCATTGTCCATTGTTGCTGCGATACGAGTATCTGAATCTAGCTCACGTTGGAACGAGTTAAGTGCTACCGCACCTAGAGGCTTATCGTTGTTAACCATACGTAGGCCATCGTTTGTTAGTAGGTAGTTCTCAATGAACTCAACTGCTAGATCTTTGTTTGGAGACGCAGTGCTGATACCAGCCGTTAGAACACCAACGAATGGCTTAGAAGATTGACCTTGGAACTTAGGTAGCGTAGTCACGCCGTAGTTAACGCCAGACTTCTCAATGTTGCCCCAAGACCATGGACCGTTGATCGTCATCGCTGTTTTGCCTTGGTTGAACGCAGACTCAGACACGGAGTAATCCATATCCGCAGAGATTACGCCTTTATCAACTAAGCCTTTTACGAAGCTCATTGCGTCTTTAACGCCTTCTTTCGCGATACCAGCGTCTTTAACATCGTAACCTTCAGAAGTGTATTTAAACGCGTAGCCGCCATCAGCAGCCATTAGTGGCCAAGTGAAGTACGGTTCTTTTAGGTTCCACATGATTGCAGACTTGCCGTCTTTTTTAAGTTTTGCATCTAATGCTGCAACCTCTTCCCAAGACTTTGGTGGGTTTGGAACTAGGTCTTTGTTGTAGATTAGAGATAGAGACTCAACCGCAACTGGATAGCCGATCAATTTGCCGTCGTAACGTACTGCATCCCAAGCGAAATCAACGATACCTTCTTGAATATTCTTAGAAGGTTTAATTTCTGCTAGCAGGCCAGCTTCTGCGTAACCACCGAAACGGTCGTGAGCCCAGAATACGATATCAGGACCGTCGCCAGTCGCTGCAGTTTGAGGGAATTTGTCTTGAAGGCCATCTGGGTGAGCCACAGTCACTTTAATGCCTGTGTCTTCTTCAAATTTCTTACCAACTTCAGCAAGGCCGTTGTAGCCTTTATCACCGTTGATCCAGATAGTAAGTTGTCCTTCTTCGATGGCAGCATTAGCACCAAAAGAACCCAAAGCAACAAGAGTACCTAGTGCTACAGCGCTTAACTTTTTCATGTTCGTATCCTTTTTATATTTTTGATGTAGGGCTAGTCCATTGAGGTTCAGCCGTATTTCGACATATATCATCTGAAATAATCCAATATGTCTCATCCTCCTAATCCCTACGCCCTTACAATTATGACGTATTTTCGTGATCTAAATCGCCAAGGGTAAGAGACTCAAATCACAAAATGGATAGTTCCTGTGATCGGTTTCAACTTTAGGTGGTGCAATAATGTGATTTCCGACCAACTGCTTTCTTCCTCCTCCTTTTTTACTCCTCCCTTTCTACTCCCCCTACAATTATTTCTATTAGGAGGATGTCGCACTACGCACAATCTTAGAAACTGCAGTCATCCAAGAGTGGATGGTAAGAACCCTTTCCCAGCAGTGCCTACGTATTAGGAAAAAGATTTGCTGGTTTTGCATTGCCAGACGAGTGGAATGTCATTATTAGTGTTGTTTGTGGTAATTATTTCACGGGGGAGACAATACGAATAATGTGGGGGAGAGAAACTCGTACTTGGCTATGATGGGTAGCACTTCTATTTAGGACATTTTATTGAAGTGCTACCCTACTTTTCTTACCAACCGCAAGAACTTACCGATTCCTACTGTTACTGCTCGCTAGATAATTCATATAATGATGAGCGGTGAATAATAAAAAATTGATCGAGGACGAGCTACATGGCGAGTGTCACGTTAAAAAATGTTTGTAAAGCGTATGGCGACGTACTGATTTCTAAGAACGTAGACCTAACAATCAACGAAGGTGAATTTGTTGTTTTCGTAGGTCCATCAGGTTGTGGTAAATCTACCCTTTTACGTTGTATTGCCGGTCTTGAAGACATTACTTCAGGTGATTTGTATATTGGTGACCAGCGCATGAATGACGTCGAACCATCCAAACGTGGTGTTGGTATGGTATTCCAGTCTTACGCTCTTTACCCGCACCTTAACTTATATGACAACATGTCATTTGGCTTGAAACTAGCAAAAGCAGACAAAGCAGAAATCGACAAGCGTGTTGAACAAGCAGCAGAAATCCTACAACTAGGCCACTTGCTTGAGCGCCAACCAAAAGCACTTTCTGGTGGACAGCGTCAACGTGTGGCGATTGGCCGAACATTGGTATCGCAGCCAAATGTATTCCTTCTAGACGAGCCACTATCAAACTTGGATGCGGCACTGCGTGTAAACATGCGTGCACAAATCACGAAACTTCAACGCCAACTTGGTTGTACCATGATCTACGTAACGCACGATCAGGTAGAAGCGATGACAATGGCAGATAAAATCGTTGTACTAGACGGCGGTTATGTATCGCAAGTTGGTAAGCCGCTTGAGCTTTACCATTACCCACAAAACCGCTTTGTAGCTGGCTTTATCGGTTCTCCGAAAATGAACTTCATGAGCGTATTCATTGATGAAGTAGAAGCAGAGCGCGTCAAAGTTCAACTATCTAACGGCGTATCTTTCTGGATTCCGGTGGATGGTACAACAGTTAACCGCGGCGACCGAATGTCTTTAGGCATTCGCCCTGAGCACCTATTATCCGCTTCTGAAGCCGATGCAAGTATTCACGGTGAAGTGATGATTGTTGAGAAGCTAGGTAACGAAACTCAAGTATACCTAAATCTAGAAGGCGCGGACGCCGACGTTATTTTCCGTCAGCCTGACACACTTGCAGTCGACACTGGCGATAAAATCGAGATCGGTATTCCAGCTCATCGTTGTCACCTGTTCCACAGTGATGGTCGCGCATGCCGCCGCCTATACAAAGAAAACGGCGTAGAAGTCGAATAGTTCATTCGTCCTTACTCAAAAAAATCCCTCTCACTTGAGAGGGATTTTTTTATCTTAATAAATATCAGCAATTCGATACTAAATCATTAATCGTTAACGAATCAAATCACCCGTTTCTTCTACCCTCACATAAACCATTGTCTTTGTACTGATACTTCATTTTTAATACTTTTCCTCATTCCTCATAAGTAAGTACCAGCTTTTTCCTAACCCGCCAAACTTAGCCAAAGGGCTAAATATCATTCTTATTTCCACTTACCTCAACAAAGCAAATTTTTACACTTATCAACGAAATTACACGTGACAAAAAACTCAGCAGCATTCCACAGAATGCTCTGTGCATTAACTACTAATAACGTTCACGACACGGCAATTGGGGAAGACACCCAAGGGCGGTAGCGTGTCAGAAGGGAAACTGAGTCATGAAACAAAAAGGACTTATCCGCTCTCATGAGATGGAGTTCGCTTTTTTATATCGCATCTCAGATCTTGCTGTCATCGTCTCTTTTATGCTGCTTTTAGTGTTCAAAGACATGAATACTGCGATGGGGAAAGATTACGTCATATTGGCTTTCGTTGGAGGCATCTCCTTTCTATTTATGGCAGAAAGCGGCAATCTGTATCGCTCTTGGCGAACCAGTTCGTTTAAAGAGCAGATGTTTATTGTCTGTGTTGCTTGGGCGGTGACTTCTGCACTTATCTTTATTGTGCTGTATTTTTCTGAAGTCCATACCTTATTTGATAACACAATTTTAGCGCTGTGGTTTGCGATTACGCCCGCTCTGCTTTTAGCATGGCGAGTAACATTCCGTACCGGATTAGCCTATTTGAGAAAAAAAGGATTCAACACTCGCACTGCGATCATCATCGGCCAAACTCCTCACGGCATTACCCTAGCTAACGAAATTCAAAACCACACAGAACACGGCGTGCTTTTTGATGGCTTTTACGACGAACGATCTTCCGACAGATTGCCAAATTCTGATTATCCTATTAAAGGAGCTGTTGACCACGCCCTTGAGCGAGCTAAAAAAGGGGAAGTAGATTACGTCTATATCGCGATGCCAATGCACGCAAAAGAGCGCATTGCGTCACTTCTTAACCAATTCTCAGATACCACCGCAAATACGTATCTGATTCCCGACTTCTTCACTTATAACCTTTTACATTCTCGTTGGGCGCAGATCGGCCAAGTTCAAACACTAAGTGTCTTTGATACACCTTTTGCTGGAATTTCTTCTTGGGTAAAACGGTTTGAGGACATCTTGTTTTCGAGCATTATTTTGGTCTTAATCGCCCCTATTCTATTCGTCATTGCGATTGGCATTAAGGCAACTTCTAAAGGCCCTGTCATCTTTAAACAACATCGTTACGGTCTTGATGGACGCAAGATTGAAGTCTGGAAGTTCCGTTCAATGACAACCATGGATCAAGGTTCCAACGTGAAACAGGCGACAAAGAACGATCCTCGTATTACGCCTTTTGGCGGATTTCTACGTCGCACCTCTTTGGACGAACTACCTCAATTTATCAATGTACTGCAAGGGACCATGTCTATTGTCGGCCCACGCCCTCATGCCGTGGCACACAATGAAGAATACCGTCAGATCGTGGATCGCTACATGCTACGTCACAAAGTAAAACCAGGCATTACTGGCTGGGCACAGATTAATGGTTATCGCGGCGAAACCGACACCTTAGAAAAAATGGAAAAGAGAGTCGAGTTTGATTTGGATTACATCCACCATTGGTCGGTTTGGATGGACATCAAAATCATCTTTATGACCGTTTTCAAAGGCTTCACTGGTGCTAACGCTTACTAAGGTTGAGATTATGAAGAAACTGACAATGGCAATAGCATTGAGTCTGTTTTCTACTGACTTGCTCGCAGAACCGATGGCTTACCAAACCGAGTCTGGTATAGAGTTGATTCCCCTCGTAAAAACTTTCTACGAGGGAGATGACAACATCAATAAAGCGGAAAAATCCGGCAATGTAGAATCGGTCAATATTTGGGGTATAGAACCAAGCTTACTAGCACGTATAGAACGGAATCGCTATCGCGCAGATATTTTATATAAGTTAAAAGCTGGCTTTTCATCTGACGATCGCAACGACTTCGACGACCACACTTTTCAGTTTTCCAACTTTTTCGAATTTAATCATCGTCATCGTTTAGTGGTTGATTACCGTTTTCGCGCCCAGCATGAAGTTCGAGGAGAAGATATTACCGAAGGTAATGGTAGCGCAATCGACTCACCAATAGAGTTCAACCGTAACGATGTAAAAACCAATTATGTCTTTGGATCTAACGGTGCCAAAGGCAGACTCGAATTCGGTTTAGGCTATAGTGATAAAACCTATCAAAACTATCGTGACGGCTTGCCTGGGCGCCCAAACGCTAAAACTAAATACAACGATTTTCGAGCTCCCAATGCACATTTGGAGTTCTATTTAAGAGCGACGCCAAGAACCTATTGGTTAGTCGGAACAAACCAAATCGTAACCGAGTATCAGCACCGAAATTCTGCGCAGCCATCGAAAGATAACAACACCAGTTTCTATTACACCGGTGCCGAATGGGAAGTCACAGGAAAAACCAAAGGCATCGCTCGACTCGGTTATCAAATCAAAGATTTTGACAGCGCTCAACGAGAGACATTTAAAGGCTTTAGTTGGGATATCGGCTTTGAATGGTTGCCTCAAGAACAAACTCTAGTCAGCGTGAAAACCACTCAAGCGGCGGTTAACCCCGATCAAGATGGCGATTACAACCTACAAACTCGTTACCGACTGAACCTGAAGCACGATTGGAATAGTTACCTTGCAACTCGCTTAGGTGCTGTTTATCAACAAGATGATTACACGGGAATCTCCAGAAACGACGATCGGTACACTCTATCTTTTGGTATAGATTATCAGATCAAACGTTGGATACAGCTGCAAGCCGATTGGCAATACCAAGATAAAAACTCTAGCCGATCGGATTATAGCTTCGAACAAAATATTTGGACTTTAAGCGCACAGTTTTCTCTGTAAAAAGGATTATTAATGAAGGCATTCATCAAATTCATGAGTGTAGCGTTGTTGCTATTTAGCACTTTGGTCAACGCTGACTCAAACGAGGAAGATTACTTACTCGATACTGGCGATACCATTTCCGTGCAGGTCTATGGTGAAGAAGATCTTACGATTAAAAATATTCTAATAACGTCAGATGGCTACTTTGATTACCCCTACCTTGGCCGAATTAAAGCAATCAAAAAAACACCAAAACAACTCAAGTACGAAATAGAAACGGGCTTAAAAGGCGATTATCTCATCAATCCAAAAGTGATGGTCACCATCAATAACTTTCGTCTGTTTTACGTTAATGGAGAAGTCAGGAAACCTGGTGGATTTGAGTACCGTCCAGGGTTAACCATAGAGAAGGCCATCGCTCTAGCAGGTGGCTTGACCGACAGAGCCTCACGCAAAGGCATTAACCTCACCAAGCATAAAACAGGTCAAACGATGGAGGGGGTCAGTATGCACCGCAACGTTGAACCTGGTGACATTGTATTTATTGACCAGAGCTTCTTTTAAGTGACAGGGAATCAAATGAACGGGACTCATCCAAATAATCTCCAGATGAACAAAGTAGAACTGATTCGTTTTGGCCATCACTTCAAAGCGATTAAAAAGAATTGGCTAAGCATCGCAGCATTCACGCTTCTGTTCTCATTAACTTGTACTTGGTATATCTACTCCAAAGCATCGATATACCAAGCTACAGCTACGCTACTCATCCAAGAGGAGCAAAAAAGCGCCCTTTCAATCGAGGAAGTATATGGCGTCGACACGACAAAAAAAGAGTACTTTCAAACGCAAATCGCCATTTTAAAATCGAATCATATTGCAGATAAGGTCATTAGGGAGCTGAACCTCACCCAATTACCTGAATTCACAAGCTCAGGGGGGGTAAATAAAAAAATCGACCAAATAAAGTCGATTCCTTTTGTTCAAGACCTACTGAATGTGGCACCAAGCCCAAAAGAAACCGCGCAGTTTTCAGAGTCCTATTATCAGGCACTTCAAGCTTTCAGAAGTAAACTCGATATTGAGCCAGTACGTAACACCCAATTAGTCAGAATTCGCTTTCGTTCTACCGATCCTAAGCTTGCTACGACAATCACCAATGCGGTCGGCCAAGCCTATATTGACGCAAATTTTGAAGCCAAATTGGTCGTTACACAAAATGCGGCTACTTGGTTGACAAATAACTCTCAAAAATTGGAGGAGCGATTACGTAACTCGGAGCAAGCGCTGCAAGAATTCTTGTTAAAAGAAGGGTTGATCGATATAAACGGTATTGATGAAATTTACGCAAATGAGCTAGAAGAACTCACTCGCAAGCTGAATATCGCTGTTAATAAGCGTATTGAAGCGCAGACGTTAATCCAACTGTTACGACGTAAATCTTCGCAAAGTTTAGACAGCTTGTTGTCAATTGATGAATTCGCTAATCAAGCGCAAATCCGCGATCTAAAATTGTCGGAAGCACAGGCAGCCAAAAATCTCTCTGAACTGGCACAGCGCTACGGACCTAAGCATGATCGAATGATTCAGGCGAAAGCACAGCTTACTGAAATTCAATCAAGAACCCAGCAACTCATCCGTGACATTTCCTTCAGTAAGCAACAAGACCTTCTTGCTGCAAAAGCGCAAGAGGACATGCTTCGAGCAGAACTCGATAACAAAAAGTCAGACTTCCAATCGTTAGGGTCACAAAAAGCGCGTTACGAACAGTTAAAACGCGAGGTTGAATCCAATAAGGCACTCTATGAAGCGTTCTTAAATCGTGAGAAAGAGACCAACGCCACCAGCGACTACAAGAATGTCACTGCTCGCTTTACTGATAAAGCCATCATTCCTCTATTCCCGGTGGCACCACAACGAATCAAACTGGTACTAATTGCCACCTTTTTTGGCTTTGCCATTGCTTGCGCTCTAGTCATCATCTTAGAAACGATGCGAGAAGTTATCCGAAGCGCAGCCGATGTGCAGGAAAAACTTGGTGTTACGTGTTTAGGTGTGATTCCTATGGTCAAAAAACGCAATTTGCGTAAAAACGGCGTCAGTTATACCGCGTATTTAGATGATGAAGAAAAACTATTTAGTGAAGCTTGCCGCTCGGTCAGAACCTCGCTTCTGCTCAGATTAACCAACACGAAGCAAAAGATATTGCCCTTTACCTCTGCTATTCCAGAAGAAGGAAAAACATCGACCAGTATCAATATGGCGGTGTCGTTTTCAAAAATGGAAAAGGTGTTGATCATCGACTGCGATTTACGTCGACCTTCCATCGCAAAGCGATTCGGTATTGCTGAATCAAGCCCTGGCTTAACGCATATCCTGACTATGGATACGCCAATCAAAGATTGTGTTACACATATAAAAGAAGCCAACTTAGATGTATTACCGGCCGGCCTAATTCCGCCAAACCCACAGGAATTACTGGCTTCTGATCGCTTTAAAAAGTTGCTCGAACATTTTCAAAATAAGTATGACCGGATCATTATCGATACACCACCCCTACTGTCAGTGAGTGACGCACTTATTCTTGGTCAGTATGCCAATGGTCTGATCACCGTCATTCGCTCAGAATCAACAAAATCATCACTGGTTAACCTTGCGTTATCTAAACAAATACAACACTCAGTTCCATCTCTTGGCGTCTTAATCACACAAGCCAAGGCCAAGGAAGGAGAGACGCTTTATGTCCAGAAATACGCCTACTAACGTAAACCTATCTTGGTACCAAACGTTGAAAAGCCAAGAACAGCCGGTATTGATCTATCAAATGGGCAAAGTAGGTTCGAGTGCATTAGAGCATTCCATTCCTGACTCGATTCACTTGCACGACCTTATGACCGTCGATGCGCAAAAACAAATATCCCCCGTTAGAGCGCAATTGCATAAGCCTCAGATCAATGCGTTAAAGCGACGACTAAAGCGCATAACGATGAGCCGCATGTTAAAGCGTAAGAAAAAAGTTCGAATTATCTCGCTGGTGCGTGAACCGATCGGACGAAATGTCTCAATGTTCTTTCAAGCACTTCCTTTTTGGATGGCGGACAAATATCTAAAGGATGACAGCGCAATACGTACCGAACGACCGCAATTACTCCAAGAAGCATTTGATAAGCACATGAATCATCAATATGCGCTGCAGTGGTTTGACAACGAGATCAAACAACTAACAGGGATTGATGTGTTTAACGAGTCTTTTAATCACGAAGTAGGCTATCAAACATACCATAACAATAACTTCTCACTGTTGGTCATTCGAAGTGACAAGCTAACGAAGGCTAACTCCGCAGTTGAAGACTTTTTAGGTTACCCCGTGGATGTTGTTTATGAAAATCAATCAGACAACAAATGGTACTCGCCACTAATGAAAGAATTCAAAACGCAATTTCAACCTACACCCGAGTACGTTGAAGAAATGCTGAATTCTAAATTGACGAAGCACTTTTTCTCAAATACAGAAATCACCGACCTTAAACAGCAATATCTGACCAATTAATCATGAAAACCAAGATTCTACATATTATCAATGATCTTTCTCAGAACGGCGGTGCTCAGAAGTTCTTAGTCGACCTTGTTTTAGAACATAAGCCTGAATACGAAATCAAAATTTTGGTCTTGTGTGATGAAAATGATTACTTACCAATGCTATCCGCCCAAGGGGTAGAGTGTTTTAACTGGCGCACATTGTCATTGAGTGAGAAATTCTCTTTGCTGCGTTGGCCGGATGTCGTTCACGGGCACCTCTACCCTTCCATTTACCTAGCGCTATTGGCGGTAGGTAAAAAACGAATCCAGACTGAGCACTGTTCTTATAACCGTCGACGTGACTATCCGCTGTTTAAGTTCATGGAATACGTCTTATATTGGGGCCACGACTTGACGGTCAGTATTAGTGAAAAAGTACAAGATGAACTGGTGAAGTTCATGCCTCGCTATCAACATAAATATCACGTGGTGCACAATGGCGTTGATTTAAAAAGGTTTTCTATGACGCCAAGATTCGCCAGCCACCTAATCGACAAACCAGTTATCAAGATTGGAATGGTGGGCCGACTTCACCAACATAAAGACCATGAAACGCTTATCCAAGCACTTATCCATTTACCAAGACGATACGAACTCCACCTTGCGGGAGATGGAGAAAAAAAATCGTCACTGCAAGCATTGGCAACAAAAATCAACGTCGCGCAACGTGTTCACTTTCATGGCGTAGTTTCTGACGTTCCAGCCTTTTTGAACGACATGGATATTTACGTGCAATCGTCGCACGTCGAAGGCTTTGGTTTGGCGGCGGTTGAGGCGATGGCAGCAGGCTTACCCGTACTATCGTCGGACGTACCTGGTTTGGATGACGTCACCGGACGTGCCGAATATTTATTTCAAGTTGGTAACGCCACTGAACTGAGCCAAAAAGTTCTCCAACTGTGTGAAAGTGTTGAGCGGTATGACGCTGCAAGTCAATACTCAGTCAATAGGGCCTCTCTTTACACCATCGATAAATTTCGTGAAGGTTACTATGGAATCTACCAGCAGCTTTGCGCCAACAAATAGTTCCGCGCCATCGAGCCATCGCGCCTCATTGCTTGCAGCATGCCTATTAGTATTGTTCTTTATTCCAATGAAGTTTCGTGCTGGAGGAATAGCGCTAGCCCCATCTGACATCGCAAGCCTTTTGTCTATTGGTTTTACTGCATTAGTGGTATTGGAAAGAAAAGCTGAAAAACTCATACATCCCTGTATGGGGTTCCTCGTATTGTTCACTGGGTATGTGTTCATAAATGGTCTGCTAAATCGCGTCCCTTTAATGCCGCTAGTTATAGAAACTGTGCAATGGTTAGCGATTTTGTGCCTACTGAGCCTAATGTACGCCTATGGCGTGTTTGATGACGAACGGGTAATGGTTTATTTCACGTATCTGTTGTTTTTCATCTGTTCGCTCGTTGCCTTATGGCACTTTGCTCAGGGCTATCAAAGTGGGTTTAAGTTACTCGGGGTAAGTAAATACGGGTTCGGTGTACTGTGCTCACTACTGTACCTTTATCGAGATAAAATTCGCGCTTTCCACCTTTTGATGCTCGTAGCTTTAGTATTACTGGTGTTGTCACAAGAAAGAAAAGCGCTACTTGGTTTTTGTCTGCTTTTCTTCTTTGACCAACTGCTCGTAAAAAACTTAATGAGAAAATCGCTCAGCGAAACGTACACGTGGGCGATTTTATTAGCCTTGAGCTTCATTGTGTTTACTGCCGTCACAACCACACTCTACGTTGGGTTTGAAACTCTAGCAGACACATTGGAAATAACCCAAGAAGACGTCTTATTTGCCAACCAAAGTGAAGCCCGCTGGGTATCGAATCTTCATAGAAAACTTTTACTTGCCAATGGGCTAGATATTTTACTTCAACACCCAGTGTTAGGTGTCGGCGCGAAAATGTTACCCAACTTTATGATCAGTTACTTTAACTATGATGAGCTGGCGATCTACACCCACAACTTTGTGTTAGATACCGCAATTGAATACGGATTGCTTGGTATTGGTCTGCTGTTTGGTGGTTATTTTCTTTTTATTCGCTTTTGCTTCCGTAGTCTTAATGAAAACAGAAAAAGCCTATTACTTGCGATATACGCCCTCATCATGGTGTTTTTCGTTGCGGTAAACACCACCATAATTTTAATACTCTTGTTACCCGTCATGATCAGCATGAGCAACGACTCAAGGGCCATAGCTCATACTTTTCCGGTAAACCATCACCACGAATATGAATAATCAAGGATAGGATAGATGAAGTATTCAATCTCTCGACAATTTGAAAAGAACCGAGAACTCCAAGCTGATAATTTTGTTTTAGTTTACCAAATGGGTAAAGTTGGCTCCTCATCAATTGAGCACACGCTAGGGGAGAAAAATATCCCGAGCTATCACATCCACACCTTTGATGATCACGAAGAATTTCACATGTATCACAATAAAAAAGACGTGAGTAAATTCTTCGACTTCCGAAACCGCGCACTCTATCGCTTAGTGCTCAAGCAGCGAAAACGTATCTTACAAAAACGCGAGCAGATTAAAATCGTTACGCTGGTCCGCGATCCAATCGCAACTGTCTTTTCTCGCTTCTTTCAAGATCTCCATTTGCAATTTATCGAAGGCAAAAAGAACGATGCAATTCACCGAGATATGGAAGTCACGTATCAGCACCTCGAGCATTGCTTTGATAACTATATCAATCTCAACTATTTTGCGGACTGGTTCGACAACGAGTTAAAGCGTAATTTCAATATCGATGTGATGCGCCAAGAGCTGGACAACACTCACCCTTTCTTCACATTCCAGAACGATCAGGCCAACGTCATGCTAATCAAATGCGAACAGCTCAGTTCTCTTGATAAAGAAATCGGTGAGTTTCTTGAGTTGCAAGACTTCGTGCTGAAAAACAGCAACGAAGCGAAAAACAAGTGGTACTCCAATATCCACCAACACTTTAAGAATCACTACGACTTCTCAAAACTGTTCTATATGTACGATCTTCCCTTGTATCGCCACGTTTATTCAGAGCAAGAGCGTGATGCTTTTAAACACAAATGGATGCAAACACCAGGGACAAAATCATCATGAAGAAAGTGCTCCATGTTACAGAAGCATTTGGAGGTGGCGTTCAAACCGCCCTCTATAGTTATGTTCACTCATCCAGAGACGAGCCTTATCAGCATTTCTTGCTAGCCAGAGCCCGAGAAAACGACTTGACCAATGAGAACAACCACCACATTTTCGTACAGACAAAGTGGGTAGAAGGCGGCTTGCTTCAATTTATTCGCGATGCAAACCACATGATTGCATCACTTGGCCCCGACGTCGTGCATTTGCACTCGAGTAAAGCAGGATTTCTCGGCCGATTTCTAAAGCTTGGCAAGGCACGCTTGGTTTACACACCGCACTGTTATGCCTTCGAACGTGAAGATATCTCAGAGCTTGCACGCCAGATCTATAAAGCACTAGAGAAAGTAAAACTGAGCAAAATTGATGTGGTTGCAGGCTGTAGCCAACGAGAGTGTGACCTAGCCATTAGCATTGGTGCGAAACGTGCCGAACTGCTCAACAACTACGTGTCTTATCAAAGTGAAGATCGTATAGAGCGAAACAAGCAAGAAGCGCTGAAGCTCGTTGTACTTGGTCGTGTCGCGCCCCAAAAAGATCCTCAGTTTCTTATCAGCACATTGCAGTTCCTTAATCGGTATGCGCTTAACCGCCCGATAGAGATCACATGGATAGGTGGCGGTGACCACGTACTCGAACAGAAATTACGCACTGAAAATGTGGATGTAACGGGCATGCTGCCTCGCGATGAGGTAGTTGAAAAGCTCAAGGGTTCAGACCTTTATCTACATACTGCAGCATGGGAAGGGATGCCGTTAACCATTCTAGAAGCATCCAAGTTACATCTTCCTATGGTTATTCGGACCATCGGCGCAACCAAAGATCTCAACTACCCGTTTTTAGCGCTCACACCTGAAGAAATGGCCAAGCAGATCGCGCATTGTGTCAATCATTATGAAGAGATCGATTTTCGCCAATATACAGCAGAATTAAACGATGCCTTCAGTGAAGAAAAACAGCGCCTCGCACTCAATAATATTTACGGTTAAATGCCCCTATGTTTCACACTGTTCAACAAAAATTACTGTTGATGCCCAGCGGTAAAAAAAGCTTGTTATCTACTGGATTAAAAACCGCAATCACGCGTGTGTTGAGTGCGCTATTTGCTTTTTTACTGACTCTGATTGTATCGAAGACCAGTGACGCTTCGACGGCCGGTCAATTTTTCTTTTTATTCAACCTAGTCTCGCTACTCGCTATTGTTTCTCAGCTAGGTTTTGATGTCTCGTTAGTTCGTTACAATGCGATCGCTTTTAATAACAAAGAGAAGCTTGAACAAAGCCAAAACTATAAAACCGCACTTTATCGAAGTATGGCATTTTGCTTGCTCGCCATAGGCGTTTTGTTGGCAGGGTTTAATCTGTTTCCAGAACAGCTAAACCAGACTCAATCACCAATGTATGCGATTACTTTATGCTTGCTTTGTATACCTTTCTTGGTGCTTGCGCAAACCAACAGTCGGGTGCTTCAAGCATGTAGAAAAGTCGTATCATCTCTGTTTGCGTTGCAGCTTGGGGTAAGCATGTTGATGGTCATTTTTGTCTTTGCCCTAGACTATATCGGTCAGCAAAATATCAACAATCTAATGACCGCACTGCTTTTAGCGAGCATAGGCGTCGCGGTCATATCTAGTGCCAATTGGCTTGGCTCAGATCAATATCAAACATCGGCTTTCGTACCAAACAAAAAAATGGTCGCTTCTGCCAAGCAAGTCTGGGTTGGCAGTATCTTCACGAATGTTCTTCAATGGGGAAGCCTTGTTATTGCGGGCTTTTTTATCTCAACAGCGGAAATCGGTTTGTTAGCCGCAGCCCAACGCACATCACTACTGATTGGCTTTGTGCTGATTACCATTAACTTTGTGGTCGCCCCGATGTTTGCCTCTCTCTACAAAGAGCGTCAAATGCGCAAACTGCAGAACCTGAGCCGCTTGGCGTGCCGAGCCAATGTTGGTTTAGCGATTGTACCCGTAATTATTTGCACCCTCTTCCCCGAGTTTGTAATGCAGTTTTTTGGTGAGGAGTTTCTCGCCGCGGCACCACTATTAGTCGTCCTTTCTCTGGGGCAGTTAGTCAATGTTGCGACTGGTTCAGTAGGTTTTTTATTATTAATGAGTGGTCATGAGAGAACCATGAAATACATTACAATTTCCTCCGGTACGGTGTCCATCTGCCTACTTGTTACGCTTTGTCAAATGTTTGGTGTGATTGGTGCAGCGTGGGCAATGGCAATTGGCATGGCTATCCAGAATTTAGCTGCACTGTACTTTGTAAAACGTTACTTAGGCTTCTTTCCAATAGGTTAATTATGGCTTTAATACTGGCACGCACGAGTTTTGTTTTAGTCCTGATGCTAACCGCTTCACTCTCTTTGTGGAAAAGCTCTGACCTACACCATACTGCTTACCTGCAAATGGAAACCTACTTAGGCGGATCAAGTACGCTTCACTTTACTTTCAGTTTATTGATCGGCTTTTTATCGGTCTTCACGTTCCCTTCTCTGGTGAGCTCGAATAAAACCGACGTTTTTGGGATTCGTCTTTTGCTACTGCTGTTAGCTATCGTTTCAATGGAAGAAATAAGCCAACTTTTTATTCCAAATCGATCATTTAGTTTTGATGATCTCAGCACCAACTGGATAGGCGTTATCTCAGGTTACTTTAGTGCCAAGTTAATTCGCTTCATCCGCGCTCGATCGTTCTAGTAAAACAGGAATATCTGGGGTATTTGGGTATATAATTACGCCAAACAACCAGACTAACGAGTACATCATGCCATCTCATCCAACCAAGATAACTTTTTTTGAATTCTTAACCCCGTTGATCACGTCAGGCAAAAAGACGATAACGATTCGAGATGAATCAGAAAGCCATTACGTTCCCAATACAGAAGTCGAAGTTTTTACCTTAGAAACGGATCGTAAAGTCTGCGATATCAAGATACGCTCTGTAGAACCACTTCACTTTGAAGATATTAATGAGTTTCATGCAGAACAAGAAGCCATCGAACTACCAAAACTCAAGCAGTTAATTCGAGAAATCTACCCAAATACCGACACGCTCTTTGTTATTGAGTATGAGCTGATTAAATAACCCACAACAAATACTAGACGACTGGTCTAATTCATTCTATAGTACACTCCATGAACGCAAAGACGAATGACACACGCCAACATATTCTCGACGTCGGATACGAGTTGATCGTAAACCGAGGGTTCACGAGTGTTGGTCTTTCAGAGCTATTAAAAAAGGCCGCAGTGCCAAAAGGCTCGTTTTATCATTACTTCAAGTCCAAAGAACAATTTGGTGAAGCGATGATTCAAGACTACTTTACTAAGTATTTTGAGCGTTTAAACGCACGCTTTACAAATACTGAACTGAGTGGCTACCAACGCCTAATGAGCTATTTCGAAGAAATGGTCAAAGTAGAAGACGACGTGTGTAATGCGAACAAATGTTTATTGGTTAAGTTAAGTGCAGAAGTCTCCGATCTCTCTGAGTCAATGCGCTTGGCATTACGCCAAGGAGCAGACAAAACCATTCAAGCGATAGCGGATTGCATAGACATCGGCATTCAAGATGGCTCAATCCCCAATGGTGACAGTGCGTTATTAGCAAGGCAGATATACTACCTTTGGAATGGCGCTAGCTTGCTGAACAAACTTTATCAAGATCAGGCAGCATTGACGCAAAGTCTGACCTATACTCAACACTTACTGCAGAATACGCGCACTTGCCCATAACGGGCGGCGTGGAAGCAGAATGAACACCCTACACACGTTTCACTGTCAGAAAAAGCGTCAGTGTTAACACAGTAAACCTTCCCGCTTTACATAAGCGGGATATTTTGAAACAAACACTAGACGACCGGTCTAATCAACAAGTGAGATAGATATGACTAACGCAACAAATCGCAGAATAGTACTCGCGTCACGTCCCCATGGTGCACCGACACAAGAAAACTTTCGTTTAGAAGAGGTAACGAAACCGACTCCGAAAGAGGGTGAAATGCTATTGAGAACGGTTTATTTATCTCTAGATCCATACATGCGTGGTCGCATGAGTGATGCCGAATCATACGCTGACCCTGTTGCAATTGATGACGTAATGGTCGGTGGTACAGTTTGTCAGGTAGAAGCATCAAACCACCCAGATTACGAAGCAGGTGAATGGGTTCTTGCCTACACTGTTGGCTGGCAAGACTACGCTATCTCAACTGGTGAGATGGTCATTAAACTTGGTAAAGAACCGAAAAATCCTTCTTACGCGCTAGGCGTTGCAGGTATGCCAGGATTTACCGCGTACATGGGTTTACTCGACATTGGTCAGCCAAAACCAGGGGAAACCATCGTGGTAGCAGCTGCTACGGGGCCTGTAGGCGCAACAGTTGGTCAAATTGGTAAAATCAAAGGTTGCCGAGTTGTTGGTATAGCAGGCGGAGAAGAAAAATGCCGTTACGCTAAAGAGGTGCTTGGTTTCGATGAGTGTATTGATCACAAAGCTGAAGACTTTGCAGAACAACTGAAAAATGCCTGTGACAAAGGTATCGATGTTTACTTCGAAAACGTAGGTGGCAAAGTATTCGAGGCTGTAATGCCACTTCTGAATACAAATGCGCGTATCCCACTTTGTGGTTTGATTTCTCAGTACAACGCGACAGAGCTGCCTGAAGGTACCGACCATCTTCCATTACTAATGGGTAAGCTCCTGACCAAACGAATCAAGGTGCAGGGCTTCATCATTTTTGATGATTACGGACATCGTTACGGTGAATTTGCGCAAGATATTAATCAATGGTTGGCAGAAGGAAAGATCCAATACCGCGAACATCTAGTACAAGGACTGGATAATGCGCCAGAAGCATTCATCGGTCTGTTGGAAGGTAAGAATTTCGGCAAACTTGTAGTACAGATTAATGACCCATTATAAAAAGGGATATGTAAATGATTAAACTTCACCACCTCAATCAGTCTCGTTCAAAGCGCATCATTTGGTTACTTGAAGAGCTAGATGTAAATTACGAAATTGTACCCTATGTCCGTGATTCCGTGACCTTCATGGCACCGCCAGAACTAAAAAGTGTTCACCCATTAGGAAAGTCACCTGTTCTTGAAGATAACGGCGAGATTATCATTGAGTCAGGTGCAATGACCGAATATTTGATTGAGAAATACAGTGACGGAGCCTTTGCTCCTGAGCGCGGTACAAAAGCACACACAGAATATTTGCAATGGATGCACTTTGCAGAAAGCTCTGCAATTTTACCTATGCTGCTAAAAACCTTCGTAAGCAAAGAGCCAAATGAAACTCAGTTTTTATCAGGCTATGCCGACAAGGAAGCAATGAATGTACTAGGCTACTTCGAGCAATCCTTAGAAGGCAAAACTTACCTAGTAGAAGAGCGTCTGACTGGCGCTGACATCATGATGTCTTTCATTGTCGAATTGGTTCAAAAGTTTGGTTTAGTTAATCACTTCCCTAATATTGAACGTTATGGGAAACAGCTCGCGACACACCCAGCATTTGCAAAAGCTGAACAACTTGAAGTGAAGTACTCTTAATTACTTCCCCCCTTTCGCCCCTTTGATGACACGTAAAACTTCATTTAAGGGGCGATATTACTAGCATCGCAGACACGCTAACTGGATAGCGCTCCCCCCCCAGTAAATCGCTTTCGAGAACGCCGATTGTTATGTCAATCAAGCTAATGTAGTAAATTTCTGATTCTAATATAGTTTCGACCATAGTCACCATCTATTGAATTGATAAGCAATATCAGTTTTCTCCCCCAGCTTTTCCGTAATAACCTCCTCTACAGTTTCTAAGGTATTGAACCCTGGAGGGGGAAGAAAAATGACAAACAAGAAATTGACTACAGCAGCAGGTTGCCCTGTCGCACATAACCAAAACGTTATGACTGCAGGTCCTCGTGGCCCTCAACTATTACAAGACGTTTGGTTCCTTGAAAAATTGGCACACTTTGACCGCGAAGTGATCCCTGAGCGTCGTATGCACGCAAAAGGTTCTGGTGCTTACGGTACGTTCACAGTAACGCACGACATCACAAAATACACTCGCGCTAAGATCTTCTCTGACATCGGCAAAAAAACAGAACTATTCGCTCGCTTCACTACTGTAGCTGGTGAGCGCGGTGCAGCAGACGCAGAACGCGACATCCGTGGTTTCGCACTAAAATTCTACACTGAAGAAGGTAACTGGGACTTGGTTGGTAACAACACACCAGTATTCTTCCTACGTGACCCACTAAAATTCCCAGACCTAAACCACGCAGTAAAACGCGACCCTCGCACTAACATGCGTAGCTCTACCAACAACTGGGATTTCTGGACATCACTACCAGAAGCATTCCACCAAGTGACTATCGTAATGAGTGACCGTGGTATCCCAGCTTCTTACCGTCATATGCATGGTTTTGGTAGCCACACATTCAGCTTCATCAACGCAGAAAACGAGCGTTACTGGGTGAAATTCCACTTCAAAACTCAGCAAGGCATCAAAAACCTAACTGACCAAGAAGCAGAAGCAATCGTAGGTAAAGACCGCGAAAGCCATCACCGTGACCTTTACGAAGCGATTGAGCGTCAAGACTTCCCTAAATGGAAGATGTACGTACAGATCATGCCAGAGCTAGAAGCGGATGAAGTCAACTTCAACCCATTCGACCTAACACGTGTATGGTCTCAAAAAGACTACCCACTGATCCCAGTTGGTGAGTTCGAACTGAACCGCAACCCAGAAAACTTCTACGCAGAAGTTGAGCAATCAGCGTTCAACCCAGCAGCAGTAGTACCTGGTATCGGCTTCTCACCAGATAAGATGCTACAAGGTCGTCTGTTCGCTTACGGCGATGCTCAGCGTTACCGTCTAGGTGTGAACCACCATCAAATCCCAGTGAACGCACCTCGTTGCCCTGTTCACAGCTACCACCGCGATGGCGCAATGCGCGTTGATGGCAACTTTGGTTCAACACTAGGTTACGAGCCAAACTACAAACAAGAATGGGCAGAGCAACCAGATTACTCTGAGCCACCTCTACGCATCAATGGCAACGCTGATCACTACGATCATCGTGTAGACGAAGACTACTTCAGCCAAGCGGGTGACCTATTCCGTCTGATGAGCGAAGAGCAACGTCAAACTCTGTTCGATAACACAGCTCGCGCAATGGACGGTGTACCAGAGTTCATCCAACAGCGCCACGTTCAACACGCATACCAAGCGGACGAAGCGTACGGCAAAGGTCTTGAAATTGCACTAGGCTTAAACAAGTAAGCGAACGCTGCAATCATTACACTGTGTGATTTAAAGACGAAAAAAAGGAGGTACTCTACAGTACCTCCTGATTTCAAATCACTAATCCTTAATCACAAGTCACAAAACATGCTCAAGGTGATTCATTATGATTAACTTAGATTTCTTTAAGCTCTTTGATACCAAAGAACTGTTTATCTATTACTGATTCATCAACTACTGATTTTTAGCTACCGCTTTGATCAGTACTGATGTATCCATGCGACCTAAACCATCACGTTGAAGGTCTGCGTATTGCTCATCCACTTTCTTAGTCAGTGGAAGTTCTAGACCCACTCGCTCAGCTTCTTGCAGACAGAAACCTAAGTCTTTGCGCATCCAATCAATAGCGAAGCCAAAATCGAACTTGTCTTCAGCCATCGTATTTGCGCGGTTTTCCATCTGCCAAGAACCTGCAGCGCCATGCTTAAGTGTTTCTACAACTTGAGCAATGTCCAAGCCTGATTTTTGTGCTAGCAACAAAGCTTCACTCAGACCTTGTAAAACGCCTCCAATACAGATTTGGTTTACCATCTTACAGCGTTGACCCTGACCGTTTTCACCCAGTAGCGTCATCTGCTTCGCGTACACATCCATCGCCGGAGACACACGGTCAAAAATGCTTTGTTCACCACCACACATGATGGTTAGAACACCATTTTCTGCGCCCGCTTGACCACCAGAAACTGGCGCATCAATAAAGTGATTACCGTACTTAACACACGCTTCAGCCAGCTCAACCGCTAGGTCTGCAGAAGTGGTCGTGTGATCGACTAGCACTGCGTCCGCTTTCAAGCCGACCAGAATGCCCTCTTCACCGTAAACAACGCTACGAACGTCATCATCATTACCCACACAGGTAAAAACGATGTCACAGCCTTCCGCCGCTTCACGTGGTGTTTCACAAGCTACGCCTTGGTATTCTTCAGCCCATTTGTCGGCTTTCGCTTTTGTGCGGTTGTATACTTTGGTTTCAAAGCCCGCTTTACTTAGGTAACCAGCCATTGGGTATCCCATCACACCCAGACCAATAAATGCTACTCGTTGTTTTTCCATTGCACGCTTCCCTTAGTTCACCTGACTGAAATGTTTCGTAACATGCTACTAAAGAATTGAAATCATTACTCGTGATTTCTCTTTCCTCGGTCTCGATGATCCTGCATTGCAGTCCGTTTATTGCGCCTTCTACACCCCTTTACTTGACGATTAGCGTAACAGTCAAAGCACTTACATAGGTTCACTACTGCTTAGCATGGAACATCGCTTGCCCACTCTTGTCCTTGTTCGACCAGAAATTGATGTTGAACTGAGCATCATCGCTCATCTCAATGCGGTGCCAGTACTGCGGTGGACTTGTAGCAAACTGGCCTGCATTAATCACCACCACTACTTCTGCTTCTGTGGCATTTTCATCAGCAAAGCCGTAGTAAGTCACTTGCCCTTCCATGACGCACAGCTGCCCAAACACACCCTCAGCGGTATTGTGATGAGTCAGTAGCGCTGGTGGCACATTGTCTTTAGTGAAGAAAGGCGTTGAACGTTGAGCAGTCCAGTCTTTAGGAATTCGTAGATGCGACATAATAATACCCTCTCTAATTACAATTCTTTTCGTTTAAATCGGTTAAGCCTGACCGGCTTGAGACAACTCTCGAAGCAATGGAAATGCTTGCGTAACTTGTTCTCCCGTCACGACGAAGCCCATGAGTCGGCTATTTTCATCTTCTGCTTTCGCGGCAATGCCAGTTTGAGAAATCTGCACGCTCCAGTTCGTCACCGAACTAAAATCGCCTGCCAATTGAATCGGGTAGCTCGGCGTTTTGACCTTTACCATCATGGGCGGTAGTTTCAACTCTGCTTCTTGCCCCAGTAGTTGTTTGCCCAAAGCATTGGCACTTAGCACGATCGGTTGGAGGTACGGCATCATTCGACCTTGGATCTCAGCACAATCGCCTAATGCGAACACATTGGCTGCTGATGTCTGTAATCGAGCATCCACCTCGATGCCTTTATTGACACTCAACCCACAAGCTTTCGCTAACCAAGTGTTAGCACGTAAACCCGCCGCTGAAATCACTGCATCGGCTTCGATTTCCTTACCTTTGCTCAAGCTTGCCACCAGCGAATCATCTGAGTGATTAATCGCAGCAACTCCAGTCTCCAAGGCAAGTTGAATACCTTGCTGCTTAAGTTGATTCTCCAGCGGCAATGCAACAAATTCAGGAATCAAGTTAGCGAGCAAACGGGGATTTGGCTCAACCACCGTAACGGCTTTACCACTGGTTGCGAGATCCATGGCGATCTCGACGCCGATCAAACCACCACCCATTACTAGAATTCGTTCCGCGCGGCTAATTTGCTCTTCCGCTAATTGATATTCTTGTAGCGAGTTCAGCGTTATCACCTCAGGTGCTGCACCACCAGATATTGGCGGCACAAAGGCTTTCGCGCCTGTCGCAAACACCAGTTTGGAATAAGGATAGGTTTGGCCGTTGGCAACCACTTGCTGAGCTTGCACGTCGACATGCTCAACCTTGGTATGGGCGAACAGTTCGATGTTGTGTTCCTGTGCAAACGCCTCACCACTTTTAACTACCAAGTCTCGGGCGGTTTGCTTGTTGCTGAATACATGACTCAAATCGGGCTTGTTGTATTCCGCGCCATCATCAGCAGTAAACACTTGCAGCGGAATATGTGCGTCCATTCGACGCACTGTTTTCACCAATTGGTAAGCAGCAAAGCCGCTACCAATAATCACAATAGGTGCTTGCATATTCGCCCCCTTACCCATTGTATTCGACAAAGACGTCTTTACCCAAATGACATTCTGGGCACAAGAAGTAATCTGGCACTTCAGACCATACCGTACCCGGCTCAACGCCTTGGTTAGGCTCGCCTTTAGCTGGGTCGTATACCCAATTACAAACGGTGCAAACCATGCATTGACAATCTGCAGGATGCGCCTCGGTACTAGGGTTGCTAGGGGCAGCATCGACTACCGCCTGTGTTGTCGCTGGCGCAGCGGGTTGTGATTGAACTTGTGGTGCAGACGCAGCAATTGCCGGAGAAATAACAGGACTTGTCAGGTCATGCTTCGCCCACAATTTCGCGATGTTCTGACCATGTTCACGGCACTCACGCATCGCTTTACCATCTGGTCGCCATTTGGTTTTCAAGCTCACTGCGGTTTCAAAACCTGCGTCAGTCAATCGAGCATGGATACGATCCACCGCGCCACCATTCCAACCGTAGCTACCGAATGCAGCGGCCTTCTTCGCTTTAAAGCGCAAACCAGTAATTTCTTCTAGCATGCCTGCGATCTTCGGCATCATGACGTTGTTCATGGTAGACGAACCAACCAAGATGCCTTTTGAGCGGAATACGTTGGCGAGAATTTCATTCTTATCATGCTTAGAGACATTAAAGACTTTGACTGCCACACTAGGATCGACATCGTGAATGCCTTGCGCGATTGCATCGGCCATCATTCGGGTGTTGTTTGACATAGAATCGTAGAAAATCGTAATGCGATCTTCTTGATAATTGTCTGCCCATGCTAAGTATTGCTCGATGATTTGAACTGGATTATCGCGCCATACAATACCGTGTGACGTTGCGATCATATCGACAGGCAAATTAAAGCTCAGCACTTCTTTGATTTTAGCGGTTACCAAGCTGCTGAATGGCGTTAGGATGTTTGAGTAGTAACGCAAACACTGTTCCATCAACTCATTTTGGTCAACTTCATCATTGAATAAGCGTTCATCGCAGTAGTGCTGACCAAATGCGTCATTGCTGAATAACACTGCATCGCCCGTTAGGTAAGTCATCATGCTGTCTGGCCAATGCAGCATCGGCGCTTCCACGAACACCAATTGCTTACCGTTACCAATATCGATGCTGTCGCCCGTTTTTACGGTTTTGAAGTTCCACTCGGGATGGTGGTGATGACCAACGATGGAGTCAATCGCCGCTTCTGTACAGTAAATTGGCGTGTTCGGAATCTTCTCCATCAATGCCGACAATGCGCCTGAGTGATCTTCTTCAGCATGGTTTACCACGATAAAGTCGATAGACTTAAGGTCGATTTCCATTTCTAAATTTTGGATGAATTGTTGACTGAATCGGTGATCGACCGTATCAATCAATACGGTTTTCTCTTCACGAATTAGATAACTGTTGTAGCTGGTACCTTTTGTCATTTTGTATTCTGTACCGTGGAAGTCTTGAACTTCCCAATCGCGTTGACCTACCCAGTGGATGTTGTTTTTTACGTGAATTGTCATAATTACTACCTTGAATGACGAGATAAACAAAAATAATTTCTTCTTGTATTGCACTGGGCGTGCCAACTTTTAATTGCTATATATTTCAATATCTTAATTAAAACCCAACTTTAATGGCTGTCATTTAGACACAGTTGAAAATTGTCATTAAGACACTACAATAGTCATATTGACACAATCGGTATTGGCTATGACTTCTTTAATCGCGCAATGGCTACACATCACGCAAGACCTTAACTCGGCGCTCACTCAACAGGCTCGCTTCGATACGTTATTAACCACGATTCGAGAGGTATTGAAGTGTGACTCTTCTGCCCTTCTTTTATATGAAGACCAGCACTTTAAACCTTTAGCAATCAATGGATTGGCGAAAGAAGTGCTTGGACGCCGTTTCTCCATTGAGCAGCACCCAAGATTAGAAGCCATTGCCCGAGCGGGCGATATCGTGCGCTTTCCCTCTGACAGCGACTTACCTGATCCATACGATGGCTTGATTCCAAACCACGATGACAAACTGCATGTCCATTCCTGCATTGGTTTACCTCTGCTGATCGACGATCAACTGATTGGTGCCATTACGATTGACGCCTTCGACCCCAACCAATTTGATGGGCTACGCAACCAAGAGTTACGTTTTGTCAGCGCGTTGGCAGCAGGTGGCTTGCACACTGCACTTCTGCTAGAGCAACTAGAAACTCAAGCGAGCCTGCCACGTGACTCTTACGCTGAGAAACGCACGTTGAGTAACGAAATCATTGGCAACTCTCAGGGTATGAGGAATCTTCAAGAGCAGATTGATGCCGTCGCGGATACGGAATTGTCTGTGTTGGTCATGGGAGAAACAGGCGTAGGTAAAGAGTTAGTTGCCAGCGCTATTCACCATCGTTCTAGCCGATCGAACAATACTTTGGTTTACCTCAACTGTGCGGCGCTGCCAGAATCAGTCGCGGAAAGCGAGTTGTTCGGCCATATCAAAGGCGCATTCACAGGCGCGATCAGCAATCGTAAAGGTAAGTTCGAACAAGCCGACGGCGGCACACTGTTTTTGGATGAAGTCGGCGAACTGTCGTTAGAACTGCAAGCTAAGTTACTTCGAGCCCTACAATACGGCGACATTCAACGTGTGGGTGATGACCGCCATATTCGAGTCAACACACGCATTGTCGCCGCCACCAACCGTATATTGCATGAAGAAGTGACTGCTGGTCGCTTCCGAGCAGACTTGTATCATCGTCTAAGCGTCTTCCCGCTTCATGTTCCACCTCTTCGTGAACGTGAAGACGATGTGGTGTTACTCGCAGGCTTTTTCGCCGAACGCTTAAGAAGCAAATTGGGATTAAACAGCATTCGTTTGTCTCCTGCTTTGGTGCTGGCACTTAAAGACTATTCATGGCCAGGCAACGTGCGAGAGCTTGAACATGTCATTAAACGTGCCGGTGTTTTGGCAAAAGCGCGTACTCACGCCTTGGACATTGAGTTGGTTGAGCAAGATTTTGATATCCGAACGCCGAATCAGAACATCAAGAACATTGAAGAAGCGGAACAAAACTCTCGGCTTGAGCTACCAGAAGGCGGATTGAAGCCTGCCACAGATGCCTTCCAAAAAGCGATGATTGTTAGAGCTCTGGAAGAGAACCAAGGTAACTGGGCAGCAACTGCACGTCAGCTTGAATTAGATAACGGTAATTTACACCGCTTAGCAAAACGCCTAGGGATAAAATAGACACTAACGAATATCACCTAATATGGCATATTCATCGCCAAATAATGTGCCTGATGCCCAACCGCGCACTCAGCCCACCATAAGTAGTGGGCTGAGTGCTCAGATAGAATAGCTACCTAAGTTTGACGGTATTTTCTTCTAAATTTTATTGTCTTGAACCACCTCACAGATTTAATAACCCTTAACAATAAACACAATAATAGTTAAGGTATTTTTATGAGCTAGATCTAATAAAATTAAATATATAGTATTTATTTTAAGAATCTAAACTTTCAAAGTTCATCATAATAAATACAACCTCTATATATACACTTTACCTTCAAAAAACATCAAAATATAATCCCTTCGATAAAAAACACTTAAATGAATTTAACTGTATAAAAGTGAGGAGAATAAAATATGGGATATGGGGCGACAGTATATTCATTAGATACTGAAAAGGTTTTTAACGTACTAAAGAATGAGCGTAATCCAGAGCTAGAAAAAGCCATAATGGAAAGGTGTCAAGACTCCTTTAAGGTGATTAATGAAATGCTGGAAAGTAGTGGCGAAAGCATCCAAGCTGAAGAGCTTCTTATGCAAATGTTGTCTGAAGAGATAAAATACAGTCACTTGGGTTACGCCTATGCTTACTTGCTTGAAGCTATATGTAAGATAACTGGTTATTACTTATCCAATAACTCTTGGTATCCTTGCGATGTAAACGATTTCTGCGAAATTCCATTCACTAATACCGATTATCCTATAAAATTCCCATTCCCTGACGATTTCCCTGTTGTTTTTATGATAAAAAATCAAGATATTCACCAAGATAACGTTGACTTCGGAGGCTTATCAGAGCAACAAATATCTGAAGTCAAGAGCTGGTACACTCATGCAGTCGTAAACAATCGTGATTTGGTATTATTTTATTATTAATTTTAACTATTAATAAATCATCCAATAGTTAAAATAACAATAGAATATTAATAAAACTCTAGCTTATATTAAGATAGAGTTTTATCTATTTAACTGAAATTTTTCTAATTTTAAAAACATTATATTTAACACCTAATTTATAGACTCTATGTATAGTGTGTTCAGAGGCAATGTGAACTCATAGGATCAAAATCAAGTTCTAATTTTTAGAAGAAAAACCGGTCTGCTTGTGTCAAAATGCGCCATCCCAACCAAAAAGTCTTAATGTAATGAACTACCAAGCTGCTATTTTTGATATGGATGGTTTGCTCCTTGATACCGAGCGCGTCTGTATGCATATTTTCCAAGAAGCATGTGAAGCCCAGAACCTACCCTTCTATAAAGATGTTTACCTTTCAATCATTGGTCGCAATGCAGCGGGCATTGAAGTGATTTTTCGTAAAGCTTATGGGGATGATCTTGACCGCTTACACCAAGAGTGGCGCGACCGTTACGACGCTGTGGTTAAGCACCAAGCGATACCGGTAAAAGAAGGGGTGATTGAGCTGCTTGAGTGGTTGAAAGGCCAAGGGTTGCCAATTGCAGTCGCCACTTCTACAGCAAAAGAAGTGGCACAGAAGAAGTTGGAGTTAGCGGGCCTAAGCAAGTATTTCGACAACTTAACGACGGGCTGTGAAGTGTCACACGGCAAACCTGATCCAGAGATCTACCTGCTTGCAGCAAGTCGTCTAAGCGTAGATCCAACCAAATGTCTCGCCTTTGAAGATTCAAATAATGGCGTGCGTGCTGCGGTAGCAGCGAACATGATCACTTATCAAATTCCTGATTTGGTTGAGCCTTGCAACGAAATAAAACAATTAGGCCATACCGTCGCACCTTCACTGCATGATGTGCTGCACACGTTAAAACAAACTCGCTAGGTTTACTTGTCATCTGTTCTCTAGAAGCTCAGCAGTCTAGCTGAGCTTCTTTCTCGAAACCTCTCCAATACCTTAAAACCAAACGATTTTGCCACCCGTTTAGCGAGATTAATTTCACCTTAACTCTGGCTAATCACGACTTTTGATTTAACTCACGCAATCGCATGAAATAAGGCATTTGAGTGATCAAATAGCGGAACTGACCAGTACAAGCTTGCAACAAAACGTCAATATACCGATTGAAGCACGTTTTTGGAGTGAAAATTGGCTGATAATGAGAACTATTGGATAAGATCAATCCAAGTCAGCCTAAAATACAAAATGGAGAGTGTTATATGTCTTTACGTTTATTAGCAACAACCTTCGCATTAGTAGGAATGAGCTTTGGTGCCCAAGCCAGTGCCGAGTGTGAAGTGTCATTAGATGCTAACGATATGATGCAGTTTTCTACTAAAACATTGAGCGTACCAGCCACTTGTAAAGAGGTAAAACTGACGCTGAATCACACAGGTAAGATGCCAGCGCAATCGATGGGTCACAACGTGGTCATCTCTGACACTGCCAACCTACAAGCAGTCGGTACTGATGGCATGGCAGCTGGAGCAGAAAATAACTACGTAAAACCAAATGATGATCGCGTCTACGCTCACACAAAAGTAATTGGTGGCGGTGAAAGCACCAGCATTACGTTCAGTACTGAGAAAATGAAAGCCGGCGGTGACTATTCATTCTTCTGTTCGTTCCCGGGTCACTGGGCAATCATGCAGGGTAAATTTGAGCTAAAATAAAAGATTTAGCCAAGCCAAAAGAAGACTCATTATAGGGAAGCCAAGGCTTCCCTTTTTGATAGATAAAATAGCAATTGAGAAAGGTCTAACACGTCTGGAAACGTGACCAAGAAACATAGCAAGTAAGAAACCCTTGCTCCATTGAGATTAAGTTCTTTTACGAAAACTCATGGGTAAAAATCGGATTTTTGTTTTGCCTTTCCGAAACACTACTAAATGATAAAAGTCATTCAATACCATGTAACTCTTTCCAGTTTCCTGGATGAACCACATAGCCGAACAGAGCATGCCCACCATAAACCAATTCAGTCCCTTCCGGTATCCACAGCATCTGACCTGGGTGCACAAAATGTGTTTCACCATTTGCGGTCAGCTCGAAACAGCCTTCAATCACGAAAATAACCTCATCATAAAGCACTGTCCAAGCCACTTTAGCGCCTTCCCATTTAGCAAAGCCTACGCCTATGTTTGGTGAAATTTCTGGGCTTAACGCCCTGGCAACATACGCCATTCCTGGCGTCTCACCACGAACATTGAAATCTAGACTTTTACTATCAACAAGTTTGACTGGCTTCATAATTCACTCCGGCTTTGCCATTTTGCTAATTGGATACGCGTTTTTACTCCCAAACCTAAAAAAGGCTCTGGCGGATTCAAACAAGGCATTCCTGTCACTTGCTGTATGTCATCCAATGATTTAGATGTCGCATCAACGACATAGTCAGCTAACAGTGTTCCAGAAATGGTTCCCCACGCAGCACCAACACCATTGTCACAAGCGCTGGCATAAACACCTTCATCTAATTGACCGAAAAAGTTAGTAAAGTTACGAGAGATTGCATACACCCCACCCCATGTGTGAGTAAATGGTACGTCGGCCAGCTCGGGATAACGCGCCAGAAAGACCTGACGATGATCGTCGCGAATTTGTTCTCTGACTTTATCGTTCATGCTTGAGCCATATTTCGGCACGTGTTTGTAAGTATTGCGGATCAAAATACGTCGATCGGCGGTCATACGTAACGTCGTTCCCGCATGATCAGCTGGAGTTAACCCCCAATTCAGCTCACCTCCGTATCGTTGCATTTCTGCGTCGGTCAATGGACGCGTCCAGCTTGCAAACGTCATCACTGGAAGTAGTCTGTTTTTAAGATAACCAAACTCCCGAGTAAAAATGCTGGTCCCAAGCAGCAGTTCAGGGGTTTCAACAGAGCCACTATCTCCATGTAATACCCAGCAACCGTTTTCTTTACTGAGCTTGCGGATTGGCGAGTTCTCTAACACCTCGACGTTCTCTGGAAGGCTTTCCCCTAGCCCACGCACCAAAGCAGCAGGTTGCATTAAATAACCACCTGGCGTGTAAATTGCGCGGCTGTAGTAGTTTGTTCCCAAGACTCTCGCCAGCTCACTGCCATTAACATGGAAGTATGGTTCGCCAAGGTCTTTCATTAGGTGCTCAAAGTGATCGAGATACGCTTCACCGCGCGCCCCTACGGCTCCTTGATATTTGCCCTTTGCTGACCACTGACAAGAAATACTGTGCTTCGACACTAAAGTGTTTAGCTGAGCAATCGCAGAACGGTTGAGTGATAATAACTTTTGCTTGTGCTCAGGGTCGGGATGCTCAAGTGAAAACTTATGAGGCAAATCGATAACAAAGCCCGAATTTCTTCCTGAAGCCCCTTGGCCGATACGTTGCGCATCAATCAGTATAATTCGTGCATTAGGCATAAGTTCAGCTAAACGTCTTGCCATAGCTAGGCCTGCGAAACCGGCACCTAACACGGCATAGTCAGCACTTTGTTTACCTTTTAACGCCGATTTTTCTGGAATACTTGGCAACACATGGTACCAACCACACGTCACGTCATCATTGGGTAAATGAATCATCTTTTTTCTCCGCTACGCTGCTGACAGTTTCAATGACAATTGATCTAGCCAAGGGCCGCGTAATGACTGTACTTTTCTTCCTAGCAACGCAAAACCGAGCATTGCTCCTTCTGGTGAATAAAACGCAGCGGTCAATTCATCTGCTTGGTTCTCGATGTACCATTGTCCCTGTTCTTCAGCGGCTACCGGGAAAATCGTGAGTGGAAGAATCGGCGTTTTTACAATCACTGGAGTTGGTGTTAACGAGATAGGGGCGACATCGCCTAGCAAGCTTTTCGCTACAGAGGGGATCATTTGATTAATCGGTGCAATATACGGCTGCCAACCTTGCTCCGTTTCAACACAGTCGCCTAGCGAGTAAATACTCTCATCACTCGTCTGGCCGAATTGATTCACTTTAATGCCGCGGCCCACTTCGAGCCCCGCGCGCTCAGCCAGAGAAACATTTGGTTTGAGTCCAACCGCGCTTAGCACTAGGTCTGCTTCAATCTGCTTGCCACTGTTCAGATGTAAAACCGCACTGGATTCGGACCTTGGCTCGATTCTGGCGATACTGTCTTGTAGAGCCCATTGCACGCCTCGTTCGGCAAGTGCGCTTTGTAATGATTCACCCAACTTTTGCGGGATCAAACGCTCCATTGGCCATTGACCCAACCCGATAACTGTCACTTCATAACCGCTTTCGATCAGGTCATTCGCGAACTCACAGCCAATTAAGCCATCACCTAGGATCGCGATGCGCTTTTTGTCTTGCAGCTCCGCTCTGAAACGGCGGTAATCAACTAAGTCGTTCACACTCATAACCCAAGAGCGATCGCCCTCAATTGGGATTTCAATCGGTGATGCACCTGTTGCCAGTACCAAGCGGCTGTAGGCGTATTTACCGATGGAGGTATGTAACGTTGAATTGGCACGATCGATCTGTTCAACACGGGTATGCGGGTAAACTCGGATATTGAGACGGCTTTCCCACTCCAACGCGCTCTCACTTTGTAGCGCGTCGCCGTCTTTGTTCATGACCAGTGCATTAGACAATGCTGGTTTGCTGTACAAAGCGCCATCATCAGCGGTAAAGATGGTGATAGCAACCGTCTCGGATTGTGCTCTAAGTGCCGCCGCCAACTGGTAACCACTGTGGCCACTACCGATGATAACGATAGGGTCATTTGAGAATACAGGTTGAGTAACTTCAGATGGAAGAGGCTGAGCAGTATTTGGCTGAACAGACGCTTCTACCGACACCGAAGACACCGCTGCAACCTCTTCTAGTGGCGCGTCGTCGGTAATTTCGATCATTTCAAAATCGGCCTTACCCACTAAACAGTCAGGACATAACCAGTCATCCGGTACATCTTCCCATGCTGTTCCTGGTGCAATGCCATCGGATGGCCAACCTTGTGCTTCATCATAGATTAAGCCGCAAATAATACAGAGCCACTTTCTCATCACTTATACTCCAACTACCTTGTTCAGAATTTCCGTGTTTACAAACCGCTGTCAGATTTGTTGTGATTCCATCAACCTCGCCCTAGCTTGTGGTCTGAAATCCAAGCCGGTACGAGGTGATGAAAATACAGTTACACGGTAGCTATACGTTGCTGTCTTGCTGCAAACGAATGGCAATATTGCGTGTCTGGACGTAGCTATAAATCGCTTCTTGTCCTTTTTCTCGCCCAAACCCGGACAAGCCCACGCCACCAAATGGTGTTTCGATGCCACCAGCAAACCATTCATTGATGAACACTTGTCCACCACGCAGTTGCTGTGCCACACGCAATGTTTGGTTTAGGCTTTCACCAAAGACACCAGCGACTAGGCCAAAATCGGTGCCATTCGCGATTTCAACAGCCTCTTGATCGGTTTCAAACGGCGTAATTACCAGTACAGGACCAAACACTTCTTCTTGAGCAATACGCATATCTGGTGAGGCTTCAATCACCGTCGGTGCCACAAAGTAACCCGACAAATCAGGGGCGTATCCACCCGTTAGGATGTTCGCGCCGTCGGCTTTTGCTTGTTCTATCATTTCTAGCACGCGCGCTTGTTGATCAGCCGATACCAACGGTGTTATATCCGGCTGGCTTTCACCTTGACCAATGGTTAGGTCTTGCGCCATTTTCACTACCGCCGCTTTTACTTCTTCATAACGCTCTTTTTGAATTAGCAAACGAGACATTGCCGAACAAACTTGACCAGCGTTAAAGAAAATACCGACTTGAACGCTTTGTAAAAGCGTTTCGAGACTCACATCTTTCAGTGCGATAGCGGCCGATTTACCACCCAGCTCCATCACAGATGGTGTGGCGCGTTGCGCTGAATCTTTCAGTATGCGTTGGCCGGTCGGCACAGAACCTGTAAAGACAATTTGATCAACGTCTTGATGCTGCACCAAGTGGCTGCCAACTACGGAGCCTTTGCCACATAGCAAGTTAATCGTGCCTTTTGGGAAGCCCGCTTTTTCAATCGCTTTAATCAACAACGTCATAGCGAGTGGGGAAATCTCTGGCGATTTGATCACCACTGCGTTACCAGCAGCTAATGCAGGTGCTAATGAGCGTGCACAAATAGAAACTGGGAAATTCCACGGCACAATCTGCACTGACACACCAAACGGCACATATTGGGTGAAATCGACATAATCTTTACCCAACGGAATTGACGTGCCTTCCAGCTTGTCGGCCATGCCAGCGTAGTATTCGAAGTAACGTGCCGATTCTAAAAACTCATCTTTGGCATCTTGCAAAGATTTCCCATTTTCACGGCAGGCAACTAACCCACCTTCATCAACCATTTCACGAATAGCCGCTGCGGCTTTTAACATCCACTCGGTTCTGACGGCTGGACGAACGTCCGAAAGAAGGCCTTGATTGACTACTCGACGTGCCGCTGCCATTGCGCGATCGGCATCGATGATAGTGGCTTCTGCTATCGTCGCATACGCTTCGGCTGTGCCAGGGTTCATAACGGTCAGCGCTTGCTCTGAATCGCACCACTCACCATCAATATAATTAAGGTAATGCATCATATTACTGCTCCAGTGCCGCTTTCACTTGCTTTGCCAACCAGGTTTGGAAGAAATGCGTCGGAACATCCATTTCTGGTGAGAACACACCACCACCAAAGCCAGGTGAGTAACGACCTTCCTGCATGCCTTCGACCGCTCCAATATCTTCGCCGAATACGACTCGCCATGACTCAACGGTAGCAGTACGGCACGCAGCGAACTCATCTTTCGTTGCTTCATCACCCACATAGAAAACACGTAGGTGCTCAACACTCTTATTCGCAGTGATTGGTTCAATCATCATCGCAAAGGCATGATCGGCTTGAATACCAAGCAACACGTTTGGAAAGAGTGCAACATATTCTGCATGACGCAGTTTATCTTCTGGCCAGCTTGGAAATTTAGGTAAGTGTGTTCCTGCAGTATCAGAGAGGTTGTATGCGAGACTACCTTGGCCAGCAAAACGCTCTGCAAACATGATGTTGTAGTGATCCTCTAGGCGAGAATAACTGTTCAAACTCGGATGCACCCAAGGTAAGTGGTAAGCTTCACAGTAGTTTTCTACGGCAAGCTTCCAGTTACTTTTCACTTCTATCTCTAAGTTGCCACCCATGTTCACGCGGCGAAGAAGCCCTAATCCTTCTTCACCTAAGAATTGCTGCCAACGTTGCTCTAGCGGCGCGATATGCTCTTCAAAGCTTTCTGCTTTGCCCGATAAGTTGACGAATACCATGTCCATCCAAACGGCTGAACGAAGTGGCTTAAGGCCATGCTTTTCACACTTAAATCGGTCATCTTTGTGTTTTGCGATACCACCGATGTGTGGTGTGCCTTTTAGATTGCCGTCAAGATCGTACGTCCATGAATGGTAAGGACAGCGAATCATGCCTTGAACTTCGCCTGCCTCATGAACCAGCTTCATACCTCGGTGGCTACACACGTTGTGGAAGACTTGGACTTCACCTTGACGATTTCTCATCATGAGTAGTGGAAGATTCATGAAATCAAGTGGCATCACATAGCCATTTTTAAGCAGGTCTGATGCAAAACCAATGCATACCCAAGTGTTACCAAACACCTGATCACGCTCAAAAGTAAAATACTCTTCGCTGGTGTAGGCCTGATTCGGCATTCCTGTTGCTTCACTGATTGGGTTCAGTACATTATCAACAAGTTCAACAGGAATAATGGTTTGGTTGACATTGCTCATATTCTTATCTCCGAGAGTCAAGTTGCATCCAGTGCGTACAACATCGTGTTGTGTTAGTGGAGATGATTTTGATTAACAACCCGGCAACAAACAAACGACTTTTTCGCCGGGCTTGGATGAGTTTTTGTCATTCATGCATTGATCTCGAACAAAAAACAACCTTTTAATTAACAATGATCTTCTTGTCATGATTAATACTCATTAACCGATGAGTATTAATCAGTTGAAACACAAAAGCCCTCTCTCTACTCTCTTTCAAAAATTAACAATAACGCAACAAACAATAACGCTAAAACAAACGCACTGTGAGGGATGCCTATGAGAGCAACATCTGGGATATTGAAAGGACTCAATCCGACTGTGACTATCGCATCAAAGATCGTCGTTATCGGTTTTGTACTTTTCTGCGCCATTCTCGCCAACCAAGCGGGCCAATACTTCGAAACGATTTCCGGCATTTTGCTGCAGAATATGAAGTGGTTTTACATCGGACTTGTTTCACTCGTTGTCGGGTTTCTTCTTTACCTTATGGTTAGTCGATATGGGCATATTCGTTTGAGTAAAGATGACGAAAAACCAGAGTTTAGTTATTTGTCTTGGGTATCCATGCTTTTTTCCGGAGGCATGGGGATAGGCTTAATTTTCTGGTCGGTCGCCGAACCGATGTGGCATTACGCTGACAACCCATTTACTCAAGGCCTGACCAATGAAGCCGCAACAACATCAATGAAACTGACATTCTTTCACTGGGGTCTACATCCTTGGTCTGTCTTTATTATTGTTGCACTCGCATTAGCCTACTTTTCCTACCGTAAAGATCTGCCTTTTACCCTACGCTCTATCTTGTACCCTTTGATTGGCGATCGTATTTATGGGCCTATCGGGCACACGGTTGATATCCTAACAGTCGCGGTGACAGCTTTCGGTATCTCTCAAACCTTGGGGATGGGAGTTATCCAAATAAACTCTGGCTTGAATCAAGCCTTTGGTCTAGACATTAGTTTGGGGATTCAACTCTTTATTATCGTTTCCCTTTGTACTTGTGCGGTTGCGTCGGTGCTATCTGGTGTAGGAAAAGGTATTCGCCGTTTATCAGAATGGAACATGCTGCTTTCACTCGCACTCGTGCTAGTCGTACTTTACATTGGTCCAACTCGCTATATCTTAAATACGCTACTCGAAAGTACGGGGCTTTATGCACAAAACATTGTCGGTATGAGCTTATGGAGCGATGCACAGAATGACTCTGGCTGGCAAAACTGGTGGACGGCTTATTACTGGCCTTGGTGGATGACTTGGGCACCTTTCGTTGGCATGTTTGTGGCTCGTATCTCTAAAGGACGCACAATACGTGAACTTATCGGCGGTGCTCTCATCGTACCCACGCTGATCACGTTCTTATGGATTTCAGTATTTGGTGGTGCAGCGTTGAAGGTAGAGCAAGACGCTCGTGTTGCTCATCAAGAGCAAGTCACTGCGGCACAAGAAGCCAAACAAACACCACCTGCGGATTTTTCTGGCGGCCCGATTCTTGAAGCGACTAAAGCCGATACGACACGCGCTTTGTTTACGCTATTCGACAATCTAGATACAGGTATGTTTGGTAAACTACTTAGCGTACTTGCGTGTCTATTGCTCGGTACTTATTTCATTACCTCCGCAGACTCGGGTACCTTGGTTCTATGTACCCTCGATGCCGCTGGGCACAGTGAGCCTCCTACCTCTATACGCGTATTGTGGGGGATCATGATCGCAGCCATTGCGGGAGTACTTCTATACGCAGGAGGGTTAAAAGCAATGCAAACGGCCTCCATTATTGCCGGTTTCCCTATCGCCATTTTTATCGCGGTGATGAGCTTAACGCTGTTTCATAGTATTCGACGCGAACCTAAGCCATGGGCAATGCTGCCTGAGCATGTTCACCCAGAGCAAGAGAAACTTGATGGTCCTGTTGAACCGCTTGTTGAAAGCAAAACAGTGGCTTCCGAGCCTATCGCTTCAAGATCCTCACAAAAAAGTGATTCCACACTCAATCAGGGACCAGTACTAAGTTAGTGCGTCGTTTCATCAATCAATTAAAACAAAGCGGGAACTGGTACTCCCGCTTTTTAACATGACCAAACTCTGTTATTTTCTCTGCTTATTGATTTAGGCTAAACCTCGATCACCCACCTCATCTGGCAACTGTTGCAAAAGCCACTCTCTAAAACGCTTGACGCTTGCTGGGATTAAACCTCTATTTTTAGGTTCAAGCATAGAGAAATTGGAAGGTGTTGAAAGCACGTGTTCGACTGGCCTAACTAAAGCACCGCTTTGTAAATAGTCGTCCACTAATGACCCCCAGGCTAACGCGATTCCCTGACCATTAATTGCCGCTTGTAACAGCATTGGATAGTTATTGATGTTCATGCGATTACGAGGCGAAATATTTGGCAATCCTACACTCGCAAACCACTGCTCCCAATTCACCCAATCTCTTTGAGACTCTTCCAGATAGAGTAACGTTTTATTGAAGATTTCTTCTGGCTCACTAGGCTGGCCGATTTTCTCTAAATAAAGCGGGCTACACACAGGGAATACTTCTTCTGAAAATAGCGTTGTCACATCCATTTCCGCAGGTGGAGTGCGACAATAAAACAAGGCGAGATCGCAATCTAATCGGCGTAAGTCCAACACATTATCTGAGGCCAATATTCTTATATCGATGTCATCATGTTCATTTTGAAATTGAGCAACCTTAGGCAACAACCACAAGGCTGCCATTGCATTTGTCGTCGCAACCGTGATCTTTTGTTCGCCCTGCCACTTCTTCACTTCACCCGTGATTTGAGCAATATCGAGCAAAGATTGGCTGACAGCTTGATAATATTGAAGACCTGTAGGCGTTAAATTAATGCTTCGATTGGCTCGCGTGAACATAGCCTTGCCTAAGTATTCTTCTAATTGTCTAATTTGGCGACTGATAGCACCTTGGGTCACGTTTAGCTCGTCAGCGGCTAACGTAAAACTCAAGTGCCGCGCCGACGCTTCAAACGCAACGAGGCTATTTAAAGGTGGGAGGGGTTTGATTTTCATGTATCTTCCAGTAAGGCAGTATTGTAATTATTTTTATTCCCGGCAATCTTATGTTGCACGTGGATAATGCCATTCTGGACAACACCCCAAAAACGACAATTTATAAATGATAAAAAATAGAGATGAATCATAAATTGTTGTGAGAGAGACTGCCGTATACAGTTTCGTGGCTACAACGAGCACAAAAAGAGGAGCAGTTACTCCTCTTTTGCCTAGCCTTTTGCTCACTTTCTTCGAGTTAGCCCATTTACCCTATTGCCAATTTAGTGCTCGCGTAACGCGCTTTTTTCTTTCTTGGACTGGCTAAGAAGTACGCCAAAGTAAGGGGGCCTAATCGTCCCATAAACATCATGAAGATGATCACTAACTCACCCGGTTCGGATAAACTGCCCGTTAAGCCTCGCGACAAACCAACCGTACCCAGTGCCGAGACTGCTTCGAACATAATATCTAACATAGACGCTTTCTCTGTCAGTAACAGCGTGAATATGGCAAACCAAGTCACCCCACCGAGATCAGAGTCAGCGCCAATGCCTTGCTGATGGTCTCTTTGGGAATCTCGCGTTGAAAGGCATAGGTTGCTTCATCGCGACGCAAATAGCTGTAAGTTGCCAAGACTAACACCATAAATGTCACAACTTTAATGCCACTTGCCGTACTCAATGATCCACCGCCGATAAACATCAACACCAGAATGATCGCCGTTGTGGCATCTTCCAACTGATCGATAGCTAAAGTGTTGAACCCTGCCGTTCTTGGCGTCACCGCTTGAAACCACGATGCCCACCATTTCCCTGCTTCGCTCAACGGGGCAAGCGTGTTGGGGTTGTCATATTCAATCAGATAAATCGCGATAAGTGCCACCACGTTAATGATCATCGTGCCTAAGATCATCATTCGACTGTAAACGGTGAGTCGATGCCAACGGCGATTGCGTTTTAAGTCAATCCAAACCGAGAAGCCTAAACCACCAATAATGAACAAACTGGTAATGGTGAAGTTAACGACCGGGTCGTCCACGTAAGGCATTAAGCTATCGGCACTCAACGCAAAACCTGCATTGTTAAACGCACTGATGGTGTAGAAGAAACCATGGAACAAACTGGTTTCCCAGCCCAGCTCTTCACTCCAATAAACGCTCAAAATAGTGAAACCAATAAGTTCAACGAGCAGAGCGAACATCAATACAGATTTAGCGGTGGCAATGAGTGTCGATGAATCAGTCTGGTTGAACGCCTCTCTCGCGACTGCTCGCTCCAAAAAGCCAATTTTTCCGCCCAGAGCCAGCAAGGTCACGATAGCAAACGTCATCAAACCTAGGCCACCACATTGAATCAGGAAAGCAATAACCACTTGCCCAAAAGGCGTAAACGCCGTGCCCGTGTCTACCACAACTAATCCCGTCACCGTAATGGCCGATGTCGCAGTAAACAGGCTTTGAATCCAAGTGATGGGCTCTGTGGTGGCAATCGGCAGTTTGAGTAAGACCGTGCCGAGCATGATCAAGCACGCAAAGCTGAGGCTAAGTATTAATGGCGGTGCGCCCAACAATTTTTTGCCCGCTTTGGGTTTTCGCTCGATTGGGATAACAGAGGGATGCCACAAAACCATGTTACACCAACCTTGGAGCGACGTATTTCAGCTCAGCGCGACTACCGCAAAGCAACAGCGTGTCGAACTCATTAAGCACAAACTCATCATTGATATTGGTGTAGACGGCTTCTTCGCGCTTCACCAAGATAGGCTGAATGTTGTAACTGCCTCGGCTGATCAACTTAGAAAGCGGCGTATCGTGCAGATTGGATTTAACGTGGATTTCCACCACATACAAACCATGCCCCATTTCCAAATAGTTGTTCACCATCGGATAGTTGAGTGCCTGCGCGACTCTTACGCCCATCTCCTCTTCCGGATGAATAATGCGTTGTACACCAAGCTTAGACACGATGGTGTGGTGTGCTTTGGTGCTCGCTTTGACCCAAATAGATTTCACACCCAGATTTTTCAGCGCCAGCGTACACAACAAACTGGCTTGCATGTCTTCGCCAATCGCCACCAACACCACATCACTGTTCGCTAACGCTAACTCTCTGAGTGCACCTTCGTCTGTTGCGTCACATATGACCGCTTGCGTTAACTCTTCGACGTATTTCTCGACGATTTTCGGGTCGCTATCCACCCCCGTTACGGTGTGTCCAAGATGAATAAGTTCTAAGCTAGCGGCAACGCCAAATCGCCCTAAACCAATTACTGTAAAGTGAGCCATATCAATCCCTAACTGTGTTTTATGTATAGAAAATGCTAATGCGCTAAGGGCTAGGCTGATTTTCCGTCACGAAAAATAGGCAACACGAATCCTGTTCGAGTGCCGATAACCAGCACTAAACCTTGGCATTAACGTTGATTAAATTTGGAATTTAGTGGTGCTTGGACGTCTCAAGCACTAAACGATAACCCAGCCCCGGCTCGGTTTTTAATAGCCGCTGTTCGTCAGCACTATCGTTCAGTTTTTTGCGTAGTTGACTCACTAACACGCGTAAGTAGTGAGTGTCTTCGACATGACTTTTTCCCCAAATCACCGCTAGCAAATGAGTTTGCTCAATGAGTTTTCCCGGCTTGAGAATCAACTGTTCAATGAAAGAAAATTCTTTCTTGGTGAGTGGAATTTCCCTCTGATCCAACCAAAATTGGTGGGTGCTTTTGATGATTTTGACTCGGCCAGCCACCAGCTCATCAGCGATGGATTTCTCATCCACCAAATCTCGAACCAGCACTTTGATGCGCGCGATGAGCTCTTTTACGCCAAAAGGCTTGCTTAAGTAATCATTCGCGCCCGCTTCTAAAAGGCGGATTTTTTCCTCTTCTTGATCGCGAGCTGTCAGCACTAGCACTGGCGTTTTATACGTCTGACGAAGCGTAGTGAGAAACTCCGCCCCATCGCCGTCGGGCAAGCCTAAATCTAGCAAAATTACGTGCGGCGAATGCGCTTCGAAACACGCTTTGGCTTCTGCAATGGTACTCGCGCCAATGTAATCAAACCCTTCAGCAGACAGCGAAATTCGAATAAAGGTATGAATGCGAGGCTCATCGTCCACGACTAAAACTTTGTAACTCACGCCTGCTCTGCTCCTTGATTGAGTGGAAGTCGAATGCGGATCAGCGTCCCTTCTGATACTGGCATAGATTGAATCTCTCCTTGGTGTGCGGTGATGATGCCTTTGGCAACCGCGAGTCCCATTCCGGTGCCTGAATCGGCCGATTTGTTGTTCACACCGGAATAGAAAAGGCTGAATATTTTTTCCGCATCTTCAGCTTTGATGCCAATCCCCATGTCCCGAACATCAATCACGCACGACGAACCCTGCTTAGAAAGTGAAACCTCAACAGATTCATTCTCTGTCGAAAATCGCATGGCATTATCCAGCACATTAAAAATCGCTTGTTCGATGAGCGAACGACTTACTGACAAATAGCCAACGGCATCATCCATATTCATGGATACTTTCTCGGTGTAATTCGGCAAACGAGAAACCGCATCCCGCACAATATTCGCAATAGGCTCATCTTTTTTGGTAATTTTTAATGTGCCGTGTTGGAGCTTAGTCGCCTGTAAGAGGTTCTCTATATATTGATGCAAGCGGTGGCTTTCTGAAGTCGCACTGTCGAGCAATTCTTTGCGCTCTAAGTCATTGAGCTTGGGCATGTACTCGTTGAGTGTGGTCAGTGTTCCAATAATGGTTGCCAGCGGCGTGCGTAGGTCATGGGACACCGATAGCAGGATGCTGTTTTGCAGCTTGGTTTGTTTTAATTCTCCCTGCTGGCGACGATAAAGATCCGCAAAGGTGCTGGTGATAAATGCCACCACCATAAACACGACTAAATTAAAAATGTCTTCCGGACGAAACATCTGCAAAGAGTAACGAGGCGTCGTGAAAAAGAAGTTGAAGCTCAACGCTTCGATCGCCGCCGCCGCATAAGCGAATCGCGAGTTGCATTGAAACGCCACTACCACGACTGCTAACTGTAAAATCAGCAGGACTGCGGCTGTAGAGCCAAACAGTTGGTCTAACAGCCATGAGACCACAACCGCGCCAACAATCACGGTAGTAGAAAAGAGAAAGGTGTTATCTCGCCATTGAACAAACATAAAATACATCAACCAAAATTCGATGTAGAAAACTTTAGCAAAAGCCCATTCGGAGTTCGCGTAAAAAAAGCGTAAAAAATTCAATAACGACAGTGAGTTATAAACATAATCATCATTAAGTTGGCCTAACTCAATGAATAATCACAAGTTAACGTTGCCCATTAACGCCTACTTACTCGGTATAAACGACAGACACAAAAAAGAGGAGCATTTGCTCCTCTTTCGTGTAGCGTCATATTAGATGACTTGTAGTTGAGCATCACCTTGCTCAGACAAAAAGCCGCCGGTTTGATGCTTCCACAGCTGAGCGTAAACACCACCCAATTGCAGCAGCTCGTAATGCGATCCTTGCTCAATGATTTTGCCGTCATCCATTACAATCAAACGATCCATCGCGGCAATCGTTGATAAACGGTGAGCAATCGCAATCACTGTTTTTCCTTCCATCAGAACTTCAAGGTTTTCTTGAATTGCCGATTCTACTTCTGAATCAAGTGCAGACGTTGCTTCATCCATGATCAAAATTGGCGCGTTTTTCAGCAGCACGCGAGCAATCGCCACACGTTGACGCTGACCACCAGACAGCTTCACACCGCGTTCACCCACTTCAACGTCATAGCCAACGTTACCTTGCTCGTCTCGTAGAGATTGAATGAAATCATGAGCATGTGCTTTCTCAGCAGCTGCGATAACGGCATCCATTGAAGCATCTGGATCACCGTAAAGAATGTTCTCTTTAATTGAACGATGCAGCAAAGAGGTGTCTTGCGTGATCATACCGATGTGTTGGCGAAGCGACTCTTGTTCAACTTGAGAAATGTCCTGTCCATCAATACAAATCTTACCGCTATTTACGTCGTAAAAACGCAGCAACAAGTTGACCAACGTGGATTTACCTGCCCCAGAACGACCGACAATGCCGACTTTTTCGCCCGGTTTGATAGTCAGGTTCAAGTTCTCAAATACCGCCTTCTCGTCACTGTAGTTAAAACCTACGTGATCAAAGCAGATCTCACCTTGGGAGATTTGCAAAGGCTTAGCATTTGGTACGTCTTTCACTTCAACATCGTTTGAAATCGTATTAATACCGTCTACTACTGTACCGATGTTTTCAAACAGTGCGCTAACTTCCCACATGATCCACTTCGACATACCTTGTACGCGCAATGCAATACTGATGGCAATCGCAATAGCACCAATTGTTACAGCGTGATCTAGCCATAGATAAACCGAAATGGCACTAATAGACATCAGCAGCAAATAGTTGATGGCATCCACACTAAACAGTAAACAAGTCACCATGCGCATTTGGCGGTAAACCGTCACCAAAAATTGCTTCATGCTGCTTTCTGCGTATTCCAACTCTCGTTGCGAGTGCGCGAATAGCTTTACGGTAGATATGTTGGTGTAAGAATCGACAATGCGCCCAGTCATTACAGAACGAGCATCCGCTTGGTCCGTCGCTACTTGTTTCATTTTAGGGATAAAGTAGAACTGGATAACCGCGTACATTCCTATCCAAATCACAATAGGTAACATTAGCAAACCATCGGCTTCGCCCATCATCCAGAGCATCGAAAGAAAATAAACGCTGATATAAACCAGTACATCCACCAGCTTCATGACCGTTTCTCGTACCGCTAACGCACTTTGCATCACTTTGGTCGCAACTCGGCCTGCAAAGTCACGCTGGAAAAATCCAACCGCTTGTTTTAGCAAGTAACGGTGAATCAACCAACGGATAGACATCGGGTAGTTACCCAATAACGTTTGGTGCATCACCATTGAGTGGACAAAACCGAGAGCTGGCATCACAACCGCCACTAAGAACAGCATCATTAGCATGCGATCACCCTGGTCTTGCCAGAATGTTGCGCGATCTTGATTAGAGAGAATATCGACGAGCTCGCCCATATAACGCAACAGCGTCACCTCAGTAATGGCAATAAGCGCACTGAACACAGCCATAACGAGTAAAGGGGCTTCAAAGCCACGAGTGTAAAAACGACAAAAGCCAAATAGCGTCTTCGGTGGCTTTTCGGTTTCCATCTGGGGAAAGGGTTGGGTCAGCTTTTCAAACCAATTGAACATAACAATGACTTTAGGTACCGCGAATGAATTTGCGAACGTTTTACTATCTTTTGATACAAAAGTCAGTAAAATACCGAAACAAAAGCTCAAATGATAATAATTACAATTAAGCTTAGCGTTAATCATAATTATCGGGAATAGATTTATGCAAAAGAATAACTCACTGACCATCGCTATCCGCAACGCGTTGGTTTGTGCTTTAGCACCTACTGCAGTGGTTGCATTCACAGCACAAGCTCAAGAAGACGTCGTACAAGATGACGTGATTGCCATGGAGACCATAACGGTCACCGCGCAAGCACTTAAAGTAGAAACCCCTGCGGCAGAAACGCCGCGTAGCGTATCTATCATTTCTGAAGATGAACTTCGTGTTCGTGCACCGAAAAAACTAGATGAAGCATTACGCTACACGTCTGGTGTAACCGCTCAACCTTATGGCGCAGACAACGACACTGATTGGTTCAAAGTTCGTGGATTTGATGCAGCGACTTACCTAAACGGCAACCGCCTATTCCGCGATGGTTACTACACATGGTTGGTCGAACCTTACGGCCTAGAAAGTGTAGAAGTCGTTAAAGGTCCATCGGCTATTCTGTTTGGTGAATCGGCACCAGGCGGTATCGTGAATGCTGTTCAGAAAAAACCAACGTTTACGCCTCAAGGCGAAGTAAAAGTCGAAGTTGGCAACAACCAACACCAATCCGTAGGTTTTGACATTGCTGACGAAGCAAACGACGCAGGCACTGTGCGCTATCGTTTGGTTGGCTTGATGACAAGCCAAGATGGTGAACTGGACGGCACAAACAACGAGCGTTTCTACCTAGCGCCAAGTGTCGAGTTCGACATTTCTGACCGTACAATGCTGACCGTTTTGGCAACTTACCTTCGTGATGACGGTGTACCAACTAACCCATTCTTCCCAGCAGCAGGTACTCTGATTGGTTCTAACTTTGGCAAAATCGATCCTTCGACTAACCTTGGTCAGCCAAACTACGATAAATACGAACGCACGCAGTTTTCTCTGGGTTACTTACTAGAGCACGACATCAATGACACGTGGTCACTCTCGCAAAACCTCAACTACGGTTCGAATGAGTTGTACTTGCGCAGCTCTTACGCGTTCTCAAACAACGATCCAGCGAGAGAAGAATTAACGCAAGGCATCGTATTCCGTGACGGAAAAAACCAGAGCATCACGTTCGATAACAATGCTGTCGGCAACTGGATGACAGACAACGCAGAGCACACAGTGCTTATCGGTATGGATCTGCAATTCCACAAAACCGATGGCGACGAGCAAGACAACTATGCATTTGGCACTATCAACCCGTGGAACCCAGTTTACGGCAACTTCACCCCTCTTGATCCTGCCAACAACGTGAAACGTGAGATTGAGAAATCTCAAGCAAGTCTCTATTCACAATACCAATTGAAACTGCATGAACAGTGGATTGGTAACATAGGTGCTCGTTACGACTGGGTGAAAACAGAAAACTCTGGCAAAGGCGCTACCGTTGATCAAAGTGAATCTCGTGATGATGGTCAGCTCTCTCTAAGTGCGGGTGTGATGTACCTTGCAAACAATGGCCTGTCACCTTACGTAAACTACTCTCAGTCGCTTGAAGTGATCAGCACTATTGATGCGGCAACCAATGAACTTTACAAACCGCTGGAAGGCGAGCAAGTAGAAGTGGGTGTAAAGTATGAGCCAAGCTTTATGGATGGCTTTATCAACCTTGCATGGTTCGACATCACGCAAAAGAACGCGTTGGTCACAAACCCATCAACATGGATTGCGACACAAACAGGTGAAGTGACATCTCAAGGTGTTGAGCTAGAAAGCACGGCGCAGCTAACCGACGATCTAAAACTGATGGCAAGCTACACCTACACTAAAGCGAAAACAGATGAGAGCTTTGGCCAAGGTAAAAAACAAGCCGCACTTATTCCTGAGCACCAAGCTTCTGCATGGGTAGACTACAGCGCCTACAGCCTGATTCCAGGCCTCAATATCGGTACTGGTGTGCGCTACGTAGGTGAGTCAAAAGATAACCCTAAGAGCTCGAACCTAACGGTTCCTTCAGTCACTCTTTGGGATGCGTCAGTCACTTACGACATCACTTCACAGTGGCAAGCACAGCTAAACGTGAACAACATCCTAGATAAAGAGTTTGTTTCAGGTTGCGATTACTGGTGTTACTACGGCCAGTCTCGCTCTGTTATGCTAAACGCAAACTACCGCTGGTAATTGTACTTCTACTCCCCTCTATTGAGGGGAGTTTTCTCCTAAGAGCCATCCATGTTTCAACTGTCTAATATTGAGATCGTGCGAGGTGGACGTCAGATCCTCGGCATCGAACAACTTAACATCCCAACAAATGAGCTAACGGTCGTTTTAGGCCATAACGGTTCAGGTAAGTCGACACTGGTGAACCTGCTTTCTGGTCAAATGCCACCAGATAAAGGCACGGTAACACTAAACGATACTTCCCTTTCATCACTCAAAACCAAAGAGTTGGCAAAACAGATCGCCTATTTGCCACAAAAGCTGCCCTCTTCAGCTGGTTTAACGGTAGAAGAGCTAGTGCGCTTAGGTCGCTTTCCGTGGCGTGGGGCACTTGGTCGTTGGAAAACCGAAGACAAACAGATCATCACGCAGGCTATGGAACGAACAGGGGTTACACCTTTTGCTCAAGCTTTGGCGGATGACTTATCGGGCGGTGAGCGCCAACGTGCTTGGGTGTCTATGCTACTGGCTCAACAATCGCCAATTTTAATTCTCGATGAGCCAACCTCGGCGCTCGATGTTCACCATCAGTTTCAACTAATGGCGCTGCTGGCAGAACTGAATCGAACCGAGAATGTAGGCATTATCGTGATCCTGCACGATCTGAACTTAGCACTGCGCTACGCCACCCACATTGTTGCGCTCAAAAAAGGTAAAATTGCCTTCGAAGGCAACGCCGACATGTTGTTAGACGAGGCACGCCTTTCTAAACTATATGAGTCACCAATTAAGCTGATTGAGCACCCAAGCCCGGCTAACACATTAGCGAGCCAAAAGGTGGCTGTTGTATGCGCATAATGGCTCGTTTACTTACCGTGGTTACACAATCTGCTTTTCTCCTCGCATTTTTTATGACCAATGCACATGCAGTCATCACCGTTACCGATGAATATGGTGAGCATAGTTTTGAGCACGCGCCACAACGCGTTGTTGCCTTAAACTGGGACATCTTAGAACAAGTTTTGGCGCTAAACGTAGAACCAATCGCAGCCCCAAATTTACCAGGCTACCGCCAATGGGTCGTCAATCCAACTGCACCAGAGTCAATTGAAGATATTGGAACCCGAGCAGAGCCCAACTTAGAAAAAATAGCCAGTTTGAAACCAGATGTCATCCTTGCTGCGTCTCCACAGCAAGACTTGATTCCGTTACTCAAACAAATTGCTCCGGTAATCTATTTACCTAATTTTTCTGAAAATGAGGCCGCAGCTGAAACGGCCATTCGTCACTTTCGTACGCTCAGCAAGCTATTCAATAAAGAGGCACTTGCTGAACAGAAACTGGCAGAATTAGATGCTTCATTTGCGCAGATGCGCCAGCGAATTCGCCACTATTACTCTGCTCCACTCAGCGTTCTTGTGATGCGATTTTCAACCCCGAATACTGTATTACTTGCAACCGAAAACTCCACCACTGACTACGTGGTTAGAAAACTGGGATTACAGGCTCCAATTAAAGAGGACCCACGTGCGTGGGGAGTAAAGCAAGATCGAATCAATCGGCTTCAGGGCCTCAAAAACAGCTACGTTCTCTACGTACAGCCTTTCCCAGAAGAACGAAAACTGAAAGAGTCGCCACTTTGGCAAGCGATGCCGTTTGTGAAAAAGCAGCGGGTAAATTCAGTCAGAGCAGTGTGGGCGTATGGCGGTGCCATGTCTTTGCAATACACCGCTGAAGCGATTACCGACAGTCTAATAGAGTTGGCACCAGAACAATGAGAACGAAACATTATATTGGTTATCTGGCGCTGATTACGTTACTTAGCGTCTTTAGCCTACAAATTGATACTAATTTATCACTTTTCGAACAATGGCAATTATTAACAAAACCAGAGGTAGCAACCGAGTTTCGTGACGTATTCTTTACGCAAGCGCAGCTTCCTAGGTTAAGTATGACCCTGCTTGTTGGTGCCATGCTTGGTCTCACCGGCAGCTTAATGCAGCAATTAACGCAGAATAACCTCACCTCGCCGTTGACTCTTGGCACCTCTTCTGGTGCTTGGCTTGCATTAGTCGTGGTAAACATTTGGTTCGTCGATTGGGTCGCCGATTACTCTGCATTAGCCGCAATGGTTGGGGCTTTAGTGGCGTTTGGCCTGATCGTATCAATTGCCGGTGTGCGTAATATGACAGGTTTGCCGCTGGTCGTTTCGGGGATGGTGATCAATATCTTGCTCGGTTCTATCGCCACAGCCATTATTATTTTAAACGCCCAGTTCGCACAGAATATTTTTATGTGGGGAGCCGGAGACCTCTCTCAATACAGCTGGGATTGGTTTGAGTGGTTATTGCCTCGCTGCGCTATCGCAATCGTAATTTTGATCGTTGCACCACGTATTCTGACCTTAATGAAACTAGGACAAGAAGGCGCAGCAGCCCGAGGCTTAGCGGTATTACCCGCGTTTGGTGCGTTAATGGTGATGGGTATTTGGCTGGTATCTGCCTCAATCACCGCAGTTGGTATTATCAGCTTCATCGGATTACTGACACCCAATATTGCCAGAGCAATGGGGGCAAGAACACCGCGCGACGAATTGATCAGCAGCATGCTTTTGGGCGCAATGCTACTAATCATCACAGACTCTGCCGCTATCTCGCTGAGCTTATGGTTAGAGGAAACCATTCCTAGCGGCGTAGCGGCTGCAGCTATTGGCGCTCCCGCTTTAATTTGGTTTACTCGTAAAAAGCTGACGGCAACCGATCAACTTAACCTTTCAATGAGCCAAAGAAAAACGGCACTTTCTAAACGCGCGGTATGCAGCATTGCGCTATTCAGTCTGATTGGGATTCTAGCTTACTCATTCGTTACCCATGGTATAAACGGAATTCAATGGTCTGTGCCAGGTGAGTTCCAATGGCAATTGCGTTGGCCGCGAATGTTAACCGCACTTTCTGTCGGTATTGCGCTATCCGTTGCCGGAATCATTTTGCAACGCATTGTTTACAACCCTCTGGCAAGTCCCGATATTCTCGGTGTGTCTTCCGGAGCCACGTTTGCCATTATAACGACAGGAGTCATCGCTGGGTCGCTTCTCTCCGCATTTAGCTGGGGTATCGCTTTTTTCGGAAGTATGTCCGTATTGATGTTATTGCTGATTATCGGTAAACGAAGCCATTTTAATCCATCTAACTTCGTGTTGTCCGGCATCGCACTAACGGCACTATTAGAAGCCCTCGTTCAATTTTCGCTAGCTCAAGGCTCAGGTGACAGTTACAAAATTTTATTGTGGCTAACTGGTTCTATTTATCGAGTCACAGCCGACACCGCACTGATGCTATGTTTGGCCATAATAGTTATGCTTGCCGCTGTATTCTCGATTTCTCGTTGGCTAACACTAATTTCCATCGGGCGACAATTCTCAAATGCACGAGGGCTTAACCCTACCGTAGCCAATACGCTTATGCTCACCATCGTTGCTTTGTTATGCGCCTTTTCTACCGCTACAGTTGGTCCAATATCTTTTGTTGGCTTGGTCGCTCCCCATATGGCGATGATGTTAGGAGCAAGAAAAGTGAAAGAGCAACTGTGTGTCGGTGCCTTAATTGGCGCAACCCTAATGTTGTGGGCAGATTGGCTAGGACAAATCGCTATTTATCCAAGTCAGGTCGCAGCTGGCACGTTGGTCGCTATTATAGGCAGCACTTACTTCCTATTTTTAATGCTGAAGAGTAAATTCAGCTAAGTTGGGAATATTGTTACAGCCTAAAAATACGCTAAGAAAAACAAACCCCGCTATTTTGATAGCGGGGTTTGAAATTAAAGGCGAAGTACGATGCTCTATTCTTCTCGCACTACAGGAAAACGTTGCTCATAAAGTTCCATAAAGTCCTTACGAATTAAGTGCTCTAAGTGGTTCGCTTTATCGGTTGGGCAGAAAATCATCACGTGCATAATTTGTTCACCATTAATGTTGCTAGAAATATGCATATGTGGCTCAGAACCAGGAAGGTCAACACCGGCATGTTTTTCAATCATCGCATTGTAACGATGTGCAACATCAGCAAAGTAACTGCAATGTTCTTCAATTTTATCAGTTAAAATCGGTAACAGTGGATACAAATTGACGAAGTCTTTCACCACTACAGAAAAGTTGTGGTAAACGTACCGCTTCATGAAGTTGAGGTTCTTTACTGGATAGGTAAAGAACATACTATTAGGCAATGTCGCTGTTTTGCCGGTGTAATGATATTGCCCGTGATGCAGGTCGATCTCTTGAATCACCGTCGCCATCATATTGTGCTCAATCACTTCACCACACAACTTTCCGACCTCAATCCAGTCTCCAACGCGAAAAGAACGCGAACTTGCTCTTTGAATCGAACCCGTAAAACACAAAATGATTTCTTTGGATGCCACTACAATGGCAACGGCAATCGCAGTTACACTCAGAGCAAACTCGTTAATTTCTGATTGCCATAAAATAAATAAAATCAGTAATGTAACAGCAAAGGTGCCATTTTTAGTTCTGGACATCCAACTACGCTGATCTTCTGAGAGAAAAGCGTGATCACCACGAATCATCGATAAAATTGCACGACGAATTAACCACATAATCGCAAAGATCAGTGCGGTAAAAATCAATTTATGAGTGAGAAGAAAATCGACAACTAACTGCACTTTCTCCATTCCACGGCTCCCTCGAATAAAAATACGGCTCAGTAACAGCTAACGATAACAAATTATTTTGTCTGTTGTCCGTGCTCACTCAAGTCTTTTTGAAATTACTCCTCTCTGAAGGCGCGATTCATGCTTTCTGTAATTGGCTTTATTAGGTAGCTCAATGGCGTTCGTGGCTCAGATAAAATAAGCACTTCGGCATTCATGCCTGAGGTTAAACGATGTTTTGTCACATCTTCCGGTGAAATTGCAATTCTAGCGAGATAAAAATCTTCTTGGTTTTCTTGCGAGAGCTTATCGGCAGAAATCGTCAGCACTGTACCGTCTAAAGGTGCCAACGTCCGTGCATTCAGAGCGGTCAGACGAACATGCGCTTGCTGGCCTGGATTCACTAAATCAATATCCTGAGGATTAACACGAGCCTCGACTAACAACTTATCGTCTTGCGGGACCAGTTCTAGTAACGTTTCACCCGACCCAATCACACCTTTTTCGGTAAACACTTGCATGTTGACTACGCGACCAGAAATAGGTGCGTTGATCGTTGTTCTTGCGACAATATCTTGAGCGGAGCGATATTCTTCCCGAATTGCGACAATTTCCGTTTTGGTATTTCGTAGTTCCTCGACAATCTCATTCAGCCTTTCAAGCTTCAACTCTTCAATTTGCGCTAGGTTCTCATCTAACCTTTTTCTAACGGTGAGCGATTGCCTGTCTAACTGGCTTAAGGTACTTCTCACCTCCGCTGCTAAGCGCTTGAGTTGAAGTAAAGTAGATTTTCCCGAGAAACCTTTTTGCACCAAGGCTTGGTTGCTGTCTATTTCTTCAGCAATAAAGTTGAGTCGTTCCGTCTCAATCACTTTGGTTTGCTGAAGGTTTTCAAGCTCTAAATTTGCTCCAGAAATACTCTGCTCAATGATACTCAGTTTACTATCAAAGAATCGCTTTCTCGCTTCAAAGATCTTGTTTTGAACCAGTTGTGCTTCTTGTACGATATCGACACGGGGAATGCTTTCAAGATCATCAGACCATACAATCGTTGGAAGCTCGTCAAGCTCCGCACTTAAACGGTTTTCCTTTGCTAGAGTATGGATAAAACGACCACTTAACGAGTCCAACTTAGCCATAGCTTGACGCTTAGAAAGTTGAATTAATAACTGACCTTTTTCGACTAAATCCCCCTCCTGTACATATAGCTTTTCAATAATACCGCCTTCTAAATGCTGAATTTCTTGTCGCTTAGTGAGAACTGACAAATCACCATAAGCAATCGCTGCACTTTCTAATTTGGCTGTTGCAGCCCAGTAGCCAAGACCTCCAAGAAAAACACTTAAGGTCACCACACCAAGTAAAATTGGTTTTCGAAAGCTTAGTCTCGCTTTGGGGCTAAAACGATATACGATCTCGGTAGAACTCTGATTAACGGTTGGCAGTTGATTGCTCATTTCTTACCCTTGGGATATCTGTTCTTTCTTCGCCCATCAAACGTTTTAATACTTCATCTTTAGCGCCGTATAACTTGACTCGGCCGTCAGCCAAATACAACAGCCTATCCATTTGTCGTAACGTACTCGGATTGTGGGCAATGACGATAATCGTTGTACTCTGTGCTTTTAAATGGGCAATCAAACGTTGATACGCAGCCTCTCCCTCACCATCGAGGTTGGCATTCGCTTCATCGAAAATCACAATAGATGGGTCGCCATAAACGGCTCTTGCAAGAGCGATTCTCTGCCTTTCCCCCCCAGATAAACCGCGGCCATTTTCACCAATAATGCAATCATAGCCTTTGTTTTTCTTGAGTATTAATTCATGACATCCTGCTAGTTGCGCCGCCTTGATAACTTTAACCGGGTCTTCTTCTTTAAAGCGCGCGATGTTCTCTCGAATTGTGCCAGGAAATAACTCCACCTCTTGAGCGAGATACCCAAAATGCACGCCGCGATCTTCAGATGCCCATACGGAGACTTCCATTCCATCAAGAGTCACTTTACCCGCTAATGGCTTAACCGTACCTAATAACAGCCGAGCAAACGTCGATTTACCCGTACCAGAAGGGCCAATCACCCCAACAGCAACACCCGGAGGAATCGATAAGCTGATCGATGAGAGCACTGGTTCGGTTGCTCCAGGATGGCGATAGGCTAGTCCGGTAAGCTCATAGTGTCCTTTTGGTTTAGGCAGTGGCATATCTGATTCATCTTGGCGCACGATCGCATCGATTTCTTTCAACCTTTTATAGGCGCCTTTAGCAGACATCGCACTTCGCCACGTGCCTATCGCCTGCTCCATCGGCGATAATGCCCGACTCATTAATATGGAGCTCGCGATCATCGCCCCTGCCGTTATCTCATGTTGGATTACTAACCATGCACCACCTCCCAGTAAAAATATCTGTAGTGATCCACGCACAAACTTAGAAAAGTTAGCCATGTAGATAGACTTACCTGCAACTCGCTCTTCAAGCACATTCACTTCACTCACGCGCGACTGCCACTTCTCTAAAAATGCATTCATCATCCCCATTGCGAGAATTGAATTGGAGTTTTGCGTGGCTAATTCAGCGTTGTTGATATGAGAAATCGCTCTGACTTCGCTCTCTTGCATTGTTTTACGCGTCATCAGCTCATTAAGTAGACCTAGGCTAAACAATACGATAGATCCAAGTAACGCGATGTGACCTAGTATCGGGTGCAATAAATACACAAATAAAATAAACAGCGGTGTCCAGGGCGCATCCAACAGTGGATAAGGTGCTTGACTGCTCAAAAAGCTTTTGATGTTCTGAATGTCTCTCAGAGTTTGCGAGGTATAACTCTTCCCGGTATGTGATTGATATTGAATCGTGCGCTTGAGCATGAAAGCGGAGAGTTTTGTGTCCATCCAATAACCAAAAGATTTACTCATTTGTGCTCGTGCAATGTCGATGATGGACATGGTTAACAGCGCGACAATTACGATGACAGTGAGCAAGAATAAAGTATCGGTTGAGTAGGAGGATATCACCCGGTTGTACACTTGAAGCATGTACAGCGGAATCGAGAGAACCAATAAGTTGATAAAAAGGCTAAAAACGATCAGCAAGCCCGCAAGCGTGCATAGTTTTTGTTTCACTTCTTTGAAAACCGTTTTTTGCACGACTACTTCCGTTTAACGTGAAAATTGTAGGCGCCAGAAATACTAGCGCCTAGCTTAAGGTAACCTCAAATCGCTCTAGAGTGTCCGATTAGTTCACCTCTGCATGGCAGAGCCACGCAAACTAATTCCCATCCAGAGTTATTTTCAGTCGTTTAGATTACGAACAGATCAGCACCATAGGTGTTGATGTCAGTTTCAGTCACGCCAATAAGTTTCACTGTTAGATCAGCCCCATCGGTAAACACTGCATTCCCAACCGCATCGTAGCTAAAGCTTAAATCACCAAAATCAGTGACAGAGTCGCTAATGATGTGCAAAGAGTCTTCACCAATGGTGAAGTCAACAACTTTGGCTTCGCCATGGCCACCAAACTTATCCGTGAACACAAACTTATCGCCATTGCTGCCGCCAACTAAAACGTTGTCACCAGAACCAGCAACAAGAATATCTTCACCGACACCACCATTTAATTTATTGTCGCCCAGCAAACCCAACAGCAAGTCATTACCGGTACCACCGCCGAGGTAGTCGTTTCCTGTACCAGCCCTAAGGATGTCATCTCCAGCACCACCAGTTAGGCGATCATCGCCGTCGCCGCCGATCACATAATCATTACCGCCACCGCCAACAAACGAGTCATTACCACCAAAACCGATAAACAAATCATCGCCGCCATCGAAATCAGCAAATTGGTTATTTACACCTGCATCGCCTAAATACGTGTCATTGTCACTTGCGCTCATTTTTATTCCCTCTTAGCTTATTAATTGAATAGACCTTCTGTTCCACGTCTGACTAGATTCGTCACGACATGAGAAGTCTAATAGTCAACTGAATAGGAATAAGTTTGAATATGGGATGATATTTCAGACTGACATTTTAATAATAAATATAAAATTTAGTACTTTATAGAGTATTTTCTTTTTATTACAGCAAGTTAATACTAGTACTACAGGTTTCTCCTAGCCCAACTTGTAGCTTGCGTACGGTTCTTTACTTCTAACTTTCTAAAAATATTGTATAGATGTGATTTAATAGTATGCTCGCTGATAAATAAAGAATCAGCGATTTCCATATTTGAACCACCTTCTTTCAACATTTTTAAAACCTGAACTTCACGCCGAGTAAGCTCAACCTCAATAGCAGGTTCGATAATGTTATTTGCTTCTCTACCTCGATAATAATTTACTAGCTGATCAAGTAATCTTCGAGACAGCCAGTTATCCCCTTTTATTATTGCTTTTAATCCCTGACAAACCTTGTCCATTGAATCTCCTGGACCAAATATACCTTTTACATGAGGCCAAGAAGCGAGTTCTTCTGTGTCTAAGTCATAACCTAGATTAAGCATTATGGTTCCTAGCACTTTATTACTATCTTTTAAATAAACTAAAGTTTCGGAAGGAATCTCAACTGAAAAATCAACAAGCAAAAAGTAGCGTTCCGGAATGAGTTCATGATAGCTAGGGTTTTTAGTATCAATGATCGTTATTTTAGTTTCTGTATTTTTAGAAAGCATTTCCTTAAAGTTTTCACTCTGTAAACTTTGTTGAGTGAGCATTAGGATTTCAGGCTTTTCCATATACTGTTCCATAATGTTTCTCATACTTTCAGTGACTTAACATTCTTAAATTAGTAGTTAATCGTCAGCACTTAGTTTGATATGTAAGTGCTAGTTCACAGAGTAAAGTTATTTGCTACTTTTTTAAATTCTAAAGTTATTAAAAAGAGAATCAAAAAAAGTGTTTCTCATAAAAGAAACACTTTTAACACATTCAGGTCACAGAAATTATTAAGAGTTTACTAAATTAGGCAACCTAATATTGCAATAGCATTACACCGTTAACGAGTTGTCTGAAATATTTTCCTTTGCCCAAATAAGTGCTTGAACTCTATTTTTCACATCAATCTTCTTGAAAATATTATGTAAATGCGTTTTTACCGTATTCTCGCTGACAAATAATTGTTCGGCGATTTGTTGATTGGACGCCCCCATGGAAAGAAAGGTAATTATTTGTTGCTCTCGTTTGGTCAGAATAGCGGAAACATTCTTATTTATAGGTTTGCAATGTCGACGAAGGTAAGTAATGTACTGCTGAGAAAACTTACGGCTGAACCACATATCTCCTTGAAGCACCTTACCAATACCAACTTGCAACGTTTTTATATCATCAGAGGTATAGAAAATACCGGCCAAAGTACGCCAAGCAAAGAGATCTTCTGTCGATATGGATTGCTCACAATTAATTAAGATTTCAAGCGTGTCTTTCTGCTTGGCCGCTTTAAACTCCGCATAACGGCGAAAAATTTCATCCGTGATCACGCTGCAATCAACAATAATGGCTGATGCAAGAGACTCATGTAACACTCCGTGAATCAGATTATCTGGCGTGATTAGAGCAACACTAATACCGAGTTTGGTCTCCAATACATCTTTCAACAGAGATGACTGTAGACTTCCCTCCGTGATTAAAATAACGTTTCTTTTTTTTTGCTGCTCCATCCTGATCGCATTCCCTTGGTCGTTTTTATTGAAATACGCAATAGATTTAGATAGAGCGGTAGTATTGTCAAGTATGAAAATCACTAGTACTAATTAATAACTCATTGAAGTGTCAATAATTTTTAAGTGGCAAGTATGTGAGAGGTATTAGCATTTTTCAGACATTAAAAAAGGGAGTATAAACTCCCTTTTTGTGTTTGAGCAGGTGATTTAATCACGCACGTTAGAGGCAAAACACCACCTAACTTAGTGGATTGGAACTGCGTTTTTTTGGTTAAACTTACCAAAGTGTTGTTCTAACACTTCTGGCGTCAGCTTACCTTCCGCTTCCAGCTTTTTCAGCTCAGCGACGATCGCTTTTTGCTCTTCTAGCGACGGCAGTTTTACTTCTGGCTCCTGAGCGGTTTCTTGAGAAATTTGCTCTAGTTCTTTTTCGAAGTCATTCATAGTACTTACCTAAAATTAATGATTGAACTTTTAAACTTCGCCTATTCTATCCAACTCTATAACTTGAAGCTACCAACCATCTTGTCTAAACGAGAAGAGAGCGCTTGAAGATCGCGACTTGCATCCGCCAACTCTTCTGCTGTCGCGGTTGTCATTTCATTTATCGCGTTGATTTCTTCGATATTTTGATTAATGGTATGCACCACCGTGGATTGCTCTTCCGTCGCCGTTGCAACTTGTGTATTACGATCAGAGATGTCGGTGATTCGTTCAGAAATACTGATTAATACCTCGACTGCTTCATCGGTAGAAGTAACCCCTTCTATGGTGACCGCTTTGCCCGCTTCCATAGCACTTACCGCGTCTTGTGCGTCACTTTGAAGCTGATTGATCATGCGCTGAATCTCTTCTGTAGAATCGGCCGTGCGTGAAGCTAGGTTTCTTACCTCATCAGCAACAACCGCAAAACCACGTCCCTGCTCACCAGCACGAGCAGCTTCAATTGCAGCGTTTAGCGCAAGTAAATTCGTTTGTTCAGAGATGTCACGAATTACACCCAGAATCGAGCCAATATCTTTGGTTGTCGATGCCAACTGCGTAACAACAATATTGGTTGTTTCAACATCATCGGCTAGGCGGCTGATCACCTCTTTTGCTTTCATCACAACTTCTCGACCAGTTTGAGTGTTATCTGAAGCCTGATTTGCCGTATCAGCAGCGGTAGCAGCGTTCGATGCAATTTCACTGATGGTCGCACCCATTTGGTTGATAGCTGCAACTACTTGAATGGTTTGATCACGCTGCTCTTGGCTGTTGTCGTGTGTGGATGTTGCTTTCGTTGACACACTTTCTGCCGCTTGACTTAATGAGCCACTGGTTAAAGCAACCTCTTTCATCGTGGCATGAATCTTCTCAATAAATCCATTAAAGCCTTTTGAAAGCTGAGCAATTTCATCATTACCCTTAATTTCAATACGCTGCGCCAAATCGCCTTCACCTTGCCCAAGGTCGGTAAAACGATCGGCAATCAGTCGGATTGGTTTCGTAATGCTGTTTGCCAACCATACGCCCATGAGGATGAATACAACGGCAACAATGATGGTCGTAAACAGCATTTTTTTAGCTGTCGCATTCAGGTCTGCGAATACTTCATCAACGGGAACCACGCCAATAACAAACCAGTTCATTGAAGGAACATACAAACTAGAAACAAAAGTATCCTGCCCTTCAAACTCCACATTAATTAGGTTGAAGCTATTTTTGTTCAACAGCGCACTTGCGTCACTACCAAATAGTTTAGTGATAGAAGTTTGGTTCTTACCTTGTTGGCGGTGTATTTGAATCTGGCCTTGTTCATTAGTGAGGAACACGTAACCCGTATCTTCAATTTTAAACCCATTGAGCAAAGCAACCATGTCTCCCATAGATTTAGAGAGACCTGACATTGATGTACCATTAAGATCTTGGAAATTGGCAAACATTTTCACTTCGCCATTTGCCTCTTGGAACACACTCACGGACGTTTCTTGACCAGACGACGTAAATCCAAAGAACCAAGCATCTTGCGTTCGGTTAAGTTGACGTAAGAATCCGTTTTGATTCCAGTAATATGCCGTTTGACGATTCGCTACCGACGCATCATTAAGACCATACTGTGATTTAACGTTATTGAGCTGCTGAACCAACTGAACTTCTACTGACGGATCACGGTCTGTATTAGATAGGGCTTCAACAATAAATTCGTTTGTAGCCAGCTGTTTTGCCGCTTGTTGCATTTCGACAACTTCGCGGTCAATTTCGGTATTGATTTGCTGCAACATCGCAGGTAGCTCGATGTCAATAAGACGATGGCTCAATACATCTCTCGCATGACGCTGAGCCATAACACCAACAATGATTGTTGATGCTAGAACAGCAAACGTAATGCCAAGTACAACCTTCTGTTTGATGCTCAAGGAATGAAGTTTCAACATATTCGGACCTTTTAAAAGAATCACTTGTTATTGGCCCCACAAGGGGAATCAGGTGCATATCTCATGACACGCACACCACGGAATCTTTATCGGCTCATATGTACAAAACTAGAGGCATTTCTCATTATATTATGAAAAATAAATGTAACACACTGTCAAATAAGCACTTTCAGAGATAGCACGTACTTGCAATTCTCTGTAGCGTCCCAATATTGAAAAGATAAATTGCAATAGAGCATTGGAACTTTTTTCACATGGAAAATGACCAATACTCAACACGAAAATCACATGGATACCGAGAGTCCAAAGCATGCATAAATCTAACTTCGAAACTCTTCAGCAATACTTAGAGTCGCAGATCATCGGACAGCAAGATCTGGTAAAGCAACTGCTTGTTGCGCTTCTTGCGGATGGGCATATTTTAGTTGAAGGCCCTCCTGGGTTAGCAAAAACCCGTGCAGTAAAATCACTCTCAGACTGTGTTGAAGGCGACTTCCACCGAATTCAGTTCACCCCTGACTTGCTGCCAGCCGATTTAACCGGCACCGATATCTTCCGTCCAGAAACCGGAGAATTCACTTTCCAGTCAGGTCCTATCTTCAACTCGCTTATTCTTGCGGATGAGATAAACCGTGCACCGGCCAAAGTACAAGCGGCAATGCTTGAAGCAATGGCAGAGAAACAAGTCACAGCAGGTCGTCATACCTACCCGCTGCCAGAGTTGTTTTTGGTTATGGCAACTCAAAACCCGATAGAGCAAGAAGGGACCTACCCCCTTCCTGAAGCGCAGCTAGACCGCTTTTTATTGCATTTAGAAGTGGAATACCCAGATGCAGAGCATGAGCTATCTATCTTGCGTATTAACCGCGGAGAAGCAAAGGGCGAAGTAAAGGTTGAACGCCCAATGTTAAGCCAACAAGATATATTCACTGCACGTAAAGAAGTGTTGGATATTCATATGGCGGAAACGATAGAGCAGTACATCGTCCGTTTAGTTATGGCGACACGTCAAGCCAACGAATATGACACTGAGTTGGACAAGTGGTTGTCAATGGGTGTGAGTCCGCGTGCCACCATCGCTCTTGATCGCTGTGCACGTGCGCACGCTTGGCTTGCTGGTCGTGATTTTGTCTCTCCGGAAGATGTTCAAACCATGGCTTATCCGGTACTGCGCCACCGTTTATTATTGAGTTACCACGCTCAAGCGGAAGGCATTACGGCAAACCAGGTCATCGATAAACTGCTAAACCTTGTTGGCAGTGCATAAACAGGTGAGTGATATGTCCGCTACACATTCATTACCACCTCATGCGAATGGGGTGACATTAACCCTTGAAGAGCTGCTCCAATATCGCACTCAATCTGTACGTTGGTTACCACCAGCACAGAGTCTCTGGTCGCAGATGAGTGGTAACCATACCAGTCGCCAAAAAGGGCGAGGTATGGATTTTATGGAGGTGCGCCAATATCAACCTGGCGACGATATTCGCAGCATTGATTGGCGAGTCACCGCTAGGACCGGTAAAGCACATACGAAGTTGTTTGCAGAAGATAAAGAGCAAGCGGTCATTCTTTATCTTGATCTAAGTTCTAGTCTACATTTTGGATCTAAGTATGTACTCAAATCCGTTCAATTGGCCCACTTTGCCAGTGTTCTAATTTGGCTAACTCTAGCTAAAAAAGATCGCATCGGCGCAGTGATTGATGACGGACATCAATGTCTTGAATTTCGCCCCTCTTCTTTACAAAGACAAGGGCTGCGGATTCTTAACGCCATAGTCGACATACATAATGCGCAAGTAACTCGTACTGCAAGCAACGACACTCGTACACTGCCGTATACACAAGTATTGGAGACACTTCATACGCTCACCCCAAAAGGCAGCGAATTGATTATGCTCAGTGACTTTGCCCACGTAACACCAACGGAACTGGCACAACTACGTCGACTCAAACAACACAATAGCGTAAGGGCCGTTCAGTTTTATGATCCGTTAGAAAGAGGCGAAACAGACTTTAGAGGTCAAGTGAAAGCTTCGGATGGGCAGCATAGTCAATGGTTTAACTTTGGCTCTAAAGGACAACGAAGAGAACTCGAAAGCCACTTTACCCAACATCAAGAAACCATTAAGCAGCAATGCCATTCAATAGCAATTCCATTTAACACGCTATCAAGTGGCTGGCCCTTAATTTCACAATTAAGCTAACAAACTGACAAGCAGTATTTATTAAGCAGTAATAATAATGACAACAAACAACCAAAGCCTAAACCTTGAACCTTTGATTTTGCCAAACGCACCGGATTGGTTTCCGCTCGCTTGGGGATGGTGGGTGGTGCTTGCAGCCACCTTGCTCTTCGTTTTCGGCATTTGTCTTTATGTGAGATGGCGTAAAAAACACTTACGCGCAAAAAAGACAGCATTAACACTTTTAACTCAACCTACCGCGCCTCATACCCCCTCTTCTGCTCTGGAAATATTGCGCCAGGCAGCATTGAGTTACTTTCCGCGTGAAGAGATCGCACCATTAACCGGAATCGCTTGGTATGAATTTCTCGATAGCCATACCAAAGAAAGTCGATTCGTAGACAAACAACATCAGTGGCAAGAAGCGTTGTATCAGAATTCTTCCCAAGGGCAGCATCAAAGCTTGGTAGACGATTGTGTCTTTTGGATAACCTACGCTTTGCCACCAAAGAAAAAGGCAAATAACCGTGACTGAGCAAACACTCATAACCGATCTTGCCCAATGGCTAAACATTGAATTTGTCTGGTGGTGGGCACTGTTTTTTTTGCCCATCCCATGGCTGGTATACAAGTTCCTGCCACAAGAATCTCAACAAGCCGAGATCAAATTGGCGTACTTACCAACCAATGAGAATCGCAGCAAGCCTAAGCAAGCGCTGCAAAAAGCACTTTCAATCGCGATCTGGGGCCTTCTTGTCGTCGCTTGTGCGCGTCCAGTTTGGTTTGGCGATCCCGTTGAATTCCAACCCAAGTATCGGGACTTGATGTTAGTCGTCGATCTGTCCGGTTCGATGCAGCAGGAAGACATGGAACTCAACGGCGAATATATCGATCGCCTCACAGCAGTCAAAAAAGTTCTGTCTGATTTCGTAGCAAAGAGAAAAGGTGACCGTCTCGGAGTTGTTTTGTTTGGCGACCATGCTTATTTGCAAACACCACTCACTGCAGACCGAAAAAGCGTCATGCAACAGATTAATCAAACCGTCATCGGTTTGGTTGGTCAACGAACCGCCATTGGTGATGGTATTGGTTTAGGCACAAAAACCTTTGTAGACAGTGATGCTCCCCAACGAGTCATGATTTTGCTCAGTGACGGCAGCAATACTGCAGGGGTGCTCGAGCCGCTAGAAGCAGCGAAAATTGCGAAAAAATACAACGCCACTATTTACACCGTGGGCGTGGGCGCTGGTGAAATGATGGTGAAAGAGTTTTTCATGACTCGCAAAGTCAACACCGCAGCCGACTTAGATGAACAAACACTGACTAAAGTGGCAGAGGTGACAGGTGGACAATATTTTCGAGCGCGAGATACAGAAGAGCTCGAAAAGATTTATGACACCATCAACCAGCTAGAACCCGTATCTAGCGACACACAAACTTGGCGCCCACAGTCTGAATGGTTTCCATATCCATTAAGCGCTGCATTTGTATTATCGGTATTGTTATTCCTATTAAGGAGAAAACATGGCTGAGTTTATTTTCCTCAATCCTTATTGGCTTTTGGGGCTCATCGTGCTCCCTATCGCACTCTTGCTTAATCACAAATTTAGAGCCCAAAAGTCCACACTGATTGCCCCTCACCTAGCGCGGATGCTCGGACAAAACACGCAGTCTAAGCATTACTTCACTCTATGGGGTTTAGCTTGGGCAATAACTTGCATTTCATTAGCGGGGCCAAGCTGGCAGTCTAACGCTCGACCAAGCTTTGAGTTAAACCAAAGTCGTATCTTGGTGCTTGATATGTCTCGCTCTATGTTTGCTACAGACATCAAACCCAATCGGCTAGCACAAACACGTTATAAGGCGCTCGATTTGCTGCCTAAATGGAAAGAGGGAGCCACTGGACTTATTGCTTACGCTGGCGATGCCTATAACTTAAGTCCACTGACAACTGATTCCAGTACGCTTGCTGGCATTATCGAAAATTTGTCACCAGAGCTGATGCCTTTTCAAGGGGCAAACCTGCCTGCCGCGATTGAACTGGCGATCAATCAGTTTTCTCAAGCAGGCACGCAACAAGGCGATATCATCGTGTTAGCGGATGATCTTGATATGTCAGAGCTGTCTCGCGCGTTAGATTTAGTCCAAGGTACAAAGTTTCGCATTTCTGTTCTTGCCGTCGGGACTCCTAACGGTGCGCCTATCGCGCTGCCCGATGGCTCTCTGCTAAAAACTGCACAAGGCACAACCGTCGTAGCGAAAACAAATCTGAAAAATCTACAAACGCTAGCGAATAAGACTGGTGGCCTATTTGTTCCTATTCAACACACCAACCGTGATGTTGAAAACATCGCGGCCTTTACCAATAACATTGGTAGCCAGCTTTCTGCGACCCAAAGCGAAGAAGTTAAAACTGATTCTCGTCTCAACAGTGGCTTTTGGTTACTGCCGTTGTTACTTCTTCCTGCGGCTTTACTGTTTCGACGCGGCCTGATTTGGATGGTAGTTGCGACTGTAGTCCCAGTAACGTGGACACCGCATGCAGAAGCTAATCCGTTCTTAAATGCCGACCAACAAGGAGCGGAACTCTACAAGCAAGGTGAGTATGAACAGGCGCAAAACCTATTTACAAACCCAAGCTGGAAAGGAGCCGCCAGTTATCAAAAAGGTGACTACGAAGCCGCTATCAAAGCATTTTCTCATGATGCCTCCCTTAACGGCCGCTATAACCTCGCCAACTCGCTCGCTCAAAATGGTCAATTAGAAGATGCGGCTGATTTGTATAAAAAGCTGCTAGAGGAAAAGCCTAACTTTGAAGCCGCGAAGAAAAACCTATCGGTTGTAGAAGAAAAGCTAAAACAG